>DATGGP010000036.1:0-220373 GCA_035308425.1 Casimicrobiaceae bacterium | reverse complement strand
CCGATCCGAGCGGAGCAGAAGGGCGACGAGTCACGCGCCTCATGAAGGCCCGGTCGTAACGCACCTTACCGTTCTTGCCACTCAACGGCGCTGCGCTGCGAATACTCCTTGTTTTGATTCGGTGTCTGATCTCATCGACTTGCTGTCCGGTCTAAAAGCGTCCATGCGGAATGACAAGCGCGCGCGTTGAAACTCGACCGTGGGCGGTCAATACGTCGAGGCGGTTCAGTGGGCGGTGCTGGCAACTTGGCGAAGCAGCCTTGCCGCTCCCTGCATCTGCGCGAACCGTCGGCGCCGCGCACAGTACGTGACGTAACGCCGTAGGAACAGCGCGACGAGAAACCGCTCGATGGCATCCATCGCGGGCGGTTGCTCGATCAGAGCATTCGCGATGTCCGTCGGCTCCTTGACCGGCGGTTCTTTCGAGGGCGGGTCCTTCTCCGGCGGCTTCTTCGGCCGCGGCGGTTCCTTCACCGGCGCCTTATCCGGCACCGCGCGCCACGGGCTGAAATACGCTGCATCAGGATCGACGTCGCGGACCTCGGGCGGCCCAATGATCTCCCAATCTCCCGGTGCATGCTCGCGCTCGATCTCATGCATCTCGGCGATGTAGCGCGCTTTCACCCACTTGCCGGTGACCTCGCTGCGGTAACGGAAGGGGTAAAGGGGGAGACGAGGCATCACGTCGCTGGCTGTCGCAAACCCTGCCGCTCTAGCGCGCCACGGCGTGAATAGTCGCGGTTCTTGATCTTGACCCACGTCGGCTGTCGCCCGGCGAGGGTAGGGCGCACCAATACGCATGGCGACGATGCCCTCCTGGTCGTGCTCGGCGATGACGCGAAATAGCGCTTCGCCGTGCGTCTCGACGTGCTGAATCAAGTTGCAGGCCGGGTGCGGGCGCTACGTACCACTGCAAAACGTTTCGCCGTTCCGAGAGCGGCCGCTCGCGCAGACTCTCGCCGTCGAGCTCTCGCCGGGCTGCCTGCCTCTGCCACGACGGCGATTCGCCGATCCTGCCGATCATCGAGAATCGCGAGCGACTGGTTCCGACGGCGTACTATTGTAAGAGGTGGCCCCACGCAGTTGGACAGTTTTTCGGGTTTCTTAAGTGGGAGCGCTGCGGGTTAACAATTCGTTGAAATTCGCTCCGGTTCGCCGCTTGCCCGGATAGACCGCCGGGCCGGTTTCGTTGTCTTGCGGGCGTTGCTCGCGGTCGGCCGTCGCTTCTTTTGGCCGGCGACGAGTGGCTTGATCGACAGATGGAGCCCGCTAGCCGCGAGAATCGCCCGCAAACTGGATAGGCGAGGATTGCCGCCCTTGCTGAGAGTCCGATACAGCGCCTCTCGCGTAAGCCCGGTTTGCCGCGCGAGCTTCGTCATGCCCCCACGCGCCTCCACTACGCGACGAAGCGCAAGCAGGAGGACACCGGGCTCGCCATCTTCAAGAGCAGCACGCAAATAGCCGGCAGCAAAGTCAGCATCGGCCAGCCGCTCGCGCATGAATTTGTCGTGGTCAACGGTTCGTTTCATCAGTCTAGTCCTTGAAAAGTGCGCCAATACTCAACGGCGCGCGCAATGTCGTCACTCTGGGTCCGCTTACTGCCCGCGCATAGAAGCAGCACGACGGTTCGAGCCGCCATCGCGTAGTAGATGCGGTAGCCAGGCCCGATATCGATCCGCAATTCGCGCACTCCCTCGCGCAGCATCTTAGTGTCACCGAACAGGCCCAGCGCGAGACGGTCCACGCGGGTGGCAACTCGCTGTCGGGTCGAGGGGTCGCGCAGCGCATCGAACCACGCTCCGAATGGGTCCGCTCCCTTTGGCGTCCTGAAGTGCTCGATGCGATAGGTTGTCATTGTAACCTATAGGTTACGAAACGACAAATCAGCGTATCGCTGGGACGTTGAACGGCTTGACGCGTCGCCATGGCGAATCGTCGCGCGCCTTGCCGTCCTCGAATGCCTTATTTATGATCGCGCGCAAGACGGCCAGGATGCGGTTAGCAGTCGCACGCCGTGCTCGCTTCGCCTCGTCACGCTGCTCGACTGTCAGTTCGTCCTCGTCGCGCTGCTAGAGTGAAAAGCAAGGGGATCAAGGCGTTAATCTGTCTATCGGCGGTCGCATGTGTCCAATTTGTCGCAGTTTCAAGGCGGTAACACCGGTTCGAATCCGGTTGGGGACGCCAAGGCCAATTCACCAGTGGTGACTTCATCGGCGTACTGCAACGCCATGCCATCGCGATTAGACGGCAACGGCTGCTGGCGCGACAACGTCTTCGTCGAGCGGCTGTGGAAGACGGTCAAGTACGAGCACGTTTACCTGCATGCCTACGACACCGTGCCCGAGGCGCGGGCGAAGCTCGCCACGATCTCGAGTTCTACAATCGCCGCCGACGGCACACCGCGCTTGACGGGCACACCCCGGATGACCTGTACTTCAGTTCGCCGCAACAGCAACTCGTGGCCTGACCGCGCGAGCGATGGCCGCTGCGAGCCTATTTCGGACGTACCCGAACCCTTCCGTGCGAAAACGAATCGCTTGTAGCGCGTTCTACGAGGCCGTCCGGGATCGATACACCCGTCTTTGGCAAGACCGCCCCTCCATCGACTTCGCCTTCGCCTGCTGCGCAAGGTCCGCGCGATCAAGTTCTATAGGCTTGTCTCGCCAAATGCAATAGGCGCTCGACATGGCCACGCGCACAGGGCGCTCCGGCACCGTGAACACAATCTGTTAATGTCGAACGCGTTAGTGACCGCCACCACTTCGAACCGCGAGGTCATCATGAAACGCGCACTGCCTATCCTGTTGCCGATCGCCATGTTGGCACCCCTGGCGCACGGCGCCGACAGCGCCGCCGGCAAGAAGCTCTACGAAGCCAATTGCGTGCAATGCCACAACGCCAGCGTTCACACGCGGCCCGACCACAAGATCAAGTCGCTCGCGGCGCTCAACAAGCAGTTGACGGGATGCAGCGCGGGCGCGCACGTGAACCTGACCGATGCCGATCGGGCGAACGTGGAGCTGTACCTGAATGAGCAATACTATAAATTCCAGTGATCGTAGCCCAACGACCCGGCAAGCTTTGGCGCAAACAGACGACATAGCGAGCGAGAAAACACGAGAAAACACGACGACGAGCGCTCGGCCAGACTGATCCCCGGCGGTCGCCGATGCGTATGCTCAGCTCGGCGTTATCAGGCCGCGTCGGGCGGTACTTGCGCGGGCCAGGTGTGCGATCGGCGACGGCCCCGGAGGAGGGAGTGAAAGTCAGACGTGATGTATCGGGCGGGGTTATGACGGCGCAATTGCCGATCTGGCCGATGCTGGCGGTATCGGACGCTTTTCCGCGCGTCCACCCCATGATTACGCAGTGTCGCAGGCCAATGTGACAGGCGTATGAACCTGGCCGTGATTCAGCACGAGCTTCAAGGGCTTGTGCAATAACGCAACATCGCGATTACCGTCAGGCGGAAAGACGCGGGCGCCGCGTACAGTTGCTGCGGTGACCGAAAGAAAAAAGCCTCCCGCCGGAGACTGCGGCAGTCCCGGGTGAACGTGCCGTTGGGCGGTCCTACTTCTTTTTGAGAACCGCGTCAGCCTTGCGATCGACTTTCGCCTTGTCGGCGGCGCTAAGATTGCCCGCATTAGCCTGCTGCGACGCGCGTGCCTTGGCGTCTCGTGCGTGAGCCTTGTCCTCCACGGGATAGCGCCCCCCGGGCAGGGCGAATTTCGACGCGGGGATCTTCTTCCTTGCCCGTGTAGTCAGCTTGGCCATGGCTCCTCCAGAAAGCGCCGGGTGGCGCGCCAGGACGATTACGACGCATGGCGATCGTAGTGGCTGTCGACGGACCCGGCCATTGGTGTCCCGATGATTTACGCATAGGAGTTCGCTGACGTTCCAGCTACGCGCGGGCGCCGTAGCATCCTGCCCGAGGACGAATCCGAACCCTCCTTCGGAGCGTGCCATGGGTGACACATCATCGCTCTGTCAGACCGGCCGCCGGTCATCCATTGCTTGACCGAGCTTGCCGGCGAGTTCCACGCTCGCAGCGGGGGGTCCATTCGCGCGCCAAAGGGAGAGCTAATCCATGCGAAATATCGTGGCGCATGTCAAGCGGCAGTCGCCGTGCTGCTTCTTGGAGGCTGCGCAATGGGCTGGACGAAGCCTAATACGACGGCCGCGGAGTTCTATCGCGATCGACTCCAATGTGAGCAGCAATCGCTGAGCATGTATCCGGTGGCAATGACAAACCTCGGGAACGGCTATCAGGCACCGGCAATGACGAACTGCACGGCGTACGGCAATCAGGTGAGCTGCATGACGACTCCCGGAAGCTATACGCCGCCACAGCAGATCGACATCAACATGTTCAAGAGATCGAGCGCGTTTTCCGCTTGCATGCGGTCGATGGGATACCTGTATCGAATTGGCAATAGCGTTAGGTAGACGACCATGAGCACAATTGCAAATGGTCTAAGTTTATCTGTGCATGATTGTCGTCGCTGCGTTCCCATCGCTCTGCATGGCGCAAAGCGCCGAACTATTGCTTTTCGGTGGTGGCTCCGACCATGCGGAGTTCCTGGGATGCTTGAACTGCTCGGCAGTCTCGCCGATATCGGTTATCAATTCGGTGTCGCCATATGGCTTCGCAAACGACTTTGGCAAGTGGAATTCTTTTGGGCAGTACGCGAGCCGCTTCTCTCTTTATTCGGCATACAATCAGTTTGCGATCGACGCGCCCGTCGTCGTCGACCGGGCCGGTAACTTCTATGGTCGCTTCTCCATAAATCAGTTCGCTATTGCGGGCGTATGCGGCGTCACGAGCAACGCGTAGGCGTGCCAGCTCGTTACATCGATGTGCGCGCTAAAGTACTGAGGCGCGAGCCTTGGCCGGGTGCCATTGAGGCACGCATCGATCATCTTTCTTTACATACCGCCGCTACGCAATTCCATCCGTCCGTGTAGCTCTCAAGCGCGTGCTCGGGTATATCGGAGGGATAGCAACCGTCGGTGACCCAACGGAGGCCACGGGCGCATCCATCGTCGTTCAATGAGGGCGGTGAGAGTTTCCTGTCATCGGCCATACAACTATTGATGTCCTGTACGAAGCCGATACTGCAACGCCATCCTTGTTCGGAATCGTAATACTCTGCGTCCGCCGGTAGGACACGGCGAGGCACATGTCGTTGGCACGGTGATCCTTGAGCTTCCCCTCTAATTTCGTCTTCCAAGGGGCTTTGGATAGGATAGACGAAATGGAGGGTTCGAAGCCTTCACTGAAGTGATGGCATCAGTGGCTTTATTAGCGATGCGGTCAGTCGCAGTTCGTGCTTATTCTGCTACTGCGGGCCCCCACTGCGTCGCGGTGTTGGCGCGGTCTGCAACACTATTCACCGTATCGTGAATAGCCACCGGCGAATTGCGCGGCACTTCTGCCATTGTTCGTCTCCTTGCGTCATATTCCAGCGAGCGAAGCGGCGTCACCTTAAACCGAAGAATGACAAGATCGCAATTACGATAACGACCAGCCCCACAATGTAAATGATTCTATTCACATCATTTCCCCTTGATTGTTTTTCCCCACGGTATCGTGATGACGGGGGCCTCGAACCTGCGATCCTGCCATTTTCGGCGACAAGGTCAGTCGCGTTGTCTCCATAGGAGCGTGGCTAACACGCCCAAGATGACGCCTGCGGCCACCGTAGACCATGGGTTATCGCGCACATAACGGTCCGCTTGACGCGCGTACTTTGCACCCTCCTTAGCGCCCTGTTGTGCGGCTTTGGAAGCGGACGACTGAAATTCTATGAACTTTTCGCTCACCTCGTCCATTACGGCGCGAAGATTAGCGGCTACTGGACGATTTTCCGCTAGCTCTCCGAGCAAAGCTTTGCCTTTCTCGACGAGCGCACCAAAATCCCTAGCGATTTCTTGCGTGCTACGTGTTGTCGTTCTATTCGAGAACATGACCGCTCCCCACGCGAGATCCCGGCACGCGCAAGTTACTGCAGACGCAAACCTTGTGCTGTCGGTAAAACGCCTATAGGTGTGTCGGCGTGCACTGATTCGATTCAGCGTGCGCTTCGCGACTTGGCTGTTGCCCGGACGCTGCCAACCGTAGAAAACAGGTCGACGCCGTCGGCGAGCGTTCAGGCATTGCTCAGCATCCCGGCACTTTCAACACTTTGGGCTCCTGGTCAGGCACCGGGTTGCACGTCGGCGCCCCCGACGTTACGGAGCCGCCTTCCGGTATGTGGGGTGCATCCGCCGGCATGCGACGTGACCTCGCTACCATCGAATCCGACTTCGGCGCGGCGTCGTCCATCGGCCCCAAACAGATCTCTTTCCTCGGTACAATTTGGCATCGGCGCAATCCTCTTCATCAGTGGATGTCAAGCACCCATTTGACGAGGGAGAACATGATTGCGCCGACTTCGTTATTCGGTTTCCTGGTGAAATATTCGGGCTGGAGTTGCGGTCGGCGGAGTCGAATGCGTCCGGAGGCAAAATGAGCGAACACCATCAGCGGCGAGCCCAGGAGATCGTTCGGAGGCTAATCTACGTTACGGTCGCGACAGCATCTTCCGAAGGCGAACCCTGGAACAGCCCGGTGTATTGCGCGTACGACGACCGCGCGAACTTTTACTGGACGTCGTCCCCGCTGGCTCAGCATTCGCGCAACATCGACCAGAACGGGAAAGCATTCCTCGCGATCTACGATTCGACCGTCCCCGCAGGGCAGGGCGAGGGCGTTTACGTCGAAGCTGCTGCAGTCGGACTGGTACTTCCCGAGGAGATCGACGACGCCAAGACGAACCTGGCGCGTCGCATTGGCAAGGAAGTCGGCCCCGAGACGGCGCGACTCGACGCGGGCGTGCAGCGCATCTATCGCGCCACGCCAAAGCGAGTATGGATGAATGGTTTCGAGAACGACAAGAACGGCCGATACGTGCGAGACGTGCGGGTCGAGATTCCGATCTCGTGTCTCGAGGGGCTCGTGACCTGGTAGCGTTGGCCGGCATCCGGTTGCGGCTCGACTCCGTAAGACCGAAACCGCGCATCAAAGCCGGAGCATTGCGCGTCGGTCCTGCCATATGTAGTACGCAGACACACAAGTTTCGCTATGGTCGACGCGGCCCGCGTCGCCGATTGCTTTGTCGCTCATCCTCGCCATAGCAGGGCCATGGCAGCGGTTCCTTCGCGCACTCGCCGCGCAGATGCGCGTCTCGGCATGGGCGCAACTTCTGTGTCGGCGTGCTAGTCCGCGCACGCGTCTGGCGCTTTCACGAAGTGATCACTACTTTCAGAAAGTTGCGAATATTTCGAGACGGCAATGACAGCAATGCGCAGGACAAAAGGGGCCAGGCTCGAATTATCGCGATTTATCGAAAAACGCGACCGAAAATCGAGCCTGGCCCCATTTTCCGCGAAAACCGCGCAAGTCGATCCGGGCTCGTTCTCGCAAGACGCAGGATTTGCCGCCTGCCTTCGCGGTTGCTACGATGAACCCGGCGTGGCGGGCTGACTCTTGGTCGACGCCACTCGTCAATCGACGGAGGTCGAAATGGCCGGTATCCCGAGCGTTGAGCGTCCGGTTTTTGGCGAGGACCAGTCGCCAAAGAGCTTTCGGCGCAGGAGCAATTCGATTGCAATCGTGCTGCTGCCTCTCCTCGCAGCCTGCGCCTCGCTGCAGCACGACGACGAGTCGGCGAAACGTGCGACAGCGCTTTGCAATGCGGCGGGCGTTAAATCCGGATCCGACGCGATGCGAGACTGTGTCGCGCGGGTCGCTCGCAACGATCGACAACGATCGGATGCAAGCCCGACGTCGCCCGCCTTGCCAAGTATGGTCGGACCGTCGATCGTGCCGCAGTCCCCGCCTGTTCGTGGTCCAGTGATGTGCCGCACGATGGGAGCCATCGTAAGCTGCTACTGATCGCAGTTCCGCAAGGCTCTCGCAAAAAAATTCCCGGTGGACACCGGGGGATCGGAAGCCAGGTACGCGCGCTTCAAAGGCGCCATGCGGCCGTTTGCGTTACGTCCGCGAAGATGCCGCTCCACGGCGCCGGCCATCGGACCAACGTCGTTGACAGCTCGTCGCAACTCGTCAGGCGAGACTCCCAATTACTCGCTCCAGTACTTGACTTCGTATGGCTGGTCGACGTTGATGCGTTGGCGGTCGCCATCGCCGCGAATGTTCGGGTTGTCAGGCATGGTAGCTCCCAGCGTCAAGTGACTCGACCCACGATAAGCGGCGTGTGCCGAATGAGGTATCGGAGCCCTGCGGATTGACGCGTGCGGCAGCGCCTACGAGCCAGAAACCATTCGCTCGTGAAGACAGTGTGCCCGCATTCAGGTAGTCGCGCGTAGGAAAACGCCGATCAACAAGGACTACACGCGATCGGCCGAACGCGGCGAGACCGAACGCCGAATCCGACGCGAATATCGGTCGTGCAACGCTTACGGCAGACCTGCGGCGCACGCGATCATTTCTGCATCCCAACGATGTCGTGTGGCGCATCATGCAAGCCGACATGATTTGTCCAACGCCCGGCTGCGGGACGGTGATCCGCAAGCGGTTCGGTCTTCACAATTTTGGCGAGCCGAACGTGTGGACCGATGACGACGGCCACTTCGTTCAGTGCCCCACGTGCCGAGCGCGAATACCGTGGCCGCCGCCGGGTCTCGAACCGGATTTGCTATCCGAATAGAAACGCGGGCAGCCTTCAATTACACAGTCGGCAACGCCGACAACAGCGATGTGCGCCACCGGGCGCTAGGATTTCGGCGCCGCCGGCATGTCGGGTGCGGCCGTCACGGTCTCGCCCGCCTCTTCGAGTGGCGCGACGAAGTTGACGAGCCGCAGCACGAGCTTGCCGGCACGTCCTGCCTTCGGGTCGAATTCATAGGAAGTGACCGAGCAGTTCGGAATGTCGGCCGCGCGATCGATCTCCAGGATCTCTTCCTCGTTCATTCGCTCGAGCAGATAGCGCAGGCAGTTGACGATCACCTGGTGCGCGACGATCAGCATGCGCATGCGGCGGTATTCGCGCGTCATCGTGTCGAGCACGCTGCGGAGCCGAAGCAGCACGTCGCACCAGCTTTCGCCGCCGGGCGGCCGGAAGTAGAACTTGCCGACATGCCGGCGCTGCGCAGCGAGCTCGGGATACTTCTGGCGGATGCCAACCTTGGTCAGGCGATCGAGGACGCCGAACTCCTTTTCGCGAAGCCGCTCGTCGCGCTGGAACGTCAGATCATCGATGTCGATACCGGTCGCCTCGAGCAACAGACGCGACGTCTGCACGGCGCGCACGTACGGCGAGCACAGCACAACGTTTGGTTTGCAATCGTCCCGCAACTCGCCGAACCACCGTCCGAGCGCGCGTGCCTGGCGCTCACCCAACTCGGACAGTGGCGTGTCCATGTCGCGAGTCGCGATCTCGATCCAGTGCCGCGATCCGGCCTCGGCTGCCTCGCGCGCGACGTTGCCGGCGCTTTGTCCGTGACGCACGATCCATAAGGTTTCCGGCCACTTCTGGTCGGCCATCACGCTTCCATCATCGCGCGCATCAGGCGCGCTTGCGCCGCGCCGCCGGTTTTTTTGCGCTCGTCGACTTGCGTGCGGCCGAGGATTTGTGGGCTCGCGCCGCGGCGCGCCCGACCGGTGCTTCTTCGTCTTCGTTGGCAGCCGATGCAGCGTGCTTCGCGCGTCGCGGCGCTCCACGCCCGCCAGTGTTGTCGATGCTTCGCTTCAGAAGATCCATCAGGTCGATCACCTGCGCGGAACGCTCCTTCGGCTCGGCCTCGGGCTTGGTGAGCTCGTGCGTCTCTCCATGCTTGATCTTCTCCTCGATACGCTGCATGAGGTCTTCGTTGTACGTGTCTTCGAATTCCTTGGGGTTCCATGCGCCCGACATGTCGTTGATGAGCTTCTGCGCGAGGTCGAGCTCCTTCGGCGTGACGCCCGCGCTCTTGAGCGACATCGGCGGAAAATCGAACTCCTTCGCTGCACGAAGCTCGTTCGCGTAGCGCAGCGTGATCATCATCAGCGCGTCGTCGACGGGAAGCACCGCGGCCAGATGATGGGTCGTACGGATCACGACCTGGCCGACGCCCACCTTGTTCGTGCTGCGCATCGTCTCGCGGAGCAGTGCGTACACCTTCTGCCCGCGCTCGCCCGGCACGAGGTAGTAGGGCGCCTCGAAGTACTGCGGCGGAATGCTGTTCGCATCGACGAACGTCGCGATCTCGACGGCGCGCGCCTGCTGGACGTTCGCGCGCCGGAAATCCTCGTCACTCATCACGACGTACTGATCCTTTTCGTACTCGTAACCCTTGACGATGTCGTTCCACGGCACTTCCTTGCCGGTCGTCTTGTTGTAGCGCTTGTAACCGACCGGGCTGAAATCGCGCTTGTCGAGCATCGAGAACGACAGCGTGTGCGACTGCGCGGCCGGGAAAAGCTCGACGGGAACGCTGACGAGCCCGAACGTAATCATGCCTTTCCAGATCGCTCTTGCCATCTCATCTTCTCCTTGTCGAGCCGGCGATGCCCACTTTCGCCAGCATCTCGTCGGTCAATGCCTGTCGCACTTTCGGCAGGCGCTCCCAGGGGTCGCGCTTGCGCCTCGCCACGATGCCCGGGACGTTACGCAGGTTGTAGCAATCGAAGCGCACATCCTTCTTGCCGAGACCCGCCCAGTCGATCGGCATGGCGACCGGTGCGCGCGCCTTCGCGCGAACCGAATACGCGGCCACGGCGGTTGCGCCCTCGACGTTGCGCAGGTAATCGACGTAGATCAATCCGCTTCGACGCGATTTCGACACCGTCGCGGTATAGCGATCGGGGAACGTGCGCACGAGAAGCTCGGCGACAGCGCGACAGAATTCCTTGACGTCTTCCCATCCGCGCGTCGGCGCAATGGGAATGACCGCGTGCAGGCCCTTTCCGCCGGTCGTCTTGAGAAACGCCTCGAGGCCGAGCGTGTCGAGGAGCTTTCGCAACACGGTCAGCGCATCGACAAGCTTGTCGAAGGCGAGCGACTCGTCCGGGTCGAAATCGAAGATCAATCGATCGGGCTTGTCGAGCGCGGGAGTGCGCGATCCCCACGGATGCAATTCGAGCACGCCCATTTGTGACAGTGCGACGACCGCGCTCACGCTCATCGCCATCATGTATGGCTTGACGCCGCCGCTGTCGCGAATATCGATGCGGTCGATGAACTCCGATACGCCCTCCTTGGCATGCTTCTGATAGAAGCACTTCTTGTCCCAGCCGTTCGGGCAGCGCACGAGCGTCAGCGGACGCTCGGCGATCTGCGGAACGATCAGTTCGCCGATCGCCTCGTAGTAGCGCGCGACGTCGAGCTTCGTGATGCCCGCTTCGGGATACAGGAGTTTCGCGCCGTTGCTGATCGCAACCCCGGCGACTTCGTTCGGCGCGTCGCCGCCATGCTTCCCCGTCGTTTTCGTGGCCCGTTTAGACGCGCTGGTGCGAGTCGTTTTTGGGGACGTCGCGCGTTGCGGCTTCTCGCTTGTTTCGTCACGCGCGCCTTCTCTCCGCGACGCATCCTCACGTACGACCTCGCGCGCCGGCTTGTCTTCGCGCAGTCCCTCGAATGACGGATGACGAAGCGTGCCGTCGCGCGTCCATTCCGTGAATGACACCTCGCCGACGAGCTCGGGGCGTACCCAATGTGCGCGCCGTCCCTCGGCGCCGATCGGTGGATTGGCAAACGGCGGCTTGTCGCTGGCGAGATCATGTAGCCGCGCCGCCAGTGCTTTCAGCATCGCATCGCCGAAACCGGTGCCCACCTTCCCGCAATACCGGAGCGCGCGTCCCTCGTAGACGCCGAGCAACAGCGCGCCAAAACCCGCGCGCGATCCCTGCGGGTCGGTGTAGCCGCCGATCACGAACTCCTGGCGCAGGCCGCATTTGATTTTCTGCCAGTCGTGTCCGCGCGTTGCGCGATAGGGAGAATCGGCGCGCTTCGACACGATGCCTTCGAGCGAGAGCTTGCACGCCTCGCCGAAGAAGTCCGGTCCGTTGCCCTTGACGTGGTCGCTGTAGCGAATCAGCGCGCCGCTGGCTCCGATCTTCGCGAGCAGCGACTTGCGCGTTTCGAGCGGGACATCGCGAAGGTCGTAACCATTGACGTACGGCAGATCGAACACGCAGTAGACGAGCTTTCCCGAAGCGCCTTCGGAGAGAACGTTCTGCAGCGCTTGGAAGCTCGTGCGTCCTTTCGCGTCCATTACGACGATCTCGCCGTCGATCCACGCCGCGGCGATCGGCAATCGTGCGGTCGCGTCAGCGATCGTCGGGAACGAGGCGGTCCAATCCTTGCCGGTGCGCGAGACGATCCGACACTTCCCATCCGCGACGCGCGCGAGCATGCGATAACCGTCGTACTTGATCTCGTGCAGCCATTGGTCGCCCGAGGGCGGGCGCTCGACGAGCGTCGCAAGCTCCGCTTCCATCGTCTCCGGTTGCGCGGCCTTCCGTGCGCCGGCAACCTTCGAGAGCGCGAGCGCAACCGGATTTCGCTTGATCCGGCCGGTGCGCATGTTTTCGGCGACCGATTTGTTCGAGTGCCAGACGCGGTCGGGATCGGCCGCGATCGCATCGAGGCTTCGTCCCGAAGCAACGCTATCGGGCTCGGTATCGACGATGTGCGCATCGGCGCCGAAGCGCGCGTACTCGTCGTTCTCCTTGATCAGGAGCCAGCTCTTCTCGCGGTCGTACTTGCCGCCGCTGCTTTTGACGAGCGTCCAGCCGCCGTGGAGCTTTTCACCGTCGAGCTCGAACTTGAGCTTGCCTTGCGCGTAGGCGGTCTCGGGATCGCCCTTCGGGATCCACGTGCCGCGATCCCACAGGAGCACGGTTCCCGATCCGTATTGCTTCGGAGGGATCACGCCCTCGAAATCGCCGTACTCGATCGGATGATCCTCGACGTGCATCGCGAGCCGCCGATCGTGCGGGTCGAGCGACGGGCCCTTGGGAACCGCCCAACTCAGCAGCACGCCGTTGAGCTCGAGGCGGAAGTCGTAATGAAGATGGCTCGCCTGGTGTTTCTGGATCACGAACATCCGGGCGGTGCCGCGCTTCGCATGAACGCGGCCGGCCGGCTCGGGCGTCGTTTTGAAATTGCGCTTCTTTCGATAGAGTTCGAGCCCCATCGTGCTCCGGGCGGCGTTTTGGGAAGACTTCACATTCTTCTCGCGGGGAAGCCGCGCAAGCAAGCCGGACGAACTGAAAACCGCGTAGGCCGCTGTCCGACACCCACGGTAGCTACGCGCGAAGCGGCGGCTCGTCCATCAGCGCGACCTGCTCGCGAAGCTCGAGGATTCGATCCTGCCAGTAGCGATTCGTGCCGAACCATGGAAACGCGGCCGGAAACGCCGGATCGTCCCAGCGCCGCGCGATCCACGCGCTGTAGTGAAGAAGCCGCAGCGTGCGTAGCGGCTCGATCAGCGCAAGCTCACGCCGATCGAAGTCGCCGAACGATTCGTAGCCTTCGAGCACCGCGGCGAGTTGCGTCTCCATCGCCGCGCGCTCGCCGGCAAGCAGCATCCACAAGTCCTGCACGGCCGGTCCCATTCGCGCGTCGTCGAAGTCGACGAAATGCGCTCCTGCGTCGGTCCACAGCACATTGCCGCCATGGCAGTCGCCATGGAGACGAATCGACGTGAAAGTCACCGCGGTAAACGCGCGGTGGATCGCCGCGAGCGCGAGATCGACGATCGACGTCCATGGTATGCGGAGCTCCGCGGGCAGGGAGTCGTGTTCGAGCAAATAGCTGCGCGACGCGTCGCCGAACGCCTCGACCGTAAGCGCTGGACGATGCTCGAACGCCCGCGCGGCGCCGACGGTATGAATGCGCGCGATGTAACGCCCGAGCTGCGTCAGCACGTTCGTCTGCTCCAGAGCCGGGGCGCGTCCGCCGCAACGCGGATACGCGGCGAAGCGAAATCCCGCGAATGAAGGCAGCGTGGTCGCGACGAACGCCATCGGTGCGACGGCGGGGACCTCGCTGTCGGCAAGCTCGCGCACGAACCGATGCTCTTCGAGAATTTGCGCATCGGAAAAGCGCGCAGGCCGATAGAACTTCACGATCACGGGCGGCTCGTCGTCTCGATAGACCTGGTACACGCGATTCTCGTAGCTGTTGAGCGAAAGCAGCCGGCCGTCACCGCGAATGCCGACGCTATCGAGTGCATCGAGAATCAGGTCCGGCGTCAGGCCGGCGTACGGAATAGACACTGCGTCGTTCGATGACGGCGCATCGACATTCGCGCTGCCCTGCGTCTCGCCATGCGAAAGGCGCGGCGCAAACGGTCTGCTATTGTTCGCCATTCCCGTCCGCTCCATCACGCGAAGCACCGCATATGATCGCCACTGACCGCATCTATCGGCAATGGGACGACGAGATCGTTCCGCGCCTCGTCGATTACGTTCGCATCCCAGCGAAGTCGCCGCATTTCGACGGCAAGTGGCAGGCGAACGGGCACATCGAGCGGGTCGTGACGCTCGCCGAGCAATGGGCGAAGGCGCAGCCGATCGACGGCTTGACAGTCGAGGTCGTGCGATTGCCGGGACTCACGCCCGTTGTGCTGTTCGAGGTGCCGGGCGCCCGTGATCGCACGGTGCTCCTGTATGGCCATCTCGACAAGCAGCCGGAGATGATCGGATGGCGCGCCGACGCAGGCCCGTGGACGCCGCTGATCGACGCCGGCAAGCTCTACGGCCGCGGCGCCGCCGATGATGGCTACGCGATCTTCGCCGCGCTCTCCGCGTTGCGTGCGCTTACCGCACAGCGCGTTCCGCATGCGCGCTGCGTCGGCCTGATCGAAACATGCGAGGAGAGCGGCAGCTACGATCTGCCCGCGTATCTGGACGCGCTTGCGGCGCGCATTGGCGAAGTCGACCTTGTCGTCGGGCTCGACTCGGGCTGTGGCGACTACGAGCGCTTGTGGATGACGACGTCGCTTCGCGGCCTCGCGGCCGGCGCGCTTCGCGTCGACGTGCTGACCGAAGGCGTGCATTCGGGTGACGCGAGCGGCATCGTGCCGTCGTCGTTTCGCATCGCGCGAAAGCTCCTCGACCGCCTCGAGGACTCCGCGACCGGATGGATCCTTCCGTCGGCGTTTCACGCGCAGATTCCGCACGAACGCATCGAGCAGGCCGCGGCGGCGGCCGCGATTCTCGGTGATATGGTGGTTCGCAAGTATCCGTTTTGCAGTGGCATGCACCCGATGGCCGATGGCGGCGAGGCGCTTCTCAATCGCACGTGGCGACCCGCATTATCGACGATCGGCGCTGATGGCTTCCCCGTGATCGCCGACGCGGGCAACGTGCTGCGACCGTCGACATCGCTGATGCTGTCGTTGCGGATTCCGCCGACGATCGACGGCGGCGAGGCGACGCGGGCGATGAAATCCCTGCTCGAATCCGATCCGCCGTGCGGCGCGCGCGTAAGCTTCGAGCCCGTGCAGGGCGCGACCGGATGGAATGCGCCAGCGACGGCGCCCTGGCTTTCGCGCGCGATCGACGAAGCGTCGAAGGCGTTCTACGGCAAGCCGTCCGCGGCGATGGGTGAGGGCGGCACGATTCCGTTCATGGCGATGCTCGGCAAGCGGTTCCCCAACGCGCAATTCCTGATTACCGGCGTGCTGGGCCCGCATTCGAATGCGCATGGGCCGAACGAGTTCCTGCACATCGACTACGCGAAGCGCCTGACTGCGTGCGTCGCGCATGTCATCGCCGCGCACGCGGCGGCGGGATGACGAAGAGCTTGTCCGCCAATAAATCACGTGATGCGTCAGCAATCGGCCCAACCTCCCCGTTCCCGAAGGGTTCGCACACGCGATTTATCGGCGGACAAGCTCTTATTCGCGAGCGAGCGGCAGGAGATCGAGCGTACGGGCGCGATAGCGCCGTAGCAAAAGGCGCGTAACGTCAGGATCGAACGTCGCGTTCGGCGGACACTCGCATAGCGCCGCCAGCTCCGCTTCGTCGCACGCCGTACCGAGCCAGCACCAGTCGCGAAACACGTGCACGTCGATGCGCTCGCCGTCGCTCGCCGCTTCGCGAACGTACGCGACGCCTTGCACGGGCCACGACGGAATCGCGAGCGGCGCGAGCGCGTCCGCGAGACGGGCGTCGTGCTGGTGCGCCGACTCGTCGCCGATGCACGCGCCGTTGCAACGTCCAAGTTGACGCGCGAAGCACGGTCCATTGGCGCCGCGCTCCAGGCCAACGCGACGCGCGCAGAGGCGATGCTCGCGAACAATCGCGCGAAGCGCTGAGCGAAACGATGCTCGCGAGGCGAACGGCCCGTACGCGCCTGCGACATCGCGCGATTCGATGCACTTCGCTGAAACGAATCGCGGGACGCCGTCACCCATGTGCGCGACGCCCGCTTCCTCCTTTCGTCGCAGCGCCCGATTGTGCGCGGGCAGCCGCGCCTTGACGAGCACGGCTTCGCGCAACAACGCGCCGAGCTCGCCGGCGGTTTGCTCGTGCTCGATGCGTCGAATCTCGCGCGACATGCGCAGATCGGTCTCGCTGCGCCAATCCTGCGAGAAATGCGCGGCGACTCGCTCGCGCAGGTTGACGCTCTTGCCGATGTAGAGCGGCAGCGCATTGTCGCCGTAGAAAAGGTAAACGCCGGGCGAATCGGGCAACGCGTCGATCGCATCGGGAGGAAGCTGCGGCGGAAGACTCGGCATGCGCAGAATGCGCTTGATGGCCGCATCGATGCTGTCCGCAGGGTGTTCGCGATAAAGCAGCTCGACGAATGCCCAGATGGCGCGCGCGTCGCCGAGCGCGCGATGGCGATTGCTGATGCGAAGAGCATGACGCGCGATCAGCGCGTCGAGGCCATGGCCGCCTTCGGCTTGCGGGAAGAGTCGGCGCGACAAGCGCACCGTGCAAAGCACGCGTGCGGAGAACGATCGCGACAGTCGTGCGAATGCGTGCTTCAGAAAGCCGTAGTCGAACCTCGCGTTGTGCGCGACGAAGACGCAGCCTGCGAGGAGTTCCAGAACGTCGCGTGCGATCGTCGAAAACGACGGCGCGCTTCGCACCATTGCGTCCGTGATGCCGGTCAATGCCTGGATCGTCGGCGGGATCGGCACTTCGGGATCGACGAGACTCTCCCATTCGGTGATGCGTATGTCGCGGCCATCGTCGTCGACCCGGACGACGCCTATCTCGGTGATCCGGTCGGCGCTCGCGCGCGTGCCCGTCGTCTCGAGGTCGACGAACGCGAAGGCGGGTAGAGGCAACATGGCAATGGGAGCGGCGCATCCGATCGGCGGCCTTGACAAGGCCGAACGATCGTTCGTATTCTAGCGCCATGTCGAACGATCGTTCCTATCTCGGCACGCTGCAGGACTACTACGCGCGCCATCGCGCGCTGCCGTCGTATTCGTCGATCGGGGAATTGCTGGGCCTGCGCTCGAAGTCATCCGTCGCGGCGCTCGTCGCGCGACTCAAGCTCGCGGGCTATCTCGAATCGACGCCCGATCGCCGCCTCGCGCCCACCAAGCGGTTCTTCGCGCGGGCGCTCGCCACGGGCTTCGTTCGCGCGGGTCTCCCCGAACCGATTGCCGACGACGAGGCCGACGCCGTCACGCTCGACGATTACCTGATTGAGCGTCCGTCGCAGACCGTGCTCGTGCGGGTCAAGGGCGATTCGATGATGGACGCCGGCATTTTCGAGGGTGACCTGGTCGTTGTCGAAAAGCGCGCTGCGGCGCAGAAGGGCGACATCGTCGTCGCCATCGTCGACAACCAGTTCACGCTGAAACGGCTCGATCTCGAAAACGGCCGTTTCGTGCTGAAGCCCGAGAACAAGGCCTACCCGGTGATCCGGCCCGAGGGCGAGCTCGAAATCTTCGGGGTGATGGTGGGTTTGGTGCGGAAGCTGTAGCGGCCTGAGGTCTTAAGCGGGACGCACCTCCACCAGGCAGTCGTAGAACGTCGGCCCGTCCCCCAGATCGGTTATCGCCTGGCTCGTCACCGCATTGGCGTTTTCGCCGCCCGGCGCGAGCTTGCGCCACCAGATGGAGGGCGCCACCACGACACCAGGGCGCGCGCGATCGGTCACGCGCGCGGTCGCGAGCAGGCTCCCGCGGTCGTTGAAGACGCGCACCGGATCGCCGGTCGAGAGCGCGCGCGCCGCGGCGTCGTCGGGATGAATGTCGAGGCGCGGCGTCTTCTCCTCGTCGACGAATGCAGGGAGATTCGCGAACGACGAGTTCAGAAAGTTGCGCGCCGGCGGCGAAATGAACCCGAGTGGATAGCGGGCGGCGAGTTCGGCGTTCGTCGCGGCGGACTCGCGCGGCGGCAGATAAGAAGGCAGCGGATCCTCGCCGCGCGCGGCGAGCGTTTGCGACCAGAACTCGCATTTGCCCGACGGCGTCGGGAAATTGCCTTGCGCGAACGGCGCGTAGGGCCGCGACACGTTGAGCCGCTTGAAGCCGGCGGCTTTCAGAGAATCCCAGTCGATGCCGACAGCGCGAAGATCATTTGCGCGATACGCCTGCCGCGCGAGCTCGTCGTCGCTGTCGCGGAAGCACGGCTCGTCGAAGCCCATTTTCGCGGCGAGGCGGCGGAACACTTCGGTATTCGGCAACGCCTCGCCGATCGGTGCGATCGCCGGATTGTTGGCCAGCATATACAGATGGCCATAGGAGCTGTGGATGTCCGTCTGCTCGAGTTGCGTCGTTGCCGGCAACAGGATGTCGGCGTAGTCCGCGGTGTCCGTCTTGAAAATCTCGTGCACGACGCAGAAGAGGTCCTCGCGGGAAAATCCCGCGACGACGCGCGACGATTCCGGCGCGACGGCGACCGGATTCGAGTTGTAGACGTAGATCGCGCGGATCGGCGGATCGTCGATCCTCGTCAACGCATCGCCGATCGTCGACATGTTGATCGTGCGCGGCGAGCCGCGAACGAGATCGGGCCGCTCGAGCGCCTGCGAATCGACCGGGAACGTTCCCGATGACGAAAGCAGCGCGCCGCCGGCCGGATCCCGCCACGCCCCGGCGAGCGCGGGCAGGCAGGCGACGGCGCGCACGGCATTGCCGCCGCCGTGCACGCGCTGCATGCCGTAATTGAGCCGTATCGCGGCGGGCTTGATCGTGCCGTAGTCGCGCGCGAGGCGCACGACCTGGTCGGGCTCGATGCCGCAGGTGGTCGCGACGCGCGCAGGCGTCCATTCGCGCGCCCGCGCCGCGAGCGCGTCGTAGCCCACCGTGTAGCGATCGACGTAGTCGCGATCGACGAGTCCCTCGTCGATCAGCACGTGCATGATGCCGAACGCGAGCGCTGCGTCGGTGCCAGGCAGCACGGCGATGTGCTCGTGACATTTCTGTGCGGTCGCGCTGCGATAGGGATCGATTGCGACGAGCTTCGCACCGCGGCGCTTGGCTTCCTGCGCGCGCGTCCAGAAATGCAGGTTCGACGCGATCGGGTTGCTGCCCCAGATCAGGATCAGGCGACTGTTCTCGTACGCCTCGACGTCCATCCCCATCGACGCGCCGACGACGGCGCCCCAGCCGGCCTTGCCGGCGGCCGCGCAGATCGTGCGTGCAAGAAGCGACGCGCCGAGCCGATGGAAGAAGCGGCGATCCATCGACGAACCCTGCAACAGTCCCATCGTGCCCGCGTAGCTGTAGGGGAGGATCGACTGCGGCCCGTCGCTCGACGCGGCGATCGCTTTGAAGCGCTCCGCGATCTCGTCGAGCGCTTCGTCCCATGAAATTCGGGCGAAGCGTCCTGCGCCTTTCGTCCCGACGCGGCGCATCGGATAGCGGAGGCGATCCGGCGAATACGTGCGATCGAGGTAGCGCGCGACCTTCGTGCAGAGGGTGCCGCCGGTCGGCGGATGGTCGGGTGCGCCGCGAATCTCCACGGCGCGGCCGTTCTCGACCGTGACGAGCATCGCGCATGTGTCGGGGCAATCGTGCGGACACGCGGCGCGCACGACGCGGCGGAACGCCGATTCGCTGTGGTCGAGAGGCATGCGGGAATTGTACGCGCCATGCGCGACAACGAATTGCGTGGTTCGCGGGCCGCACGCAAGGGCGCGTTGGCCAGCGAACGCGATACACGTCGAGTGCGCCGTTGCCGCGATTCGACGCGAGGTCACTGCATCGCGAGCGGGGTTTCGTAGACCACGAACTGTGCGGACCACGCTGCGCGCCGGGCGCTGCAGCGTGTTGCGTCAACAACTTACCGCGGTCCGATCAACGGGAATCGCAGGTGGCACGCTTGCTGCTCAAATGGCTCGCAAGGCGGCGTCATCGAAGACGCCCACCCGGACAGGAGACGATTGGTGACTTACACGCATTACGACTATCTCGAGCTTGCACCTGGCGCGAGTCCGCAACGCATCGAAGCCGCGTACTGCGCGCTGCTCGAGCGTTTCCAGTACGGCCATACCGATGCAGGGCAGGACTTGTCGGGACTGGTTCGGATGATTCACGCCGCGTATGCGGTGCTGTCGGATCCCGAGCAGCGCCGCGTCTACGACGAGCAGCTCACGAAGGAAGCGCAGGCAGCCGACGCCGAATTGCAATCGCAGCTCGATGCGGCTGCGATCACCGGATTCACCCGCGTGCAGCAGGTGCCCGAAACGCTGCTCGCGACGTTGCCCGAGCTCGCGGCCTGAACAGACACGTTTTGGCCGCCGGGAACATTTCTTAACTGCAAACAGCGATGCGGTCGGCGGCCCTTCTTATTCGGAAACTGCGATCGACCGGCGCTCGTCCGGCGGGACGCCGCGCAATGCCAAGGCGCCGCGGAGAACGGGCAAGCCGCGCATCACGAAAGTGCGCATGCGCGCGCGTGGCCACGGATGCGCGCTTCGTCCACCGATCCGCCATACCGCGTACGCGACCGACGAGAGCACAGACGCCGTCGGGTTTCGCCGGCGTGTCGCTTCATTGACGGCAGCAAGAACAAACGAACAAAAAAACGAGGGGATCGACCGTGGAAAAGTGTGTCGCATGCCAATACTACGATCGCAACGACGCGCAGATCGAGGAGAAGGGCATACGCTGGGGCAAGTGCCGGCGCGGCCTGCCGGTCGTTCACCCGATCAACGCGAAGGCGTACATGGTCGAAGGCGTATGGCCGCACGTGCGGGACGACGACTGGTGCGGCGAATGGACGGCGAGGCGCAATCAGAACGGCGTCGCCATCGATCCACGCAGCTCGCTGATGCAACCATCGACCGCGCCCGTGCGCGCGGTCAATCTTCCGCCTGGCTCATTGATGACACCGCCGCCGGCCCTCGGCACGGTGCCGGTCGCGATGGGTCCCGCTTTGTCCGCATCGCCTGCGACGCCAGGAATTGCCCTGAACGTCACGGACGATCTGCCGATATCGCTCGTCGAGCGGTTCGGCTCCGATTGATCGCGCAGGCGTCCACGATCATGTCGATGCTGCCCTAATTCTTCGTCAAGGACGCGGGCCACCGCGTCTGGCTGCGCGTCGGGTTGCCGCCGGCTGCCTCCGCGGAGCCTGATCGACGCGCGCGCGTCTGTTAAAGTCTCCCCCGCACTTCGCGGTGCTATTTCGCCGCGCCATCTTCCATGTCGTTTCCTCTCGAGGCGCTCGCCGACGACGTCACCGTCGTCACGCCCAACAATCGGCTGGCGCGCGACCTCGCCGCCCGCTTCGATGCACGGCAGGTCGCGGCCGGCGCGCGCGCGTGGCGCCCGCCCGATGTGCTGCCGTTCGGCGCGTGGATTTCGCGCCTCTGGCGCACGGCGCTCGCCGCGGGCGTTTCGACGTCGCCGCCTGCGCTCCTCGACGAAGCCGCGGCGCGTGCACTCTGGCACACCATCGTCGCGCGCTACGGCCGTGATTGGCTGAACGCGCACGGCGCTGCGCGCCATGCCGCCGATGCATGGTCGACGTTTCACCGCTTTCGTGACGAAGGCGAGGCATTGGCCGCGACCGTCGCGACGGCGCTCGCGGACGATCCGATGGTGTTCGGCGAGTGGGCTTCGCGCTACGAGTCGCACGTCGGTTCGATCGATGCGATCGACGATGCGCAATTGCGCGATCGCCTCTGCCGAATTGCCGAAGCGTCGTGGCTTGCCGGCACGCAGCCCGTCGTCCTGCACGGCTTCCTGTCATTTACACCGCAGCAGCGCCGACTCGTCGCCGCATTGCGCGCGGCAGGCGTCGCAATCGCCGAATCACCGATCGCGAAACGCGATACGACGCGCATGCGAACAGCGTTCGCTACGTCGCGCGACGAGCTTGCCCACGCGTTCGCCTACGCACGCGATCGCCTGACGCACGAAGCGTCCGCGCGAATCGCAATTGTCATTGCCGATCTCGACGAGCGCCGAAGCGAGGCGCTCGCGCTCGCCGAGGAAACGCTTTGCCCCGAGCATCTTCTCGCGCTTTCGCCCGACGCGCCGCGTCCGTATGGAATCTCGCTTGGCGCGCCGCTCGCCTCCGTGCCGATCGTCACCCATGCGCTCGACATGATCGCGCTTTCGTCGCAGAGAGTCGAAGCGGCCGCAGCCGTGGGCGCACTGCGCTCGCCTTACCTGCCGGACGCCGGCACACAATGGACGCAGCGCGCGCAGGTCGAGGCGCACTGGCTTCGACTCGGCATGCGCGAAGTCGGATGGGCCGACGTTCTATCCGCGCTTCGCACATGCGATCCGTTGCTGCACCGGCGCTTCACGAACATCGCAACGCCAACGCATGCGCTACGGCTTCCGCGCGAATGGGCGCGCGCGTGGTCGGACTGGCTCGCGGCGCTCGGCTGGCCCGGAGATGTAACGCTTTCGAGCAACGATTGGCAGGTGCGTGAAGCGTGGTCCGCCGCGCTCGCACGTTTCGGGTCGATCGGAACGGTCACCGGTCCGCTTTCCGCAGTCGCCGCGCACGATGCATTCCGCGCGCTGCTGACAGAAACGCTGTTTCAGCCCGAAGCGCCACCCGCGCAAATCCAGATCCTCGGCGTGCTGGAAGCTGCTGGACTCGAGTTCGATTACGCGTGGCTCGCCGGATTCGATGCGCAGCGCTGGCCGCGCGCCGCCTCACCCAACCCCTTGTTGCCGCTTGCATGGCAGCGTGAGCGAAACGTCCCGCGTGCGAACGCGCAAACCGCGCTCGCTCGGGCGATCGAGATCACGGCGGCGCTCGAGGCGCTTGCGCCCGAGATCGTCGTCAGTCATGCCGCCACGATCGACGAAGCCGAAGTGCCGGTGTCGCCGCTTTTCGCGCACTGGCCATGCGTCGAAAGCTCGTCGTTGCCGCGCTCGGCGCGCATTCGCGACGCATTCGGGGAAGCACCAATCGAGCGCATCGACGATCGGCATGCGCCGGCGATCGTCGATTCGTCCTCTATCCAGGGCGGTGCGGCGCTCTTCGATCGACAAAGCGCGTGTCCGTTCCAGGCATACGCGCGCCATCGGCTGCGCGTCGGTCCGATGGCCATGTGCCCGGACGGATTGACGGCCGCCGAACGCGGCGAGATGCTGCATGCGACGCTCAGGGCCTTCTGGGATGGCGTGGGCGATCACGCTTCGTTACTCGCGCTCGATGCCGAGCGATTGTCCGCGTGCGTCGGTGCTGCAGTGGAAGCAGGGCGCGCGCGCATTCCTGCCGCGCGATGGCGCGCGGTTTCTCCGGTGGTTGCAAACGCCGAGGCGAATCGTCTCGCGGCCACCCTTCGTGCATGGCTCGATGAAGGGGAACGGTCGCGTCCGCCGTTTCGCGTGCAGGCGCACGAGCTGCGTTGCGACGACGAGATCGAAGGCCTGCGCGTGTCGGTGCGCATCGACCGGATCGATGCGTTGGCCGACGGTGGCGTCGCGATCATCGACTACAAATCGGGTCGCATCGTGCCTCCTGTGAAATGGTTCGAGGAAAGGCCGGAAGGCATCCAGCTCGCGGTCTATGCGCATGCGCTCGAGCGGGCCGACAACCAACCGATTCGCGCGCTTGCCTACGCGCAGGTCAAGGCAGGCGAGATCGACGTTGCGGGCATAGTCGAGGACCCGTCGCTTTGGCCGGCGCTTGCGAATGGACGGCCGCGCCCGCTGCCGAACGCCGATTGGCAGAGCGCACGCGAGGCGTTACGCGAATCGGTGGTCGCGCTCGCGCGCGACATTCGAGCGGGTGTCGCCGATGTGTCTCCGCGCGCAGCGACGACGTGCACGTATTGCGGACTGCACTCGCTGTGTCGAATTCGTCGACTCGGCGACGACGCTGCGGTCGCGGGCGCCGCGGATGAATCGGAATAGGACCCCCACGCTCGCTTCGCTCGCTGCCCCCAAAGGGGGTGCGATCAGTCGCTTGGGGCGGCCCGGCGCGACAGAGGTCTCCGCACTTGCGTCTCGGGATGCGGCGGCGCGCGACCATGCGCTCGACGTCTCGCGTTCCTGGCTCGTCCAGGCGCCGGCCGGCTCCGGCAAGACATCGCTTCTGATCCAGCGCTTTCTCGCGCTCCTCGCGATCGTCGATCGACCCGAGCGCATCGTCGCGATGACGTTCACGCGCAAGGCGGCCGCCGAGATGCGCACGCGCATCGTCGATGCGCTCCGCGCGACAGCGCAAGCGCCCGACGAGACGCAGCTTCCCGCGCACGAAGCGCGGACGCACCAGCTCGCACGCCGCGCGCTCGCGAATGATCTCGCCATGGGCTGGCGGCTGCTCGAGCAGCCGACGCGGCTTCGGATCATGACGATCGACGCGCTCGCGGCGTCGATTGCCCGGCAGGCGCCGCTTGCCGCCGGCCTCGGCGCATTGCCGCGCTTCGTCGACGATGCGAGCGCGCTGTATCGCGAGGCCGCTCGTGCTGCGCTCGCGCAAGCGCCCGTCGATGACCCGCATTGGCGAACGTTTCTCGCATGGCAGGACAACGACGCCGAGGCGGTGACGCGTCTTCTAGCGCAGATGCTTGCCGAACGCGATAGATGGCCAGCGCGAATGTTCGACGAGGACGCCGACGCGCTGCGTCGAGAGGTCGAAGCGTTGCTCGCGCGCGAGGCGCGCGACGCGATTGCGCTGGTTGCCGATCTTCTGCCACGCGCGCTTGCCGATGCGCTGCCAGGGCACGCGCAAGCGGCAATCGACGGCTTTTGCGAGAACGACGCGCCGCCAGATTGTTTGCCGGGGCTGGAAGCGCTTTGCCGTGAGGGCGCGCTTCCGGCGCTCGACGATCGTCGATCGTGGTGTGCGCTTGGCGACTGGCTGTTGACGAATGCAGGAACATTCCTGCGGCAGGTGACGAAGCGCCAAGGTTTTCCTGCAGCGGGCAGCGGCGGAGAGCGTCACTCGCGTGTACAACGCAAGGCGAGCTTCGAGGCGTGGCTGCGCGAAGCGGCGAGCGTCGAAGGCCTCGCGCAGGCCTGGCATCGCGTGCGCGAGTTGCCGCCCGAGCGATTCGAGGACGACACCTGGAGCTTCGTCGTCGCGGCAATGCGCGTGCTCGCGCATGTAGCCGGTGCACTGGAGCGGGTGTTTCGCGCGCACGGCGAAGCGGACTTCGCGGAAGCGACGCTGCGCGCACTCGCAGCGCTCGGCGCGCCCGACGAGCCGAGCGACGTCCTGCTCGCGATCGATTATCGGCTTTCGCATCTTTTGATCGACGAGTTCCAGGACACGTCGAACGCGCAGCTCGCGCTGATCGCACGACTGATCGAAGGATGGACGCCGGGCGATGGCCGGACGCTGTTCACGGTCGGCGATCCGATGCAGTCGATCTATCGCTTCCGCGAGGCCGACGTCGCGCAATTCCTCGAAGCGCAGGCGCGCGCGCACATCGCCGGCGTGCCGGTCGGCGTCGTCGAACTCGCTCGCAATTTTCGTTCGCAGGGCGAAATCGTCGGATGGGTCAACGACGTGTTTCGCTCGGTGCTTCCCGCCGTGTCCGATCCATCGCGCGGCGAGGCGGCCTATCGTCCTGCGTACGCCGATCCGGCCCGCGACGCGGACCTCGCGCCCACGTTCGATCTCGTCGCATCGCGTGGTGCGGAAGCCGACGCCGTCGTTCGGCGCATCCGCGAGGCACAGGCTGCCGGCGTCGACGACATCGCGGTGCTCGTTCGCGCGCGAAGCCATGCGCAGGCGCTGTTGCCCGTGCTTCGTCGCGCGGGAATCGACTATTCCGCCGTTGATCTCGAAGATCTGCACGATCGTCTTGCGACACGCGATCTTCTCGCGCTTGCGCGCGCGATCGCGCAGCCGACCGATCGCCTGGCATGGTTGTCCATGCTTCGCGCGCCGTGGTGCGGATTGACGCTGGCGGAATTGTTGATCGTTGCCGGCACACCCTCGCGCACGATCGCCGAGGCGATCGAGCAAGCCACCGTGCTCGATGCACTTTCACCCGATGCGCGGATGCGTGTCGCCCGCTTCTCGCGCGCGATCGCGCCGGCGCTTGCCGCACGCGGGAGTGCGAGCTTCACCGCCCGATTGAAGGGCGCGTGGCTCGCGCTCGGGGGACCGGCGTACGCATCGTCGCCACTCGACCGCGACGGCACCGACCGGGTCTTCGCGCTGATCGCCGAGCACGAGCGCGGCGGCGATCTATCCGATTTCGAGACGCTCGTCGATACGGCATCGCGCCTTTTCGCCGAAGCAGGCAGCGCGCAATCAAGCGGCGTTCAGGTAATGACGCTGCACCGGGCGAAGGGCCTGGAATTCGATGCGGTGATTTTTCCCGGGCTCGATCTCGTCGCCGGTGGCGTCGACATGCCGCTGTTGCGCTGGAAAGTGCGGGAGCACGATGGCGCTCGTACGCTCGTCATTGCCCCGATGCGGGCACGTGTAGGCGCAAAAAGCGCATCCGACCCCGTCTATCGCTGGCTGCAGCGATTGGATGCCGCCGAGGAAGCGGCCGAGCTCGGTCGTCTTTTGTACGTGGGGGCGACGCGGGCGAGGCGCCGCTTGCATTTGCTCGCGCTTGCGCCTCCTCAAAACGCGCAGGCAGGGCACGGATTGCAGCGGCCGCGGCGTGGCAGCGCCCTCGAACGCTTATGGGATGGGGTGTCTTCGCAACTTACGCACCACGCCGCGGACGAGCAAAGTGATCGTACAGCCGAGACACGCGGTTTCCTCGAGCGGCTTCCGATCGACTGGCAACCGCCGACGCTTCCGAACCCGCTGCCCGTGTCGCCACAAACCGCTTCCATCGACGCGCGGCCGACGTTCGACTGGGCCGAGGCGACTGCGGCGGCGATCGGCACTGTCGCGCATCGCCTGCTCGCGCAGGTCGGAGCCGAAGGCCTGGACGCATGGGACGCAAAGCGCGTGCGCGACGCGCGATCACGCATCATCGCGGAGCTTCGCGGCGAAGGCATCGAGCGCGACCGTGTCGGCGAAGCTGCGGATCGCGTAATGATGATCCTTACGCGAACGCTCGGCGATCCGCGCGGGCGCTGGCTCTTCGATCGCGCGCACGAGGACGCGCGAAGCGAATGGTCGCTCGCGGGACTTGACCAGGGACGAGTGATGCATATCGTGCCCGACCGGAGCTTCGTCGCCGACGGCCACCGCTACATCGTCGATTTCAAGACCGGCGGGCATCTTGGCGCCGATCCGGCGACATTCCTTGCGCGCGAATTCGAGCGCTACCTGCCGCAGCTATCGCGCTATGCGCGCATCGTCGCGGCGATCGACCGGCGTCCCATTCGCATCGCGCTCTACCATCCGCTCGTCGACCGCGGCTGGCAGGAGCACGCATGGCCGATCGGCTAAAATGATCGACTTTCCACAGGACGGAATCCGCGGCGCGGAGCGCCACTGCCGCCGCCGCTGTGTCGCGCCTTGCGTGTCAAACGGGACCTGGTTCGCGCACCCGACGCTCCGGTTGCGCTGACGATCGGCAATTTCGATGGCGTTCATCGCGGCCACCAGGCGATGCTCGCGCGCCTCGTCGAGGCGGCTGAAGACCTGCGGCTCCCGCCCGCGTTGCTTACGTTCGATCCGCATCCGCGCGAGTTCTTCTCGAAAGCGAGCGCGCCGCCGCGCCTTTCGACCGTGCGCTCGAAGCTCGCGTTGTTCCGCGCGTACGGCATCGCGATCACCTACATCGCGCGCTTCGATCAACGGCTCGCATCGCTGAGCGCAGCCGATTTCGTTGCGGACGTTCTCGAACGGCGCCTCGCGACGCGATGGCTGCTCGTCGGCGAGGATTTTCGCTTTGGCCGCGGGCGTAGCGGCGACCTCGCATTCCTGCGCAACGCCGCGCGAACGTTCAGTGTCGAAGTGATGCGGACGGTCGAAGTCGACGGCATCCGCGCGTCGAGCACCGCCGTGCGCAACGCCCTTGCCGACGGCAATCTCGACCTTGCGAAAGCGCTGCTCGGCCGCAACTACACGCTGAGCGGTCACGTCGCGCACGGCGACAAGCTCGGGAAACGGCTCGGCTTTCCGACGGCGAACCTGACGCTGCGGCATTGGCCGACTTTGTCCGGCATCTTCGCGGTGCGCGTGTATGGTTTGGGAGACGGCCCGCGCGAAGGCGTGGCGAGCGTTGGCGTGCGGCCGACGATCGCGAGCGACGGGCGACCGGTTGCCGAGGTATATCTGCTCGACTTCGATGGTGCGATCTACGGCCAGCGGATCAGCATCGAGTTCCTGCGGAAGCTTCGCGACGAAGCCCGTTTTCCCGATCTTGCCGCGCTGTCGCAACAGATCGGGCGAGACGTCCAGGACGCGCGAAGATACTTTGCCATGCACGGATGAGCTTCCCCGTCACCGACCTT
The DNA here is from genome assembly GCA_035308425.1 of Casimicrobiaceae bacterium. Taxonomy (GTDB): domain Bacteria; phylum Pseudomonadota; class Gammaproteobacteria; order Burkholderiales; family Casimicrobiaceae; genus VBCG01. Next base: position 191,621 of record DATGGP010000036.1, on the reverse strand, counting down.
TGAAATGCCCGACGACACCCGCACCGACTACAAGTCGACGCTGAACCTCCCCGACACCCGTTTCCCGATGCGCGGCGATCTCGCCCGCCGCGAGCCGGGCTGGGTCGATGCGTGGCGCAAGAAGAACGTCTATGCATTGATCCGGGCAGCGTCGGGCGGGCGCCCGCGCTTCATCCTGCACGACGGGCCGCCCTACGCGAATGGCGACATCCACATCGGCCATGCGGTCAACAAGATCCTGAAGGACGTCATCGTCAAGAGCCGGACGCTCGCCGGCTTCGACGCGCCTTACGTGCCGGGCTGGGATTGCCACGGCATGCCCATCGAGGTGCAAATCGAGAAGACCTACGGCAAGACGCTCTCGACGGCGGAAACGCAGCGCCTTTGCCGCGCGTACGCGACCGAGCAGATCGAGCGCCAGAAGAAGGACTTCGAGCGACTCGGCGTGCTCGGCGACTGGGACCATCCTTACACGACGATGAGCTTCGGCAACGAGGCGAACGAGATCCGTGCGCTCGGCAAGGTGCTCGAAAAGGGCTATCTGTACCGCGGTCTCAAGCCTGTCAACTGGTGCTTCGACTGTCAAAGCGCGCTCGCCGAAGCGGAAGTGGAGTACGAGGATCGTGTCGACAGCGCGATCGACGTCGGCTTTCCGCTGAGCGATGAATCGGAGCGCGCGAAGCTCGCGCGCGCGTTCGGTCTCGCGAGTGCGCCGGAAGGGCCGATCTACGCGCTGATCTGGACGACCACGCCGTGGACAATCCCTGCGAACCAGGCGCTGAACGTTCATCCCGACGTCGACTATGCGCTCGTGAAAACGCCGCGCGGACATCTCGTGCTGGCGAACGATCTCGTCGAAGCCTGTCTCGCGCGTTTCGGCATCGAGGGCACCATCGTCGCGACCACGCGCGGCAACGCGCTCGAGCGGATCGCGTTCCGCCATCCGTTCTACGATCGCGCATCGCCGATCTATCTCGCGGAATTCGTCACGCTCGATCAAGGGACGGGCATCGTTCACAGTTCGCCCGCGTACGGCGTAGACGACTTCATATCCTGTCGCCGCTACGGCCTGACCGACGACGAGATTCTCAATCCGGTGCAGGCAGATGGTCGCTATGCGAAGGACTTGCCGTTCTTCGGCGGCCTCTCGATCTGGGAGGCGAATGCGCGCATCGTCGACAAGCTGCGGGAGGTGCATGCGCTCTTCCATTCAGAGAAGTTTCCGCACAGCTACATGCATTGCTGGCGGCACAAGACGCCGATCATCTATCGCGCAACCACGCAATGGTTCGTCGGCATGGACGATGTACCGGGGTATCGCGGCGTCAAGCCGGACGAGACGCTTCGCGCGACCGCGCTTCGCGGCATCGAGGGTACAGAGTTCTTTCCCGCTTGGGGCAAGGGACGACTCTACGGGATGATCGCGAACCGGCCCGACTGGACGCTGTCGCGCCAGCGTCAATGGGGCGTTCCGTTACCGTTCTTCGTCGATCGCGACACGGGCGAGCTTCATCCCGACACGCTCGCGTTGCTCGAGCTTGCCGCGACGAAGGTCGAAGCGCACGGCATCGAAAGCTGGTTCGAAGCGACGAGCGAGGATTTCGGCGTCGACGACAAGCGTTATCGCAAACTCACCGACACCGTCGACGTCTGGTTCGATTCGGGCACGACGCACGAGACGGTGATGGGCGGACGCACGGCGCGCGACAAGCGCATGGGTTCGCATGCGTCCGAAACCGGTTTTCCCGCGGACCTCTATCTCGAAGGCTCCGACCAGCATCGCGGCTGGTTCCATTCGTCGCTGCTGACGTCCTGCATGCTGAACGGCGTGCCGCCGTACAAGGCGCTTCTGACACACGGCTTCGTCGTCGACGGCGAAGGCCGCAAGATGTCGAAGTCGAAGGGCAACGTCGTCGCCCCGCAAAAGGTCGCGGGGACGCTTGGCGGGGAGATCCTGCGCCTGTGGGTCGGTGCGACCGATTACTCGGGCGAGCTTTCGATCTCCGACGAGATCCTGAAGCGCGTCGTCGAAAGCTATCGGCGCATTCGCAACACGTTGCGCTTCCTGATGGCGAACACGTCCGACTTCGATGCCGCGAAGGACGCGCTGCCGATCGGCGAGCTGTTCGAGATCGATCGCTACGCGCTCGCGAAAGCGCGCGAGCTCGCCGACGCCGTGATCGGCGATTACGATCGCTACGAGTTCCACCTCGTCGTGCAGCGCCTGCAAACGTACTGTTCCGAGGAGCTCGGCGGGTTTTACCTCGACGTGCTCAAGGACCGGCTCTACACGACGGCGGAAACGAGCCGCGCGCGTCGTTCGGCGCAGACGGCGCTAGCGATCATTCGCGATCTGCTGCTGTCGCTGATGGCGCCCGTGCTGTCGTTCACCGCCGAGGAGGCATGGCAAATTCTTCACCCCGACGATCGGACGATCTTCGTACGCACGTGGAGCGAGATGCTTCCCGACGTGCCGAATGCGGGTGTCCTCGTCGCGAAATGGGAGCGGATTCTCGCCGTGCGCGCGCTCGTGCAAAAGGAGCTCGAGGCGGTGCGTCAGGCTGGCGGCATCGGCTCGTCGCTTCAGGCCGAGGTCGACATCGTGGCTGCGGGCGACGAGCACGCCGCGCTTGCGTCGCTCGGCGACGATCTTCGGTTCGTGTTCATTACGTCGGCCGCGTTTCTTCGGCGCGGCACGTCGCTCGCGATCGCCGTAACGCCGAGTCCGCACCCCAAGTGCGACCGCTGCTGGCATTGGCGGACCGATGTCGGCATCGATCGTTCGCATCCGGGACTGTGCGGTCGTTGCGTCGCGAATCTCGCGGGCGATGATGAGCCGCGCACTTACGCGTGATGAGCGCGGTCGCCGCCCGACACACCGCGGCGGGCTTTCGCAACTTGCGCTGGCTCGGGCTCGCATTTCTCGTGATCGTGCTCGACCAGCTCTCGAAGCATTGGATTGTTACGTCGTTTCGACCCGGCGAAGATCTGCCGCTCACGCCGTTCGCAAGCCTCGTGCTCGCCTACAATCGCGGGGCAGCGTTCAGCTTCCTCGCCAACGTCGGCGGCTGGCAACGCTGGTTCTTCGTGCTGATCGCGATCGTCGCGATCGGCGCAATGCTGTGGTTCCTGGCGCGCGGCGGTCGTGCGCTGCTCTGCGCGGGGCTTGCGCTCATCATCGGCGGCGCGCTCGGCAATCTCTATGATCGACTGACGCTCGGCTACGTCGTCGATTTCATGCTGCTGCACTATCGCGACTGGTACTACCCGGCATTCAACGTCGCCGACAGCGCGATCACCATCGGCGCGATAGCGTTGATCCTCGACAGCTTCCGGGCGCGCCGCCCGCGGTCATGATGGAACGCGTTTGCGCGGTTCAGCGCACCGACACGAACTCGTAGAGATCGAAACCGGGACCTTGCTCGACGAGCTTGGTAAGCACGGCGAAGCCCGAGCCGCCTCTGCGCCGAAGGCTCACCGCCTGCTCGAGCGCGAACGCACCCGCGGGCGCGGCGAGTTGCGGCGAGGATGCGTCGGGATCCTGCTGCTCCTCGGGAAGCACGAGGACGGGCATCAGATGCGTATCCGGCGCATGTTCTGCCGCCGCGGCCGCGGCTTCGGGCGCATCCGACAAGAGCTCGCAGCCGAATTCGAGCACCGCGCCCGACAACGTGTTCCGAAACCAGCGCACCATCGCGACCTGCAGACCCTCGCGCCCCTCGACGCGCAACGCGATGAGATCACCAACGCGAAGCGGCGTTGGCGCCGCGTCGATCTGTCGCAATGCATAGCCGCCGGACGTGTGATTGACGATCTGGCACTCGGTCATTGGGGGTGGCGGCGGAACGCCTTGCGGCGGCGGATGCTGTGTGCCGCGGCTGTAATGCCAGACACCGGGCAACCCCGCGCACATCGCGACATGTGCGCGTGATGGCAGTCGATTGAATTGACGTGCCGGCGGAATCGCCCATTGGCGAAGCAGTCGCTTCATCAGCGCGATGTGGCGGCCGCGTGCATCGGCATCGGCGCCCGCTTCGCGCGGCAGCGGCGCGCCCGATTCGAACGCGCGAATCTGCTCCTGCAGATCGAATGCGAGATCGAACGTAAGCAGGAAGAGCTTCGAGCCTTCGGTGTTGCCGCCTTTGTTCGCGGAAAACGGCGGGAAGTCGTGACCGACAGGAACGATCGCGACCGCCTTCGCCATCCGATGCACGGGCGGCACGGGCGTCAACTTTGCGCGTTGGGCGTTCTCGTGCAGATAATGCAGCACGACCGCGAGCTGGCTCGGCAGGAAACCGTACGGATTCGCGAGCGCGAGCAGCAGCGACTGCATATAGAGCCGCTCGAGCGTGATGTCCGGCTGGTCGGGCGTCACCGGGTGGCGGTGAATCTTGCGTTCGCGCGTGAACATGTAGATCTCGTGCGCGTCGTACCAGGTGTGCGACGGCACCGGCGCGTACGAGAGGTAGCTGTTGGCGAGCACGCGCGACGTAGCCTGGAACGCGCGTCGGACGAGCCCGACGAGCTTGCGGGGACCGCCGAAGCGCATACGCCTCGATGCTTCGCTTGCGAGAAGCCGCTTGTACGATGTCGACAACTCGTTCGCGAGTGTCAGCGCGGCCTTGGCGGCCTCGAGATCGTCCGCCTGCAACGGATGCGTCGCGCGGACGAAGCGATGCTCGAGGCGCGGCCACAGAAGGGCCGCGGTCTTCCAGTACTGCTCGGTGAGATCGAGCCGGCGTCCGTGGCTCATCGAGACGCGGTTCGTGCTCGCGAGCGCTTCGCCGATGACGCGCGCGGCAAAGCCGGGCTCGCGCGTCGCCGCTTCGGTCAGCCAGTTCCCGACGCGCGAAGGACGAATCTCGGGAGGTTGCGCCGATCGATCGGCGAACGGGGGCAGTCGAAGCGCGAGCGACATGGGAGCTTTGCGCCGGCGAAAAAGCGAAGCGCGACGATTATACGGGCGAACGCAGGAAATCGGCGACCGTTTCGACCTGGTCCTGCGACAAAAGCATCGGCGCGTGACCGATGTCCGCGAACTCGACGACGCGTGCGCGCGGGCCGCGCGTCGCCATCGCCTGCGCCGTCGCGCACGAAAGGAGATCCGATTGCTCGCCGCGCAGCGCGAGCGTCGGGCAGGCGATCGCGTCCCACAGGGGCCACAGATCGACGGGTGCGCCAAGCGCGCGAAACGGCACGGCGATCGCGGGATCGTAGCCGACGCCCCACGTACCGTCGGTGCGCTGTCGCGCGTTCGTGCGCACTACGTGCTCCCATTGCGCGTCGGTGAGCGGCCCGAACGGCGCGGAGATCTGGCGCACGTACGCATGGAGCTCCGCGTATGACGAGAAGCTCGGATCGGCGCCGAAATACTGCGCGATGCGCGCAAGCGCGGCCGACTCGATGACGGGCCCCGCGTCGTTCACGACGAGCTTCGTCACCGGCGTTCCGGGTTGCGCGGCCGCGATGATGCCGAGCAGCGCGCCCATCGACGTGCCGACCCACGACACGTGCTCCGCGCCGCTCGCAGCGATCAATGACGTCAGCGTGCCGAGATAGACCGGCGTCACGTAGTCCATCGGATCACGCAGCCATTCGCTTTGGCCGCGTCCCGGCATGTCGATCGCGAGCACACGATGCGAAGCCGCGAGCGTCTCGCCGAGCACGTCGAAGTCGCGGCCGTTTCGTCCGATGCCGTGCACGCAGACGGCGACGTTCGCATTGTGTTCGTCTCCCCATTCGTAATAGACGACGCGGTGAAAGCCGTGCGGCGAAAGGCCGCGGAAGTGACGGGTGCGGGGAGACGTTCGGGTCAGCATGTTTTCATTCGTCGCGAAGCGTTCGATCGAGAATCAGAAGCATCGCCGCGGTTGCGCCCCAGATATAGCGCGACTGCCATGGAATCGCCCAGTAGTCGCGCCGGTTCGTGCCGACCATCCTGAAATGGCGCTGATGATTCGCGCGATCGAGGATGAACTCGAGCGGCACCTCGAACACGTCGGCAACTTCGATCGGATCGGGCACGACGTCGAACGGCGGCTCGATCCAGCCGACGATGGGATCGACGCGATAACCGGTCACGGTCTCGTACGACGCCAAGCGGCCGAGCACCTGCACCTTGCTCGGCGCGAGTCCGATTTCCTCGAACGTCTCGCGAAGCGCCGCGGCCGCGTGATCGACATCGCCGGCATCCAGACGACCGCCCGGGAAGCTGATCTGTCCGGGGTGGTCGGCCAGGTCGGCGCTGCGTTGGGTGAGCAACAGCTGCAATCCCTGAGAGCGATTGACGAGCGGCACCAGCACCGCAGCGGGCACGGTTGCGCCTTCGCGTCCCGGCAAGCGGAAGCCGTCGCTCAAGCCCTGCGCGCCAGGCGGAACAGGACGCGCGAGCCGCTCGACGAGCCAGGCGCGTTGAGAATCGGGAGAAAGATCGAACAGCGGAAGGCGGGAAGCCGCGGCCATGCGCGAAGGGCCGGCGACTATCCGCGGCCGAGCGCGAATGATAACGCGTCAGGCCCGCCGGGCGATGCGCGCGTCGTCGAGGGATTCGGCTTTGCGCGAACGAAACTGCGGTCCGATCAGAAGCACCGCAGCGCCCGCGATTTCGCGTTCCGCGATCGCGGGCAGCGATGCCAGCGTGGTGTAATGGGTCTGCTCGCTTTCAAGCGATGCGTCGACGACGACCGCAACCGGCACCGATGCCGGCATGCCCGACGCGATGAGTGACGCCGCGATGTCGGCCGCTTCCTTTCGTCCCATGTAGATCGCGCCCGCGTCGGCATGGCGCAACCCGTCGATCCAGTCGCTCCGGTCGAAGCCTTCGCCAACGCGTGGCGTCGCAAGCGCGAACGAGCGGACGGTGCCGCGTTGCGTGAGCGACGTGCCGAGCGCGGCCGCGGCGGCGAGCGCCGCCGTGACGCCCGGTACCACCTCGTATCGCACGCCGGCCGCTTCGAGCGCGTCGATTTCCTCCTGCGCGCGACCGAAGAGCATCGGATCGCCGCCCTTGAGCCGCACGACGACGTCGTATTTCGCGGCGGCATCGACGAGCCGCTTGTTGATGAATCGCTGCGCCGTCGAATGACGGCCGCAGCGCTTGCCGACCGCGATCCTTTCGGCGCATTGCGCGAGCGCGAGCGTGTCGGGATGGATCAGCGCATCGTGGAAGACGATGTCCGCGCGGGCAAGGAGATTCGCCGCACGAACCGTCAGAAGGTCCGGTGCGCCGGGACCGGCGCCGACCAGGTAAACGATTCCCGTCAAGGTGCAGCTTCCGATGTCGATGGTCGCGACGAAGGGGTGCGCCTTGCGAACCACGGCGTGCGCAGCACGCTCGCCTGGTAGCCGTCGCTGAAATCGTCGAAGCCGCGCAGCGCTTCGTTAGCATCCCGGGAATCGGGAACGAGGAACGCGTCGAAACCGCACTGCGACAGGTAATAGAGCTGATCGCGTTGCACGTCGCCGATCGCGCGAAGCTCGTTGCGATAGCCGTAACGCTGGCGCAGGAGTCGCGCGTGCGAATAGCCGCGGCCATCGCTGAACTGCGGAAAATCGATCGCGATGACGGGAAGACGATCGACATCGTCGGCGAGCGCCGCCGGATCGTCGGTGGACGCAAGCCACACGCCGGCTTCGCCGCGCGCGATCAGCGCACCACGGCGTTCGCGCCACAGTGCGAGCGGAACGATCACCCGTGCGCCATCGGGCAGATCCGCGAACGTCGACGCCTCGTGCACCAGCGCGTAGGCATCGTCGACGATCGTGCGATTACGAATGAGCCGGGGCATACACGCGTTCCTTGAACGGGTCGATGCCGAGCCTTCGCACGGTATCGGCGAAGCGTTCGTCCTCGTGGCGCAGATCGATGTAGGTTTCGATCAGCCGCTCGATCACGTCGGGCACCTCGCTTGCGCCAAACGAGGGGCCGATGACCTTGCCGAGCGCGGCATGATCGCCCTGCGCTCCGCCGATCGAGACCTGATAGAACTCGGATCCGTGCTTGTCGACGCCGAGGATGCCGATGCTTCCGATGTGGTGCTGTCCGCACGCGTTCATGCAGCCGGACATGTTGAGATCGATCTCGCCGATATCGTGCAGATAGTCGAGATCGTCGAAGCGTCGCGTGATCGCGTCCGCGATCGGAATCGATTTCGCGTTCGCGAGCGAGCAGAAATCACCGCCTGGACAGCACACGATGTCGGTGAGCAGGCCGATGTTCGGCGTCGCGAGTCCGAGCGCCTTTGCGCGCGTCCACACCTCGAACAGATCGGATTGACGCACGTCGCGCAGGATCAGGTTCTGCTCGTGCGAAACCCCGATCTCGCCGAAGGAGAATCGGTCGGATAGATCGGCGATCGCTTCCATCTGCTCCGACGTCGCGTCGCCGGGCGGGACACCGATACGCTTGAGCGACAGCGTGAGGATCGCGTAACCGGGCATCTTGTGCGGATGGACGTTCCGTTTGACCCAGTTCGCGAACGCGCGGTTGTCCGCGACGGCTGCGCGGAAGCCGGCATCGTCACCCGCGAGCGCTTCGTACGCAGGCGCGGGGAAGAACGACGCGAGCCGGTCGAATTCTTCGTCGGGAACCGTCAAGGAGCTGCCGGCAAGGTGACGCCACTCGTCCTCGACGTCGCGCGCGAATTGTGCGGGCGTGCGGTCCTTCACGAGAATCTTGATCCGCGCCTTCCACTTGTTGTCGCGCCGACCGAAGCGGTTGTAGATGCGCAGGATCGCATCGAGGTAATTCAGGATCTCCGCGCGCGGCAGGAAGTCGCGTATCACGTGGCCGACGATCGGCGTCCGGCCGAGACCACCGCCGACGGCAAGGCGAAAGCCGATCTCGCCCTCGCCATTCGTGACGAGTTGAAGGCCGATGTCGTTGATGAGCGTCGCCGCGCGATCACGCAAAGCGCCGGAGAGCGCGATCTTGAACTTGCGCGGCAGGTACGCGAACTCGGGATTGAGCGCCGCCCATTGCCGCACGAGTTCGCTGTACGGACGCGGATCGATCGCCTCGTCGTCCGCGACGCCGGCGAAGTGGTCCGTCGTGATGTTGCGCACGCAGTTGCCCGACGTCTGGATCGCGTGCATGTCGACCTCGGCGAGGTCGGCGAGAATGTCGGGAACGTCCTCGAGCTTCGGCCAGTTGAGCTGCAGGTTCTGGCGGGTCGTGAAGTGCCCGTAGCCGCGGTCGTAAGTGCGCGCGACGCGCGCGAGCATGCGAAGCTGGCGCGATGCGAGCATCCCGTAGGGAATCGAGATCCGCAGCATCGGCGCGTGCCGCTGGATGTAGAGGCCGTTCTGCAGGCGAAGCGGCCGGAAGTCGTCCTCGCTCAATTCGCCGCGCAGGAACCGCCGCGTCTGGTCGCGAAACTGCGCGACCCGTTCGCGAATCAGCCGGCGGTCGAAGGCGTCGTAGCGGTACATGGCGATTTCGTCTCGCCGCTACCGTAACCGCGGGCCGAGGCAAACTGAAGGAATATGATGCTATGCGCTTATTGCTGCAGTGCATTAGGAGCTGCGAATGCGCGTCATGAAAGCATCTTGTTGAACCGCTTGATCGATGAGGCGCATGCAGACCGGTCTCGTTCTCTTCGCCCACGGCGCACGCGATCCGCGCTGGGCCGAGCCGTTCGAGCAATTGCGCGATCGAGTTGCCGCGATGGCGCCCGGCCAGATCGTGGTGCTGGCCTTTCTCGAGCACCTGTCGCCGGATTTGCCGGCGGCAGTGGCTGCCATGGCTCGCGAAGGCGTCGATCGCGTGCGAGTCGTCCCCCTTTTCTTCGGTCGCGGCGGCCACTTGCGCGAGGATTTTCCCAAACAGCTCGAGAAAGCGCGCGCGGCCTGCCCCTCGGTTTCGTTCGAGGTGACCGAGGCAGCGGGGGAGAACGACGTCGTGCAGGCGGCGCTCGCGGCCTTCGCCCTGACCGGACGGGCGGTGGGGTCGAACTGAAGCTCGATTCTTAAGCTTGCGGCGCTACTTATTGATCTTGCGCGTCAATGTCCAGAAAAATCGCATAGCGACAACACCGGATAGCCGAGCGCCTCCAGTCGCCGCCGGCCGCCCAAGTCCGGCAGGTCGATCACGAACGCGCAGCCCGCCACCGATCCGCCTCCCATGCGGATCAGCCGCGCCGCGGCTTCGGCGGTGCCTCCGGTCGCGATGAGGTCATCGACGAGCAGAACGCGCTCGTCGCGTGCGATCGCGTCGCGGTGCATCTCGAGGCGATCGCGCCCGTACTCGAGCGCGTAATCGCAGCCGAAGTTCTCGGCCGGAAGCTTGCCGTGCTTGCGGATAGGGACGAAGCCGACATTCAGGCGATACGCGAGCGCCGCCCCGATGATGAACCCGCGCGATTCGATCGCAGCCACTTTGTCGAGCGTTTGATCCGCATAGGCCTGCGCGAGGCGCTCGATCAATTCGTGGAAGCCATCGCGATCCTCGAGCAGCGTCGTGATGTCGCGGAACTGCACGCCCGGCTTCGGAAAGTCGGCAATCGTGCGAATCAGCGCCTTGATGTCGATGGGTGTTTGCGCCATTGCGTTTGCATTCGAGATTGGCATCGAGTCACGTGAAGCGCAGCGTCTGCCCGATCGACATCCGCCGCGCCTTCTCGAGCAACGCATGACCGAGTGCGATGTCCGTCGTGCTCAAGCCGCGATGCCATAACAGGATCGTCTCGTCGCCGCGCTCGCGACCCGGTTTCGATCCGGCGACGATCTGGCCAAGCTCGGCGTGCAGATTGCGCTCGGTCAGGCGGTCGCGGTCGACATGCTGGCGAAGTGCGCCGAACGGCAATCCCTTGCGACACTGCGACCAGTCGTCGACGACGATCTTGTCCATGATGTCGGTGAGCGAGAGCTCGACGGCGCTCATCGTTCCGTAGGGGACGACGAGCGCGCCTTTTCGTATCCAGGCCGTCTTCAGCAGCGGCTGCGGCTTGCTCAGACGCGAAGCCTCGACGACGATGTCGGCGCCTTCGACGCAGGATCGCCAATCGTCGGTCACCACGATGCGCCGCCCGAGATCGCGCTCGAGGCGCTGCGCGAACGCGCGCCGGCTTTCGAGCCGCCGCGAGTGCACGCGGATCTCATCGAAGCGAAAGATGTGATCGAGCAGTCGCACGTTCCAATACGCGCTGCCGCGCGCGCCGATGTGTCCGAGCACCTTGCTCGAGTTCCGCGCGAGATGCTTCGCGCCGACCGCGGTCATCGCTCCGGTCCGCATGTCGGTGATGGCGGTCGCGTCGATGACCGCGATCGGCATGCCGGTGTGCGGATCGAACAGGTTGAGAAGCGCCATCTCGGACGGAAGCCCGAGCGCGTAGTTGCCGACGAAGTCGCCGACGATCTTGACGCCGGCGACTCGCAGCGGCGCGACAAAGCCGCGCAGCACGTTGAAATGGCCCTTGGCCGAACTATGGGGAACGAGATGGACGCGCGGCTCGATGATCGTCTCGCCGCGGCCCTGCGCCGCGAGGACGTTCTCGACGGCCGTCAGGATCTCGTCGTCCGATAACGCCAGCCGCTCGACGTCGTCGCCGCCGAGATAGGCGATGTCGACGCGCTCCGTCATCACTCGACGGTGATGTTCGCCTTGCGGACGATGTCGCCCCACTTTTTCGATTCGCGCTTGATCGTCGCCGCGAATTCCTCGGGCGTGCTCCCGACCGGCTCGAGCCCGACGTTCGCAAGCTTCGCGCGCACATCGTCCTGCGCGAGCGCTTCCGCCATGTCGTGCTGCATCTTCGCGATGATTGCGGGCGGCGTTCCCGTGCGCGTGACGATGCCATACCACGAGATCACCTCGAAATGCGGGAGCCCGCTTTCGTCGACGGTCGGCACGTCGGGAAGCTCGGGCGAGCGCCTGGGGCTCGCGATCGCGATCGCGACGAGCTGACCGGTCTTCACGTACTGAATGACCGTCGAGATGCCGGCGAACATCAACTGCGTATGACCGGCGAGAAGATCATTGACCGCGGGCGCTAGGCCCTTGTACGGGACATGCACCATGTCGATGCCTGCGTCGACTTTCAGCAGCTCGCCCGCGAGGTGCGCACCGCTGCCCGCGCCAGGCGATGCGAAATTGAGCTTGCCGGGATTCGCTTTCGCGTAGGCGATGAGCTCCTTCAACGTCTTCGCCGGAACCGACGGATGAACGACGAGCAGGTTCGGCGACTGCGCGAGATTCGTGACGGGCGTCAGGTCCTTGTACGTGTCGAACGTCAGGTGCTTGAACAGGATCGGATTCACGGTGAGATTGCCGGCCGGCGCCAGCACCCATGTGTAGCCATCCGGTGCGGCGTGCGCGCCTTGCGCCATGCCGATGTTGCCCGACGCGCCGACCTTGTTCTCGACGATCACCGGCTGGTGCCATTTCTGCGAAAGCTTCGCGCCGACGACACGCGGCAGCAGATCGGCGACGCCACCCGCGGCGAACGGCACGATGATGACGACCGGCTTCGTCGGCCATGCGTCCTGCGCGAATGCGAGGTGCGCGGCAAGCATGGCAATGAACGCGACGAGCCAACGCGAAACGAGATTGCCCATCTTTGATTGCTCCTGAAGACCGGCGCCGTATGCGACGCCGGCCAGCATGATGTCGCAAATCGGGGCAGGGCGCCATCGTGTGCGATCATCAATGCATGCAGGATGACCGTCTCTTGCCTGCAAAGGCGCACCGATCATGAAGCATCGAGGCGCAGATGCCTTGGTGCGCGCGCTGTCGCGGCACGGCGTGACGCGCATCTTCACGGTCTCCGGCAATCACGTGATGCCGGTGTTCGACGCCGTGCTCGACGAGGGCATCGCGCTCGTGCACGCGCGCCACGAAGCGGCCGCAGTGCAGATGGCCGATGCTTACTCGCGCGTGTCGGGCAACGTCGGCATCGCGCTCGTCACCGGCGGACCTGGACACGCGAACGCGATATCGGCGCTTTACACCGCGCGCATGGCCGAGGCGCCGCTCGTGCTCATTTCCGGTCATGCACCGCGTGCGCAGTCGGGCATGGGCGCGTTCCAGGAGATGGCGCAGGCGCAAATGGCCGCGCCGGTAACGAAGGCGGCATGGACGTGCGAGAGCGCCGATGCGGTCTCGCCCGACGTCGCGCGTGCGATTGCGCTCGCGTGCGGCGGAAGACCAGGTCCGGTCAATCTCGACGTGCCGAGCGATGTGCTGGAAGCGATGGTCGGCGAACCCGATGACGCGCGAGACGATCAGACAGCGCGCGAGACGATGCCGGACGATGCGCTCGCCGCGTCGATCGTCGAGCGCATCATGCGCGCCGCACGCCCGCTCGCGATCGTCGGTCCGGCGAGCATGACGCGGCATGGTCACGCGATCGCGAGCGCGCTCGAAGACGCGATAGGCATTCCGGTCGTCGGCATGGAAAGCCCGCGCGGCATTGCCGATCCGTCGCTTGGCGCATTCGCCGAGATGCTGTCGCAGGCCGACTGCGTGCTGCTCGTCGGGAAACGGCTCGATTACACGCTGAGATTCGGCAAGGCGCCGGCATTGTCGCCGTCGTGCGCGTTCGTGCAGATCGATGCCGACGAGGACGAATTCGCGCGCACGCGGCGTGCCGTCGGCGAGCGCCTCGAAGCGATCGCACGTGCGGCCGCGCTGCCCGCGCTGGAAGCCCTCGCGCGTGCTTCGTCAGGGAAGCCGCGTCATCAGGTGTGGCGGGACGACGTAAATGCCGCGATCGCGTATCGACCTGCAGCGTGGGAATACGCAACGAGCACAACGGAAGGGCGGCTGCATCCGATCGATGCGCTGCGACCTCTGCAGACGCTGCTCGATGCGCGCGCCGACGCGGTGTTCGTTTCCGACGGCGGCGAGTTCGGCCAATGGGCGCAAGCGTGCCTGCATGCGCCCCATCGTGTCATCAACGGAATGGCGGGCGCGATTGGCCCGGCGCTTCCGTACGCGATTGGAGCGCGCTCGGCGCTGCCCGACGCACCGATCGTCGCGACCCTCGGCGACGGGACGTTCGGCTTTCATTCGGCAGAGATCGACACTGCCGTTCGTTACAAGCTGCCATTCGTTGCGGTGATCGGCAACGACGCGCGCTGGAACGCCGAATATCAGATCCAGTTACGCGATTACGGGCGCGAGCGGCTCATCGGCTGCGACCTTCTGCCGACGCGCTACGACCTTGTCGCGTCCGCGTTCGGTGGCCACGGTGAGATCGTCGTGAGGTCCGACGAAATGCCGGCCGCGATCGCGCGCGCGCACGCGTCGGGCCTGCCCGCGTGCATCAACGCGATGATCGAGGGCCAGGCGGCGCCGAGCATCGTGCGTCAATGATGTAGGCAGTCACCGCATGGCAGGATCGGCGAAAAGGCGACAGCCTTTGCCGGTCGACTGCGCGATGCTGTGCGCGGGACAGCACCCGCTGGAGGCCATATGCCATACAACAGCATTGCCGATCTGCCGAAAGCGCAGACCGACCAGTACAACGCGCATCAGAAGGAAGCGTTTTTGAAGGCGTTCAATAGTGCGTACAGCGAATACGGCGGCGACGAGCACCGCGCGTTCGCGGTTGCGCACGCGGCAGCCAAGCGTGCGGGAGAACGGCCGGGCCCGGGTTGAGTGGACGGTAGCCGGGAGGATGCGGCGAGGATGCTCGCTAGGTGGGGCGCGCCCCCAATCTCACGCGAGCGCGCGTCCCACAAGCGCATCGAGCGAGCGACGGCCCAAGGGCGTCGCTGTCAACGCCCGCGATCCCGGAACGCGCCGAAGCCAGCGCATCTTCACGAAATGGCCGAGCATCGCGACGGCAAGCGGTCCCGCGAAATGATCGCGCCGCTCCGACCAGTCGAGGCACGGATAGACGATGCCACGGCGACCGCTCGACACGGCGTCGGTGTCCACACCGAGCGAGCGCAATGCGATGCGGCCGTCATTGGTCAGGCGAAACGCGCCATCGTCGAAGGCGAGCGCGCGCTGCTCGAGCAGGCTGTCGTGCAACGCGACGCCGAGCCGTCCCGCGAGATGGCCATAGCAGCTTCTCGCTTCGCGTAGCGGCCGATATTCACCGCGGGTCCATTTCCCCGCTGCGGGGCTGACGGTGGCCTCGCGTTCCGCAACCAGCGACAGCGCTTCGAGCGCATGTGCGATCTCGCCATCCGCGATGCGGAAGTAACGGTGTCGTCCCTGCGTTCGGATCGCCACGAGCTCGGTGTCGACGAGCTTGGCAAGGTGCGCGCTCGCCGTTTGCGGCGTGATGCCAGCGGTTTGCGCGAGCTCGCTCGCGGTCGCGAATTCGCTGCCGAGCAGGTGCGCAAGCATGCGTGCGCGCGTGGGATCGCCGATCATCGCGGCAACCCTCGCGAAGCGGGGTTCGGGATTCATCGTCATTCGGAGAAATGTACGCGTCGCTCGGTCGTGACGCGCATCCATGGAGCAGGTTTCATTGACGGGGAGGGCGCTCGCGTACGCAATCCTTCGCGCCCGAGACGGTCGATCGCCTGCTTGCGTGCTACGGCGATCACCGCGGCAATGACCATCAACGCGGCCGACATAAATGCCGCCTGGTGGAGTCCACCAATTATAGGGTCATGTGCGACGAGCGCTCCGAAGACCGCGACGCCGAGCGCGCCGCCTGCCTGACGCGCCGCATTGAGCGCCCCGGATGCCGTTGCGGCAAAGCGTCGCTCGAGGCTCGACAGCATGAGCGTCGTCATTGCGGGGACCGCGAGGCCCATTCCAAACGGAATCAGCGCGAACGGCGGAAGCATCGAGAGGAATGTGCTCGCATCCTCCAGGCGCAGCAGCAGCGTGAATCCGCACGCGCCAATCACCGCGCCGACGATCATGGGAACGCGCGTGCCGTATCGGGCCATCACCGAGCCGCTCATGACGTTGGACACGATGAACGTGGCAGTGAGCGGCAGGTAGGCAAGCCCCGCATCGAGCGGCGAGTACCCGCGCGCTTGCTGCAGGTACAGACTGAGCGCGAAGACGATGCCGTAATACGTGAAATTGACGATGACGCCGAAGAGCATCGCACGCGAGAATCCGGGACGCGTGAAAAACACGAGCGGCAGCATCGGCGTTGCGGCGCGCGATTCGACGATGCAAAACCCAAGTGTAGCGAGGAGCGCGACAATGGATCCGCCGACGATGAATGCCGGATCGACTGTGGCGGCCGATGCTTCGATGATCGTTGCGACCAGTGCGGCGAGCGCGACAACGGCAAGGATCTGCCCCAACGGATCGTATCCGCGCGCCGAATTCGAATGCGACGGCGATGGCATCTTCAGGCGAATGACCGCGAGTGCGGCGAGCACACACACCGGTACGTTCAGGAAGAAGATCCATCGCCAGCCGAGGGTATCGACCAGCAGCGCGCCCAGGAGCGGGCCGGCGGCGATCGACATGCCGCCCGACGCCGTCCAGAACGCAACCCCACGGGCGCGCCGCACCTTGTCGCCGCCACACGCCGCATCGAGCAGCGCCAGCGAGCTTGGCACGAGTAGCGCGGCGCCAAGACCCTGCAAGGCCCGCGCTGCGATAAGAGATCGCGCATCGGGTGCGAGGCCGCACATCGCCGACGCAAGCGCAAAGATGCCGAAGCCGGCAATGTAAGTTGCGCGAGCGCCGAGCCGATCGCCGAGCGCGCCCGCCGTGAGCAGCAGCGCCGCGAAGCTCAGCGTGTAGGCATCGACGATCCATTGAAGCGCCGAGATCGATGCGGCCAGGTCCGCAAAAATGCGCGGCAGCGCTACGTTCACGATCGTGACGTCGAGCTGAACGAGCGCGAAGCCGAGGCTCGTGGCCGCGACAGCGGCAACTGGAAAGCGGGTGGTGGTGTCCATGGACGCCACGGTAGCCCGGGGCGTCGATGGATGCTTCGCTATGGGTCGAAGTAACGACCCGGCCGTGATTTTACATAATACCAATTATACGAAGTACGATAACCGAGCCCTCGAAGTGATCGGGATCGTTCGCGCCACGCCGGGACCGCGGCGTCGGTACGGTCGCGGTGGGTCGAAGCGCCGCTGTCGATCCAGGCCGGACTGCTGCAATCACTATGTAATCAAGCCACTCTGGCGACAATCTGAGCAAATGCTTGAGTCGTGAATGCGTACGCGTCCCGCGCCATCTTCGAACCCGCGCGAGTACCCGTCTGAAGAAGCAGCGTCGGCACCATCACGACGACGCTCGTGATCGAGCCTGCGCACCCGCGAGCGCTCGGTCGCGCGCGGACATAAGCGAACGTTACGCCGATGGCGATCGCGTAGATGGGAGCCACGGCAGGAACCCGACAGCGAACATCTGCGGTCTTACGGACGGCACTCGATGCCGCGACTATCGCGAGGACCCACGGCCCGGCGATCGCGAACATCACGATGCAAAGCAACTGGCGCAGCAGCCGACTCGCAGCGAGCGCCGGCACGAGCCTGTCGTCGGCGACGACCGCCGCCACCAACGCCAGTGCGATCAGGCGACCGAGAAGCGAATGCTTTAATGCGTGCCGCGCGAGCGCTCGCTGGCGGAGGGCATCTGCTTGCCGAGACGCTGTCCGCCTTCCTCCATGGCGCCTTCGCCGCCCTGCTTCTTGCGGTCGCGCCCGCCGTTCGACGCGCGCGGCTCGGTGCGCTGCAATTGCCGCTTGCGCTCGGCGAGCTGGCGTCCGATCGCCTGCAGATCCATGTCGCTCGAACGCACCTTCGGGAAGAGCTCGTTCTCCTCCTCGTTCACATGGTGCTCGACGTATTCGCTCAGCACCTTGACGCCCGCATCGTAGAGCGGATCGCTCGTCGGCGCCGCTTCGAGCCGGCCGACGATGTCCTTCAGCGTCTGGTGCTCGACCGCCGCCTCGTCGAGCAGGTTTTTGCCCTCCTCTCCCGGCAGCGCCTTGCGCGCGGCAGGGTAGAAGATCGTTTCCTCGATCTGCGCATGGATCGTCAATGCATCGCAGATCTGCGTCACGAGGTTCTCCTTCTCCTCGTCGTCGCCGCCGTCCTTGATTTCCTCGAAATTCTTGAAGAGCTCGTCGACTTCGTCGTGGTCGTGCTTCAGGAGGTCGAGGGCATTCGTGCCGTCGTCCTTGTCGAGTCCGAACATGGGAATCTCCGCTGCGAATGGATGCCGACGACACTTTACGGTCGATCGCGCGACGATC
Source organism: Casimicrobiaceae bacterium (assembly GCA_035308425.1). Lineage (GTDB taxonomy): Bacteria > Pseudomonadota > Gammaproteobacteria > Burkholderiales > Casimicrobiaceae > VBCG01. Next base: position 173,487 of record DATGGP010000036.1, on the reverse strand, counting down.
CTGTCCGGCGAGCGCGCGAACGTCTGTAGGAAAGAGACGACGGGGCGAACCGTTGCGCGCGACTACAATCCGGCCTTCGTCGAAACGTCATGCGCGTGCGCTACGAGCTTTACTACTGGCCGGGCATTCAGGGTCGCGGCGAATTCGTGCGGCTGGCACTGGAGGAAGCCGCCGTCGATTACGTCGACGTCGCACGCGAACCCAACGGCGTCGCGCGGATGTCGGCGCTCCTCGATGACGCGCGCGTCGCAAGGCCGCCGTTCGCGCCGCCGTTTCTTCGTGCCGGCAGGCAACTGATCGGACAGACGGCGAACATCCTGTTCTTCATCGGCGCGCGCCACGGGCTTGCACCGAGCGAGGAAGCCGGACGCCTCTTTACGCACCAGGTCCAGTTGACGATCGCCGATCTCGTCGCCGAAGTCCACGACACGCACCATCCGATCGCGAGCAGCAGGTATTACGAGGAGCAGCGCGGCGAGGCGAGGAAGCGCGCCGCCGACTTCGTTGCGCGGCGAATGCCCAAGTATCTCGGCTACTTCGAGCGTGTGCTGGCGCGAAACGGCCGCGATGCGAAGTTCCTCGTCGGCCGCCGCCTCACCTACGTCGACCTGTCGATGTTCCAGGTGGTCGACGGTCTCGGCTATGCATTCCCGAAGGCGATGGCGAGGCTCCGCACGCGTTGCGGCGGCTTGATCGCGCTCCATGATCGCGTGCAGGCGCGGCCGCGCATCGCCGCGTATCTCGCCTCGCCACGCCGTTTGCCGTTCAACGAGGAAGGCATCTTCCGGCACTACCCGGAGCTCGACGCCTGATGCTCCCGGTTTCGCAATCCGTGTCATGACCATCAGCACCGAGTTCGACCGCGCCTATCGCCTGCATCAGCAAGGCAAGCTTCGCGAAGCGTTCCTGCGTTACGACGCCGTGCTCGCGGCCGATCCGAAGAACGCGGCCGCCCTGCACTACTCGGGTGTCGTGCTCTATCAGGCGGGGAAGCTGCCCGAAGCGGCCGCGCGCATCCGCGCGGCGCTCGCGCTCGAGCCCGGATCCTCCGAGGCATGGTCGAACCTTGCGCTCGTGCTCGAATCCGCGGGGCGGCGCGAGGCCTCGGTGAACGCGCTCGAGGAAGCGGCGAAGCTCGCGCCGCGCTCGCCGGAGATCCTCGCCAATCTCGCGGCGGCGGAGCTTGGACTCGGGCGCGTCGCCGCCGCCGAGGCCGCGGCGCGCAGCGCGATTGCCGCGGATGCGCGATGCGCGGCCGCCTGGCACAACCTGGCGCTCGCGCTCGAACCGCAAGGGCGCCTGCTCGAGGCAATGGATGCGGCATCGCGCGCACACGCGCTCGCGCCCGACGAGGTCGCATACGGAGGATTCAAGGCGCAACTCGAGGTGACCGCGGGCATGCGCAAGAAGGCGCGTGCGACGCTCGATGCGGCGCTTGCGCGAAAGCCCGATTCTTCTGCGCTCAATTTTCAACTCGCGGATTTGCTCGAGCGCGAAAACGAGCTCGAGCGCGCGATGCAGTCGTACGAAAAGGTCGTTCGGCTCGACCCGATGCACGGCGCGGCGCTGTCGCAGCTTTTGTTCCTGCGCCAGCGAATCGGCGACTGGCACGATCTCGGCGCGTTGCGCGCGCGGTTTCGCGAAGGCGTCGCGAACAAGGCCGCGCTGCTCTCGCCGTTCGTGCTGCTGTCGCAACCATCGACGCGAGGCGAGCAGCGGCAATGCGCGGAAACATGGGCCGCCACGATTGCGCGGCCGGCTCAGGCGGCAGGCACGTCGATCTCGCAAGGCGGGCGGCTTCGCGTCGGCTATCTGTCGTCGGACTTTCGCATGCACGCGACGGCGTTTCTCGCAGCCGGCATGTTCGAGCAGCACGACCGCGAGCGCTTCGAGATCGTCGCGTATTCGACCGGACAGGACGATCGCAGCCCGATGCGCGAGCGGCTCGTGCGCGCGTTCGATCGCTTCGTCGATGCAGCGGGTTGGCCGGCGCTGCGCCTCGCCGCGAGAATCCGCGAAGACGCGATCGACGTGCTCGTCGACCTCAAGGGACACACCGAGAACGCGACGCCTTCGGTGCTCGCGCTGCGGCCCGCGCCGATCCAGGTGCATTACCTCGGCTATCCTGGCACGCTCGGTGGCCAGCTGGCCGATTACCTGATCGGCGATCCGATCGTCACGCCGGAAGCGCACGCCGGCGATTATTCGGAAACTCTCGTGCTGTTGCCACGGACCTATCAGGTCAACGATCGCAATCGCCCGATCGGCAAGACGCCGGATCGCGCGGAGCTCGGCCTGCCGCGAAACGGCGTCGTGCTCTGCTGTTTCAACAGCGGCTACAAGCTGAATCCCGAGGTGCTCGACGCATGGATGCGCATCCTCGGCAATGTGCCGGAGGCGGTGCTGTGGCTGCTCGCCCGGCGCGGCGAGGAGCGCTGGGTCAGCAACGTGCGGCGCGAGACGGTGCGCCGAGGGATCGATGCGCGTCGGCTGATCTTCGCGCAAGCGCGCGCGAACGCCGATTACCTCGCGCTCTATCGCGCGGCCGACCTGTTCCTCGACACCTGGCCGTACAACGCGCACACGACGGCGAGCGATGCGCTATGGGCAGGATGTCCGCTGGTGACGCTTCGCGGCGAGACGTTCGCATCGCGCGTCGCCGCGAGCCTGCTCACGGCCGTCGGCTTGCCGCAACTCGTTTGCGAAGACGTTGCGAGTTACGTCGCGAAGGCGACGGCCCTCGCGCGCGATCCGAATGCGCGCACCGAGCTGCGGCGTCACCTCGACGGCGCCGGACACGAAAGCGCGTCGTTCGACACGGAGGCGACGACGCGCGCGCTCGAAGCGGCGTATCTCGCGATGGCGGATCAGCATCGAAGACAGGTTCGGCAGACGATTCGCGTCGGCTTCGCGCATGACGGCACCTGCGCGGCGATCTGAGCGCGTTTTCAATCGCCGGCGGCGTGTTGCCGCCCTTCGTCCGCTATTCGCGCAACCAGCCGATGGCCTGATCGACGCGATCGACACCGAGAATCGCTACACCCTCGATATCTTGCTTGGGTTTGTTCAAGCTTGGTATGACGAACGATTTGAATCCGAGCTTGGCGGCTTCGCGAATCCGCTCCTGACCGCGCTGGACGGGGCGAATCTCGCCGGCAAGACCGACTTCGCCGAACACGAGAGATTTCGGCGGCAGTGGGCTGTTTTTCAATGAAGAGCAGACGGCCAGCAGCACGGCAAGGTCGGCCGCGGGTTCGAGAATCCGCACGCCGCCCACGGCGTTGACGAAGACGTCGAAGCCGCTCGTGTCGACGCCGCCGTGGCGGTGCAGCACGGCGAGCAACAATGCGAGGCGTTGCGAATCAAGGCCGACCGCGAGTCGCCGGGGCAACCCGCCTTGCACCGGATCGACGAGCGCCTGCACTTCGACGAGCAGCGGCCGCGAGCCTTCGAGCGTCGCGACGATCGCCGATCCTGCAACGCTCGAAGCATGCTGCGAGAGGAAGAGCGCCGACGGATTCGACACGCCGCGCAAACCACGCTCGGTCATCGCGAACACGCCGAGCTCGTTCGCGGCGCCGAAACGGTTCTTGATCGCGCGCACCAGGCGAAAACTGGAATGCGGATCGCCCTCGAAGTAAAGCACGGTGTCGACGATGTGCTCGAGCACGCGCGGGCCGGCGATCGCGCCCTCCTTCGTCACATGGCCGACGAAGATCACGACGACGCGGCGCTCCTTCGCGAGCCGGGTCAACTGCGCCGCGCATTCGCGCACCTGCGCGACGCTGCCCGGCGCCGAAGCGAGCGATTCGGTATAGATCGTCTGGATGGAATCGATGACGACGACTTCGGGTGCCGCCGCATCGATCGCGCGAACGATGGACTCGAGTTGCACCTCGGCCAGCAACCCGACCGGCGCGTTGACGAGGCCGAGGCGTTGCGCGCGAAGCGCGATCTGCTCGGCAGATTCCTCGCCGGTGACATAGAGCGTCCGATGCATCGCGCCAAGTGCCGCGCCCGACTGCAGAAGCAGCGTCGACTTGCCGATGCCGGGATCGCCGCCAAGCAGGATCACGCCGCCTGGAACGAGTCCGCCGCCGAGAACGCGGTCGAATTCCTCGACACCGCTCGCGATGCGCGACACCGCGCGCGGCGCGACCTTTGAGAGCGGCGTCACCGACGATCGCGTGCCCGCGACGTTCGCGAACCGCTGCGCAGCGGGCGCGGCGATCGTTTCGACCAGCGTATTCCAGGCGTTGCAATGCGGGCACTGGCCCTGCCATTTCGGCGACTGCCCGCCGCACTCGGTGCAGGCGTAAAGCGTTTTCGGCTTCGCCACTCAACTCAACTCGTCCGGCTCCGCCACCGCGGTGCCGAGCTTGCCAACGACGACACCCGCGGCTTCGTTCGCGATCGCCGTCGCATCGGCGAGCGAGGCGCCCGCCGCGAGCAGCGTGCCGAGCGTGGCGATCACCGTATCGCCCGCGCCCGATACGTCGAACACTTCGCGCGCCTGCGCCGGTATCGTCAGCGCGCCCGCTTCCGAGAACAGCGACATTCCTTCTTCCGAGCGCGTGACGAGCAAGGCATCCAGGTTCAAATCGCGCCGCAGCCTTTGTGCGCGACGCGCGAGATCGTCCTCGTCGCGCGCCCGTCCGGCGACCTGTCGAAACTCGCTGCGATTGGGCGTGATCACCGTCGCGCCGCGATAGCGGTCCCAATCGTCGCCCTTCGGATCGACAAGCACCGGCTTTCCCGCGGCGCGGCCCCGCTCGATCATCGTCGCGATATGGGCGAGACCGCCCTTGCCGTAATCGGAAAGCACGAGCGCGTCGGCGGCGGCCAGGAAGCGGTCGAATTCGGCGAGATGGGACGCAAGCAATTCGTGCGGCGGCGGCGTCTCGAAGTCGATGCGCAAAAGCTGCTGCTGGCGACCGATCACGCGCAGCTTCACCGTCGTGCGCAACGTCTCGTCGCGCAGGAACGACGTCTCGATGCGATCATCATCGAGAAGGCGTATCAACGCGTCGGCCGGCTCGTCGCGGCCGGTAGCCGAAAGCAGCATCGCGCGGGCGCCGAGCGCCGCCACGTTGCGCGCGACATTCGCCGCGCCACCGGGGCGCTCCTCCGAGCGCGCGATTTTGACGACCGGAACTGGCGCCTCGGGCGAGATGCGGTCGACATCGCCGAACCAATAGCGATCGAGCATCACATCACCGACGATCAGCACCTTCGCATCGGCGACGCGGGCGCGCCACGCGGAAAATCGCCGCCCGTCAACCGCCTCGCCAACGCTTCGCACCCTCTCCCCGCGAGCAGGCAGAGGGCTGGGGTGAGGGGCAATGCGTCTTGCCTTCATCGCCTTCCGATCGACACGTGCTCGAACCCGGCGCCACGCACGATATCGGGCTCGTAGAGATTGCGCCCGTCGAAGATCAACGGCTGCTTCATTCGCCTCGACAGCGCATCGAAGTCCGGGCTCCGGAATTCCTTCCACTCCGTCACGACGACGAGCGCATCCGCTCCGTCGCATGCGGCGAGCGGGTTCGCCGCAAACCCGAGCCGCGGCACTTCACCGAGCACGCGCCTTGCCTCGTCCATCGCGACCGGATCGTACGCCGAGATCGCAGCGCCGCGCTCGATCAGCGCGTCGATGATGACGCGCGACGGCGCCTCGCGCATGTCGTCGGTGTTCGCCTTGAACGCGAGGCCCCAGAGTGCGAAGCGCCGCTGCGACAGGTCGCTGCCGAAGCGCGCCACGATCTTCTCGACGAGAACGCCGCGCTGGGTATCGTTGGCCGCTTCCACCGCGTCGAGCACGCGAAGCGACGCGCCCGCGCGTTGCGCCGTGTGGCGAAGTGCGCGAACGTCCTTGGGAAAGCAGCTTCCGCCGTAACCCACACCGGGGTAAAGGAAGTGCCATCCGATGCGGGGATCGGACCCGATGCCCTGACGTACCGATTCGATGTCGGCGCCCAGCTTTTCCGCGAGATTCGCAAGCTCGTTCATGAACGAGATGCGCGTTGCAAGCATCGCGTTCGCCGCGTATTTCGTGAGCTCGGCCGAGCGCACGTCCATGACGAGCAGCCGCTCGCGATTGCGTTGGAACGGCAGGTAAATGCTGCGCAGGATCCCGATCGCGCGCTCGTTGTCCGCGCCGATGACGATCCGATCGGGCTTCATGAAGTCCTCGACCGCGGCGCCCTCCTTCAGGAATTCCGGATTGGACGCGACCGCATACGAAACGGCGACGCCGCGCGCGCCGAGCTCCTCGGCAATCACCGAGCGCACGCGATCGGCGGTGCCTACGGGCACCGTGGACTTGTCGACGATCAGCGTCCATTGCGTCATCCGCCGACCGATGTTGCGCGCGGCCTGCAATACGTACTGCATGTCGGCGCCGCCATCCTCGTCGGGCGGCGTGCCGACGGCGATGAACTGCACGCTCGCGTGACCGACGGCAACGTCGATGTCGGTGGTGAATCGCAGCCGCCCTGCGGCCGCGTTGCGCCGAATCATCGGCTCGAGGCCGGGCTCGTGGATCGGCACGCCGCCGCTTTGCAGGATGTCGATCCGTCGCGCATCGACGTCGAGGCACACCACGTCGTTGCCTACTTCCGCAAGGCACGCGCCGGTGACGAGGCCGACGTACCCGGCGCCGATCATCGTGATCTTCATGCTTTGATCGCAAGCGAACGGTTGATCGCGGCAAGCGCGGCGAGCGGGTCGCTCGCGCCGGTAATGGGACGACCGACGACCAGGTACGTCGCGCCGTGGCGAATCGCTTCCTCCGGCGTGGCCGTACGCGCCTGGTCGAATGCCGCGGTGCCTTCGGGACGGATGCCGGGCGTCACCAACGCGAATTCGCCGCCGAGCGCGCTGCGCATCGGTTGCGCTTCGCGCGCCGAGCAGACGACGCCGTCCAGACCACAATCTTTCGCGAGCCGAGCCAGGCGCAACGCCTGCGTGCCAGGTTCGACATCGAGTCCCGTCTCGCGCAGCGCGTCCTGGTCGAGGCTCGTCAGCACGGTGACCGCGATCACAAGCGGGGTTCGCGCGCTCGCGGCTTTCGCTGCCGAGGCGACCGCTTCTCGCGCCGCCATCATCATCGCGCGACCGCCGGCGGCATGCACGTTCAGCATGAAGACACCGAGACGCGTGGACGCGGCGCAAGCCCTGGCGACGGTGTTCGGTATGTCGTGAAACTTGAGATCCAGGAAGACGTTGAAGCCGCGCGCGACGAGATCGCGCACGGGTTGCGGCCCTCCCGCCACGAAGAGCTCCTTGCCGACCTTGACGCCGCACTCGCGCGGGTCGAGGCGATCGGCGAGTGCGAGCGCGCGCACCGGATCCTCGAAATCGAGCGCGACGAAGACGCGAGGTGCTGGATGATCGGGCTCCGCCCTGGCGAGCGTGTTCGTCATCGATGGCTCCTGTCGATCGTCGTGCGAAGCATCATGCATAACCGTCCGGAGATTCGGTTCGCTTCGGCGAATACGTCTCCCATTTCTGACAACCCGGGCAGCGCCAATAGTATTGCCGCGCGCGAAACCCGCAGTTGTCGCATTTGTAGAGGCCGAGACGCTTGATGTGCTGCCCGACGAGGCCCTTGACGAGCTCGAGGTCGTGGCGGCGATCGGGAGGCGATCCGAGCAACTGCGCTTCGAGCAGCCGATCGAGGCCGATCAGCGTCGGGTTTCGCGCGAGCTCGTCCTTGACAAGCGTTGCAGCGGCATCGGCGCCCTGTGCTTCGAGCGTCAGCGTGAACAGCGCATTCAGAAGATCGAGCGATGGGTACTGCGTCTGGTAATTGGCGAGCAGGCGGATGCCCGTCGCGAGGTCGCGCAGGCGCCGATATGCGTTCGCGAAACGATCAGCGGCGAGCGCGAGGAAGGCGGGATTCTGCGATTCGATCCGCTGCCAAGCTTCGACCGCGGCGAGCCAATCGCTCGATTGCGCCGCGACGTCGCCGGCGACCAAGTTCGCGCGCGTACAGGCCCGATGCGTCGCGAGCGCGCGCTCGATCTCGGTGGTGGCCGTCACCGTATCCGACTTGAGCAGCGCGACCGACGCGAGCTCGCAATGGTATTGCGCGATCTCCTTGTAGTACGGTTGCTTCGCAAGGACCTCCATCCGTTCCATCGCGACGATGGCCTTCGACCAGTCCTTCTCGGTCTCGTAGATCTCGATCAGGTGCGAGAGCGCGGAATGCTCGAACGGCGAGTCGTCGAGCTTGCGAAAAAGATTCTCGGCGCGGTCGAGAAGCCCCGCGCGATGGAAGTCCTGCGCAAGCTCGTAGGTGGCCATCGTTCGCTTGTCCGCCGGCAGCGTGGGTCGATCGAGCAGGTTCTGATGCATGCGTATCGCGCGTTCGGTTTCACCTTGGCGACGAAAGAGCGAGCCAAGCGCGAAATGCAGGTCGATCGTTTGCGGATCGACCTTGACGACCTCGATGAACGACTCGATCGCCTTGTCCGGCTGCTCGTTCAGAAGGAAGTTGAGGCCGCGAAAATACGAGAGCGGAAGCGCACGTGACTCGTGCAGCAGATGCTTGATGTCGATGCGCGCGGCGATCCATCCCAGCGCGAAGAACAGTGCCGGGATCGGCAGGAGCCACCACAGCTCGAAATCCATGCGCGAATCAGTAGGGTGTCGTCGGCGGCTCGAAGCCAGGACCCGACGCGGGCGCCGTGCCGGGCGCCGGTCCGCGCGCTGACGGCAGAGCCGCCTGGGCCCGGCGGTGCTCGCGACGCATGCGCGCGATCTGCCGCTTGAGTCGCACGACCTTGATCGCGCTCGCAAGCAGGCCCAATGCGACGCCGATCGCAAAAGCGACCAGGATCACGAACACGAGCGGCGCCTGCCAGACATAGAACGTGAACAGGCGAATGGTCGCCGTTTCGGTGTTCTGCAGCGAAACCGCGAGCAGCAGGACGAAGACAATTGCGATAGCGATGAAGCGCAATAAAGTCATGGGACCCCCACGCTTGCGACTTCGTCGCTACGCTGTCCCCTGACGGGAAGCAATTCGCCTCGGCCTCCTTGCAATGGTTCGACATGCGACGGTCGGGCATCGGCCTCGCATTCGCGCGCGCGGTCGCGCTCTTCGAGCCGCGGCTTCGCCCCGCGCGCGCGAACGTTGCGGGGGCAGCCCTTCCCGCTCATCGGCGTTCATCCAAAAGAAAGGCGGCCCCCGCTGCTCCCGTGGCCGCCTGCTCGTTGCTCATCGCGAAGTGTTCAGTCCTGCCCTGCGCCGTTGAAGTCGACCCGCTCGCGCAACTCCTTGCCGGCTTTGAAGTGGGGCACGTATTTCTCGGGCACCTGCACCTTCTCGCCGGACTTGGGATTGCGCCCGGTGCGCGGTGGCCGGTAGTTGAGGCCGAAGCTGCCGAAGCCGCGGATCTCGATGCGTTCGCCCTTCGCGAGGCTTTCCGCCATCGCATCGAGCACCATCTTCACCGCGAGCTCGGCATCCTTCGCAACCAGTTGCGGAAACTGCGCCGCGAGGCGGTCGATCAGCTCCGATTTGGTCATGGCAGTTGTCAGTTGACAGTCGGGGCGTCGATCGCGCGTGAATCGCGCGCCACCGAAGCGGACACGACGCCGCCGCGTCTGAAACTGTGAACTGACACCTGACTCCTGACGCGGCGTCGGGGTCGTTTCATCTCGTCCATCCCGCGGTCAGTCGTTGGATTTGTTGTCCGACTTGTTGTCGAGCTTCGCCTTCAAAAGCGCGCCAAGGTTCGTGGTGCCGGTGCTCGCGCCTGCGTTCTCCGCGGTCATCCGCTGCATGGCCTCGGACTCGTCGGCGTTGTCCTTCGCCTTGATCGACAGGTTGATGCTGCGATTCTTGCGATCGATGTTGATGATCATCGCGTTCACGCTGTCGCCCTCCTTGACGCGCGTACGGATGTCCTCGACACGGTCGCGCGACACTTCCGAGGCGCGCAAGTAGCCTTCGATCTCGCCGCCGAGCGAGATCACCGCGCCCTTGGCGTCGGCGCTCTTCACGGTGCCCGACACGATGCTGCCCTTGTCGTGCGTCGCGACGAAATTCGAGAACGGGTCGCCCTCGAGCTGCTTGATGCCGAGCGAAATGCGCTCGCGCTCCACGTCGATCGCAAGCACGACGGCGTCGACCTCCTGGCCCTTCTTGTAGTCGCGCACGGCGACCTCGCCCGCCGTGTTCCACGACAAGTCGGACAAATGCACGAGGCCGTCGATGCCGCCGGGCAGGCCGACGAATACGCCGAAATCGGTGATCGACTTGATCTGACCCGACACGCGATCGCCCTTCTTGTGGTTCATTGCGAACTCGTCCCACGGGTTCGGCATGCATTGCTTCATGCCGAGCGAGATGCGCCGGCGATCCTCGTCGATCTCGAGGATCATCACCTCGACCTCGTCGCCCAGCTGCACGACCTTCGTCGGATGAATGTTCTTGTTCGTCCAGTCCATCTCGGACACGTGCACGAGCCCTTCGATGCCCGACTCGATCTCGACGAACGCGCCGTAATCGGTGATGTTCGTGACTTTGCCGAAGAGCCGGGTGCCTGGCGGATAGCGGCGCGACAGTCCGATCCACGGATCGTCGCCGAGCTGCTTCAACCCCAGCGACACGCGATTCTTCTCCTGGTCGAACTTGAGCACCTTCGCCGTCACTTCGTCGCCGACCGACAACACTTCGGACGGATGCTTGACCCGCCTCCAGGCGAGATCGGTGATATGCAGAAGACCATCGATGCCGCCGAGATCGACGAACGCGCCGTAATCGGTGATGTTCTTGACGATGCCCTTGACGGTCGCGCCTTCCGAAAGCGTTGCGAGGAGCTTCTCCCGCTCCTCGCCGAGGCTCTCCTCGAGCACCGCTCGGCGCGACACGACGACGTTGTTGCGTTTGCGATCGAGCTTGATGACCTTGAAGTCGAGCTGCTTGCCTTCGTACGGCGACGTATCCTTGACCGGCCGAATGTCGACGAGCGATCCGGGGAGGAACGCGCGGATGCCGTTGATCATCACGGTAAGCCCGCCCTTGACCTTGCTCGTTACGAGCCCTTGGACGATCGAGCCCTGCTCCATCGAAGCTTCGAGATCGTGCCAGGCCTTGAGGCGCTTCGCCTTGTCGCGCGACAAGCGCGTTTCGCCGTAGCCGTTTTCGAGGCTTTCGATGGCGACGGTGACGAAATCGCCGGGCTTCACTTCGACGTCGCCCTTGTCGTTGCGGAATTCCTCGATCGGGATGAAGCTTTCGGACTTGAGTCCGGCGTTGACGACGACGACGTTGTAATCGACGCGGATCACTTCCGCGGTGATCAGTTCGCCCTGGCGCATTTCCTGACGCGCGAGCGATTCTTCGAAGAGCGCCGCGAAATTCTCGGCGCCCTGGGTCTGCGGTGCTGCCTGGGTGGCGGTAGCCATGAGGGTTGGTTCCTTTTCCTTTGCCGCCCTTAGCCGAGAACCCGTCATCTCGGCCCGGGCGGGCAAGTCGATCGAATTCGCGCGGCGCACGCTGGCTTGGGAAAGCGGGCACCCGCGACCGTTTGCATCACTTCCTGTACGCCGAACGCGAAAGCGCCCGAGGGCATGCGTTCGCGGGCAACCGTTGCCGACACCTTCAACGTGCGCCGCTGGGCTCGCGATAGAGCGCAAGCACGGCGTCCGTCACTTCGGCAATCGACATCTCGGTCGTATCCAGGGTCACGGCGTCGGGGGCCGCTACGAGCGGTGCGGCCGCCCGCGTGGTATCCCGCGCGTCGCGTTCCCGGATATCGCGCAAAAGACCGTCAATGGTAACGGAGATTCCTTTTGCGATCAACTGCTTATGCCGCCGCTCCGCCCGTGCCTGCGCGCTTGCCGTCAGGAACAGCTTGAGCCGCGCGGCGGGGAACACGACCGTCCCCATGTCTCGCCCCTCGGCGACGAGTCCGGGCAGGGCGCGAAAGGCCCGCTGGCGCGCGAGAAGCGCGTTTCGCACGCCGGGATGCACGGCGATTCGCGAAGCAACCGCCGAAACCTGCTCGCGGCGCAGCGCATCGGCGACGTCACGGCCGTCCACGATCGCGCGACCTTCGCGAAAGGTCACGTCGACGCTGGCGGCCAGATGTGCGAGCGCCTCCGCGTCATGCGATGAAATGTGCTGCTCGATCGCACGCAGCGCAACCAGACGATAAAGCGCGCCGCTGTCGAGATAGTGAAAGTCGAGCGCATGCGCGATGTTGTACGCGATCGTGCCCTTGCCGGAAGCGGCGGGGCCATCGATGGCGATGACGGGGACCCCCTCATCCGCCTCGCTGGTGAGAGGGTTAGGGTGAGGTGGATACGTGTCGCCATTCATGGCTGCACGATCGACTGCAGCGCCTCGAAGTAGCCGGGAAAGGTCTTTCGCACGCACCCGGGATCGTTGATCGTGACCCGCACGCCACCGAGCGCGGCGAGTGCTGCGCACATCGCCATTCGATGATCGTCGTAGGTATCGATCGCGGCCTCGCGAAACGACGGCAGCGGCGCAATCTCGAGCCAGTCGGTGCCGGCCGCGATTGTCGCGCCGAGCTTCGCGAGCTCGTTCGCCATCGCAGCGATCCGGTCCGTTTCCTTGACGCGCCAGCTTCCGATGTTGAAGAGCCGCGTCGGCTCGCGCGCGAACAGCGCGACGATCGCGAGCGTCATTGCGGCATCGGGAATCGCGACGCAGTCGATCGCGCCTCCGCGCAGTTTCGCGCCGCTTCGCGCTTCGATCCAGTTCTCGCCGAATCGAATGTCACCGCCCTGCCGAGCCAGCACATCAGCGAACGCGACATCGCCCTGGATCGAGTCGCGTCCGACGCCTTCGACGCGGACGGGACCGCCGCCGATTACGCCGGCAGCGAGGAAATAGGATGCGGCCGAAGCGTCGCCCTCTACGTCGATTCGACCCGGGGAGCGATAGCGCGCGCCTGCGTTAACGACGAACATTGACGGATCGTTCGTTGCGACATCGACGCCGAAGCGGTGCATCAGGCGGAGCGTGATGTCGACGTAGGGGCGCGAGATCAGCGGCGTCGTGACATGCACGCTTGTCTCGCGCGAATGTGCCTCGCGCGAGAGCGGCAGCGCCATCAAAAGCGCCGAGAGGAACTGGCTCGACACGTCGCCGCGGATCGGCACGCGGCCGCCTGCGCGGCCGCCCGATTCGCCGATTGCAAGTGGCGGATATCCGTCGTTGCCGAGATAGCGAACGTCGCAGCCGACGTATCGAAGCGCATCGACGAGATCGCCGATCGGCCGTGCATGCATGCGAGGCACACCGGCGATTTCATACTCGCCACCCAGCATCGCAAGGACAGCGGTCAGCGGACGTACTGCCGTCCCTGCGTTGCCGAGATAAAGCGATGCCCTGCGATTGGGGAAGGCGTCGGCGATGCCGTGGACGCGCCACTGGCCAGCGTCGGCCTCGAGGCGCACGCCGAGCATCCGTAGTGCATCGATCATCCGCGCCGTATCGTCGGCGTCGAGCAGGCCCGCGAGCGACGTCGTCCCTTGGGCGAGCGCGGCGAGCAGGAGCGTGCGATTCGAGATGCTCTTGGAGCCGGGCAGCGGGACGATGCCTCGCGTGCGGGCGATCGGCCCGATCGCGAGTTGCGCAAGGCCGGCGAGGCTTTCGGCGCTCACGGGATGACTCGGACCCGCCCGTCGCTACGCACCCTCGATGCCGATGCCCGCCGCCGTCTCGCCCCAATGACGGCGGGTCTGCGCGGCGCGCGCGAGCATCGTATCGAGCGCGGCGCGGTCGCCGTGCTCGATCGACAGCATCATCGCGTCGAGCGCGCTGCGATACGCCGTAAGCTCGGTGAGCAGCGCGTCGCGATTGGCGAACGCCACGTCGCGCCACATTTCCGGCGAGCTGCCGGCGATGCGCGTGAAGTCGCGAAAGCCGCTGCCCGCATTGCTGAAATATTCGGCGCTGTCCTTGCGCGACGCGAGCTCGGCCACGAGCGCGAAGGCGAGCAGATGGGGCAGATGCGACACCGCCGCGAGCACGCGATCGTGACGCACCGGATCGAGCCGCGCGACGCGCGCGCCACATGCAGTCCAGAATTCCTCGACGCGCGACAGCGCGCGTTGCGACGTTTCTGGCAGCGGCGTCACGATCACCTGTCGGCCGACGAAGAGCGACGCGTCGCCCGCATCGGCGCCCGAGCGCTCGCTTCCCGCGATCGGGTGTCCCGGGACGAATTGTGGCAGCCGGTCGGCGAGAAGCTCACGCGCTGCACGCACGACGTCCTGCTTCGTGCTGCCGGCATCGGTGACGACCGCGTTGCCCGACAACGCAGGCGCGAGCGCCGCGAGCGTGTCGCGATATTGCGCGACGGGAATGGCGATCAGCACGAAATCGGCGCCCTGGACCTCGCTCGCCCAATCGTCGCCGAGCATCACCGCACGATCGATCACCCCGCGCGCGAGCGCGCGATCGAGATTTTCGCGCGACCGGCCGATGCCCACGATGTCGCCAACTGCGGACGCGCTTCGAAGCGCTAGCGCGCAAGATGCGCCGATCAGTCCGACGCCGATGACGACGAGCTTCTCAATGCGCACGGGCAGTACCGTTCGAAGGCGAGATCGACTGGGCGAGTGCCGCGAGGAAGCGCTCGTTCTCGTGCGGCGTCCCGATCGTCACGCGCAACCACGTCGGCAGATTGTAGTTGGCGACCGGCCGCACGATCACCCCCAGCCGCAGCATTTTCTCGAACACCGCATGGGCATTGCCCACTTCGATCAGCACGAAATTGCCGTGCGAAGGCAGGAAGCGAATGCCCAGGACACGAAGACTCGCTTCGACCTGGCGCATGCCTTCGCGGTTGATTCTGCGGCTCTCCTCGACGTAGTCCGCATCGTCGAGCGCCGCGAGGGCGGCGGCCTGTGCGAGCGAATTGACGTTGAATGGCTGGCGCACGCGGTTCAGCAGATCGGCAATCGCTTCGTCCATGACGCCATAGCCCACACGCAGCGCTGCAAGGCCGTGCGCTTTCGAGAACGTGTGCGACACGATCAGGTTCGGAAAGCGCGCGATCCACGCAATCGCGTTCGAGTGGTCGGACGGTTCGAGGAATTCGGCGTAGGCCTCGTCGATCACGACGATCACGTCGCGCGGTACCCGCGCGACGAAGCGTTCGACAACGCCACCTGCAAGCCAGGTTCCCGTCGGATTGTTCGGATTTGCGACGAAAACCATCCGCGTCTTCGGCGTGATCGCCGCAAGCATCGCGTCGAGATCGTGGCCATAGTCGCGCGCCGGCACCTCGATGCCGGCCGCGCCGCGTGCTTTCGTCGCCAGCGGATACACGATGAACGCGTACTGCGAATAGACGGCGTGGTCGCCGGGGCGCAGGAACGCGTGCGTTGCGAGCTCGAGCACGTCGTTGCTGCCGTTGCCGAGCACGATTTGTTCCGGCCGCACGTTGCGCCGCGCGGCGAGCACCGCCTTGAGCGCGTAAGCGTTGCCGTCCGGATAGCGTGTCAGGTCGGCAAGCGCCTCCGCGATCGCGGCCTTGACCTTGGGGCTGGCGCCGCGCGGATTCTCGTTCGACGCGAGCTTGACGATCGATGCAGGATCGAGATCGAGCTCGCGCGCGACCTCCTCGATCGGCTTGCCGCCCACGTACGGTGCAATCGCGCGCACGTATTCTGGCGCCCTGGAGACGGCATGATTGGCTGCGTTGCCAACGATCGTCTCGCGCGTGTCGTCGGCGCGCGCCGATTGCCTCGCCTGTCTCGTCATGTGCGATCCGCCGGATAAGACCCGAGCAGCTTCAGAAAGGGCGCCTTGGCGGCAAGCTCGTCGAGCGCGGCCTTGACCGGCGGGTCGTCACGGTGACCGACCAGGTCGACGAAGAACAGATACTCCCAGAGACCGGTTCGCGCCGGCCGCGACTCGATGCGCGACATGGATACTCCGTGCCTGGCAATTGGCTCGAGCAGCGCGTGCATGGCGCCGGGACGATTCGCGGTCGACATGACGAGCGACGTCTCATCGCATCCCGATGCCGGTGGCGCCTGACGGCCGAGCACCCAGAAGCGCGTCGTGTTGTTGGGCTCGTCCTCGATGTGCGGCGCGAGCACGGCGACGCCGTAGATCGTCGCGGCGATCTCGCCGGCAATCGCCGCCGCACCAGGTTCGAGCGCCGCCAGCCGTGCGGCTTCGGCGTTGCTCGACACCGGCACGCGGTCGACGCCAGCGAGATTGCGCGCGAGCCATTGGGCGCACTGCGCGAGCGACTGCGCATGCGAGTAGACCTTGACGATTCGGTCGAGGCCGGGCGCGTTCGACAGCAGGTTCTGCGTGACGCGAAGCTTGATCTCGCCGCAGATCGAGAGGTCGGTCGCATACATGAGATCGAGCGTGCGTCCGACGGTGCCCTCGGTCGAATTTTCGACGGGCGCAACTGCATAGTCGGCGCGCCCGCCCTCGCCTGCGCGAAAGATCTCGTCGATCGTCGCGCACGGAACCGCGTCGACGAACGTGCCAAAGCGGCGGGCGACTGCCGCATGGCTGAACGTGCCGGCAGGACCAAGATACGCAACGCGAAGTTTCTTCTCGAGCGCGAGGCACGCCGACATGACCTCGCGGAAAACGCCGATGACCGCCTGATCGGAAAGCGGCCCGGGGTTCTGCTCGCAGAGACGGGCAAGCACTTGCGCCTCCCGCTCGGGACGCCACGAGGGCGCGCCGCTGCCGGTCTTGAGCTCCCCGATCGCTTTCGCGTGCATGGCACGCTCGGACAGCCGTACGAGAATCTCCCGGTCGAGCGCGTCGATGGCATCGCGATGAATGCGAAGGGGCGCGTCGGGCGCGTCGTCGTCGGGCGCCGTATTCGATTCAGCCATGCGCGCGCTCGAACTCGCGCATCCAGTCGACGAGCGCCGCGACGCCTTCGATCGGCATCGCGTTGTAGATCGACGCGCGCATGCCGCCGACAGCGCGATGACCTTTGAGGTGCGTCAATCCGCGCTCGGCCGCACCCGCGAGAAACGGCTCGTTCAAGCGATCGTCGGCGAGGAAGAAGGGTACGTTCATGCGCGAGCGGTCCGATTGTCGCACGCGGTTGCGATAGAAGCCGGTGCGGTCGACTTCGGCGTAGAGCATCGATGCCTTCGCGATGTTCGCCCGTTCCATCGCGCGAAGGCCGCCCTGCGCTTCGAGCCACTCGAACGTCAGGCCCGCAAGATAGATCGCGAAGGTCGCAGGCGTGTTGAACATCGAGCGTGCGTTTGCCTGCACGGTGTAGTCGAGGACGCTCGGGCACTCGCGGCGCGCGCGACCAAGCAGGTCTTCGCGAACGATGACGATCGTCAATCCGGCGGGACCGATGTTCTTCTGCGCCCCGGCGTAGATGACGCCGAACTGCGACACGTCGAGCGGACGCGAAAGAAGATGCGACGATGCGTCGGCGACGATCGGCACATGGCCTGTCGCGACGATCGAGAAATATTCGACGCCGCCGATCGTCTCGTTCGTCGTGACGTGGACGTAACTCGCGTCATCGGACAGTCGCCATTGCGACTGCGGCGGTGCATAGGTGTAATCGCCATCTGCGCTCGATGCTGCGACATGGGCTCGCCCGTACTTGCGCGCTTCGGCGATCGATTTCTGCGCCCAGTGCCCGGTGTCGATGTAATCGGCCACGCCATCCTGCGCGAGCAGATTGAGCGGCACTGCGGCGTTCTGTGCGATCGCGCCGCCCTGGAGGAAGAGCACGCGAAAGTGCGGTGGAATCGCGAGAAGCGCGCGAAGGTCCGCTTCCGCTCTGCTGAGCACCTCGCCGAACGCCGCGCTGCGGTGACTCACTTCCATCACCGACATGCCGCGGCCGTTCCAGTCGAGGAGCTCGGCCTGTGCACGCTGCAGCACCGGCTCCGGCATCGCCGCGGGGCCGGCGCTGAAGTTGTAGACACGACGGTACATCGGTCACTGCCCTCACCCGCGGCTACGCCGCACCCTCTCCCGCGAGCGGGCGAGGGTCCTTGCAATGCCCTCGCCTGCGGCTGCGCCGCACCCTCTCCCCGCGAGCGGGAGAGGGTTGGGTGAGGGCAATTGCTGCACTCACACTTCCTCTTCGTCCTTTTCGACGACGCGCTCGAGCCCCGCCAGCTTCTCGCCCTTGTCGAGATGGATCAGCGTGACGCCCTGGGTCGAGCGGCCCATCTCGCGAATCGACTTCACGCTCATGCGGATCAGCACGCCACCGGTCGAGATCAGAACGACCTCGTCGTCGGGTCGAACGAGCGCGGCGCCGACGACCTGGCCGTTTCGGCTCGACTGCTGGATCGCGATCATCCCCTTGGTGCCGCGCCCGTGGCGCGTGTATTCGACGATCGGCGTGCGCTTGCCATAGCCGTTCTCGGTGGCGGCCAGCACGCATTGATCCTCGTCCTCGGCAACGAGCATCGCGATCACCTTTTGCCCCTTGTCGAGCATCATCCCGCGCACCCCGTGCGCGTTTCGTCCCATCGGCCGCACGTCGTTCTCGTCGAAGCGCACCGCCTTGCCGCCCGAGCTGAACAGCATCACGTCATGCTTCCCGTCGGTCAACGCTACGCCGATCAGTCGATCGCCATCCGCGAGATCGCAGGCGATGATCCCCGACGGACGCGGGCGCGAGAAATCGGCGAGCGGCGTCTTCTTGACCGTCCCCATCGCCGTCGCCATGAACACGAAGTGACCTTCGGAGAACTCCTTCACCGGGAGGATCGCGGTCACTTTTTCGTTGTCGACGAGCGGCACGAGGTTGACGATCGGCTTCCCCCGCGCGTTGCGCTGACCCTGCGGCACGTTGTAGACCTTGAGCCAGTACACGCGGCCCCGATTGGAAAAGCAAAGGATGTAGTCGTGCGTGTTCGCGATGAACATCTGGTCGACGAAGTCGTCCTCCTTCGTCGTCGTCGCCTGCTTGCCGCGTCCGCCGCGCCGCTGCGCGCGGTATTCCGCGACTGGCTGCGCCTTCATGTACCCGCCGTGCGACAGCGTGACCACCATGTCTTCGGGCGCTATCAGATCCTCGATCGCGAGGTCGACCCCTTGCGCGACGATCTCGCTCTTGCGCGCATCGCCGAACTGATTGCGGATCGCCGTCAACTCGTCGTGAATGATCTGCGTCACGCGCGCTGGCTTGGCGAGAACATCGAGGAGATCCGTGATCTGATCCATCACTTCGCGATAATCGCTCTTGATCTTGTCCTGCTCGAGCCCGGTCAACCGTTGCAGCCGCAGATCGAGGATGGCCTGCGCCTGCACGTCCGACAGCTTGTAACCGGTCTTCGCGCCATGCCAGCCGTACTCGGGCGCGAGCCCCTCGGGCCGCGCGACGTCCGCCGACGCGCGTCGCAGCATCTCTTCGACCAGCGAAGAGCGCCATGCGCGCGCCATCAGGGTCGCCTTCGCTTCGGAAGGTGTGGGCGAAGCCTTGATCAGCGCGATGATCTCGTCGACGTTCGACAGCGCGACCGCGAGACCCTCGAGCACGTGCCCGCGCTCGCGTGCCTTGCGCAGATCGAAGCGCGTGCGGCGCACGACGACTTCGCGGCGATGCGTGATGAAATGCTCGAGGAACTGCTTGAGATCGAGGAGCCGCGGCTGGCCGTCGACGAGCGCGACCATGTTCATGCCGAAGCTGTCCTGAAGCTGCGTCAGCTTGAAGAGATTGTTCTGGACGATCTCCGGCACTTCGCCGCGCTTCAGCTCGATGACGACGCGCATGCCGGACTTGTCGGATTCGTCGCGCAAATCCGAAATGCCATCGATCTTCTTGTCGCGCACGAGCTCGCCGATGCGGACGAGCAGGTTCGCCTTGTTCACCTGATAAGGGATCTCGTCGACGATGATCGCCTGGCGATTGCCCTTGTCGAGATCCTCGAAATGGGTGCGCGCCCGGATCACCACGCGGCCGCGACCGGTGCGATAACCCTCGCGAACGCCTTCGAGCCCGTAGATGATCCCCGCGGTCGGAAAATCGGGCGCGGGCACCAACTCCATCAGTTCGTCGACGCCGATGCCGGGGCTCGCCAGCAGCGCGAGGCATGCGTTGACGGTTTCGGTGAGGTTGTGCGGGGGGATGTTCGTCGCCATGCCGACCGCGATGCCGGACGAGCCGTTGACGAGCAGGTTCGGCAGGCGCGACGGCAGCACCGCGGGCTCCTGCTCCTTGCCGTCGTAATTGGGGACGAAATCGACGGTCTCCTTGTCGATGTCGGCGAGAAGCTCGTTGGCGATCCGCTCGAGCCGGCATTCGGTGTAGCGCATCGCCGCGGGGTTGTCGCCGTCGACTGATCCGAAGTTGCCCTGCCCATCGATCAGCGGGTAGCGCAGCGAAAACTCCTGCGCCATCCGGACGAGCGCGTCGTAGATCGCCATGTCGCCGTGCGGGTGATACTTCCCCATCACGTCGCCGACGACGCGTGCGCATTTCACATACGGCCGGTTGTAGACGATGTTCGATTCGTGCATCGCGAAAAGCACCCGGCGGTGCACGGGCTTGAGCCCGTCGCGAGCGTCAGGCAGTGCCCGCCCTACGATCACGCTCATCGCGTAGTCGAGGTACGAATGGCGCATCTCGGCTTCGAGGCTTACCGGCAGGGTTTCCTTGGCGAACTGCTCCATGGGCGGCGGGGGATCGTTGCGACTCGCGTCGAATCAGTTGAAAAAATGACAAAAAGCCCGCGCTTTAGAACACTTTGCCGGCTCGTGCCAAATCGGGGCGCGCGGCGCGAGCGTGCGACCGCGCGTTCGGAAATCATTGAAAACACATAATTTTAGCATGACGTTGCATCGCCGCGACAATCGGTTCGCGCCCGGAAAAAGGGGAGGCATTTTCGTTGCTGAGGCAAAAATGCGCGTGCTATATTGGGTCGGAGCACCATGAATTGCGCGCGCGGCGCGCCGCGCGAAGTCGCGAACAAAACCTGTTGAAAACCAAGTCGAAGGGGTAGAAAAATGAATCGACGTCTCGTATTGGGTCTCGCCGCAGCCGCAGTTGCCGTTATGTCAGCGGGATGTGCGGAGTGGCCTGCCGAGCGCGGCGGGTACGTTCCGGGACCGGCGCATTGCGACCGCAACAACTGCGCGTATTGGTTGATGGCCTACGAATATCCCGACAACAACATCGTGCGAAGCGGCGTGTACGGCGATTCCACGGGCCGCGAAGGCAATCTGTGCTGGCGTGCCGGCTACTGGACGCCGGCGATGGCGATCGCGCAGTGCGAGCCCGATCTCGTGCCCAAGGCCGTGCCGGTCGCTGCCCCGCCGCCGCCCGCGCCTGCCCCGGCGCCCGCACCCGCTCCGAAGCCGGCGCCAACCGTGGAGAAGATCACGCTGGAGTCGAAGGCGCTGTTCGACTTCGACAAGGCCGTGCTGAAGCCCGAAGGCAAGGCCGCGATCGACAGCCAGATCATCGCCAAGCTGCCGAACGTGTCGAAGCTCGACCTGGTGCTCGTCACGGGACATACCGACCGGATCGGCACCGCGCGCTACAACCAGCGGCTCTCCGAGCGCCGCGCCGACGCCGTGCGCGACTACCTCGTAAGCCGCGGCGTGCCGCGCGACAAGATCGAAACGCTCGGCATGGGCAAGACGCAACCGCTTCCTGGCGTCGTCTGCAATCAGAAGCAGCTGAAGGCGCTGATTGCGTGCCTCGCGCCGGACCGCCGCGTCGAGATCGAGGTCAAGGGCGAAGGCACGATGCCCTGACGGCCGCGGTCGCGATACTTCGAAAAGCCCCGCTTCGGCGGGGTTTTTTCGTTGAGCTTTTGCTGAATTTCTTCTTTTGCCTGGGGGACGCGCGCTCCGCGTTCGTAAGCGCCCTCGGCCTCCTTGCAGCAGACTGGTTCGCAAGCGGTCGCGGGTCGGCCTCCCGCCGCCGCGCAGCGCCGCGCCCTTCGGGCCTCGGCTCGGCTCGCCTCGCCCGCTGCGCTCAGGCGACCTGCGGGTCCCGACGCGCCGAATCGGTAAGGCAAACACGCGCTCCCCGGCCTTCGGTTTAAGTAAACTTCGGCGATGCAATCCACCGCGTGGACGCCGTAGCGCCCCGATGTCGTCGACGACGCCGTCCTCCGTGCCTCGCGCCGTCGACTTGCGCATCGACGCGCGCTTCATCGTTCCGATCGAGCCCGAAGGCGTGCTCCACGATCACGCGCTGATCGTCGACGGCGGCCGCATCATTGCACTAGAACCCCGGGCGGACGCCGACCGCGCCTACACGCCGCGCGAACGAGTCCTGCTCGCGCAGCACGCGCTCGTTCCAGGACTCGTCAACGCGCATACGCATGCGGCAATGACGCTCCTGCGTGGCGTCGCCGACGACACGCCGCTCAAGATCTGGCTCGAGGAGCACATCTGGCCGCGCGAGCGCCGATTCGTCGCGCCGGACTTCGTCCACGACGGCACGCTGCTGGCCGCGGCGGAGATGCTTCGGGCAGGGATCACGTGCGCGAACGACATGTACTTCCATCCCGACGCCGCGGCCCAGGCGTACGAGGAATCTGGGCTGCGCGCGATGATCGGCATGCCGATTCTCGACTTCCCGACACCGTATGCGGCCGACGCCGACGCGTATCTGGCGCGCGGTCTCGCCGCACGCGATGCGTTCAAGCAGTCGCAGCGCCTGTCGTTCTCGCTCGCGCCGCACGCGCCCTACACCGTGAGCGATGACACCTGGCGATCGATCGTCGTCTACGCGCGCCAGCTCGACCTCATCATCCAGACGCACGTCGCCGAAACAAGGCAGGAAGTCGAAGATGCGCGCGTTGCATCACACGAGTCGCCGGTGGCGCGACTCGATCGGCTCGGCGCGACCGGTCCCGCGTTCATCGCGATTCACGGCGTGCACCTCGATTCGCACGACATCGAGATCCTCGCCACGCAGCGCTGTCATGTCGTGCATTGTCCCGTGTCGAACACGAAGCTCGCGAGCGGCGTCGCGCGCGTCGACGCGCTGCTTGCGCGCGGAATCAATGTCGCGCTCGGTACGGATGGGGCCGCTTCGAACAATCGCCTCGACATGCTCGACGAGATGCGCATCGCATCGCTGCTCGCGAAGGCGTCGAGCGGGAACGCCGCCGCGCTTCCCGCGCCGACGCTGTTGCGCATGGCGACGCTGAACGGAGCGGCAGCGCTTGGACTCGACGCGCGCATCGGCTCGCTGACCCTCGGCAAGGAAGCCGACCTCACCGCGATTCGACTGTCCGACGTGGAAACGCTTCCGTTGTACGATCCCGTTTCGCAACTCGTCAACGCCGCCGGCCGCGAGCACGTGACCGACGTCTGGATCGCGGGCGAGCGCGTCCTCGAGGATCGCCGTCCCACGCGACTCGATGTCGACGCGCTGGCAAGCCGTGCGCGCGCGTGGCAGGCGCGTCTTTCCTGAAGCACGCACGCTCGCGATGATCGATACGAACGCCCATGCCGGCAACGCCGATCCCGCGGAGCTCGCGAAGTTCTCGGCGCTCGCGCATCGCTGGTGGGATCCGGCGGGCGAGTTCAAGCCGCTGCACGACATCAATCCGCTGCGTGTACGCTGGGTCGAACGGCTCGCGGGCGGCCTGCGCGACAAGCGCGTGCTCGACGTCGGATGCGGCGGCGGCATTTTCGCCGAAGCACTCGCGCATCTCGGCGCCCACGTCACTGGCATCGATCTCTCGGAAAAAGGCGTCGGCGTCGCGCGGTTGCATGGCCATGAATCGGCGACTGCCGTCGACTATCGGCTCGTGTCCGCCGAAACGCTCGCGGCCGAGATGCCGGCGGCTTTTGACGTCGTCACGTGCCTCGAATTGCTCGAGCACGTGCCCGATCCGGCGTCGACCGTGGCCGCATGTGCGACGCTCGCGCGCGCCGTAGGCCTAGTCGTTTTCTCGACAATCAATCGCAACCCGGCGTCGTATGCGAAGGCGATTCTCGGCGCCGAATACGTGCTGGGCTTGCTTCCGCGTGGCACGCATGACTGGACCCGCTTCATTCGCCCGTCGGAGCTCGCGCGTTACGCGCGCCGTACGCATCTTTCGCTCGTTTCCATCGTGGGCATGACCTACAACCCGCTGACGCGCACGTATCGACTGAGCGACGACACGTCGGTCAACTATCTCGCGGCATTCACGCGCATGGCCAGGTAATGGCGGGTGATGCGAGGATACGACCGGCGCCGCGGCGGTTGCCGGTGGCTGCGGTGTTGTTCGATCTCGACGGGACGCTTGCCGATTCCGCGGGCGATCTCGCCGCTGCGGTGAACCGGATCCGCGCCGAGCGAGGGCTGGGGCCGGTGAGTGTCGAGGCAGTTCGCCCGCATGCTTCGGCGGGCGCGCGCGGCCTTCTTGGCGCCGGCATGGGCGTCGCGCCAACCGACGCCGAATATCCCGCGCTTCGCGATACGTTTCTCGCTTATTACGCGGCTGCGCTCGACCAGACGACGCGGCTATTCGCCGGCATCCCCGACGTGCTCGATGCGCTCGACGCGCGCGGATTGCCGTTCGGCATCGTCACGAACAAGGCGACGCGGTTCACGGAGCGCGTGGTCGCGGCGCTCGGGCTCGATGCGCGCGCCGGTGCCATCGTCTCGGGGGATACGACCGAGCATCCGAAGCCGCATCCCGCGCCGCTTTTGCATGCGGCGTCGCTGCTTGGCATCACGCCGCAACGATGCGTCTATGTCGGCGACGATCTGCGCGACGTCACCGCCGGCAATGCGGCCGGCATGGCGACGATCGTCGCCGAATACGGCTATCTCGGCGAGGAAGGCTGCGCCGAGGGCTGGCCTGCAACCGGATGGATCGCCAACCCGCTCGCGCTCCTCGACTGGCTGCCGCTTTCGTCGCATCCTTCGCGGCAGGAGCCGTAACGTGTTGCGCGTAACTCGCGATCGCATTCACACCGGGGAACCATTCAACCTGGTAAAGGAACGTCATGAAACGCCTCAGCATCATTGCCCTGCTCATGCTTTCGTGCAATCCCCTCGGTACGGCGCTGGCAGCCGATAACAAGCTCGTCATCAAAGCGCTCGCGGAGAAGCAGGTCGCGACATTGCCCGCGGGACCTCTCGTTTGGCGTATCGAAACCTTTGCAACGCCCGCGCAGGCGCAAGCGGCCGCCGGCGAGTGGTCGCTCGTTGCGCAAGCGGCGGACAAGGTGTGGCTCTTCACCCTCGGGTCGGCCGGTGGATCGACGCCGGGAGGTCAGAAGATCGCCGAGGTCGGACCCATCGTGCGCTTCGATGCACCGCGTTATCTCCTTCGGATCAACGAGGCGACCGGCGCGCCGGGGAGTACGACGCCGGTGCACGTCCATCCGGGATCGGAAGCGTTTTACGTGCTTGCCGGGGAACAGGTGATCCATACGAAGGACGGCGTCATGCACTTGAAGGCCGGTCAAGCCGAACCCGGCCAGGCCGCCAACGCTCCGATGGAGGTATCGGTCGGCGGCAGCACCGATGTCCACGCGCTGGTGATGTTCGTGGTCGATGCGACGAAGCCGTTCTCGTCGCACGCCAGTTTTCAGTAACCAGGGCCTGTTGGCAGGTCCTCGATCCGCTTCGAACGATCGTCAGGCAGGTTCTCCCGGGACCGTTCCGCTCACCGGTGTCAGCCGCTTCTGCGCGCGCTGCTGGTCGAGAAGCTGGGCGAGCGTCTGCTGCTGTGCCGCGTATTGCGGGACGTTGTAGAGGTTCGCCAACTCCATCGGGTCCGCCGTCACGTTGTACATCTCGAATTCCTCGGGATGCGCGGGCGTCTTCTTGACGGTTCGCGTGTACAGGATGGGCGTGGTTCCGGGGTCATCGCTCGGCGGCAACGGACTTGCAGGCGCGAGAATCACGTCCTCGGCCGGCGGATCGGCGTTCGGATCGTTCGGGTCGTTCGGCGTCGACCAGAACTGCGGATTGTCGAAGTAGCGCGAATATTTCCATACCTGGCCGCTCAGCATCGCGATCACCGTCTCGATGTGATTCGGCTGGTTCACCGAGTTGTAGGCGATGCCGGTCCAATTGTCCTGATCAAGCCCCCGGCTCGGATCGTCGTCGGTCATGAAATAGAGCGGGTCGGTCAACGTCGTGTCGGACACCGCGCCCGTTACGACTTTGCTCAGGTCGCGGCCGACGAGCGGGAGCACATCGCTGTGGTCGACCGACAGCAGCGGGCGCAGCGCCGCCTGGTTCGCGCCCGCGAGCCCGAGCATCGTCGGCAGCACGTCGACATGGCTCGTCAGCGCGTTGATCGTGCGCGGTTGCGGGAACATCGCCGGATTCGAGATGATGAACGGAACGTGGATGGACTCCTCGTACGCCTGGTACCACTTCTGGTGCATGCCGCCGTGCGCGTTCAGCAGGTCGCCGTGGTCGGAAGTGAAGATAACGATCGTGTTGCTCGCGAAGCGCGAGTTCATGAGCGCCTGGTAGACCGCGTACATCTGCTGGTCGACGTTTTTGTGCAGCTGGTAATAGAAGCGCTGGTACTGCTTGATATCCAGCACCGGCTGCATCCATAACGCGTAGCTCTTCTGATAAGCCTTCTGGCAGGAAGGCTTCGTGATCAGCGTTTCCTGCTCGGAGAGTTGGGCATCGGGCGTGAAGAGATTCGTCGGCACGATCGATTCGACGCTGAAGTCGAATGCCGGCGTCGTGTTCGGATTTTTGGCGAGCAGATTGCTCCAGAGGCCATAGAGCGTGATGTCGTGCGGATTGACGAACGATACGACGGCGAGCCACGGCTTGGTGCTGTTGTCGTGGTTCAGTTGCCCGAGCAGGTCCTGTCCATACGAGGCGAACGCGGCGTCGCGGCCCGGAGCGTCCTTCGCCGACGAGCCGCTGTTGAACGGCGACTTTCCATGCGGCTCGGGTCCGATCCAGTCGGAAAATCCGTAACGATCGAGTCGTTGCCCGGCGAGATAGAGCGCCTCGCGTTCGGGGTCGCGCTGCCCCGTGTTCGGATCGTAGCTGGTGAGCTGCGAATGAGTCCCGGGAATCAGCATGTCCGCGTCGGACGCGTGCCATTTGCCTTTCCAGAATGTCGTGTAGCCGGCAGCCCGGAAGTAGTCGCCCATCGTCGGCACGCTGTTCGGGTCCAGCCAGAATACGTCCGGGTCGAACGATTCCTTCGCGGCGCCGGTGGTCTGCGTCACGCCATGCAGCGACGGATACTGCCCGGTGTAGAGCGTCGCGCGTCCAGGCGTGCACGCGACCGAACCGGCATAGTGCCGCTGGAACTCGACACCCGTGGCGCGTAGCGCATTCTGCGTTTTCAGATACGTCGCGCGAAATGCCTTGAGGTCATCCGATTCGTAGACCGGCGGATGGCGCATCTCGTCGACCATGAGAAAGAGGAAGTTCGGCCTGTTGCCCTTGCCGGCCTTCGTGTCGCTTGCGGCGGCCGCGACGCTGGCAATCGGGGGCAACCCCAACGCGCCAATCGTCGCCGCCGTGGCCGCAAGGAAATCGCGCCGCGCAGGCTGAGCGGGGTTCTTTTCCTCGCCGCTTTTCATCTGTTCTCCCCCTTGCACAAAAGTTCAAGAGGATACCTATGCCCCGGACGATTTTCACCTGCCTTTCGTCGGAAGCGCGGTGCGCGCGCTGCGGCTGGTTGTGCGCGTTCGGCTCAGCCCGCGCATGCGATGTTCGCGAGCCACAATTCGTGGGTGGTGCCCGCGCGCGAGCCGACGACGCGCACTCCCTGGTTCGCGATCAGCGGCCGTATGACCGCAGCCACGACATCATCGGGGACGCGCAGCGCGATGTCGTTCGCCTGCGCGATGCGATCGCCGGCCTTGAGACCCAGCATCGCGCTGAAGCCTCCGTCCTCGCGCACGACGAGTCCGCCGGCGGCCGGCGCGAGCAGCGTTCGCCACGGACCGGAATCATCGGTGAGACCGCCCAGCAATTCGGCATTGAGACGCACGACGTTGCCGCGGAATCCGGGCGGCGGTCCACAAGTCGCCCGCTTGCCATTCGACGCGGCCGATGTCGGCACGAGTGTCGAAGACGATGTCGTCTTGCTCGGCGCCAACAAAAAACGACGCTCGCCGCCGCCGTCGCGAATCGTGATGGCGAACGGCTCGACCGAGACGAGTTTGACACCGGGCGAGATCTCCTGCCCTTGGCCGACGATGACCGGACCGCTCGGCAAGCGAAACACCGCGTAGCCCTGCTTCGACGGCTCGGCAACGATGCCGAGCAGGCGCGCGTCGCCGGACAGCATTGCACCAGACGCGTCCGGCGATTTTGTCGAAGCGTCGCCGCCGAAAAGACTCGCCGCGACGAGCGTTCCCACGGGATCGGCCGGCGGAGGCGTTGCAATCTGCACGGGCGCGGGACCGAAGATGACCCATCCGAAATGCGCGACGACGAGCGCGAGCGCACAACCGGCGATGAGCGTCGCAAGGGCGGACAGAAGCTTCATGGGACCAACGAGGGAACCGAGGGCCGTTTCACAACGAGCAAACCGTGCCGATCGCTATAATCGTCCTCGCTTCCGCCGCGCCGCCTTCCCCGCATGAATCCTTTGCTGCGCCGATTGCAGCCGTATCCGTTCGAGCGCCTTCGCGCCATCACCGCGCCCATCGTGCCGAACGCCTCGCGGCGCGCGATCAATCTGTCGATCGGCGAGCCGCGGCATCCGACGCCGGCAATCGTCATCAATGCGCTCGCACACGCCGCGGCGAGCGGGCTCGCGAATTATCCCACGACGTCCGGCTCGACAGCGTTGCGCGAGGCGATCGCGCAATGGCTTTGCCGGCGCCACGGACTGAAAGCGCTCGATCCGGCGACGCAGGTGCTGCCGGTGCTCGGAAGTCGCGAGGCGCTTTTCGCGTTCGGACAGACGGTGATCGACGGCAGTCGCGTCGGCGCGACCGTCGCCGTATCCAATCCGTTCTACCAGATCTACGAAGGCGCCGCGCTGCTTGCCGGTGCGCGGGTTCACTGCGTCAATGCAGATGCAAACGACGGCTTCGCACATCGATTCGCCGACGTTCCTCCGGAAGTCTGGGCGCGCACGCAACTGCTCTATGTCTGCTCGCCCGACAATCCAACCGGGCGCGTGATGCCGCAAGGCGAGTGGCGCGAGCTTTTCGCCTTGTCCGATCGCTACGGCTTCGTCATCGCATCCGACGAATGCTATTCGGAAATCTACTTCGACGAAACGAAACCGCCGCTCGGCGCGCTCGCCGCCGCGCAAATACTTGGACGCGACGGCTTTCCGAATCTCGTCGTGTTCGGCAGCCTTTCGAAGCGCTCGAACGCGCCGGGGCTGCGCTCGGGCTACGTCGCGGGCGATGCGGCGCTGGTCAAGGCGTTCCTGACGTACCGCACTTATCACGGCTCGGCAATGTCGGGCGCGGTCGCGCAGGCGAGCATCGCGGCGTGGGGTGACGAAGCGCACGTCGTTCGCAACCGTGCCGAATACGCGGCGAAGTTCGAGGCCATGACGCCGATGCTCGCGCGCGTGCTTGCCTGCAGCATGCCCGAGGCGGCGTTTTATCTGTGGGCACAAACGCCGGGCGACGACATCGCGTTCGCGTGCCGCCTTCTGGCCGAAGAGAACGTCGCGGTGCTTCCCGGAAGCCTGCTCGCGCGCGAAGCGAACGGCATCAATCCGGGCGTCGGTCGCGTTCGCATCGCACTCGTCGATGATCTTTCGCGTTGCCTCGAAGCAGCCGAACGCATCGTCGCCTGCGTGAAACGCGGCTGAACGGCTACGCCCTCGTAGCGGCGCGGCGCGCTTCGTCGCAGGGCTTCGCCATTCATCCGTGCGGGCCGCGTTTCGTCGCCGCCGCGCCGTGGCTCGGCTGACATCTCTAGAATGCGCGGCATGCCGATGACGCCCTCGCACGCCGTGCGCGCCCTGCGCGATGGATTTCGCTTCAGTTGGATCACGCTGCTTCTGATCCTCGCGATCGACACCGCGATTGCGCTCGTCCTGTGGATCGACGATCCGCGGCCATTCTGGCAGCCGCTTTTGACCGTGCAGCTCTTCGGCTTGTCGATCGCCTATTGCGTGAACATCGCCGCACCCTGGGACCACGACCATCCGCTGCGAAGGCTCGTCGTCGCGACCTTCATCGGCTCGCTGATCGGCGTCACGCTCGTGATCTTCATCAAGGGCTACGGGCTGTCGGCCGTGCGCGAGAAGCCGGTCTTCTTCCTGCTCAACCTCGCGAGCGGCTTCGGCAACGGCCTGCTGATCTGCCTGATCTTCTTCGTGAAGCGGCGCGAGGCGCGCGCGGCGGCCGAGTTGCACAAGGCCGAGGCGGAGCGGCACCTCCTCTCGAAGCAGGCAGTCGAGGCTGACCTTGCGCTGATGCAAGCGCAAGTGGAACCGCACTTCCTGTTCAACACGCTCGCATCGGTGCAATACCTGATCGAGACCGATCCCGGCAAGGCGGGCGCGTTGCTGGGCCACCTGATCGAATATCTGCGTGCGGCACTGCCGCAGCTTCGCGTGCGATCGTCGACGCTCGCGCGTGAAATGGCGCTCGCGCAGGCTTACTTGAGCATCCTCGCGTTTCGCCTCGGGCCCCGCCTTCGCTTCGCGATCGACGTTCCCGGCGACTTGCGCGATCATTCGTTTCCGCCCAATCTCCTGATCTCGCTCGTGGAGAACGCCATCAAGCATGGCATCGAGCCCTCCGCCGACGGCGGGTCGGTCACGGTCGCGGCGCGATGCGCGAACGATGCACTCGTCGTCAGCGTTTCGGATACCGGCGCCGGCAACGGGGCGGTCGTCGAAAGCGGCAAGGGTGTGGGCCTTTCCAACATCCGCGAGCGGCTTGCGGCCTTGTACGGTGAGCGTGGCCGGTTCAGGCTCGAGCCGTTGTCGCCGCGCGGCACGCGCGCGACGATCGAGTTGCCCCTTGCGGCCGAGTTCTCGAACAACGTAGCGCAGACCGCGCACGTGTGAAGCGCGAAACGACGCCGTGACGCGCGCGCTGATCGCCGAGGACGAGCCGATGCTGCGCGCACAGCTTCGCGCGCGCCTCACGGATGCATGGCCCGATCTCGCCGAGATTGTCGAGGCGGAAAACGGCGAGCAGGCGCTCGCGCTCGTCGCCGAACGCGCGCCAGACGTCGTTTTTCTCGACATTCGCATGCCACGCAAATCGGGCCTCGACGTCGCGCGCGCGATCGGCGGACGCTGTCACGTCGTATTCGTGACGGCGTACGACGAATATGCGATCGCCGCCTTCGACGAGGGCGCCGTCGACTACCTGCTGAAACCCGTTGCCGCGGAACGGATGGCAAAGGTGGTCACGCGCGTCAAGGCGCGCCTCGCCTCGCGTCCGCTTGACCTTGACGGACTGCTGCGAAGGCTTGCCGAGCGCGACGATGCCGGCGGCCCGCTCAAGTGGATCCGCGCCTCGCTCGGCAACGCGATGCAGATGATCGCAATCGCGGACGTCGTTTACTTCCGCGCCGAGGACAAATACACGAAGGTCGTCACGCGCGACGGCGAAACGCTGATCCGAAAGCCGATCAAGGATCTGTACGAAGAGCTCGACCAGGAAGCGTTCTGGCAGATCCATCGCGCGACGATCGTCAACCTGAACGCGATCGCGCGCATCGAGCGCGACTTTCGGGACCAGCCCGTGATCACGCTCAAATCGCGACCCGAAAAACTCGTTGTGTCGCGAACGTTTGCACATCGCTTCAAGTCGATGTGACATCGTTCGGGCAGTTCGTCTGCCCGGCCGAACATCGGCGCACGCCGATCGGTCAAAGGTCGGATCATGGCTGCCCGAAGCGCGCGCCACCTGTCGACGCTGATCCTCGTTGCCGCCGCAATGGCGGGCTGTGCGCAGGCGCCGGCCACCCGCGGGTCGCCGGCCCATTTCGACCCGGCGACGCTCGCGAAAGGCGCCGAGTTGTCGGCGCTCGGCGACTGTCGCGGCTGCCACACCGTCGATGGCGCTGCCGCATTCGCGGGCGGTCGTCCGTTGACAACACCGTTCGGCACCCTCTATTCGACGAACATCACGCCCCATGCAGAGACCGGCATCGGCCGATGGAGCCTGGACGATTTCCGTCGCGCGCTGCACGAGGGCATCGATCGCGAGGGCCATCGTCTCTATCCGGCCTTTCCCTACGATCACTTCACGCGGATGACCGACGCTGACATCGATGCGCTCTACGCGTTCATCATGACCCGCGAACCGGCGAAGGCGCGCGCACCGCGCAACCATCTGGTCTTTCCGGCGAACGTCCGGCCCCTTCTCGTCCTGTGGGACGCGCTGTTTCTCGATGATCGCCGGTATGCGCCCGATGCGACGCAAAACGCCCAATGGAACCGCGGCGCTTATCTGGTCGAAGGCGTCGGTCATTGCGGCGCATGTCATACGCCACGCAACATCGCGGGCGCGGAAAAGAGGTCGGATCGCTTCGCAGGCGGCGAGGCCGAAGGCTGGCATGCGCCTGCGCTCGGCACTCGCTCGTCCGCACCGATTCCCTGGACGAGCGACGCGCTCTTCCACTACCTGCGCCACGGCTTCGATCCCGACCACGGGCTTGCCGCGGGTCCGATGTCGGAAGTGATCGACGGTCTCGGGACCGTTCCCGAAGACGACGTGCGGGCGATCGTCGCGTACCTGACGAGCCTGCCGGCGCAGTCGCCACCCAATGCGCGCGATACTGTTGCCGCCGCGGAACAGCGCGAGTTCGACGCCGCCGGGCATCATGCGCGCGATCGTGCGAGCGAAACGGGCGCGAGCGCGGCGAAGACGCAGGATGCCGGCGAGGCGATCTTCGAAGGCGCCTGCGCAATCTGTCACTACGCAGGCAACGCGCTGCCCGCGCAAAAGCCGGTGCCGCTCGCGCTCGCCACGAGCGTCAATGCGACGACACCGCGCGATGTCGTCCGGATCGTCGCCAATGGCCTGCATCCCGAACCCGGCGAATCGGGCGTTATCATGCCGGGCTTCCGGGACGCATTGACCGACGCGCAACTCATCGCGGTGGTCGAGTATGTTCGCGCGCGTTTCAGCGATCGCACGCCGTGGAGCGATGTCGAGAGCACGGTTCGCGGTGTCACGCAGGAGACGTCCCCATGATCGACCTTGTCGTCAACGATCAGCGGCACGCGGTCGACGCCGATCCCGATACGCCGCTTCTTTACGTGCTGCGGGACCATCTGCAGTTGAACGGCGCGAAGTTCGGCTGCGGCCTCGGTCAATGCGGCGCGTGCACGGTCATCGTCGACGGCAAGGCTGTGCTCTCGTGCGTCACGCCGATCTCGGTGCTCGGCGGGCGCGCGATTCGCACGATCGAGGCGCTGGGCAGCGTGGACAATCCGAATCCGCTGCAGCGCGCGTTCCTCGACGAGCAGGCGGCGCAATGCGGCTATTGCATCGCCGGCATGATCATGCGCGCGCAGGCGCTGCTCGACACGAATCCCTCGCCGAGCGACGCCGAGATTCGCCGCCACATGGCGCCGAACCTCTGCCGTTGCGGCACGCACATGCGGATTCTGCGCGCAATCCGTCGCGTGGCGCAGCGCAATCCGAGCGCCACCGCGCATTCGCGGGCCAAGCCCACATGAAGCCAGGCTGCGCGCTCGGCGATCCGGCACGCCGCGCGTTCCTCGCGCGAAGCGGCGCACTGGTGGTCACGTTCTCGCTTGGTCCGCTCGAGGCGATCGCGCAGGCGAACGACAGCGCGCAACGGCTTCCGGGAAGCCTCGCCAAGGCGCCGCTGCTCGATTCGTGGATGCGCGTGGCGTCCGACGGCAGCATCACCGTCTTCACGGGCAAGGCCGAGCTCGGCCAGGGCGTGAAAACGGCGCTGATCGCGCTCGCTGCCGAGGAGCTCGGCGTCGCGCCGGCAAGCATCGCCCTTGTCACCGCCGATACGCGTCGCACGCCAAACGAAGGCTACACGGCGGGCAGCAACTCCATGAAGGACAGCGGGACGGCGATCCGCGATGCCGCGGCGCAGGTGCGCGAGCTTCTGATCGAGCGCGCATCGGCAAAGCTCCGCGTACCGCCCGAACAACTGCATGCGCGTGACGGGAGCGTCGTCGCGAACGATGGACGACGGATCGGCTTCGGTGAGCTCGCCTTCGGCGGTTATTCGGAAGTGCGCGCGCAACCGGCGTCGAAGCTCAAGGATTCGCGCAGCTACACGATTGTTGGCAAAACGCTGCCGCGCGTCGACATTCCGGCGAAAGTGACCGGGGGCATCGCTTACGTGCAGGACCTGCGGCTGCCGGACATGCTGCATGCGCGGGTCGTACTGCCGCCGCGTTACGGCGCACGGTTGCGCGACGCAGACATCGAGCGTGTGGCGAAAAGGCCTGGCGTCGTGAAGGTCGTGCGCGACGGCAGCGTGCTCGGCGTGATCGCGGCGCGCGAATTCGAGGCGATACGCGCGATGCGGGCGCTCGGCGCGAGCGCGCAGTGGGAAGGCGGCAGGGCGCTGCCGCAAGGCGACTTGTTCGCGGCGCTGCAGGCGCTTCCTTCGGAGCTCATCATCGACGCGGATCGCCACGGCGATGCGGCGCCCGCGGCGCATGCGCTCGAGGCCACGTACACGCGTGCCTATCAGATGCACGGCGCGATCGGCCCGTCGTGCGCAATCGCGCTGTGGAAAGATGATGCACTGACCGTGTGGACGCATACGCAGGGCGTCTATCCGCTGCGCGCGTCGATCGCGGAAATGCTTCGGCTGCCGGTCGATCGCGTGCAGTGCATCCATGCCGAAGGGTCGGGATGCTACGGCCATAACGCTGCCGACGACGCCGCGGCGCACGCGGCGCTTCTCGCGCGCGCCTTGCCCGATCGCCCGATTCGCGTGCAATGGATGCGCGAGCAGGAGCACACGTTCGAGCCGTACGGGCCGGCGATGATCGCGAAGCTCGCCGGTGCAGTCGATGCGCAGGGCAATATCGTGGAGATGCGCGTCGAAGGCTGGAGCAACTCGCACAGCACACGGCCCGGCGGCGCCGGCAACCTGATGCCGGCGTGGTGCCTGGAGTCGCCATTCACGCAGCCCGTGCCGAAGCCGATTCCGATGCCGGAGGGCGGCGGCGACCGCAATTCGGTGCCGTATTACACGGTTCCGGACCTGCGCGCCGTGCATCACTTCATTCCCGACATGCCGATCCGCGTGTCGGCGCTGCGCTCGCTCGGCGCGTACGTCAACGTGTTCGCGATCGAAAGCTTCGTCGACGAGCTCGCGAAAGCGGCAAGTGCCGATCCCGTCGCGTTTCGCCTTCGTCATCTCACCGATCGCCGCGCACGCGACGCGGTCGCCGCGGCGGCCACGCGTTTCGGCTGGGAAGGCTTCAACCGCCATCGCGGCCGCGGGCGCGGATTCGCGTTCGCGCGCTACAAGAATCTCGCGGCGTATTGCGCGGTCGCTGTCGAGGTGTTGGTCGACCACGAGACGGGACGCGCCCGCATCGTACGCGCCGCGGCCGCCATCGACAGCGGACAGGCGGTGAGCCCGGACGGACTGCGCAATCAGATCGAAGGCGGCATCGTTCAGGCGATGAGCTGGACGCTCTTCGAGGCGGTATCGTTCGATGCGTCACGCATTCTGAGCGTCGATTGGGGCAGCTATCCGATCGCTCGCTTCGCCGACATTCCGGATCGCATTGACGTCGAGGTGATCGATCGACCGGGCGAGCCGTTTCTCGGTACTGGCGAAGCCGCGCAGGGGCCGACGGCCGCGGCCATCGCCAACGCGATCGCCGATGCAACCGGCGTACGGCTGCGTGACGTGCCGTTCACGCGCCAACGGATCAAGGCCGCGATCGGCGTGTGAGACCAATATAGGGTCAGAGACGAAACTCAGCGGTGAGGCCAGTGGCAACGGTACTGACCGTCTGCGAGTTTCGTCTCTGACCCTGAACTCGTCGTCGCCGCTTGCAGCGGCGTGTAAAATTTCGCCCTTTCGGGCGCTTCGATGGCAAGCCTGCAATCCACGATCGACGCGGCATGGGACGCGCGCGACACGCTGTCGCCATCGTCCTCACCCGCCGAGGTTCGCGAAGCCGTTGCGTGCGTACTCGACGAGTTGGACGCAGGACGGCTGCGCGTTGCCGAGAAATTCGCCGGCGAGTGGACCACGCACCAGTGGATCAAGAAGGCGGTGCTGCTGTCGTTTCGTCTCGCCGAGAACGCGCCGATCGGCATCGCGGCTCCGCAGGCGCCGTTCCGCTTCTACGACAAGGTGCCGACGAAGTTCGCATCGTTCGACGCCGCGCGATTCGCCGAAGCGGGCGTACGGGTCGTTCCGCCGGCGGTAGCGCGCCGCGGCGCGTTCATCGGGCGCAACGTCGTGCTGATGCCCTCGTACGTCAACGTGGGCGCCTACGTCGACGAAGGCACGATGGTCGACACGTGGGCGACCGTCGGCTCGTGCGCGCAGATCGGCCGCAACGTTCACCTGTCCGGTGGCGTGGGCATCGGCGGCGTGCTTGAACCGCTGCAGGCGAACCCCACCATCATCGAGGACAACTGCTTCATCGGCGCTCGCTCCGAGGTGGTCGAGGGCGTGATCGTCGAGGAGAACTCGGTATTGGGTATGGGCGTATTCCTCGGGCAGAGCACTAAGATTCTCGATCGGGGGAGCGGCGCGGTCAGATACGGCCGCGTTCCGGCAGGCTCGGTCGTGGTGGCCGGCAGCCTGCCGGCGGCCGACGGAACGCATTCGCTCTACTGCGCGGTCATCGTGAAGAAGGTCGACGCGAAAACGCGCGCAAAGACGAGCATCAACGAGTTGTTGCGAGAATAGCGATGTCGGTGCACCTCAAAACCGAAGCCGACATCGCCGGCATGCGCATCGCCGGACGCCTCGCCGGGGAACTGCTCGATTACCTGACGCCGATGGTCAAGCCCGGCGTCACGACGAAGGAAATCGACCGCGCCGCGCACGAGTACATGCTCGAGGTGCAACACACCGTCCCCGCTACGCTCAACTACGCACCGCCGGGACATTCGCCTTATCCCGCATCGCTTTGCACGTCGGTCAACCACGTCGTCTGCCATGGGATCCCGGGCGAGAAGAAGCTCAGGGACGGCGACATCATCAACATCGATGTGACCGTGATCAAGGACAGCTATCACGGCGACACGAGCCGGATGTTCTTCGTCGGCAAGCCGTCGATCCAGGCGCGGCGACTGGTCGATGTCACCTACGAGGCGATGTGGCGTGGCATTCGGGTCGTGCGCGCCGGTGCGCATCTGGGCGACATCGGCGCGACGATCCAGAGCTTCGCCGAAGGCCACGGCTTTTCGGTCGTGCGCGAGTTCTGCGGCCATGGCATCGGCAACCAGTTTCACGAGGACCCGCAGGTGCTCCATTACGGACGCCACGGCACAGGCCTCAAGCTCCTGCCCGGCATGATCTTCACAATCGAGCCGATGATCAACGCGGGGCGTCCAGGCATTCGCAGCCTTGCCGACGGCTGGACGATCGTCACCGCCGACCACTCGCTGTCGGCGCAGTGGGAACACACGGTGCTCGTCACGCACGACGGCTACGAGATCCTGACGCTGTCCCACGGCACGCCGCCGCCTCCACCGCTGCAGTAACTGCTCGAAGCGGCGCGTCGCATCTCATGTCGACTGCAACCGCCGAGGCACCGAACGTTTCGTCGCGCGACTGCGGCGAAGCGCGCTGGCGCACGTCGCTGACCGACGGGCGAGCGCGCATTCGCGAGGCTTATTTCGCGCGCCCCAATCCCGCCAAAGTCCTGCGTGGTCTCGCGCGCCTCACGGACGCAATCGTCGTCGATGCGTTCGCGCATGCGCGATTGCCGCGTTCGACGGCGCTCGTCGCCGTAGGCGGCTATGGACGAGGCGAGCTCTTTCCGCACTCCGACGTAGACCTCCTCGTCCTTCTTCCCGACACCGCCGATCGCGACTGCGCCGCAGCCGTCGAGCGTCTTCTAACCTCGCTCTGGGATGCCGGCATCGAGCTTTCGCACGCGGTGCGAACGGTCGCTGAATGCGAGGTCGAGATGGCCGGCGATGCGACGGTCGCAACTAGCCTGCTCGAGCATCGACTGCTGGCCGGAGCGGGGGCGCTTTATGCGACGTTCGCGCAAATGCACGAGGCGCGCCTCGACGCGCGAACGTTTTACGACGCGAAGTCGCTCGAGCAACAGCAGCGTCATCTCAAGTATCACGATGCAGCGTACGATCTCGAGCCGAACGTCAAGGAAAGCCCCGGAGGCTTGCGCGATCTGCAGACGGTGATCTGGGTCGCGCGCGCGGCGAAGCTCGGTCGCTCGTGGCGCGAGCTCGCGCGAAACGGCCTCGTCACCGCTACGGAGGCGCGAGCGCTCGCACGCGAAGAGCGCACGATCGCCGATCTGCGCATCCGCCTGCATTATCTCGCGCGCCGGCGCGAGGATCGACTCGTGTTCGACCTGCAATCGGCACTCGCCGCCGAGCTTGGTCTCGTCGACACGCCATCGAAACGCGCGAGCGAGCAGTTGATGCAGCGCTACTACCGTGCCGCCAAGGGTGTTCGGCAGCTCAACACGCTGCTGCTGCAAAACGTCCATGCGCGCCTTTATCCGGCGGCAACGTCGCCGGTTCCGATCGATGAGCGCTTTTCGCGCGTCGACGAGCTCCTCGACATTCGCGACGATGCATTGTTCGAGCGCGAGCCGTCGGCCATGCTCGACGCGTTCCTGACGGTGCAGCGCCATCCCGAGCTTCGCGGGATGAGCGCGCGCACGCTGCGCGCACTGTGGCGCAATCGCCACCGTATCGACGCGCGATTTCGTCGCGATCCGGACAATCGCGCGCGTTTCATCGCGATCTTCCGCGAGCCGCGCGGCCTCACGCACGAGCTTCGGCGGATGAACTTGTACGGAGTCCTCGGCCAGTACTTGCCGGCGTTCGGCGCGATCGTCGGGCAGATGCAGCACGACCTCTTCCACGTCTACACGGTGGACGAGCACATCCTGATGGTGATCCGCAACCTGCGCCGCTTCACCGAAGCGCAGCACGCGCACGAGTATCCACTGTGCTCGCGGCTCATCGGCGATTTCGAACGCAAGGAGGTGCTCTACCTTGCCGCGCTCTTCCACGACATCGCGAAGGGGCGAAACGGCGATCACTCGACGCTCGGCGCGTGCGATGCGAAGCGCTTTTGCGTGCAGCACGGGCTCGCGAAGGAAGACGCCGATCTCGTCGGCTGGCTCGTCACCGAGCACCTGACGATGTCGCTGACCGCGCAAAAGCAGGACATCGCCAACGCGTCGGTGGTCGAGGCGTTCGCCGTGAAAGTCGGCGACGAGCGGCGGCTCGTCGCGCTCTACCTGTTGACGGTCGCCGACATCCGCGGCACGAGCCCGAAGGTGTGGAACGCATGGAAGGGCAAGCTCATCGAGGATCTCTTCCACGCGACGCGCGTCGTGCTGACCGGCAACGCGAGCGAACGTGCGAGCCGCGACAGCGTCGCGTTGCGCCAGCAGGAGGCGCGCAGGCTGCTGCGCCTGTACGC
The DNA here is from genome assembly GCA_035308425.1 of Casimicrobiaceae bacterium. GTDB lineage: Bacteria > Pseudomonadota > Gammaproteobacteria > Burkholderiales > Casimicrobiaceae > VBCG01. The sequence goes on along the minus strand of DATGGP010000036.1, from coordinate 134,035 downwards.
GGTTCCCGAAGGCGCGGAAGCGCGGTTATGGCGTGAACTCGACACGCCGTATTTTCAGCGGCACACCGCCGACGAGATCGCCTGGCATGCGCGCCACCTCTACTGGCGCGTCGATCGCGAAGCGCCGGTCATCAAGGCGCGGCTGTCCGAGGGCGGCGCGGGCTTGACGGTGCTCGTCTACCTGCCCGACCAGCCCGCGCTCTTCGCGCGCCTCTGCGGTTTTTTCGGGCGCGTCGGGCTTTCGATCCTCGACGCGAAAATCCATACGACGCGCCATGGCTACGCGCTCGACACCTTCACGGTTCACGATCCCTTCAATGCGTCGCCCGCGTATCGCGACACGATCCAGTTCGTCGAATACGAGTTGATGCAGGCATTGTCGGCGCCCGGTCCGCTCGCGCCGCCGCGCGAAGGGCGGATATCGCGCCAACTCCGCCACTTCCCTCTTACGCCCGAAGTGCAGATCTTTCCCGACGACAAGGGCACACATTTCATTCTCGAAATCGTCGCCGGCGACCGGCCCGGCCTGCTCGCGCGGATCGCCTACGTGCTCGCGCAAGCGAACGTCAATGTCGCGAGCGCCCGGATCAACACGCTGGGCGAGCGCGCGGAGGACGTGTTCCTGATCGACGGCGCGCGCCTGCATGACGAGCAGGCATTGCTGCGCCTCGAGACGACGTTGTACGAGCAGCTCCGGTTGCCGGAGCGCGAGGGACCGCAAGCAACGTAGCGTCGTCGCGGGCATTGGACAACGTCACGCACACGCTGATAGGCGCGCTGCTCGGCGAGACCGCGGATCGCATTGCTCCGCACGCCGGGAGCGAAACGCAAGCGAGAGCGCGCCGAACGCTGTTCCTGTCGGTGATGGTCGTCGGAAGCAATCTGCCTGACTGCGACATCCTCTATTCCTGGTGGACCGGCAACAAGCTCGACTATCTCCTCGAGCACCGCGGCTACACGCACACGGTGATCGGCGCGTTGATCGGGTCCGCGTCGATGCTCGTGGCATGCGAGGCGTGGCAGCGCTGGCGACGGATGGATCTTTCGGCCCGCGACCGCGGTTGGCTCGTTGGGCTCGCGATTCTCGCGCCGCTTTTGCACATCGCGATGGATTCATTCAACACGTACGGCGTGCATCCGTGGTGGCCGATCGACAATCGATGGCACTACGGCGATGCGGTGCTCATCGTCGAGCCCCTCTTCTGGGCGGCTGCGGCTCCGCTTGCTTTCTCGCTTCGAAGCCTTGTGACGCGCTGGTTTGTCGTGCTCCCGCTTGTCGCGGCCATCTATCTTGCCGTGGTCACGCAAATCGTGACCGTCGCTTCGATCGCGGTTTTCGGCGTGCTCGCGATTGCGATGCTCGCGTTGGGACGCTACGCAAGACCGGTCGTGGCACTTGTCTGCGGCATCGGTGTCTGGCTCGTCACGACCGCGGCATTCACGATCGAGAGCGGACTTGCACGCGCACGCGTCGACGCATATGCCACGGCGCAGTGGACGCACTGGACGACGCTCGATCGCGTGCTGACGCCGATGCCGATAAATCCGTTCTGCTGGGAGCTGATCCTGATTCAGGTCGATGGCGACGCCTATGCGTTGCGTCGTGCGATCCTGTCGACGGCCCCGGCGTCAATGCTTCGGTTTCAATGTCCGATGCGCGGCATGGCCCGCGACATCACCGCGCTGCTTCGACCCGTCGACGCGCCCGACGCGCCGTTTCTGCACTGGCATGGAGAGATCGTGTTGGCGCGCGAACGACTTCGCGAGCTTGCGGCGAGCTCGTGCGAAGTGCAAGCGTTGATGCGTTTCGCGCGTGCGCCGTGGTTCACCGACCGCGTAGTCGGCGATCTGCGCTACGATCGCGAGCCGGGCCTCGGCTTCGCCGAGCTCGATCTGACGCGCTTGCCGCCGTGCCCCGCTTACATGCCGCCGTGGGTTCCACCGCGCTCGGATCTGTTGAGTCGATAGCGCGCTCGTTGCATGATCCCCCCACGCTCGCAGCTTCGCTGTCCCCGCGGGGGCGCAATTCGCGCTTTGGGGCCGGCCCGGCAGCGCTCATTCTTCGACCGCCGCGACCTCGGGAAAAAGGATGTCGGTGTAGCCGAAACGCGTGAAATCGCGAATGCGCATCGGATAGAGGATGCCGTCGAGGTGATCGCATTCGTGCTGGACGACGCGCGCGTGAAAGCCTTCGACTTCACGCTCGATCTTCGCGCCATCCGGCGCAAGACCGCGATAGCGGACCTTGCGATAACGCGGCACGACGCCGCGCAGACCGGGCACCGACAGGCAACCCTCCCAGCCGTCCTCGAGCTCGTCGGTGAGCGGCGTGATGACGGGATTGACGAGCTCGGTGTACGGCACTTCCTCGGCGTCCGGATAGCGCGGATTGCGCGCTATGCCGAAGATCACGACGCGCAGGCTCACGCCGATCTGCGGCGCGGCCAGTCCCGCACCGCTTTGCGCATGCATCGTGTCGCGCATGTCGGCGAGAAGCTCGATCAAGTCGAGCGTGCCGACGTGCTCGACCTCCAGGGACCGCTCGAAAAGTCGCGGGTCGCCCATGCGCAAGACGTCTCGGATCATGAGCGTTGCACCTCGCGACACCACCGATCGTGCCGACGCGTCATTTCGCCTCCACGCCGATGATCGGGCCGCGTCCGAATGCTTCGATGTCGCGCGGGGCCGGCGGCACGCGCGGCACCACGTGCGCGATGAGCGCGCGCACATCGTCCATCGCCGCCTCTAGCACGTTGGCGATGCCCGCCATCGAGACGGACGCCCTGCTGTCACCGCGACCCGCGGCATGATTGACGACAACGCATACGGACGCGTATTCGACGCCGAGCTCGCGCGCGAGCCCCGCCTCCGGCATGCCGGTCATGCCGACGAGCGTCGCGCCGTCGCGATCCAGGCGATCGATCTCCGCTGCCGTTTCAAGGCGCGGCCCGGACACGGCGCCATAGACGCCGCCGTCGCATAGCGCGATCGCTCCCGCCTTTGCCGCCGACAGGCAGATTTCGCGCAGGCGCTGCGAATAGGGATGCGTGAAGTCGACGTGGACCACCTGCTGGTCTTCGCCGTCGAAGAAGGTATTCGGACGACCGGACGTGTAGTCGATGAGCTGGTGCGGCAGCACGAGATCGCCGGGCGCACAGCCGCGTATGCCGCCAACCGACGCAATTGCGAGGATTGCCGCGGCGCCCTGCTCCCGCAGCGCCCACAAATTCGCGCGGTAGTTGACGCGGTGCGGCGGAATTGTGTGCCCGTGACCGTGGCGGGCAAGAAATACCGCGCGGTGGCCGGCGAGCTCACCGAACACCAACGCGGCGGAAGGCTCGCCGTAGGGTGTGCGGATCACTTGGCGATGCGTGACGGCCAGCGTCGACAGGCGCGTCAAGCCGGAACCGCCGATGATGGCGAGCATGAAAGTTGCTTAGTCGTGGGGTCGCACCTGAGACGAGATCGCGTCCGGCGCCGCATAGTGGCGCTTCGCGCCGCACGGTGGCAGCCCGACGCGACTCATGACACTATCACAGCCCGTCGCGGAGCGAGTTCGCATTCCGGCCGGAAAGGCAGCCCATGTACCTCGACCGACTCTTCAAGCTGATGGCCGACAAGCAGGCGTCGGACCTTTACATCTCGTGTGGCGCGCCGATCAACATCAAGGTCAACGGCATCGTGCATCCGGTGTCGAGCCAGTCGATGGACGTCGAGACCGTGCGCCGCATCGCGTACGACCTGATGAGCAAGGAGCAGGCGCGCGAGTTCGAGAATGAACGCGAGATGAACCTCTCGCACCTCGACAAGGCTGTCGGCAACTTCCGGATCAACATCTTCCGTCAGCGCGGCTCGATCGCGCTCGCTATCCGCTACGTGCGGAGCACCGTGCCGCCGTTCGAGGCGCTCCATCTTCCGCCGGTACTGCTCGATCTCGTGATGGAAAAGCGCGGGCTTGTCCTGATCGCAGGGGCGACGGGCTCGGGCAAGTCGACGACGCTCGCGGCGATGATCGACCATCGCAACAACAACCGCACCGGTCACATCCTGACCGTCGAGGACCCGATCGAATACCTGTTCGAGCACCGGCAGAGCATCGTCAACCAACGCGAGATCGGCGTCGACACGCACAACTACCACATGGCGTTGCAAAGCGCGCTGCGCGAGTCGCCCGACCTCATCATGGTCGGCGAGATCCGCGACAAGGAAACGATGCAGGCGGCGCTTCTGCACACGCTCACGGGACACCTGTGTCTGTCGACGATCCATGCGAACAACAGCTATCACGCGCTGTCGCGGATCATCAATCTGTTTCCGCACGACTCGCGCTCGGCGGTCCTGTCCGACCTTTCGATCGGACTTCGCGCGATCGTGTCGCAGCGGCTCGTCCGCAATCTCGAAGGCGCGCTGCAGCCGGCGGTGGAGATTCTGCTCAATTCCACGCTGATCGCCGAGCTCGTCAAGAGCGGTGAGTTCGCGCAGATCAAGGAAGCGATGGAGCAGTCGCTCTATCCCGGGTCGCAGACGTTCGAGCAGGCGCTATGCAAGCTCTATCTCGGCGAGAAGATCAGCTACGACGAAGCGATGATCGCGGCGGATTCGTCGACGAACCTGGCGTGGCTCATCAACCAGAGCTCGCCGTCGTCGCGGATCGAGATGAGCGACGACGAGCCGAGGGTCGCGAAGGTGCGGCCGGCCGCCGACTTCGCGAACATGACCATCAATCCGGAGTTGCTCGAACGCTGACCCGCACTCCGATCCTGGCCGGAGTATCTTGTCGGCCGTGCAAGCACACCCCGACCGCGATCGTTCGCAAAGTGCCGTTCTCGATCTCGCGCGCGCGCTGATCGCGCGCCGATCGGTGACGCCCGACGACGCGGGCTGCCAGGCGCTGATCGCCGAACGCCTCGCGCCGCTTGGTTTCCATTGCGAATCGCTCGTCGTCAATGGCGTTACCAATCTGTGGGCGCGTCATGGCGATTCACATCCGCTCGTCTGCCTGGCGGGCCACACCGACGTCGTACCGACCGGTCCACTGGACGAATGGTCGAGCGATCCGTTCACGCCGACGATCCGTGACGGCTACTTGTACGGCCGCGGTGCCGCCGACATGAAATCGTCGCTCGCCGCGTTCGTCGTGGCGGTCGAGCGGCTGCTCGCGCAACGCGATGCGCCGGGATCGGTCGCGCTGCTCGTCACATCGGACGAGGAAGGTCCTTCGGTCGATGGCACCGCGAAAGTGATCGAGCGCCTGCAAGCCGAGCGCACGACGATCGACTACTGCATCGTCGGCGAACCGTCGTCGTCCGCACGCCTCGGCGACATGATCAAGAACGGTCGCCGCGGCACGTTGTCGGGCACGCTGATCATCAAGGGCGTACAAGGCCACGTCGCGTATCCGCATCTCGCGAAGAATCCGATCCACGCGGTCGCCCCCGCGATCGCCGAGCTTGCGAGTACGCATTGGGACGATGGCAACGAGTACTTTCCGCCGACGTCGTTCCAGTGCTCGAACGTCCGCGCTGGCACCGGTGCGACAAACGTGATTCCCGGATCGCTCGAGCTGCTGTTCAACTTCCGCTATTCAACCGCGAGCTCGCGCGAGTCGCTCGGATCGCGCCTCGAGGCGATCCTTCGCCGGCATGGTCTCGACTACGCGCTCACGTTCACCGCGCAGGGCGACCCGTTTCTCACGAAGAAGGGCCGGCTCGTCGACATCGCGAGCGCGGCGATTCGCGACTTGGTCGGCGTCGAGCCCGTGCTGTCGTGTGAAGGCGGCACGTCGGACGGTCGCTATATCGCGCGCATCTGTCCCGAAGTCGTCGAGATCGGACCGGTGAACGCGACGATCCACAAGCTGAACGAGCGCATCGCGGTCGCAGATCTGGAGCCACTGGCCGAGGTCTACGCGAGCATCCTCGCGCGACTCCTGACAGAGACGACATGAATGTCCCACCCGAGCTCGAGACGCTGCGCGATGTGCTGCGCTTCGCGGTGTCGCGATTCGCCGCGGTGGGCTTGTCGTTCGGGCACGGCTTCGCCAACGCGTATGACGAGGCGAGCTACCTCATCCTGCATGCGCTGCATTTGCCGCTCGATCATGCCGAGCTCTTTCTCGACGCGAGGCTTACGCAGGCCGAGCGTAACGACCTCGCGACCCTTCTCACGCGACGCGTCGACGAGCGCGTTCCGGCGGCGTATCTCACGCATGAAGCATGGCTCGGCGAATTCCGCTTCCACGTCGACGAGCGCGTGCTGATCCCGCGTTCGTTTATCGCCGAGTTGCTGCCGGACGGCCTCGCGCCGTACATCCCCGATGCATCGTCGATCAAATCGGCGCTCGACCTTTGCACGGGCTCGGGATGCCTTGCCGTGCTGCTCGCGCACGCGTTCCCGGCTGCGGACATCGATGCGGCCGACGTCTCGTCGGACGCGCTCGCGGTCGCGCAGCGCAACGTGCGCGACTACGGCCTCGCCGGACGCATCAATTTGATTCGCTCGGATCTCTTCGACAACCTGCCGCAGAAGTCGTACGACCTCATCATCAGCAATCCGCCGTACGTGACGACGAGCGCGATGGACGAATTGCCGCGCGAGTACCAGCACGAGCCCAAGCTCGCGCTTGCCGGCGGCGACGACGGCCTCGACGCGGTGTGCGTCATCCTCAAGGAAGGGCCGCGCTTCCTCTCGCCCGACGGCTTGCTTGTGGTCGAGGTGGGCCACAATCGTGAGGCGGCGGAATCGGCGTTCCCGCGGATGCCGTTCCTGTGGCTCGCGACGCGATCGTCGACGGATAGCGTGTTTCTGCTGTCGCGAAACGACCTCGTCGCGGGACGATAATTTACTTTAGTCCGCCGGCGATAGCGTCGGTGCCTGAAGCGGCCTCACGGCCGCAACGCCGTGCGTGTCGATGCTGCCGCGCGCCTTAGGCGGCCGCGCCCACGCTCGCCAGAAAGAAGATATGAACGGGCGCGTCCGGCTGACCCGCAAGGTCAGGGCGATTCGAAATCGACATCCTCGATTGCAACGCCCTCACCGCGAGGCAGGCTTTCGCGAGCTGCGGCGATCTGCTGGCGGAAATCGCCCTCGAGCCGGTATTCGAGCCCGTCATTCTCCGAGGCAAAGCCGGACGCGTACTCCGGGGCGCTTGCCGTGGCGAGTGATCAATAGGCCTTAGATTTGCGCATGATCGCGAGAACTTCGACGGCTTGTTCAGCGACCATAGAAGATCCGACCGCGAATACGATGTCGAGCGGCATTCCGGCTAAACCCTAGCCAGATTTGGCGAATGCGGCTAGTGGCGCGGTGCGGAAGCGCCATATCAACGTTGCAGGTAACCGGCGCGCCGCGCGGACGCTCGCCAAGTTGAAACCATGTTTGGGCCCCAAGAGTTATGCGACGCGGCGCAATTCTTCCCGGATCAGCTTGCGCAAGGCCCGCTCGAGCCCTTGTTGTTGAATATGACTCTTCGGCGCCTCATTGATGAGGCTCTGGTAGTTTCCGCCGCCTGCTTCGTTTACCCGGGACTTGAACCAGTCCACGATATCGTTATCCAGGCGAATCGTGATGCGTGTCTTGCCTGCGGCGGCTGGAACCACTGCGCCACGACGAGCCCTGGAAAAGTCATATTCCGGTTTCATAAGCTTTTCGCTCCTGCTTCGTGGCAGGGGCGCGCAAAGACAATACGAATATGCGCGCCCCGCTCAGTGAATCTGACAGGCAACTTCCCCGTTTGCGTCCGCACGCGCGCCTGAGGACCTTCATGCCGCGAGACCGAAGAACTGCTGTATCCGCCGCATCAGATCGGTCGTACGATTGGTGCCGGGCCGTGCGAGCACGTGCGCGTCGAGCGCTTGCAGCATCGCTTCGTTCGCGGTCTGCCGCTCGCCGAGGATTTGCGCGAGCATCTCGGCCAACTCCGGCCGCGCGCGAATCACCGCATCGAAGCCTTCCTTGTCGAGGCGGTAGCACAGCGCTTCACCGACGGCGACCACGGTCGCCGTGCGCGGCTGGCCGAGCAGAAGGCCCATCTCGCCGAAATATGCAGGCGCGACGAGCGTGGCGAGCTTGTGCCGCGTGCCGTTGCCGGGATCTGACAGCACGTCGACGCGTCCCTGCGCGAGCAGATAGAGCGAATCGGCCGGCTCACCCGTCCTGAACACGATCTCGTCGGAGACGTACGCGCACGTCGTGAGCTTGTGCGCAAGGGCGGCGCGCTCAGCGTCGGTGAGCGACGAGAACAGATCCATCGTGCGAAGCGCGGCGATCCGATGATCGACCTCGCGCTGCACGAGATGCGGCCGCTCGTCGTGGCGGACTTCGATCACGCGACGCGGAAACGGAATGCCGAGGCCCTGGCGCATGAGCGCCGCATAGACGTGCACGCGCACGAGCGAATCGATGTGCCAGTATTGCGACGCATCGGTCAGGTCGTAGGCGACCGAGTATTCGATGCCGCTGTCCTTGAAGCCCGTACATGCCACCGAAGGCCGCGGCTGCTGCAAGACGTTCGGGATTTGCGCGTGCGCGAGCGCGCGCTCGACCTCGGCGATCACGCGAGCGGGCGTGTGTTCGTATTCGACTTCGAACGGCACGTAGCGGCGCCACGCCCCCCGCTCCTCGCCGCGGCGGCCGAGCACCGTCAGTCGGTTTTGCATCACGACGCCGTTCGGAATCACGATCGTCTCGTTGTTGATGGTCGCGATCGCCATGTAACGCCAGCGGATGCTGACGATCTGGCCGGTCACCGTGTCGACGCGCACCCAGTCGCCGATCCGGCAGGTTTTCTCGAGCTGGATCGCGATGCCGCCCCACAGATTGCCGAGCGTCTCCTTCGCGGAGAACGCGAGCGCACCGGACACGACGGCGGACGTCGTGATGAGCCCCGCGAGATTGACGCCGATCGCATTGAGCCGATAGATCGCGTAGCCGATCAGCGAGAGCGCGACGACGAACTCGTTCAGGATGCGCGGCAACCGCCGCCGCGCGAACACCGTCTGGAACACGAACAGCACGGTGATCTGAATCACGCCGAAGGCGATTAGCACCAGCAGCGCCTCGCGCGCCATCGTCGACGCTGTCGGCGACTTCATGCCAGCGGCGTTGCTCTCGTAGACCCACAGGCCGAGAACGCCGATCGCGACGACGACAATCATCGCGATCATCGCGTTTCGCGCGGACGAGCGCGCGAGCGTCGCGATCAGCACCAGTGCCAGCGCGTAGGCGCCGAAGAGCAGCGCGTCGTGGAGGTTCGAGCCGAGCGGAATCACGAGGAACGCGGCGGTGACGGGTGGGCGCGATTATAGGACGCTCGCGTAGAATCGGCCGAGTTTCCCACCGGCGACACCCAGGAGCGAAGAGCCGATGGCAACGCGCACGGGCGGCGAGATTCTCGTCGCCAATCTGCTCGCGCAGCGAGCGACGCACGCGTTCGGCGTTCCCGGTGAGAGCTATCTTCCGGTGCTCGACGCGCTGTACGACGTCGCCGATCGACTGCCCTTCATCGTCTGCCGCCAGGAAGGCGGTGCCGCGTACATGGCCGAGGCGCACGGCAAGCTCACGGGCCGGCCGGGGATCATATTCGTCACGCGCGGGCCCGGAGCCTCGAACGCGTCAGTCGGCATCCACACGGCGAGGCAGGACTCGACACCGCTCGTCGCATTCGTCGGCCAGGTCGCCGCCGACACGGTCGACCGCGAGGCGTTCCAGGAAATCGACTACCGGCGGATGTTCGGCGACGTCGCGAAATGGGCCGCGCAGATCGACCGCGCGAAGCGCGTACCCGAATACGTCGCGCATGCATTTCGCGTCGCGATGTCAGGACGCCCGGGACCGGTCGTGCTCGCGTTGCCGGAGGACGTTCTCGAAGCGAGCGCCGATGTGGCCGACGCGCCGTTCGTCGAGGCGATCGGCGCATCGGCGTCGACCGATGACATCGAGCGCGCGCAGACGCTGCTTCGGGATGCCGCGCGTCCGCTGGCGATCGTCGGCGGCAGCCGATGGGACCGCGATGCGCGCGAGGCGCTCGTTCGATTCGCCGAAGCCTGGCAGGTCCCGGTCGCATGCGCATTTCGCCGACAGGACCTGTTCGACAATCGCCATCGACTTTACGCGGGCGACGTCGGCATAGGGATCAATCCGGTGCTTGCGAAGCGCGTGCGCGAAGCCGATGTGCTCGTCGTCATCGGCGAACGCTTGGGCGAGATGACGACATCCGGATACTCGCTGCTCGACGTTCCCGTGCCGTCGCAAACGCTCGTGCACGTGCACCCCGACGACGGCGAGCTCGGCCGCGTCTACCAGCCCGCGCTCGCGATCGCTGCGACGCCGGGATCGTTCCTCGCGCAATTCAACGAACGCGTCGCTCCTGTCGGCGAGCGGCATGCGACGCACGCCCACGACGAATACGAAGCGTGGCGCGCGCCCCGCGACGTGCCGGGCGATGTCGATTTGTGGAGGATCGTCGGCTGGCTCGACCAGCGGCTTCCGCGTGACGCGATCGTCACCAATGGCGCCGGCAACTACACGACGTGGATGCATCGCATATTTCGCTACGGCGGCGGTCGGCTGCAGCTCGCGCCGTATTCGGGCTCGATGGGCTACGGCGTCCCGTCCGCGATCGCGGCGAAGCTCGTCCATCCCGGGCGCGTCGTCGTCTCGTGGAACGGCGACGGCTGCTTTCTCATGAACGGCCAGGAGCTCGCAACGGCGATGCAATATGGACTTGCCGTCGTGTTCGTCGTTGTCGACAACGGCATGTACGGCACGATCAGGATGCACCAGGAGCGGAAGCACCCGGCCCGTGTGCTCGGCACGGATCTCGTGAATCCCGATTTCGCCCGGCTCGCGCAAGCCTACGGCGCGCATGCGGAAACGGTGGCGACGACCGACGACTTCGCGCCGGCCTTCGAGCGTGCGCTTGCGACAAGCCGTCCCGCCCTCTTGCACGTGAAGCTCGAGCGGCAGGCCCTGACGATGAACGCGTCGCTCGACGCGTTGCGTGCGCAGGGTTTCCGGGACCATCGAGCCGTCTGAGGTCGGGTGCCTTTGGTCGCGCGTTAAACGCCGCACGTCGCGGCTTTCATCGAAGGTCATGAAACGCCGACGATTTGCGTTGCATAAGCGCCCGCCGTGTTGCATAGTCGCGGCCACGATTGTCACGCCCGGCGAAAAAAGCCGCACGTCCGAGCACCGGTCGATTTCGCCATCACGAGGGAGCTACGCATGCGCAACACCGTCGTTTCCGTCATCGCTGTTTCGTGCTTTGCCGCGCTGGCGAGCAGCGCCGTACACGCCGTTGCGCCGAGTCCCGATGGCGAGGATGACGAGCTGGCGCCGACCGGCAAGGGTTGGGGTCACCGGCTGGAAAACGGCAACGGCGACAACGGTCGCGCACGCGCGGGCAGGACGAAAGGCGGCGGCGCCAATGGAATCAGCTATCACGGCGGCCCGGTCATGCTGCCCAACAAGTTAGGCGCTCCGAACGTTTACTACATCTGGTACGGCAACTGGTCGGGGAATACGGCGACGAGCATCCTGACCGATCTCGTGAACAACATCGGCGGCTCGCCGTACTTCGACATCAATACGACCTATTACAACGGCTCGGGTCAGCACGTCGCGAACGCAGTTCAATACAAGGGATCGACCAACGACAACTACTCGCATGGCACGTCGCTCGGCGATGCGACCGTGCAGGCAGTCGTTGCCAGCGCGATCTCGTCCGGAAAGCTTCCACTCGACTCTAACGGCGTCTACTTCGTTTTGACATCCGCCGACGTCAACGAAAACTCGGGCTTCTGCACGCAGTATTGCGGCTGGCACACGCACGGGACGATCACCGGGACCGACATCAAGTTCGCGTTCGTCGGCAATCCAGATCGCTGTCCGAGCGCGTGCGCAGCGCAGACCGTAGGCCCGAATGGCAACGCCGGCGCCGACGGCATGGCGAGCATCGTCTCGCACGAGCTCGAGGAAAGCATTACCGATCCGGACCTGAATGCGTGGTACGACGGGCGCGGCCAGGAAAATGCGGACAAGTGCGCGTGGACGTTCGGCACGACGTCGCAGGCGGCCAACGGCGCCGTGTACAACATGACGCTCGGCTCCCGCCCGTTCCTGATTCAGCAGAACTGGGTGAACGCCTCGGGCGGCTACTGCGCGAAGAGCTATCCGTGAGATAGCGCAACGGGCACCGAACGATTTGCCGCCGTGGCCGCTCGAAAGCGTTGATGAGCGGTCGCACTACTCTCCTCCTCTTGGCCGCGCTCCTCGCGCTGCCGGTGCTCGCGCAATCGCCGTCGCAATCGCGCATCCAGACCGTCACACGGCTCGTCAAGACGTTCCACGTGCTCGAGACGAAGCTCGCAGCCGAGGCAGCGGCGAACGATACGAAGTCGCTCGATGCTACGCTGGATCCCGCCTTCGAGATGCGTACCGCGGACGCGCCCGGCGCTCCGATTCCGCGGGACGAATGGATTCGCAACGCTCACGCGTCGCATCCCGGCGCGCTGACGATCGCGCAAATCGCCGTGCACGATTTCGGCGATGTCGCTGTCGTCAGCTTTCAGGAAACGTCGAGCAAGCCCGCCCGCTTCGTCGTCGATTGCTGGAAGCGGGATGGCGCGGGATGGAAGCTCGCCGTGCGCTATCGAAGCAACGTTGCACCGGTCAGCGCAAAACCGTCGCGGGCACCCGGCACGCTCGACAAGCGCTACTGAACCGGCGCTACGAAACCGCGACGAGCCGGTGCAGCAGTTCCGGCGCGTCGAGCAGCTCACGGCTTGGGCAACGGTGCACGACGCGCCCGCGATCGAGCACGATAGCGTGCTGCGTGAGCGCAAGCGCGAGCTTCGCGTGCTGCTCGACGATGACCACCGCCATGCCGCTGTCGCTCACCAGTGCGCGAATGATCTTCACGAGATCCTGCACGATGATCGGCGCGAGGCCCTCCATCGGCTCGTCGAGGAGCAAAAGCGCCGGGTTGAGCACGAGCGCGCGCGCGATCGCAAGCATCTGCTGCTCGCCGCCCGAAAGCTGGCTGCCGAAATTCCCGCGGCGCTCGGCGAGGCGCGGGAAGATCTCGTACGCTTTCACGCGTGAAAACCGGCCCGGGCGCGCCACCGCGCTCAAGTGCTCATCGACGGTGAGCGAGGGCCACATGTAGCGCTCCTGCGGCACCCAGCCGATGCCGGACTGCGCGCGTCGATGTGTCGAAACGCCGGTCAGTGGCGCGCCGCGAAATGTCATCGCGCCGCGATGAAGGCGCGACAGCCCCATCAGCGTCACGAGCAGCGTCGTCTTGCCAACGCCGTTGCGGCCGAGCAGCGCGAGGCTGTCGCCTTCGCGCAACGACAGCGAGACGTCCTCGAGAACGACCGACGCGCCGTACCCGGCGGTGACGTGCTCGACGGCAAGCAGTTCACGCATGCTGCGCCTCGCCGAGATAAACCTCCTTGACGCGCGCATCTGTGGCCACTTCGGCGGGCGTTGCTTCGGTCAGCACCTTTCCGCCGACGAGCACGGTAATCCGCTCGGCGAAGCGGAATACGAGGTCCATGTCGTGCTCGATGAAAACGATGGTCACCTCGCGTGGCAGGCTTGCGATCACGCCGAAAAGCTCGGCGCTTTCGCCCGATGGAATGCCGGCGGCTGGCTCGTCGAGCAGAAGGATCGAAGGCCGCGTCGCGAGCGCGAGCGCGATTTCGAGCAGGCGCTGCTTGCCGTACGCGAGATTGCGTGTCACGACGTTGCGCTCGCCGGCGAGGCGCAGCGATCCGAGCAGTTCGAGCGCTTCGTCGATCAACGCCTGCTGCTGAGATACGGTTCTGCGCCACACCCCCCCCTGCCCCTCGCGCTCGCAGATCGCGAGCACGACCGATTCGAGCACGGTGAGCCCGGGAAACAGCGTATTGATCTGGAACGTGCGCGTCATGCCGTTCTTGACGCGCTCGTGCTGCCGCAACGACGTGATGTCGCGATTGCCCAGGAACACCTGTCCCGACGTCGGCGGAAACACGCCGGTCAGAAGATTGATGAGCGTCGTCTTGCCGGCGCCGTTGGGGCCGATCAGGGCATGGCGCGCACCCGGCGCGAACGACAGCGTCACGTCGCTCACCGCGGCAAAGGCATTGAAGCGCTTCGACAGCGCTTCCGTGCGAAGCGCGGGCGTGGGGGGACCCGCATCGCTCATTGCTTACGCCTCAGCATGCGCTCGCGCAGCGCCTCGAGGCCGCCGAGAATGCCACCGCGCGCGAACAGCACGATGACGACGAGGAAGAAACCGATCCAGAACTGCCAGTAGACCGGATCGATGCCGGACAGGTAATCCTGCGCGACGATGAAGATCGCCGCGCCGACGAGACCGCCGTAGAGCCGTCCCGTGCCGCCGAGGATCAGCATGATCATGAGGTCCGCCGAGCGCGGAAAGCCGAGCGTGTCGATGCCGACGAACTGTGTCGTCTGCGCGATCAGTGCACCGGCGATGCCCGCCACCGCCGCGCCGAGCGTGAACATCGCGCGCAGTCTTCGCGCGACCGGTGCACCGATCGCGGGCATCCGTCGACCGCCTTCGCGAATGCCGCGCACGGAAAGGCCGAATGGCGAATGCACGATCCGGCGCAGCACGACGAAGACGAGGAATACGACGACGAGCGCGTAGATGTAGGCAGTGCGCCCGCCGATGTCGAAATTGAAGCGTCCCAGAATCGGCGCGATCGTTACGCCGGATAGACCATCGACGCCGCCGCTGATGAACGCGGCTTTGTTCGCAACTTCCCACAGCATGAGCCCGATGCCAAGCGTGACCATGAGCCGCGTGAGATCGCCACCGCGCACGACGAGAAAGCTCGTGAGGTAGCCGACGATCGCGGCCGCGATCGCGGCAACGACAAGTCCGGAGATCGGCTCGTGAAAGCCGTGCACGGCAAGCAGGCCCGCGGTATATGCGCCGACACCGAAGAAGGCCGCGTGACCGAGCGACACGATGCCCGCGTAACCAAGCACGAGGTCGAGCGACACGGCGAATAGCCCGATGATGAGCACTTGGCTTCCGAGCAGGCGATAGCTCGGGAATGCGAAGAAGCACGCGACCGGGAGCAGCCAGAAGACGATTTCGAGCGGGCGAAAGCGGTCGCTCGGAAGCGCATCGCGATGTCCGCTTCCGAGCGGCGCTACGACGGCGGGCGCGCTCGGCGTCGCCACTAGCCGCGTCGCCCGTACAAGCCGGCGGGAAAGACGAGCAGCAGCACGACCATCAGCGCGTAGATGACGAACGCGCCGAACTGCGGCACGTAGTACTTGCCGGCCACGTCGAACACGCCAAGGATCAACGCCGCGACGAGCGGTCCCTTGATCGTGCCCGAGCCGCCGACGGTGACGACCAGCAGGAAGTACACCATGTACTTGAGCGGAAACGTCGGGTCGAGACCAAGCACGTCGATGCCGAGGCCGCCACCAAGGCCTGCAAGACCGCTCCCCAGCGCGAACGTCAGCGCGAACACACGATTGACGTTGATCCCGAGGCCTGCCGCGGCGATCGCGTTGTCGACGCTCGCGCGCACCTGGCTGCCGAAACGTGTGTGGTCGAGCATGTACTGCAGCGTGAGCGTGAGCAGCGCGACGACGACGATCAGGAACAGTCGATAGACGCCGAGGTCAAGTCCCGCGACGTGCACCTGCCCGCGCAGGTACGATGGCAGCGACACCGGCTGCTGCGACGAACCGAAGACGTACGTCGCCGCCGCGATCGACATGAATACGATGCCGATCGAGAACAGCACCTGATCGAGCGGACTTGCACGATAAAGTCGCCGGTACAGCGTCCATTCGAACACCAGCCCCACGAGCGCCGCGACGACGAACGCCACCGGCAGCGTCGCGAGAAACGGCACGCCGGCGCGCGTCATCAGCACGACGCAGGCGTAGCCGCCCACCATTGCGAACGCGCCGTGCGCGAGGTTGACGAAATTCATCAGCCCGAGCGTCACCGACAGGCCGACGGCAATGATGAACAGCAGGCTGCCGTACGCCACGCCGTCGAACAGCACGCCGATCAGGTTGGCGATCACGGCGTTCTACGCGGGTACGTAGCGAAAGTGCGGCAGCGAAGGCCTTTGCACGGGCCTTCGCGCGTTTCGATGCCGCGTCGGGGGATCAACCCTCCTTGCCGGGGTCCTTGACGTTCGGGATCTTGTCGAACTCGATGTTTTCGAGCTTGTCGCCGACCTTCTCGACCTTGCGGATGTAAACGGTCTGGTCGATGTCGCGCGTCTGCGGATCGATCTCGACCGGACCGCGCGGGCTCGTCCATTTCATGCCCTTGATCGCCTCCATTGCCTTGTCGCCATCGATCTTGCCGCCGAGCTTCTTCGACACTTCGTAGATCACGTGCATCGTGTCGTAGCCGGCCGCGGCCATGAAGTTAGGCGCGCCGATCTTCGGATCGTTCGCGGCGTGGTAGGCCTTCAGGAACGCCTCGTTCTCGGGCGACTTGTGCGCTGCCGAATAATGGAATGCCGTGATCATGCCGATGGTCGGATCGCCCATCGCCTGCAACACGTGATCATCGGTGATGTCGCCAGTCGCGATCACCTTGATGCCTGCGGCCGCGAGGCCGCGTTCGTTGAATTCCTTCATCAACGACACGCCTTGCTGGCCGGCCGGCAGGAACACGAACAGCGCGTGCGGCTTCGCGTCCTTGATGCGCTGGATCGCGGCGGAGAAGTCGGGATTCTGCAGCGGCGTGCGCAGCGAACCGACGATGGTTCCTCCACCGGCGGTGAACGTCTTCGTGAACTGCTTCTCGGCGTCGATGCCCGGCCCGTAGTCGGCGACGAGCGTGTACACCTGCTTGATGCCGTTCTTCAGCGCCCATTGCGCGAGCGGCTCGGCGATCTGCGGAATGGTCATCGACACGCGCGTGATGTACGGCGACTTCGTCGTGATGATCGACGTTGCGGCATTCGAGATGACCATCGGCACCTTCGCTTCCGAGGCGACCGACGCGACCGCCAGCGCATTCGGCGTGAGGCCGAACCCGGCGAGAAACTGAACGTGATCGCGGGTGACGAGCTCCTGCGCGAGCCGCTTCGCGACCTCGGGTGCCGGCCCCTTGGTGTCACGCGTGATGAGCTCGACCTTCCTGCCCGCTACGGTGTCGCCTTGCTGCTTCATGTACGCCTTCATCCCGGCTTCGATCTGCTCGCCGTAGGCAGCGAACGGACCGGAGAAAGCCGCGATGACGCCGACCTTGATGGTGTCCTGCGCGTAGGCAGCGAGTGACAGCGCGAAAAGCGCGCCGGCCACGAGAGCGCGCGCGATGACCTTGACCATGAATGCTCCTCCTCGTGGTGTTTCGCGCCTCGTTGTGCCAAGGCGCCTGCGGTGGATGGCGATTATGCCTGACGTGTCCCAAGGAAGGGTCAGGGACGACGCTCGCCGCGGAGCTGGTCTCCGGCCTGCTGCGTCACCAGGATCGCGCGAAAATCGTTGACGTTCGTGCGCGTGGGACCCGTGACGACGCTATCGCCGATCGCCTCGAAGAATGCATGCGCGTCGTGACGCGCAAGGTCGGCCGCAGCGTTGCGAATGCGCTCGCGAGCACGCGCGATCGTGTCGGGTGTCGCGACTGCGCCGGCGATCTCCTCGGTGCCATCGACGCCGTCGGTGTCCGCGGCAAGTGCGTAAATGCTCGCGCGACCCGCGACAGCGATCGCCAAGGCGAGCAGCCACTCGACGTTGCGGCCGCCGCGGCCGCCTTCAACCCGAACGGTCACGGTAGTCTCGCCACCCGAGAGCAACACGCAGGGCGGCGCGATCGGTTGTGCATGCGTCGACACCTGAAGCGCGATCGCGGCGAGCGCCTTGCCAACGTCGCGCGCCTCGCCTTCGATCCGGTCGGAAAGGATCAGCGGTGCAATGCCCGCCTCCTGCGCGACGCGCGCCGCCGCTTCGAGCGCTTTCTGCGGTGTCGCGATCAGCCGGTATTCCGCACGCGCCAATCGCGGATCGCCCGGCTTGACGCTTTCGGCCGCATCGCTTGCGAGAACCTCGCGAAGCGCCGGCGCCGGTTCGACCGCATATTTGCGCAACACCGCGCGCGCATCGTCGACCGTCGTCGGATCGGCGACCGTCGGTCCCGACGCGATATCGATCGAATCGTCACCGGGCACATCGGAGATGGCGAGCGTGACGACGCGTGCGGGATGACATGCGGCGGCGAGCCGACCGCCCTTGATCGCCGAAAGATGCCGCCGCACGCAGTTGATCTCCGAAATGCTCGCACCGGACGCAAGGAGCGCCCGATTGATCGCCTGTTTGTCGGCAAGCGCGGCGCCCGGCAGCGGCAACGTGAGCAGCGAGGACCCGCCGCCCGAGATCAATGCGATGACGAGATCGTCGCGCGTCAGGCCTCGAACGCTCGCGAGTATCCGTCGTGCCGCATCGATTGCGGCATCGTCCGGCACCGGGTGCGCCGCTTCGACGATCTTGATCCGGTCACAGTCGACCGCGTGCCCATAGCGCGTGACGACGAGCCCCGAAAGCGGATGCGGCCAGTGCGTCTCGAGGGCGCGCGCCATCGCCGCGGACGCCTTGCCCGCGCCAACGACGATCGTGCGGCCCGGCGGCGCCTGCGGAAGAAAAGGCGGAAGCGCGTGCGACGGCTGCGCCGCTTCGACGGCCGCGTCGAACATGCGCGACAGAAGCGCGCGCGCCTGTTCGTCGTTCAACGTTCCATCGCGCCGTCGACGGCGACGCGCGCAGCCTGCCCATCCCGGCGCACCGACGATGGTCGCGGCGCGCTGCCCGCATCCCAATCGGGCGTCGGACCGAAACGCGCGACGAGATAGTCGACGAAGACGCGCACCTTCGCGGCGAGATAGCGATTGGGCAAATACGTCGCGAACAGCGTGGCTTCGGGCGCCCTGCATTGCGGCAGCAGCGGTCGAAGCACGTTCGCCTGCAGGTCGGCGCCGACGATATAAGTCGGCAGGAGCGCGACTCCGCATCCCGCGAGTGCCGCTTGCCGGACCGCGTTCTCGTTATCCAGGCGAAGCGCGCCACGCACTTCGATGCTCGTGCCGCCTTCCGCGCTTTCGAACTGCCACGAGTGCTCCGCGCCGTGCGTGTGCAGAATGCAATCGTGGCGCGCGAGATCGCCGAGCGTCGCCGGAACGCCGCGCTTTTTCAGATACGAAGGCGCCGCGCAAAGGCTCTGGCGGATGGGCGCGAGCTTCCGCGCAACGAGCGTCGGTCGCGCCTCGCCGGCGATGACCAGCGCGGCGTCGTAGCCTTCCTCGGCGAGATGCACGTCGCGATCGTTGAACGTCATGTCGATGCGCAACTCGGGGTAGGCCGCGAGCAACCCCTCGAGCGCGGGCGCAACGTGCAAAACGCCGAAGGACACCGGCACGTTCACCTTGAGCTTGCCGCGCGGCGTCGATTGCATGCCGGCCGTCATCGCTTCGGCTTCCTCGGCGGCGGCGACGATGTGCGCGCAACGCGCGTAAAACGCCTGGCCGATCTCGGTCAGGCTGATGCTTCGCGTCGTGCGATTGAGAAGGCGTACGCCGAGGGCTTGCTCCATCCGCGTCACGCATTTGCTGACGACGGACGTCGACACGTTGAGCCGGCGCGCCGCGCCGGAAAAGCTTCGCGCCTCGACCACGCGCGCGAAGATTTCCATCCCTGCAAGATCCATGATCGCATCACGTGAGAAAACGCCAACAATCTTATTCCAGATCGCAACCGAAAGCGACCGAACGCCGCCGCTGTTTCCCCATCGAAGCTTGAGAGAAATGGGCGCAACACGGCCCATTCGCAGAGAGTCCGGCGATTTTTCAATTTGTCGGAGCCGTCCCACAGCGGTAGACGCGAAACGCGCCAATGACTTTCATCGCAAGCAGGCGGAAGCTTCTCAAGGCAGCGCTCGTCCCATCCGCCGCGACGATCGCGCCGCTTCGTTTCATCCCGAAGGCGTCGGCCGATTCGGTCGCGACGCCCGGGCAGTTCGCCTATTTCACGCCGGTCGAATTCACGTGGGTCGAAGCCGCGGTCGCGCGGTTGATTCCCAGGGATGACCTCGGTCCGGGCGCGAAGGAAGCCGGCGTCGCGACTTTCATCGATCGCCAACTCGCGGGGCCTTATGGCCGCGCCGAGACCTGGTACATGCAAGGCCCGTGGAAACAAGGCACGGAGGAGCAGGGATACCAGCTCAAGCTAACGCCCGCGCAGCTCTATCGCACGGCGATCGCCGACGTCAACGCGTGGTGCGACAAGAATGGCAAGCGTCCATTCGCGGAGCTTGGTGCATCGGATCAGGACGCTATGCTGCACCAGCTCGAAGAGGGCAAGATCGATCTCGCGCGTGCGCCCGCGAAGGACTTCTTCGACATGCTGCTGCAGAACACCGTCGAGGGATTTTTCGCCGATCCCATGTACGGCGGCAACCGCGATTTCACCGGCTGGAAGCTGATTGGCTTCCCGGGGCCGCGCTACAACTACATCGCGGAAATCGATCAATACGGCAAGCGCTACACGATGCCGACGGTGGGACTCCTCGGGCGCGACGGAACCAGAGTGAAGGAAAGCTGATGGCGACCAAGCTTCCCCACGTCGACGTCGTACTGGTCGGTTTCGGATGGACCGCCGCGATTCTCGGTCAGGAGCTGACGGATGCGGGCTTGCAGGTGCTCGCGCTCGAACGCGGCGCATTTCGCGACACGGTGCCCGATTTCGCGACGACGCAGATTCAGGACGAGCTTCGCTATGCGGTGCGAAACGAATTGTTCGAGGAGCCCGAGCGCGAAACGTTGACGTTTCGCAATTCGATGGACCAGACGGCGTTGCCGATGCGCCATCTCGGATCGTTCAAGCCTGCCGCCGGCGCGGGCGGCGCGGGCGTGCACTGGAACGGGCAGAACTGGCGCTTTCTGCCGACCGACTTCGTCATTCGCTCGCATACCGAGCAACGATACGGCAAGTCGTTCATTCCCGCAGAGATGACGATCCAGGACTGGGGCGTCACCTACGACGATCTCGAGCCGTTCTACGACAAGTTCGAATACCTCTGCGGAATCTCCGGGGAGGCCGGCAACATCGACGGCAAGATTCAGGACGGCGGCAATCCGTTCGAGGGACCGCGCAAGCGCGGCTTTCCGCTGCCGCCGCTCAAGCGCAGCTACGGAACCGTGCTTTTCGACAAGGCGGCGAAGGAAGTCGGCTACAAGCCGTTCCCCTGCCCCGCGGCGAATACATCGAAACCGTACAAGAACATCTACGGCGTGCAGATGGGCGAATGCACGTACTGCGGCTATTGTGAGTGGTTCGGTTGCGGCAACTACTCGAAGTCGAGTCCGCAGACGACGATCTTTCCGGTGCTGCTGCACAAGGACAATTTCAAGCTGCGCACGCATGCGAGCGTGACGCGTGTGCTGAAGGATTCCACCGGCAAGCGCGCGACCGGCGTGATGTTCGTCGATTTGCAGGGGCGCGAGTACGAGCAGCCGGCCGATCTCGTGATCCTCACGGCGTTCGCGCAGCACAACGTGCATCTGCTGCTGCTCTCCGGGATCGGCAAGCCGTACGACCCGAAGACGAACCAGGGCGTCGTCGGCCGCAACTACGCGTACCAGATCACGTCGTCGGTCGACGTCTTCCTGAACGACATCGTCAATCCATTCATGGGCGCGGGCGCGCTCGGACAGGCGATCGACGAGTTCAACGGCGACAACTTCGATCACGGTCCCGAGAAGTTCGTCGGCGGCGGCTACATCGTGCTGTGGACGACCGGCGGACGACCGATCCTCCAGCACCATCTGCCGAAGGACGCGCCGAAATGGGGAAGCGGCTGGAAGAAGGCGATGCAGGATAACTACCTGCGCACGGTCAGCGTGGCGACGCACGGCAGCGTGATGAGCTACCGCGACGCGTACCTCGATCTCGACCCGACGTACCGCGACGTGTACGGCAATCCGCTTCTGCGGCTCACGTTCGACTTCCATGACAACGAGCATCGGATGTCGAACTTCCTGACGGAAAAAGCAGCCGGCATTGCGAAGGCGATGAAGCCGCGCGACATGCACGTCAACCAACGCAAGGGTCACTACACGATCATTCCCTACCAGACGACGCACAACACCGGCGGTGCGATCATGGGCGCCGATCCGCGCACGAGCGTCGTCAACCGCTATCTGCAATGCTGGGACGTGCCGAATCTTTTCGTTGTCGGCTCGTGCGCATTTCCCCAAAACGCCGGCTACAACCCGACCGGCACCGTCGGCGCGCTTGCGTACTGGACCGCGAACGCAATCCGTACGCAGTATCTCGACAAACCGGGTGCGCTGATCTCTGCATGAAAAGCAAACGATCATTCGTCGTCGCGGCCGCGCTTGTCGCCGGCGGTTTCCTCGCCGTAGCGCCGACGCTCTTCGCGCGCGAAAGCTCGCATGCCGAGCTCGAGCGGGGGCGCTATCTGACGCAGGCGGGCGACTGCGCCGCGTGCCACACCGCGCAGGACGGCCAGCCGTTCGCGGGCGGACGCGCGGTTCCGACGCCGTTCGGCACGATCTATTCGACGAACATCACGCCCGACGGGCCGACGGGCATCGGCAACTGGACGTCGGATGATTTCTATCGCGCGATGCACGAAGGCGTCGCACCGGGTGGGAAAAATCTCTATCCGGCGTTTCCGTACCCGTGGTACACGAAGCTCTCGCGCGCCGACGTCGACGCGATTCGCAGCTACCTCGCGACGCTTACGCCCGTGCGCCAGCAGAACCGGTCTCCGGAGCTGCCGTGGCCGTTCAGCGTGCGCGAGGTGATGAAAGGCTGGAACGCGCTGTACTTCAAGCCCGGCACGTATCAATCGAATGCGCAGAAGTCCGCGCAATGGAATCTCGGCGCCTATCTTGTGCAAGGTCTCGAGCACTGCGGCGCCTGCCACAGCCCGAAGAATTTCGCCGGCGCGCCGAACCAATCGAAGGCGTTCCAGGGCGGCTACGGCGAGCATTGGTACGCGACGAGCCTCGGCGGCGACTTGCGCGACGGCCTCGGCGAGTGGACGACCGACGACATCGTTTCGTACCTGAAGACCGGTGCGAATCGTCGCGCGGCCGCGTTCGGACCGATGGCCGAAGTCGTGCACGACTCGACCCAATACCTGAACGACGACGATCTGCGCGCGATCGCGGTCTATCTCAAGGATCTGCCACCGCATGAAAAAGCGCCCGCGAACGCGCCGAGCGCGCAGAACGCGTCGAACGAAGATAAGGCGCGCATCGCGCGCGGCCGCGGCGTCTACATCGACGACTGCGCGGGTTGCCACATGGAAAACGGCGAAGGCATAGCCGGTGTCTTCCCGCCGCTCAAGGGGAACAACGTCGTGCAATCGAAGGACCCGGAAACGGTCGTGCACATCATCCTGTCAGGGCAGAAAACCGCCGTGACGCAGGAGAACCCGACCGGTCTTGCGATGCCGGCCTTCGATTGGAAGCTCAACGACACCCAGATCGCGGACCTCGTCACCTATCTGCGAAGCGCCTGGGGCAACAAGGGCGACGCGATCGACGCGAACAAGGTGGCCGACACGCGCAGGACGCTGGTCGCGGCGCGCACGCGATAAGTCGGCCTCAGCCGACGTATTTCTCGACGATGTCCGGCGGGCGGATGTGCGCCTGCTCGGGGTCGCCGCCGGTCTCGCGAAGCGCCCGGCGCTGGCGCAGCAAATCCCAGCACTGATCGAGCTCGACCTGGACGTGCGCGAGCCGATCGTGCTCGACGGGCGCGAGCTCGGTTTGCCCGAGCAACCGATGCTCTTCGGCAACGAGATCCTGAATGTGGGCCAGCACCTTGTGCTCCGACTGGCGCTCCGGGGTCGATTTGTCCATGATCGCGGTCTCCCATGTTCGTGGATCGCGCGTTCGACTTGGATCGGACCCCGAAGATTCCCGGGAGCATCCCCGCCGCTTCCGGCGGCGAGCGCCTCCCTGCGGCCGACAAACCGTGAGAGGGGCATCGCTTCGCGCGTTGCTCACCGCGCGGGCGCTGCGCGCATTCGGCGACGGCTTCGTCAGCCTGATCCTGCCGCTGTACCTGCTCGACCTCGGCATGACGCCGTTCGACGTCGGCGTCATCGCGACGGCGACGCTGCTTGGTTCGGGGGGCCTCACGCTCATCGTTGGTTATCGCGCGCACCGCTATCGCCTTCGCACGATGCTCGTCGCTGCCGCGGCGCTGATGACGGCGACTGGTGCGGGCTTCGCGCTTGTGCGCGACTTCTGGCCGCTCTTCGCGATCGCCGTCGTCGGCACGCTGAATCCGTCGAGCGGCGATGTCAGCGTGTTCCTGCCGCTCGAGCACGCGCTCGTGGCGAAGCTTGCGCCGCAAGCGCGGCGTACGTCGTGGTTCGCGCGGTATAGCCTCGTCGGCTCGCTGTCCGCGTCGGCGGGCGCGCTCGCGGCCGGCGTGCCGCAACTCGTCTCCCAAGCGGGCGGCGTGTCGCTTCACGTCGCGTTGCAGGCGATGTTCGGCGTCTATGCACTTCTCGGCGTCGCGTCCGGTCTCGTCTATCGGCGGCTGCCCGGAGACGCGACGCAAACGCAACAGGCGACCGAGCCTCTTCGCGCAAGCCGCAAGATCGTCTACACGCTTGCGGCGCTGTTCAGCCTCGATGCGCTGGGCGGCGGGCTCATCGTGCAGTCGATGGTCGCGTTGTGGCTTTTCGAGCGCTTCGCGCTTTCGACCGCGACCGCGGGCGTGATCTTCTTCTGGACCGGTGTGCTATCCGCGCTGTCGTATCTCGTCGCCGCGAGAATCGCGTCCCGCATCGGGCTCGTCTATACGATGGTGTTCACGCATCTGCCATCGAACGTGCTCTTGTTGCTCGTGCCCTTCGCGCCGAATCTCGCGACAAGCATCGCGCTTCTGCTGTTGCGAAGTGCGCTGTCGCAAATGGACGTGCCAACGCGAAACTCGTTCGTGATGGCCGTCGTGCCTGCGGCCGAGCGTCCTGCGGCAGCGAGCGTCACGTCGGTACCGCGAAGCCTCGCCGCGGCCGTGAGTCCGCTTGCCGCGGGGTACCTGCTTGGCGTATCGACCTTCGGCTGGCCGCTCGTTGTTGCGGGCGTCATCAAGATCGCGTACGACCTCGCGTTCCTTGCGATTTTTCGCGGGCATGCACTACGCCGCTAAAGTGCGTTGCCCGTCGGCGAAATTGCCACGCAGGAACGCCGGCTTGTCGCGGTTCATCCAATGGTCCGGCTCACAGCCCATACGGGAGGTCTCAATGCGTACGCCTGTCAACATCGCCGGGCATCCGATCCACCCGATGCTCGAGACGATTCCGATCGGCTTGCGGGTTTTCTCGTTCATCTGCGATCTGTTCTTCGTCTTCGGCGGCGGTGCACCTGTCGTTGCCGCCCGCGCCGTGCAAAACGGCGCTCGTGCACATGGCGATCAACCTGGCGATCGTTGTGCTTTACATCATCAACTTCTGGCAGCGGTCGGGCACGCCGATAACCCCGGTGGCTGGGTATGGTTGTCGCTGGCAACGATCCTGATGGTGCTCGTTTCCGGCTGGCTCGGAGGACGCATGGTGTACGTGCTCGGCATTGCGGTTACGCCGGCGCCGACACCACAGGACTCGTAAGGCTACGCGGCGTTCGGCGCCGACGCATCGCTTGCTTCGTCGAGCTCGCGCATGTCGACTTCGTCGAGCGCGAGGCGCGTGGCCCCGATGAGCTCGCGAAGCTGAGCCACCGACGTCGCGCTTGCGATCGCCGCGGTGACCCCCGGGCGCGCCATCAGCCAGGCGAGCGCGACCTGCGCGGGCCTGGCGTGCACGCGCGAAGCGACGCTGTCGAGCGCATCGAGAATTCTCATGCCGCGCGGGTTCAGGTACTTCTTGACGATGCCTTCGCCACGCGCACTCTTGCTCGCGTCGGCCGCGCTGCGGTACTTACCCGTGAGGAATCCTGCGGCGAGCGAGAAATAGGTGATGACGCCCACGTCTTCGCGCAGGCAAAGCTCGCAAAGCGGTCCTTCGAATTCGTCGCGCGAGTACATGTTGTAGAGCGGCTGCAGCGTCTGATAGCGCGGCAGCCCTTCGCGCGCACTGACTTCGAGTGCCTGCGAAAGCCGTGCGGCCGAAAGGTTCGACGCGCCGATCGCCCTCACCTTGCCCTGCTCGATCAATCGCGCGTACGCGTCGAGCGTCTCGTCGAATGGCGTCTTCTCGTCGTCCCAGTGCGATTGGTAGACGTCGATCGCATCGACGTGAAGTCGCGAAAGCGACTGCTCGGCGCTGCGAAGAATGTAGTCGCGACGCAGGCACTTGCCCTGTCCCATGTCGGAACCGACTTTCGTCGCGATGACGACGTCGTCGTGGCGTCCTCGCCCCGCGATCCAGCGGCCGATCACCGTTTCCGATTCGCCGCCGGCGTGGCCCGCCGCCCAGCGCGAGTAGGAATCGGCCGTGTCGATCAGGTTGCCGCCTGCGTCGACAAACGCATCAAGAACGCGAAACGACGTCGCCTCGTCGGCTGTCCACCCGAAAACGTTGCCCCCGAGGGCGAGCGGCGCGACGTCGAATCCCGTTCGGCCCAGCTTTTGTCGTTCCATGCTCTGGCGCTCCATCGTTGACAAACCGTCAGGCTAACGACTTCCGTCCAACGACAAAGGTTCAGCGCGCTGCGACGCGCCTGGCGGCGTAGAGCGTAGCACCTGCGGCAAGCACCGCGCCGGCGACGATGATCGCATCACGCGGCAGCATCGCGGCAAGCAAAGCGCATCCTGCGACGCCCACGATCGCCGTTGCGGTCAAAAACCGCTGTTCGCCCTCGCGCAGTGTAAGTGCGGCAGCGTTCGCGATCCCATAGTAGACGAGCACAGCGAACGAGCTCGCGCCAATCGCCGCTCGGGCGTCGGTTGCGAGCACGACGATGACCACGAGCGCGCCGACGACGAGCTCCGCCCGATCGGGAACGCGATAACGCGGGTGCACGCAGGCGAGGCGCTTCGGCAGATCGCCGTTGCCCGCCATCGCGAATGCCGTCCGGCTGACGCCCGCGAGAAGCGACAGCAGCGCGCCGAGCGACGCGACGGCCGCACCGGCGCGCACGATCGGCGCGAGCGCCGCGAGGCCACCGCCGGCAACGATCTGCACGAGCGGCGCCGACGTCGATGCAAGCGACGGCGCGTCGACCGCGACGAGCGCCGTCACGCATACGACGGCATAGACCACGAGGGTCAGCAAAAGCGCAAACCGGATCGCGCGTGGAATCGTACGCGCCGGATCGATCACCTCCTCGCCGAGCGTCGCGATGCGCGCATAGCCGGCGAACGCGAAGAACAGAAAGCCTGCCGATTCGAGCACGCCGCGCACGCCTTTCCACGTCGACGGTGCAAGTCGCGCGACATCCGCCGTGCCCCCGAAGGCGCCGGCAAGCACGACGACGGCAAGGCACGCGAGCACGACGCCCACGACGATCCTCGTGACGAAAAGCGTCTTCGATACGCCGAAGTAATTGATCGCCGTCAGCACTGTCACCGCGGCGACCGCGAGCGGCCGCGCAAGCGTCGGCGCCGCATACGCGCCGAAAGTGAGCGCCATCGCCGCGCAGCTCGCGATCTTGCCGGTGACGAACGCGAATCCCGCGATGAACCCGGGGAATGGACCGAGGCGCTTTCGACCGTAGACATAAGCGCCGCCGGATTCGGGATAGAGCGCAGCGAGCGATGCCGACGACGCAGCGTTGCAATACGCGACGACGCCGGCGATGACGAGACCCGCGAGGAGTCCCGAGCCAGCAACGGCGGCGGCAGGCGCCGGCGCGGCAAAAATGCCTGCACCGATCATGGCGCCAAGACCAATGAACACCGCATCGCCGACGCCGAGCTTGCGCGCAAGCCGTGTCGCCGGTTCGCGGTCGCTAGCAGTCACCATCGCCAATCGGTCATACTCCGGCATTGCATTCGCGCTTCACCAACCGTCGCAACGCGGCACGTGCCGCGCCACCGAAACACCGCCGCATCTGACAACTGTCAACTGACCCCTGTCACCTGATGTGCCGCCACTGAGATCACCGGCGTATCCGACAACTGCCAACTGCCAACTGACTACTGACAACTGAAAATGATCGCTCTCGTCATCGAGTCGCGCAGCCGCGATCTCGGCGGATTCACCGTCGGCCGCGTCCTTCCGTTCGCGACGCGCAGAAGCATCGGCCCGTTCGTGTTCTTCGATCACTTCGGCCCGCTCGTTTTCGCGCCGGGAATTCCGAGAAGCGTCGACGTGCGGCCGCATCCGCACATCGGGCTGTCGACGCTTTCGTATCTGTTCGAGGGCGAGATCATGCATCGCGACAGCCTCGGCTCCGAGCAGCCGATTCGCCCGGGCGAGGTCAACTGGATGACGGCCGGGCGCGGCATCACGCATTCCGAGCGCTTCGAGCGTGCGCGCGCCGAAGGCGGGCCGATGCATGGCATCCAGGCGTGGGTCGCGCTTCCAGTCGAGCACGAGGAGGTTGCGCCGTCGTTTGCGCATTTCGACGCCGACGCGCTTCCGTCGTACGAGGGCAACGGCCTCGTCGCGCGTCTCGTCGCGGGCGAAGCGTTCGGCGCGAAGGCGAACGTGCCGACGTATTCGCCGATTTTCTACGTGCACTGGCGTCTTGAGAAGGACGCCCGCGCGCAATTGCCGGCTGAATATCCGGAGCGCGCCGCGTTCGTCGCGAACGGTACCGTCGAAGTGGAAGGACGGCGTTTCGATGCCGGTGCGATGATCGTATTCGCGCCGGGCGCGCCGATCACGTTCACCGCGACGACGGATGCAACGGTGATGCTCCTTGGCGGCGAACCGATCGGCGAGCGCTTCATCGAGTGGAATTTCGTCTCGTCGTCGAAGGAGCGCATCGAGCAGGCGAAGGCCGATTGGCGCGCCGGCCGCATGAAGCTCCCGGTTCACGACGACAAGGAATTCATCCCGCTCCCCGGCGAGCCGGCGCCCCCCAATCCGATGTCGTAAGCCGTGCCCGCAGCGACCGCAGCTTCGCGTCGATCGCTGCGCCGCTACGCGGCCTTCTCCATCGCCGGCGTCCACTTGCCGGTGCGCGCGAGGCTGTTCATGCGCAGTCGATGCGCGAAGGCCTGTTGCGCGGCCGCGACGTTGTCGGCCTTGCCCTTCCAGATGTGCATCACGGGATCCTGCAACGCGCGCGCATAGGAGAACGACAGCACCCACGGCGCGCGCGGATCCTTCGCGTTCATTGCATTCAGGTTCGCCGTCGCTTCCTCGGGGCTTTGACCGCCCGACAGGAAGTTGATCGTCGGGACTGCGGCCGGCACGGTCCTGCGCAGCACTTCGAGCGTCGCGCTCGCGACTTCGTCGGGCGTCGCCTTGCGCGGGCTCGCCTTGCCGGGCAGCACCATGCTGGGCTTCAGGATGATCCCCTCGTACGCGACGCCGTGGCGGTAGAGCGCGCCGAACACCGCGTGCAGCACCGCCTCGGAAACCTGATGGCAGCGCTCGATCGTATGATCGCCATCGATCAGGACTTCAGGCTCGACGATCGGCACGAGCCCTTGCGACTGGCATATCGCCGCGTAGCGCGCGAGAACTTCGGCGTTCGCCGTGATCCCGAGCGGCGTCGGATTGCGGTCGGTGATTCCGTAGACTTCGCGCCACTTCGTGAAGCGCGCGCCCTGTCCCTTGTACGTCGCGAGGCGCTCGGCGAGCCCGTCGAGGCCCTGGGTGATGAGATCGCCCGGCGCGCCGGTGAGCGCCGTCGTGCCCTTGTCGACCTTGATGCCCGGCACGATGCCGCGCTTGTCGAGAAGCTTCGGCAGCGGCGTGCCGTCATCCGCGTTCTGCGACAGCGTTTCCTCGAACAGGATGACGCCGGCGAGATATTCGTCCGCGTGCGGCGCGTTCGCAAGCAAGGTGCGATATGCACGCCGGGTTTCGGCCGTCGATTCGATGCCGACGGCGCCGAAGCGCTTCGTAATCGTGGGCGTGCTCTCGTCGGCGGCGAGAATGCCCTTGCCCGGCGCGATGATGCGCTCGATCGTCGCGCGAAGCTCCGTTGCCTGGCTCATTCCTACACTCCTTGGGCTCGTGTGCGAGGTTGATAACTAAAAGCTCGTTCGTTAATGAATCACGTGATGCGTTTGACGCGAATGCCATGGGATACGTTAAGGCCGGCGAAGCGCGTGGTAGGCCCCACGCGCCACCCGGCCGACAAAGTAGACCGCGCATTTGCGTCAAACCCTTCGGGAACGGGCAGGTTGGGCCGATTGCTTTGGCGCGCGGCTTGCCTTGGGGCCCACCCACGGCGGCGCCCTGCTTCGCGCACTCGGCCCAACCGCCGCGTTCGCACACGCGATTCATTAACGGACAAGCTCTAAGTTTACGCGCCCGACGCGCGTACGCCTTTTGACCCGACGCTTTACACTTCCCGTCGTGGCTGCTGCGCGACTGCCCTCGTTCGTCTCCCGCTCGTTCGCATCGTCGCCGCTTCGCAACGCGGTCTTTCGCAATTTCTACGTCGGCTCCATCGGCGCAGCGCTCGGCTACACGATGCAGGCGACGATCTCGGCGTGGCTCATGGCGACGCTCACGACGTCGGCGTTGATGGTCGCCCTCGTGCAAAGCGCAAGCACCGGCCCGACGCTTCTGTTCGGCCTGTTCGCCGGCACGCTCGCCGACATCGTCGATCGTCGTCGCGTGATCCTCGCCACACAGGTCGTGCTGTTCGCGGCGAGCCTGTTGCTCGGCCTCGCGGCGCTCACCGGCGTCGTGGGTCCGGTCTCGCTTCTCTTCCTCACGTTCGCGGTCGGGGCCGGCTTCACGTTCTATCTGCCCGCGCAGCAGGCGAGCATCAACGAGATGGTGGCGCGAAGCGAGCTCTCGCGCGCCGTCGCGCTCGGGTCGGTGGCGTTCAACGTCGCGCGCGCCGTGGGTCCCGCCGCGGCCGGTGCGATCGCGGCCGCGCTGAGCTCGGGCGCAACGCTCGTGCTCGGCGCCTTCTTCTTCGTGCCGATGTTCGTCGCCATGCGCACGACGACGCCGAAGGAGGTCGCGCTGCCCGGCGTCCCGGAACGGCTTTTGTCGGGCGCGATGAGCGGGCTGCGCTTTGTTCGGCATTCGGCGCCGATGCGCGCATTCGTCATTCGCAATCTTTCGTTCAGCGTGTGCGCGAGCGCGTTCTGGGCGCTCTTGCCGGTGATCGCCCGCGACCAGCTCGGGCTCGGCGCCGGTGGCTTCGGTCTTCTGTCGGCGAGCTTCGGCATCGGCGCGATCGTCGGCGCGGTATCGATTCCGAACCTGTTGACGCGACAGTCGATGAACAAGGTCGTCACGTCCGGCGGACATCTGTGGGCGTTCGCGATCCTCATGCTGGCGCTGACCGGCATCACCGGCATCGCGTTGATCGGTGCGTTCTGTGCCGGCATGGCATGGGTCTGCGTGTTCGCGACCTTGTCGGCGGGAACGCAAAGCAGCGCACCGGGTTGGGTGCGTGCACGCGCAGTGTCGATGAATCTCGTCGCCACGCAAGGCTGTCTCGCGATCGGAAGCGCCGTCTGGGGCGCGATCGCGAACGGTGTCGGCACGCACTGGGCGCTCGGCGCGTCGGCCGCCGCGGTGTTCGCGTTGCAATGGCTTTATCGCCGCGTACGTGTCGAGATGGGACAGGAGGCCGATGTCGTGCCCGGAGCGCGTCTTCCCGACCTCACACTATCGGCCGAGCCGTTGCCCGACGACGGTCCGGTGCTGATCCAGATCGAGTACCGCATCGATCCCTCGAACCGCGATTCGTTCCTGAAGGGCATCCAGAAAGTGGGACCGACGCGAAGACGCAACGGCGCGACGAGCTGGCGCGTGTTTCGCGACCTCGGCGAAGAAGGTCGTTTCGTCGAGCGCTACGTGATCGCGTCGTGGGCCGAGTACGTGCGGCTTCGCGCGCGGATGACGATGGCCGACAGTCGGTTGCAGCAGGCCGTCGCCGAGCTGCAACGACCCGACGTTCCGATTCGCGTATCCCGCCTGATCGGAGTAACGACGACGGCGTGACCCACCCGGGCGCTGACCGTCGCCGCACGATATGATTCAGTAATGAACAGCCCCTCGATGCCGGCGATCTTCTTCGGCCACGGCAATCCGATGAACGCGCTTTCACGCAATGCGTTCACCGAGTCATGGTCGACGATCGGCCGCTCGATCCCGCGTCCGAACGCGATCCTGAGCATCTCCGCGCACTGGTACGGTCCGGGGACGAGCGTCACCGTTTCCGATGCGCCGGCGACGATCCACGATTTCGGCGGCTTTCCCCGCGCGCTCTACGAGGTGCAGTATCCGGCGAAGGGCTCCGCCGCGCTTTGCGAGCGTGTGCGCGATCTGCTCGCGCCCGTTCGCGTGCAGATGGACGAGCGCTGGGGACTCGATCACGGCACGTGGTCCGTGCTCGTGCACGTCTATCCGGACGCCGACGTGCCCGCCGTGCAGCTTTCGATCGACGAGACGCGCGAAGCATCGTGGCACTACGAGATCGCGAAGCAACTGCGGCCGCTCCGCGACGAGGGCGTGCTCATCATGGGCAGCGGCAACCTCGTGCACAACCTGCACGCGTATTCGTGGGGCAATCGCGCGCAAGGGCCGTACGATTGGGCCGCGCGCTTCGAGCAGCAGGCGCGCGCGCTGTTGTCCGCGCACGATTTCGCGCCGCTCGTCGATTACGAATCGCTCGGCCGCGATGCGATGCTGTCCGCGCCCACGCCCGAGCACTATCTTCCGCTGATCTACGTGCTCGCGCAGCATCGCGAAGGCGATCGCATCTCGTTCCCCGTCGAAGGTTTCGACGGTGGCTCGATCTCGATGCTGTCCGTCGCGATCGGCTGACCGCGACTAACTTCGGTGATCGGCATTCCGGAGATCGCGTCGATCGCGGTCTGCGTCGCTGCCTTCTGGTTCGTCTGGAACCAGATGAAGACGCGCGAGATCGCCAACGATGCGATGCGGGAAGCGTGCGAGCTGCGAGGCTTCCTGTTTCTCGACGATACCGTGTCGCTGCGCTCGATCCGGCCGAGACGAGACAACGAAGGCCGCGTGCGGCTCGCGCGGCTTTACACGTTCCAGTACAGCGACACCGGGCACAATCGTCGCAGCGGGTGGATCGCGCTTTTGGGCGCGACCGTCACCGCGCTCACGCTCCAATAGCAATCGGGCTTCGCAAGCACCTATCTCAAAATTGGGCGAACGGGCCGAGAGCCCGAAGGCCCGCAGCGAGCTCCGAGATAGTACTAAGACGTACGGCGAGGGACGAGCGAGGACACGACAACATCTATCGGCCCGCGCCGCCCATTTTGCGATAGGTTCAAGGGTGATTACGCCGCTGTCACGCGCAAGGCGTGCAGCGGCGCGAATCGTATTGGGGCGAACTACCAGTTCGCGAACAGCGCTCCGACGATGGTCGCGCAACCAAAGGCGAGCATCGCGACGAGCGACAGAACCTCCGTCGTCACGCCAACCAGCGCGAGAATGCCGAGCACGATGCCGGCGACGCCGACAAGCGCACCGACAACGCTCATCACTTCGCTGTCGACCGCCGTCTTCACCGCGGTCCTGATCGCACTGTAACCCATCTGCTGGCGCTCGACCTCGACCGAGTTCTCGAGTTCGAGGGTGGTGAGCCGCGGCAAAACGCCGCTGCCAAGCAGGAAGCCCGCACCGAGGACGATCGCGGCGATCGCCAGCAGGATCGGCGGCACGACGCCGAGCAGGGCTAGCGCACCGAGCACGATCGCGCCGATGCCGGCGAGTCCTTCCGCGCTCAGTCCGCCACCGACCGCAGGCGTCATCGCAACGGGCCTCATGAGCCCAAGTGTGCGAATCCTGGAGAAGCCGGCTGCCGCAAGACCGCCTTCCAGCAGCAGACCCACGCCGAGCACGATCGCCGAAATCCCGAGCATGTACGGGCTCGCCACGCCGGCCAGGCCGATGATCGAAAGTACGACCGCGGCAAAGCCGGTGATCGCCGCTCCGGCGTAGCCGCCCGTCAAGAAGCCATCTGCGCCCGGTGCATGAGATGAAAGGGATGTTTCCTGGACAATTGTCGCCATATCTGCCTCCGCAAAAAAGTCTGTCAAGTATTTGATTTGACTATCGCGGAGACGCAGAATTCCCCTGAGCGATATCGATTCGCGGGGTGCCGTTGAACGTTACGGCAAACGAACGTCGAGCATGCAAAACTCGCGTGATGGCGTGCAGGAATTCACGAACCGCAAACGTGCGAAGCCTAGATCGGCGGCACCGACCCGTTCTTGCCGACGCTGATACGCTGCGCCCCGAGCTTGCCGTCGGCGCCGCGCGTCGCATAGACGATCACGTGCGCGCCGGCGGTCAGGGAATCGCGGTTGCCTGGCTCGACGATGACGACCGGCGTACCTGGCGGCACGACGATCGTCTGTTCGCCCCCCTTGTACGTGAGCTTCATCGTGCGCGCGCCGCGCGCCGCGTCAACGCTCGTCACGGTGGCATTGGTCTTCGTGCGCTGCGACGATGGAGCGCTCGATACTTCTGAAACGGTTGCGTTCGTCATCGTTTTGCCGGGCATACCGGTCATTGGCCGATGGCCTTCCCCGGTGCCGCGCATCGATTCGGGAAAAATATGCACCTCGCTGGCGACGAGGATGCCCTTCGCGCCGGGCTTCGCGGTCGCGCCGAGAAATGCGCCTTGCTTGATCGCATCGAGACTTGACGGAACCCGCAGGCTCACGCGCACATCGCTCGGCAACTCGATGGCGATGTTTCGTCCGGTCGACGATTTGAGATCCAGCTTGCTGTCGTTGACTGACACGATGTCACCGCGAATTTGCTGCGGTACCGCCGCAAGCGCAATGCCTGCAATGCCAAGTTCGCACGCGACGAGGACGAGGCGAAACGAGTTGCGCAAGATCGATCGATGCAATTTTTTCTCCGTCAGGAAGTGGAGACGCGAGTCGTTCGCGAGCCCTCGCGCCACGCGATGATGCCCATGCAAAACGGCAACAACGACAACGCGAGGCAAACACCGACGATGCCCGGCCAGCCGAAGCGCGCGTAGGCGTTGCCGCCCGCGGCAATGCCAGCGGCGCCGCCGAGATAGTAGAACAACGTATAGAGTGCGTTGGCCTTGCCGCGTTCGCCGGAAAGCGCACGATTGAGGCCGCCGATCGCTGCCGCATGCACCGCGAAAAAGCCGATGCAAAGCACGACGAGGCTTACGACCAGAACGGCCATCATTTTGATCAGCGAGGCCAACAATGCGACCGCGATGATGACGGCACCGACGCTCATCACGACACCGTTGCCGAAGCGATTGGCAAGGCGGCCCGCGATCGGACCTGATGCAAGCCCGGCGACGTAGGCCAGGTAGAGCGAGGTGATCGTCGGCGTCGAAAAGCTCCATGGCGGCGTCGACAGGTAGAACGGGAAATAGTTGAAAGCGGTCGAGAAGGCGCCGAATGCACCAAAGGCCGCCGCCTGCGCGAGCACCTGCGGACGCCTGGCCACGAGGCGAACGAACGGAATGTGCGCGGTTGTACGAACGTTGCCGTGCGGAGGGTCGACAATGCGCATCGCGACGAGGAGCGCGACGATGACGAGCGCAAAGGCCACCGTGAAGAACGCATCGCGCCAATGCGATGGCGCGAATGCCCAGCCGGCGAGAAGGCGGCCGCCGAGGCCACCGGCCACGGTGGCCGACACGTATGTCCCCATCGCGACATTGAGCGCCCTGGTCGGCAGGGAGCGGGAAAGCCATGTGGCGACGACGGTGGTCAGCATGGGAATGAACGCGCCCTGGACGCCGCGCATGGCGACGAGCGTCGGGAAGCGCGACGTCGTTGCACACACGAGACCCGCGCCGGCGACAGCGCACGCGCCAATGATCATCAAACGCCTTGCCGGATAGCGATCGGCGAGCACGCCGACCGGCAGCGTCGAGACCGCCATGCCGATGATCACCGCGGACACGGAGAGCGACGCCGTCGCCGGCGATACGCCAAACTGGGCCTCGAGGATCGGCAGCACCGGCTGCGTGATGTAAATTGTCGCGATCGCGCAAGTGACGAGCGCGAAGATGAGCGCAAGGAGCGACCGGTCAGGCGAGGCCGCCGGCCGATCGCCTTGCCGGGAATGCCAAGAACGAGGGCCGCGACGCGATGTCACGGCAGACGATGGAGGGACGAAGATGAGGACAGCCGCATGTTACGCCGCCGCGCTCGCACTTCTGGCAGCGGCGAGAATCGCCAACGCCGATCCGAGAAGCGACTATTACCAGCGGGCCGCTGCCCGCGACGAGGCGACATTTCGCGCGCTCGACGTCAACAATCGGGGCTACGTCACGCGCCAGGAAGCCGCGGGCGACAACGATTTCACCGCGCGCTTCCGCGACATGGACATGAACGGCGACGGCGTGATCACGCGCGCCGAACTCGCGCGTTACATCAGCGAGCACTACGGCATCGACATACCCGATGCCGGGAAGCCGACCGCGGTGACGCAGCAGGTCGAGGCCGGGACGGGGGGCTGAAGCCGTAGCGCCAGAATCGCTGCCAGAGGTGTATTTCCTGGACGGAAAATCGGTGCCAGAGATGTATTTCCCGAATGAATGCGACGACGCGCCACAACAGCGCCGGGAAATACATCTCTGGCACCTATTTTCGTAGCTAATCCGGTGGCAGCGAATTCGCCGTCGTATCGCCGGTGGCGGGAATCATCGGCGTCTCCACGATCGGCGCGCGCGGCAAGCCCGTAACGGCGAGGATCTGCTCCTCGTTCAGCGTTTCGTGCTCGAGCAGCGCCTTCGCGAGCGCATCGAGCGACTTGCGATGCCTGCGCAGCAGGCGCAGCGCTTCCGCGTGGCTGTCGCCGATGATCTTGCGCACCTCCTCGTCGATCGCCTCGGCGGTCTCTTCGCTGAAGGGCTTCGTTCCGCCGTAGCTCTCGAGCGCGCTGAGGTACGGGTTCTCCCGCGGCGCAAGCTGCACCATGCCGACGCGCTCGCTCATCCCCCAGCGCGTCACCATCCGGCGCGCGAGTCCGGTCGCCTGCTCGATGTCGTTCTCGGCGCCGGTCGTCTTCGTGCCGTAGACGATCTCCTCGGCGGCACGTCCGCCAAGCATGCCGACGATTCGCGCGCGAAGATACGATTCCGGATAGTTGTAGCGATCGCTGTCGGGTCGCTGGTAGGTGACGCCGAGCGCCTGTCCGCGCGGCACGATCGTGACGCGATGGACGGGATCGGCCCCGGGAACGACGAGACCCAAAATCGCGTGCCCGCCCTCGTGGAAGGCGATCCGCTCGCGATCCGCCTGCGATAGAAGAATCGGGCGCGCGGGTCCGAGCACGATCTTTTCGAGCGCGTCGAGAAAGTCCTTTTGGTCGACCTTCTGCTCGTTGCGTCGCGCCGCGAGCAGGGCCGCCTCATTGACGAGATTCTTCAACTCGGCGCCCGAGAAACCCGGGGTCGATGCGGCGAGATCGCCGAGGCTCGCGTCGGGCGCAAGGGGAACGTGCCGCACATGGACGGCGAGAATCGCCTCGCGGCCCTTGCGGTCCGGAAGATTGACGACGACCCGCCGATCGAAGCGGCCGGGGCGAAGCAGCGCGCGGTCGAGCACATCGGGCTGGTTCGTCGCCGCCAGCACGATGATGCCCTCGCGGCTCGAGAAACCATCCATCTCGGTCAGGATCTGATTGAGCGTTTGCTCCTGCTCGCTCGCCCCGCCGATGGCGGTCGGGCCGCGCGCGCGTCCGATCGCGTCGAGTTCGTCGATGAAGATGATCGCGGGCGCGTTCTCGCGCGCCTGCTTGAAAAGGTCGCGCACACGCGCAGCGCCGACGCCGACGATCATCTCGACGAACTCGGCGGCGCTCATCGAGAAGAACGGCACGTTCGCCTCGCCCGCGACCGCCTTGGCGAGCAGCGTCTTGCCGGTGCCAGGCGCGCCGACCAACAGCACGCCCTTCGGCGCCGCGCCGCCGAGACGCGTGTACTTCGGCGGGTCGCGCAGGAAGTCGACGATCTCGATGAGCTCGTTTTCCGCCTCGTCGATGCCGGCGACGTCGTCGAAGGTCACTTTCGTGTCCTTGTCCTGATCGTAGCGGCGCGCGCGGCTCTTGCCGATGCCGAGCAAGCCTCCGCCGAGTCCTCCGCCCTGCTGTGCCGTGCGGCGAAACAGCCAGACGTAGAACGCGATCAGGAGCAGCGCGGGGCCGAAGCCGAAGAGCAGCGTCGACAGCGGGCTCGATCCCTGGGCGATCGGTTCGGCGCTGATCTCGACGTGGTGATCGAGGAGCAACTGCTCGAGATCGTGACCGGCGAACGCGGGCACCGTCGTCTCGAAGAACGTCGACGTGCGCGGCGGGCCGCGCCTCGGGATCCCCCGCGACTTCGGCGGCGGAACCGGCGGCGGCGCCGTCTGGCCCTTCGGTTCGGGCGGAGGGTACGTGATCGCCTTCGCGAAGCGCCCGGTCATCGTCTCGCCACGGCTGAAGATCGCTTCGACGTTGTTCTTTGCAACCTCGTCGCGGAACAGCGTGTAGGGAATGGTCAGCGGCGTCTCGCCGCCGGGCAAGAGGTAGCGCGCGAGCAGGAAGTTCAGGATCAGCGCGATGGCGAACCACCACCACATTCGTCGCGGCGGTATCCGCGGCGGCGTCTGTGGCGGTTGCGGCGGCGGCGTGCTCGGGTGCCGCTCGGGCGGCTTGACGCCGCGGGGCGCCCCCACGTCCGTGCGGCGGGCGATCAGCCAGTCGGGCAGGTTCAAACGTTCTCCTCGTTCACGGATCTAAAGTCCCCCCACGCTCGCGGCTCCGCCGCGTCGCTGCCCCCGAGGGGGCGCAATTCGCGCTTGGGGCGGCCCTGCGCACTCATCTTCCCTTAACCAAGACCGCCTCCCGGGCGCGACGTTTCCGCGGCGGACGCTTTCCGGCATCGCTCCGGCACGCCGCGGAGTGGCCGTGGTTCATACTCTCTTTCCTGTCGATCACGATAAAGGAGCTGCCATGAGGAACGCGACCGGTAAGTCCGATGCGCGCGAACGTGCGCGCGACGTTCGTCTCGCCACGCGAACCGATCTGCCGGATGCGGCCACCCGCGACATCGCCGGCGCGCTGAACGCGCTTCTTGCCGACACGTTCACGCTCTACGTCAAGACGAAGAATTTCCATTGGCACATGAGCGGACCGCATTTTCGCGACTACCACCTGCTGCTCGACGAACAGGCCGACCAGATCTACGCGATGACCGACCCGATCGCCGAGCGTGTGCGAAAGCTCGGCCACACGACGATCACATCGATCGGACACGTCGCGCGCCTTGCTCGCGTCAGCGACAACGATGCGGGATACGTCGAGCCGCTCGACATGCTCGCCGAGCTTCGCGAGGACAACAAGTCGCTTGCCGCGCGAATGCGCGAGACGCACGGCCTTTGCGACGAGCACGGCGACGTCGCGACTGCGAGCCTGCTTGAAGTGTGGATCGACGAGGCCGAGCGGCGCACGTGGTTCCTGTTCGAAGCGAGCCGGCGCGGCGATCCCACGGGGCACTGAGCGGTCGGCCGACGCGCCGACCGGAAGCGCGCCTCCGCCCCCGTTGCGCTTCAACGCTCACCGGCGGGATTCCAGTTGCCAGGCAGATCGAAGACGAGCACTTCGGCGCGACGGCCGTTCGCAAGCGCCATGTCGCCACCGTCGGAAAGAAGCGCATCGCCGGCGCGAAGCGCATGGCCGTTGATCGTCAGCGCGCCGCGGACGACGTGCGCGTAACCGTTGCGTCCCGGCGCGAGCGGGTAATGCGCGAGCTCGTCACCGTCGAACAGGCCCGCGAGAATCGCGGCATCCTGGCGGATCGACACCGATCCTTCACGTCCGTCGAGCGAGGCAATCGTGCGGAACCGGCCGCGTTTCTCGTCGTCGGCGAAATGCTTCTGCTCGTATGACGGCGCGATGCCGAGTGCGTCGGGCTCTATCCAGATCTGCAGGAAGTGCGTGACCCCGAGCGGATCGTCGTTGAACTCGCTGTGCAGGATGCCCGTGCCTGCCGAGAGACGCTGCACGTCGCCTGGGCGGATCGTCGAGCCGTTGCCCATCGAATCGCGATGCGCGAGCGCGCCTTCGAGCACGTAGGTCACGATCTCCATGTCGCGGTGACCGTGCGTGCCGAAGCCGCGCCCCGGCTGCACGCGATCCTCGTTGATCACGCGAAGCACGCTCCACCCCATGTATCGCGGATCGTAGTAGTCCGCGAACGAGAAGCTGTGGTACGAGTCGAGCCAGCCATGGTTTGCATGGCCGCGCTCGTTTGAAAGTCGCAGTCGATCCATCCGCTTGCCTTCGTTAGGATTCAGCCTCGAACCATCGATCCGGAGGGGAAAGAACATGCCCGACGCCTTGTTCACGGCCCGGCGGGACGCCGGCGCCGTCCACGACATCGCGCTCTTGCTTTTGCGTTTGATCCTCGGCGTACTGATCCTGTTGCATGGCGTCGCGAAGATCGCCGGCGGAGCTGATGCCATTCTGGGCGCCGTCGCGAACACGGGCCTCCCCGCCCCGCTCGGCTATCTCGTCTATATCGGCGAGGTCCTCGCGCCGATTCTCGTGATCGTCGGCCTGTGGACGCGCGCCGCCGCGATCGTGATCGCGATCAACATGATCGTCGCGATACTGCTCGTACATGCGTCGCAGGTCCTTTCACTCGCGAAAACGGGCGGCTGGGCGCTCGAATTGCAGGGACTCTACCTGATCGTCGCGATCTGCGTCGCGCTTCTCGGTGCGGGACGCTACAGCCTGGGCGGAAGGTTCGGTCCCTGGAACTGATGTTGCGCATCCGGTCACTGCAATCGAACGCGCCCATGACAGAAGTCAGTTGACCAGGTAATCCGGATACCGCGCGCGGATCGCATCGACGTGCGCAAGCGTTCCGGACAGATGCTCGCGCACGCGCCGTTGCGCGCGATCGGCATCGCGCTTCGCGACCGCATCGGCGATCCGCGCATGATCGCGCAGGATGGTTTCGCCCTTTCCGGCGACCGGCAGATGCAAACGCCGCAGGCGATCGATATGGCCACTGCGCCTTCGCACTTCGTCCCAGAGACCGGGAACGCCGGCGGCTTCGTACATCTGCCGGTGGAACGCCTGGTCGCACGCGACGAACTCGGGATAGTCGCCTTCGGCGAGCGCGGTTCGCTGGCGCTCGATCGTGGCGCGGAGGCGCTTGACGAGTGCCGGATCGTCGCGCGCCGCGAGCGTGCGAACCACCTCGAGCTCGATCGCGCGTCGCAGAAAATGCGCCTGCGTCGCCCGCGCCACGTCGATGCGGCTCACGACGGTCTGGTGTTGCGGGAAGACGTCGACCAACCCTTCTTCCTCGAGGCGCATGAGCGCGTCGCGCACCGGCGTCTGGCTGATTCCGAAAGTCGCCGCGAGCTCGGCGCGCGAGAGCACGATACCGGGCGGCAGGTCGAGCGCGACGATACGCTCGCGCAGCCGGTCGAGCACTTGCGGCGCGGCGTGGCGCGAACGCTCGAGACGCTGCACAGCCGCGTCCGAAGACCGCCCGCCGTCCGAAGGCTTGCGAATGAGAGATGGCGCTCGCATGGTTGACGCTGATATTCTAGTGCTTTACTTCACCGACGCGGCGAAACCCGTCCGCCACCCGTTCGAGGAAACCCTTGATGCGATCCCTTGCCTCGCTCGCCGTCACGGCGTGCTGCGCCGCGCTTCTCACCACGCCGCTGCTCGCGAACGCGCAGCAGAAGACCGAGATCACGATCACGCGCCAGCCCGGCATTCTTTACCTGCCGTCGCACGTGATGGAAAAGCAGCATCTGATCGAGCAGGAGGCCGCGAGACGTGGCATGCCGAATCTCGAGGTGGCCTGGGCGAATCTATCGGGTGGCGGCGCGCAGACCGACGCCCTCCTCGCCGGCAGCGTCGACGTTGTCAACACCGGCGTCGGCAATCTGCTGCTGCTTTGGGACAGGACGAAGGGCGGCGTGAAGGGCATTGTCGCGAATTCGGCGCTGCCGCTCACGCTCATCACGCGCAATCCGAACATCAAGACGCTGAAGGACTACGGGCCGAAGGACCGGATCGCCGTGCCGACGCTGAAAGTATCGACGCAGGCGATCCTCCTGCAGATGGCGGCCGAAAAGCTGTGGGGGCCAGACCAGATGACGAAGCTCGATCCGTTGACGGTGCAACTCGGGCATCCGGACGCGGCCACGATGATGGCGAATCCGAGGGGCGAGATCACGAGCCACTTCGCGGCGCCGCCTTACTCGTACTTCGAGCTCAGGAACGTTGCCGGTGCGCACGTCGTCATCGACTCGCCCGAGATCATCGGCGGTCCGCTCACGCAATCGCAGTTCTTCACGACGACGAAGTTCGCCGACGCCAACCCGAAGATCGTCGAGGCCATCAAGGCCGCGACATTCGACGCGATCGCGTTCATCAAAAGGGACACCCCGGCGGCGGTCGACATCTACAAGGAGATCACGCACGACAAGATGCCGAAGGACGAAATCCTCGGCATGCTGAAGCAGCCGGGCATGATGGAATGGACCGCGGCGCCGCAGGGAACGATGAAATTCGCCGCGCACCTGCACAAGGTCGGCACGCTGAAAACGATGCCGGCGAAGTGGACCGACTACTATCTGCCGATCACCGCCGATCTGCCGGGTAACTGATGAACGAAGCGACGCGGAAGAAGCTCGCGACGGTCAGCGTGGCCACGCTGACGACGGCATTGTTCAAGCGCGGATTGCGCAACCAGTTCATCCAGGACGTGCATCCGCTCAACCCTGCGCTTTGCAACATGGTCGGCGAGGCGTTCACGCTGCGCTACATTCCGGCGCGCGAGGACCTGAATCCGATCGGCGTGTTCAAGGACCGCGCGCACCCGCAGCGCAAGGCGATCGAGGAATGCCCGCCCGGCGCGGTGATGGTGATCGACAGCCGCAAGGACGCGCGCGCGGCGTCCGCGGGATCGATTCTCGTCGCGCGATTGATGAAGCGGGGCTGCGCCGGCATCGTCACCGACGGCGGCTTTCGCGATTCGCCCGAGATCGCAAGACTGACGATTCCCGCCTACCATCAGCGGCCGTCGTCGCCGACGAACCTCACGCGCCATCAGGCGCTCGACATCAACGTGCCGATCGGATGCGGCGATGCGCCGGTGTTTCCAGGCGACGTGATCGTGGGCGACGCGGAAGGCGTCGTGGTTATCCCGGCGCACATCGCCGACGAGCTCGCAGGAGAAGCAGTCGAGATGACCGCGTTCGAGGATTTCGTGACCGAGGAAGTGCTGAAGGGCCGATCGATCCTCGGCCTCTATCCCGCCACCGATCCGCAGACGGAACGCGACTTCGCCCAATGGCGCAAAGCCAACGGACGATAGGAAGCGAAGGAGCGACTCAGGACGCCGTGCGCGCTTCGGCGTTCGCGATGCGGCAAAGCGCCTCGTCGAGCGCGCCGACGGTGCGATCGACGTTGCCGAGCTTGTCCAGCCCGAAAAGACCGATGCGGAATGTCGAGAAATCGGCGGGCTCGTCGCATTGCAGCGGCACGCCGGCGGCGGTCTGCAATCCGGCGTCGATGAAGCGCGCGCCCGAGCGAATGGCAGGATCGTCGGTGTAGCTCACGACGACGGTGGGTGCCTCGAAGCCGGGCGCAGCGACGCTTCGCATGTCGTGCGCGGCGAGGAGCTTGCGCACCTTGTCCCCGAGCACCTGCTGCGCGCGCTTCGCGTTGTCGAAGCCGAAGCGCGAAAGCTCGTCGATCGCGCCGGCAAGGCGTGCGAGCGCATCGGTCGGCATCGTCGCGTGATAGGCATGTGATCCGCCTTCGTAGGTTTCCATGATCGACAGCCACTTGCGAAGGTCGCAGGCGAAGCTCGTGCTCGTCGTATGGTCGATCGTCTCGCGTGCGCGCTCGCCGAGCATCACGAGCGCGAAGCCCGCCGAGCTGCTCCAGCCTTTCTGCGGCGCGCTGATCAGGATGTCGACGCAAAGCGCCTTCATGTCGACCCACAGCGCGCCCGAGGCGATGCAGTCGAGCACGAACATGCCGCCTTCCGCGTGTGTCGCGCGCGCGACGTCCCGGACGTACGCATCGGGCAAGAGAATC
The DNA here is from genome assembly GCA_035308425.1 of Casimicrobiaceae bacterium. Classification (GTDB taxonomy): domain Bacteria; phylum Pseudomonadota; class Gammaproteobacteria; order Burkholderiales; family Casimicrobiaceae; genus VBCG01. Next base: position 89,874 of record DATGGP010000036.1, on the reverse strand, counting down.
CCCGACGCGGTCTCGACGTGCGGGGCGAACACGAAGTCGGGCTTCTGCTCGCGAATCGCGGCAATCACTTCGTCGATCGGGGGTGGCGCGAACGGCGCCTGCCTTGTTCCGCTCGTGCGGCGCGCCTTCAGCACGGTCGTCGACGAAGGAATGCTCCCCATGTCGAAGATCTGCGACCAGCGGTAGCTGAACCAGCCGATGCGAATGACGAGGCAGCGCTTCCCGGTAGCGAACTGACGAGCGACCGCCTCCATGCCGAACGTGCCGCTGCCCGGCACGACGACCGCCGAGCGCGCCGCGTAGACCTGCTCGACCGTGCGCGCGATCTTCACCATCGAGCGCTGGAACGCGCGCGACATGTGATTCAGCGCACGGTCGGAGAAGACGACGGAATACTCGAGCAGACCGTCGGGATCGACGTTCGCAAGAAGGCCAGGCACGCTCGACTCCGGCAAAGGGGATGGATCGACAGGATACCGCGTGAGCGGCCAGGTCGCCGTCAGGTGCTTGCCGCGGCGGGTTCCGTGCGGCGGTTACGCGCGAGCCAGTGATCGACGAGCGCGACGATGCGGTCGACGGCATCGAGACGCAGCGCCTTCTGCGCGCCGATCGATTGCACCAGGCGATCCACCCGCTCGATATTGCGTGCTCCGTTCGCCAAGGCACGCGCAGCAGACGACGGCCGGTCGAGCGACAGCGCGGCCTTCGCGTATTTGTCGAACGGCACGAGATCGGCATCGGCCGCGCCGAGCGCCTTGCAGACGCGCGCGACCCAGTCGTACACGGCGCGCGACGCGGGGACATCGTCGTGCACCGCATCGCGAATCGAACGCACCGAATCGGTCTCGACGCAGCGGTAGTTGCCGGTCAACAGCATGCTCCATTTGGCGAGCGGAACGAAGATCGAGTCGTGCACCTTGAGCTTCACCGGCAGCTCGACCGGCCCGTTTCGGGTCGGAAGGCGACTCGCTTCGATGTCGGCTTCGAGCGTTCGCAGGATCGCGGTATTCGTGGCCGACTCGAAGCGCGCGGCCTTGAAGTTCGTCGGCAGGCTCACCTGCAGCACGTTCACCTTGCTGCCCGGAGGACGAAACGCCTGTGGATCGGGGCTGCACAGCGTCACCAGCGCGGGATCGAACGCGTCCCATACCAAGGCATCGGTGTAGCAATCGCGAAGCGTCGCCGTGTCGATCTGCGGAATCCGCGCGAGATACGGCAACGGCGGCATGTTCATGATCGACATGCAGGGCACTTTCGCGTGCGCGATCGTTTGCAGCAGGTCGCGCACGTCGCGCGACGCGTATTGCGGCTCCTGCATCGCGAGCGCGACGAGATCATAACGGCTCGGGTCGACGCCTTCGGCGCCGCTGGCGGAAACCTTCCCCGGCAACGTTCGCGAATCGATCTCGACTTCACTGCCCGAGCCCTTCGCGTGCAGGCGGACGCGGAAGCCCTCGGCGTTGATCAGCTTCGCTTCGGCGGGCAGGCAGACCAGCCGCACGTCGTGACCGGCGAGCAACACGCGTGCGCCGAGCAGCGAGCCGTATGACGCGCCCAGGATCAAAAGGTTGTACTTGCGTTGCATCTTGACAGCCACTCCTTCGCGCGAATCGAGCGAATCAACCGAGACCGCTCACCGGCAGCGCCGCACCGTGGATCGCGCGGGCGGCGGGCGACGCAAGAAAGACGATGACGCGCGCGAGATCGTCGGGCGCGACCCAGCGGGTCGGATCGGCATTCGGCATCGCACGCCGGTTTTCGGGCGTATCGATGACCGTTGGCAGCACGCAATTGACACTGATGCCGTGCTCGCGCAACTCGGCCGCCATCGCTTCGGTGAGACGGACCACCACTGACTTGGACGCCGCGTACGCGCCCATGTTCGCGGACGCCTTCAGCGCCGCGTACGCAGCCACGTTGACGATCGCGCCGCCCCCAGCGTCGAGCATCTTCGGCACGATGGCGCGCGCCATGTCGAGCACGCTTCGCGCGTTCAGGTCGAACAGAAACTGCCACGTCGCGTCCGACGTTCGGTGCACCGGCTCGCCCATCCGAAAGCCGCCGACGATGTTGCAAAGGACATCGATGCGACCGAACTTCGCGATCGCGTCATTCGCGACCGCGTCAGCGTCCGCCTGCCGTCCGAGGTCGGCCGAGATGAAAAGCCGCCGCGCATCCTCGTCCCCGAAGCGCCGCGCAAGACTCTCCCGATCGTGGCCGACGAGCACGCAGTTCGCGCCGCGCTCGGCAAACGCGTTCGCCACCGCGAAGCCGAGGTTTCCCGCGGCGCCCGTGACGACGACGGTGCGCTGATCGAATTCCATGACGAGGCGCCTCCTCGCGGCAAAGGCGGTCGTATATACCCGTTCCGGGCGGTTGGCAATGTGCGCCCGGGACCGCCCCAGGCGCGATTCGGGGCTTTTTGCTATTGTGGCCGTTGAAAGTCTCGATCAGCCGACCGATGTCCGTCGACACGAACGCTTCGCCGCGACGCCCCGATACTTTGGGCGTCCATTCGCTCGACCGGTTCGTCTTCAGCGTGCCCGATATCGGGATCGCCGAGCGCTTCTATCGCGCGTTCGGCCTCGACGTTCAGCGCGACGGCAAGCGCCTCGACCTTCGCGCCGCCGAAAGCACGCATTGCTGGGGCAGCGTGTTCGAGACCGGTTCGCGCAAGAAGCTCGAATACCTGACTTTCTCGGCGTACGACGAAGATTTCGAGCGGCTCGCGATGCGCATGCGACAGGCAGGCGCCTGCGAGCCGCATCCGCTCTCGGACGGTCGCGGCGCATGGACGCGCGACGCGGACGGGACGCCGGTCCAGCTCGTCGTCGGAGCCAAGGTATCGCCTCGCGCGCCTTCGCGCGCCGCCGAGGCGCTTCCGGTGCGCGAGGGCAACGGCGCCGCGCCAAGCCGCAGCGCCGCTTCCCCGGTACGACCGCGGCGGCTGTCGCACGTGTTGTTGTTCACGCGCGACGTGCAGCGGCAGATCGACTTCTACACGCGAACGCTCGGTCTGCGTTTGTCGGACCGGTCGGGCGACGTCATCGCGTTCCTGCACGGGCCGCACGCGAGCGATCACCACGTGATCGCGTTCGCGAAATCGCATGCGCCGGGCTTGCATCATTCGAGCTGGGACGTCGCGAGCGTCGACGAAGTGGGCTTCGGCGCGGAGACAATGCGCGGCCACGGTCACGCGAAGGGTTGGGGCGTCGGGCGGCACGTGCTCGGATCGAACTATTTCCACTATGTGCAGGACCCCTGGGGCAGCTTCGCCGAGTATTCGCACGGGATCGACTTCGTGGCTGCCGACGTCGAATGGTCCGTCGGCGACCACCTGCCCGAGGATTCGTTCTACGTGTGGGGACCGCCGGTTCCCGACGACTTCGTCGTGAACCATGAGGCGCCGAAACCTTGAATCGGGGAGGAAGCATGTCGATCGCAGCACGCATCGCACGTGATGCCGGCGCATTGCTCTTCGCGGTGCTTGCATCCGCCGGCATCACCTTCGCGCAGTCGCCGCAGCAGCCGCCGATCCGCATCGGCAGCACGCTTGCGCTGACCGGCCCGCTCGCCGCAACGAGCCTCATCCACAAGGTGGTGGGCGAGATCTACGTCGAGGAGCTCAACAAGCGGGGTGGCCTGCTCGGCCGCAAGGTCGAATGGATCATCCGCGACGACCAGTCGAAGCCGGACCTCGCGCGGACACTCTACGAGCAGCTCGTCACGTCGGACAAGGTCGACCTTCTGATGGGGCCGTACGCGACCGGCGCGATCCTCTCCGCGATGGGCGTGGCGCAGCGCTACCACAAGGTGCTCGTCCATCATACGTTCGGCATCCCGTCGATGGCCAGGTACGACATGCAGTTTCCGGCATGGTCGCTCGGCCCGCATCCCGAGACGAGCGTGCCGAACACGGTGCTCGACGCACTGGCGGGCTCGCCCGCGCCGCCGAAGACGATCGCGATCGTGACGAGCAAATTCCCGTCGGTCCACTTCATGTCGCTCGGTGCGCGCGAGGTCGCGAAGAAGCGCGGCCTGACCGAGGTGCTGTTCCTCGAATGGGAGTTCGGCAATCTCGATTACGGACCAATCGCCGCGCGGATCAAGGACGCGAAGCCCGATTTCCTGTGGGTCGGGGCGCTCGGGCTCGAAGGCAACCAGCTCCTCGAAGCGATGCACAAGATCGACTACGCGCCGAAGGAGCACTTCTACATGTATCCGGCCCCGGGGCCGATGTCGAAGTCGCCGCTCGCCAACAACGCTTTGTCGATGACGATGTTCGAGGAGCATCCACCGTTCACCAACGCGCCGGGCGCCGCGCAGTTCATCGCGCTCTATCACGAGCGCGCGGCAAAAGCCGGCATTCCCGATACGTCGGTCGAAGTGCAGGCAGCCGCGTCATATTCGGCGTGGCAGATCCTCGAAGCCGGCGTGCGCGGCGCCGGAAGCCTAGACGATGCGGCGATTGCCGCGTATCTCGAGAAGAACGGCGCCGACACGATCCAGGGACATCTGCGCTTCGACGGACCCAACAACTACGGCGACGACCTGATGCACGTCAAGCAGGTGCAGGAGGGGCATTGGGTGACCGTTTATCCGAAGCCCTATGCAGCGCCCGGCGCGACGTTGCGCGTGCAGTGACGATGCTCCCCTTACCCGCCTCGCTTGCGCTCGGTTGGGGTGAGGGACGGTGACGCTGCCGAGCGCGACGCTGCTCGCCCAGTCGGCGCTTTCCGGCGTGTTCATCGGCGGCCTGTACGGGCTGCTGGGTCTCGGGCTCGGGCTCGCGTGGGGCCTTCTGCACGTCATCAACCTCGCGCATTTCGGCTTCGCGTTCCTCGCCGCGTATCTCTGCTATCAGCTCGCGAGCGTCGGCGGCGTTGATCCGCTCGCCACGCTGCTTCTGATCGTGCCGTTGATGGCGGCGCTCGGTGTTCTGGTTCAGTGGCTGCTCGCGCGCTTCTCGGTGTCGCCGCTCAATTCGCTGCTAGCGACGTTCGGCCTCACGGCGATCATCGAGGCGGGAATCCAGGCGTATTGGACCGCCGACTTTCGCAAGCTTGAATCGTCTTACGCCGCGGAGAAGTTTCGCGTCGGCATGCTGTTCGTTCCGGTCCCCGAGCTTCTCACGTTCGCGTTCGCGGTCGCGCTGTCGTTTGGCGTGTGGGCCGCGCTGCGTTACACGTTCGCAGGCCGCGCGCTTCGCGCGCTCGCCGAGGATCCACCGATCGCAGCGGCATTCGGCATCAATGCCCGCGCGCATGCGCTGATGCTCGCCGGCGTTTGCGGCGCGCTCGCCGGTGTCGCAGGCGTCTGCCTCGCGCTGTCGTTCACGCTGACGCCTTCGTCGATCTATGCATGGGTCGGCGTCGTCTTCGCGGCCGTCATGCTGGGCGGCCTCGGCTCGGCGCTCGGGCCGCTTGCAGCCGGCATCGCCATCGGCCTTTCGGAAGCGCTGACGATGGCATTCGCGTCGCCATCGTGGGCGCCGATCGTCTCGTTCACGCTTCTGATCGCGCTTCTGCTGCTGCGCCCGGGACGAGCCTGAGACGCGATCTCACGATCCCCGGCATCGTCGTCGCGGGCGTGGCGCTCGCGACGATCCCGTTCCTTCGGCTGCCGGCGTTCTACGAATCGTTCCTCTATCTCGTTCTGCACTGGATCGTTCTCGCGACATCCTGGAACATCCTTTCCGGCTACTCCGGCTACTTCTCCTTCGGCCATGGCGCGTTCTACGGCGCCGGCGTCTATACGACGGCGGTGCTTGCCGGCACGCTCGGCGTTCCCTTCGGTTGGACGCTTCCGGCCGCCGCCTCATCGGGGGCGCTCCTTGGCCTGGCGCTGGGCGCCGTCGTATTTCGCGTGCGCCGCGTCCGCGGGGAGCTCTTCGCGCTCCTGACGCTCGCCGTCACGTTCGTGCTCGCGACGATCGTCTCGAACACGCCGATCGATGGCGGGCCCGGCGTCTATCTTTCGACGGTTGCCGTGCCTGCGCTGGCGCCGACGACGTCGGGTGCCCTCTACCTGATGGCGCTCGCGCTCGCGGTCGTCACGCTCGTGCTCGCCCGCGCCATCGCAACCGGTCGACTCGGACTTGCGCTCTTCGCGATTCACGACGACGAAGATGTCGCCGAAGTCGTCGGCGTACCGACCTATGCATGCAAGCTCGCCGCGTTCGGCGTGTCGTGCGCGCTCGCCGCGGCCGCCGGAGGCATCCAGGCGCTCTATGTGTCGTATGTCACGGCGAACGACACGTTCAACATCACGGTGCCGCTGACGGTCGTGCTGATGTCGGTACTCGGCAGCACGCGCCATTGGGCGGGCCCCGCGCTCGGCGCGACGCTCGTCACGCTGTTGCTGTACGCATCGACGGCCGCGGATCACGCGGTCGCGGGAAAGGCGGTCATCGGTGCGATTCTCGTCGTCGCCGTGCTCGCGATGCCCGACGGCATTCTGGGCCGCCGACGACAATTCGAAGATCATCGGCAGCGCGCGTTCGCCAGACCGGGCGATGGCGAGGCGCCGCTGATCCCCGACACCGCGCGACCGGCTTCGGGTCGCGTCGCGTCAACCACCGCGCCGCCGCTGCTCGCGATTCGCGGCCTGCGTAAATCGTTTCGCGGCGTGCGTGCGCTCGACGGCATCGATCTCGACGTGCGAGAAGGCGAGATCGTCGGCATCCTCGGACCCAACGGCTCGGGCAAGTCGACGCTCGTCAATGTCGTCAGCGGCCACATGGGCGCGGATGCAGGCAGCATCCGTTTCGCCGGCACGGATCTCGTCGGGATGCCGGCGCATCGGATCGCGCGCACCGGGATCGCGCGCACGTACCAGATCCCGCGGCCATTCACGCATCTGAGCCTGTTCGACAACGTCGCCCTTGCTGCCATTTTCGGCGGGGCGCGGCTTCCCAACGAAGCAGCACGCGACGCCGCACTGCGCTGGCTTGCCTTCACCGGACTTGCGTCGCGCGCGTTCGCTCGCCCGGACGCGCTCAATCTGCACCAGACGAAGTTCCTGGAGCTCGCGCGTGCGTTGGCCGCGCGGCCGCGCCTGCTGTTGCTCGACGAGGTGCTGTCGGGTCTGACACCGGGCGAGATCGACGAAGCGGTCGCGCTGATCCGCGACATTCGGGACCGTGGAACGACTGTCGTCCTCGTCGAGCACGTGATGCGGATCGTCACGGCGCTTTCGGACCGCATCATCGTGCTCGATCAGGGACGCGTGCTTGCGGAAGGACGCGCGGCCGATGTGATGACGCGAAGCGATGTGGCCGTCGCGTATCTCGGCGTCGCGCATGCTTGAGGTTTGCGGGCTTTGCGCACGTTACGGCAGCGCGCCGGCGCTCGTCGACGTGTCGCTCGCCGTGGCCGAGTCGGAACTCGTATGCGTGGTCGGGCCGAACGGCGCCGGAAAGACGACGCTCATCAACACGATCGCGGGGCTCCGCAAGGCGAGCGCCGGCGCGATGTCGATCGACGGCGTCGACCTGACCGTTCTTCCTCCGCATCGCTTCTGCGCGTGCGGCATCGCGCTCGTGCCGGAAGGAAGGCGCCTCTTCGCACGGATGAGCGTGCGCGAAAACCTCGACATCGGACGCCGCGCCGCGCGGACAGATTCTCGTGGCTCGAGCGGCGAATCCGCGCTCGAGGCGGCGCTCGAGCTGTTCCCTGATCTTCGCGACAAGCTCGACGCGCCCGCCTCGTCGCTGTCGGGCGGTCAGCAGCAGATGGTGGCGATCGCGCGCGCACTGATGGCGAAGCCGCGCCTTTTGCTGCTCGACGAGCCGTCCCTCGGCCTTTCGCCGCGCATGGTGAGCGCGATGTTTCGCGCCATTCGCGACGTGCATGCGTCGGGCACGTCGGTGCTGCTCGTCGAGCAGAACGTTGCCGCGGCCCTCCAGCTCGCCGATCGCGCCTATCTGCTCGAGGAGGGCCGCATCGTCGCTCAGGGCGGCGCCGACGAGATGATGCGCCATCCCGATTTGCGCCGCGCATACCTCGGCATCGCGAGCGAAGGCTGAGTCGTTCGGGCGCCGCTCGTACGCCGACACACTAGCCGCCCCGATCCTCCCGTCGCAACGGTGGTCGCGTTCCGAGCGCCACCTGCACGCTGCGATGCCCGTCATCGCGAACGATGTCGAGCGTAACGTGCGTTCCCGGTTCTAGCTCGAGCGTCGCGCCTGCAAGATCGTCAGGCTTCGCGATTTTCCTGTCGTTGAAGCCGACGATCACGTCGCCCGGCACGATGCCGGCCCGGTCGGCCGGCGCGCCGCGCTGAACCGCCATCACCAACGCGCCGGGATGTCCCGGTCCTGCCGACGCCGTCGAAATACCGAGCCACCCGCGCGCGACGCGGCCGTTCTTCTGGAGGCTCGCGATCACCTTCTGCGCGAGATCGATCGGAATCGCGAAGCCGATGCCTTCCGAGCCGCCGCCACGCGACAGGATCGCCGTGTTGATGCCGATCAGGCGGCCCGATGTGTCGACGAGCGCGCCGCCCGAGTTGCCGGGATTGATCGCCGCATCGGTCTGGATGAAGTTCTCGATCGGATTGATGCCGATGCCCTTGCGCCCGAGCGCGCTGATGATCCCCTGCGTGACCGTTTCGCCGACACCAAGCGGATTGCCGACCGCGAGCACGACGTCGCCGACGGCGACGCTCGAGATATCACCGATGGCGATCGGACGCAGGCCCTTCGCGTCGATCTTCAGGAGCGCGAGATCCGAGTATGGATCGACGCCGATGAGCTTCGTCGGACGAAGGGTCCCGTTCGGCAGCGCTACTTCGAGCACGTTCGCGTTCTCGACGACATGATTGTTCGTCACGACGTAACCGTCGTTGTCGATCAACACGCCGGAGCCCAATCCTTCGCGCAGCACCGCGCGCCCGCCGAGCCCGAGCGGTCCGCGCGCGACGGTCTCCGCTGAATGCACGGTCAGCACCGACGGTGCGGCACGCTCGACCGCGCTTCGAAAGCTGATGCTGAGCGCTGCACCGGTTTCACTGGCGGCGGATGCGGGCACCGGCGCAGCGCTCGGCGGCGCCGGTGCGGGCGCCGTCGGAGTCGAAGCAGGCGGCGCCGCGGGCTGCGCCTGCTCGCTTCGACCGTAGTGTCCCGCGACGTAACCGACGATCGCCGCAAGGATCAGTTGCATCAGGACGACGGGGAATCTCATGGCGGATCCTTCGGGTTACACGACGATGTGGGCAATCAGCGGCAGGTGATCCGACGCGATGCGCGCGAGCGGGCTCGCATGTCGCGCAAGCGCACGAAGAGACCCCGCCGGCGACACCCAGATGCGATCCAGCGCGAACATCGGCCGGCGCGCGGGGAACGTGCGCGGCCCGGCCGGCATCTCGCGAAAGTGCGAATGCAGCCAGCGCAACGGGCGTCCCCACAGATACCACTCGTTCAGGTCGCCCAGGAGAAGGGTCGGATGGGGGCTGTCGCGCTCGACCTTCGCAAGAATGCGTCGCACCTGCTCGCGGCGTTCGCCCGGACGAAGACCAAGATGCGTCGCGATCACGCGCAACACCGGTCGCAGGCCGAGGTCGACGCATACATCGAGCGCACCGCGCGGCTCGTAGCGATCGACCGCGAGATCGAGATGCTCGACGCTGCGCACGGGAAATCGCGACAGTACCGCATTGCCGAAATCCGAACCGTGCGACTGCTTCAACAGGCCGGCGACGACGCGATAGCCGGTCTCGCGCTCGAGATCGGCAAGGAAGCTCTCGTGCGCCTCTTGCGACGCGACTTCCTGCAACGCGACGATGTCGGCGTCGATCTCCTTCAGCACGCCGACGATCCGCTGCGGTGCATAGCGGCGATCGGCACCGACGCCGCCGTGGATGTTCCACGTCGCGACGCGAAGCGGGTGAGCCAATGCCGCGCGGCCGATCGCGTTGCGTTCGACGCGATCAGTCTTCATGGCGGGCCGGCGTGCGGCTTTCCGCACGTGCGCTTCCACGCAACAACCGCCGAAGCACGTACACGAGCGCGATGATCAACGCGAGCGCGACGCCGAGAAGGCCGAGCGTATCGGGACCCGGCTCGCGCACGGCGGCGATCGCGCGGTCGACGAAGAACGTCATCGTGACGATGCCCGGCAAAAGCCCGATGACCGTGCCGAGCAGGAAATCGCTCCAGCGGATGTGCGACGCGCCGGCAACGATGTTGACGATCGAAAACGGCGCGATCGGCAGCATCCGCACGAATGCGATCGCGAGAAGTCCCCGCTTTGCAAGCCGGCGCGAGAGGTCGTTGACGCGTGCGCCCGCGAGTTTTCGCACGGTTTCGCGGCCGAGCCTTCTGCCGATGCCGAACGTCAACGCCGCGGACAGCAGCGCACCGACGATCGTGTAGAGCGGCCCGAGCCAGGGTCCGAACACGATCGCGGCCACGGCGATCAATGCGAGCAGCGGAAACGCGACGAGCCCTCCGGCGACGAACGCGAGCAGCGCGGCGATCGGCGCCCACGGCTCGTCGCTGATGCTGGCGCCGATGTCCACCAGGCGCCCGACCGCGAGCCATTGCGAAAGCGGCGTGAAATGCCACGCTGCGGCCATGCAGCTCAGGGCGACGACGCCGAGCGCGATGCCGATCAGCCGCGTCCGCGTTCCCCTGCGCACGCCTTCGGGCGCGAGGTCGTCGGCGATGCGTTCGGGATCGAGCGGCTGCTCGGGATCGAACACGTGCTGGTCGGGCATCAGCGCATCGAGCGCCGGATCGAAGCGTGGCTCGATCTTGACGAGCGCGCGCGGGCCCTCGCCTGAAAGCGTCGCGATCGTCCGATGCAGGCTGGCGGTGCGATCGAGCTTTCGCGCAACCTCTTCGGGGCTGGTGCCGAGATGCTCGGCAAGCAGGCGGTTGCGAAGCCCCGCGATGACGGCGGCGATGCGTGCATTCCCGCGCGATTCGATCGCGAGATTGCATTCGGTGTCGGTGCAAAGCGAGCGTTCGGACAGATTCGCCGAGCCGACCGTCAATACCGCGTCGTCGACGATCATCACCTTGCTGTGAACGTTGAGACAGCCGTTCTTGTGGCGCAGCCATTCGAGCGAAGGACAATAAAGGCGATACCGGTCGTGCCGATCGACCTCGCGGAGCTTGCGATGAATGCGTGCGCGAAGCGCGCCCATCGTCGAAATTTCGATCCAGCCGCTTTGCGTGAGCGGCGAGATCACGGCGATCTCGGGGCTGCCGTCGGCGGCGAGCCGCTCGATGAACGCGTCGGCAATCGTGCGCGACGTGAAGTACTGGTTCTCGGCGAATATGTAGCGATGGGCATGGGCAATGGCATCGAGATGCAGCGCGCGAACCTCGGTGACGGCGGCGCGTCCGGCGAACGCGGGCTCGGTGCGTGCGATCGCGACGTCGATGTCGCGCGCAACCGCCGCGATGTCGCTCGGCCACACGTCCGACTCGCTGCCCGTATCGGACTGCGCAATGTACTCGCCGGTCGCGCGAAACCATCGCTCGCGCGCAAGATCGCCGAGCGCCCGCGCGCACGGGCCGGTCACCATCATGCCGACGTCGTGGAATGGCGGATACCGCTCGCCGCGATGATCGACGCGTCGTGGATCGTCCGGCAGGTGCGCACTCGTGTCGAACCGGCAGCGCGTGAGGTCGTAGCCGCTGACCAACGCGATGGCGTCGTCGACGACGATCACCTTCTGATGATGCGACGCACCGACCGGATGTCGGTCGTCGAGTCGGAACTTGAGGCGCCGATGCGTTCGCCAGTCGAGCTTGTAGATCGGCAACCACTCGCGCTCCATCGCATAGAGCATCGCGAAGTCCCATGACAGCACGTAGCCGCACAGGCCGGGTTCGCGCGCGACGATCGCATTCAGGAACTCGCCGAGTGGTTCGGGCAGGCCATCGTGCGCGCCTTCGGGAACCAGGCGCATTCGGCTGTCGATGTCCCAGCCGACGATCAGGATCGAATGGCGCGCGTTCGCGAGCGCATGGCGGACGGCGCCGAAGTATTCCTCGCCATCGATGAGGAAGGCGAGCCGCGCAGCGCGCTCGATGCGCCAGCAATTGCGCCCGGGAACGAGCATCGGCGACGTGCGCATCGCGCGTTGCGCGATGGTCGATTCAAGGCTGGTCGTGACGTCGCAAGACTCGTTCGGCACGCGTAGCATCTGCGATGGCTCGGCGTATCGAGCCTTCACCTCGCATTCTCCAAAGATGCCGGAGGTGCGTCTGTCGGCCGATTCCCACAGTTTTGGTCGGATGTCGCATTGCGCGGGAACCAAAAGTGGACTAAAATGGTCCAGTATTAAGAGACGTCATGCTACGCGTAAGCAAGCTCGCCGATTACGGGACGGTCGTGATGGCCGCGATGGCGCGCGAGCCGCAACGCGTGCATAGCGCGGCGGAAGTGGCGACCCGAATCGGCCTTGCGATACCGACGGTCAGCAAAATCCTGAAGACGCTCGCGCGAAGTGGGCTCGTGACGTCGACGCGCGGCGTCAAAGGCGGTTACCGGTTGCTGCGCGCGCCGGCGGAAATCTCGATCGCGCAGATCATCGGCGCGGTCGACGGGCCGATCGGCGTGACGGAATGCAGCACGATGCGCGGGATGTGCATGCAGGAAGGCGCGTGCGCGCTTCGCGGCAATTGGCTCACGATCAACCACATCGTGCTGGAGGCGCTCGAGGGCGTAACGCTCGAGCAGATGACGCACTCGCTTGCGCGCACGCTGCCGCGGCCAGTTGCGCGTCGCGCGGTCGGCGATGCCAAAGCAATCGGGTAACCCGAAAGGGAAGGACGGAGAGCAATCGGATGGCACGGGCAGCAACGAGACTGGACGACCTCCTGAGTCGCGAATATCGGCACGGCTTCGTCTCCGACGTCGCTACCGATGCGTTGCCGCGCGGCTTGAGCGAGGACGTGATCCGGCTGATCTCGCAGAAGAAGAACGAGCCGCCGTTCATGCTCGAATGGCGGCTTGCGGCGTATCGCCATTGGAAGACGATGACCGAGCCGCGCTGGTCGACCGTTCGCCATCCGCCGATCGATTACCAGGACATCAGCTACTACGCGGCGCCGAAGTCGAGCGCGTCGGCGCCGAAAAGCCTCGACGAGGTCGATCCGGAGCTTTTGCGCGTCTACGAAAAGCTCGGCGTGCCGCTCGCGGAGCGGGAGATCCTCGCCGGCGTGGCGGTCGACGCCGTCTTCGACAGCGTCTCGGTCGGCACGACGTTCAAGGAGAAGCTCGGCAAGCTTGGCATCATCTTCTGCTCGTTCTCCGAAGCGGTGCATGAGCATCCGGAGCTCGTGCGCCGGTACCTCGGAAGCGTCGTCCCCTACACCGACAACTTCTTCGCGGCGCTCAATTCGGCGGTGTTCAGTGACGGCTCGTTCTGCTACATCCCGCGCGGCGTCCGCTGTCCGATGGAGCTTTCGACGTACTTCCGCATCAACGCGAAGAATACCGGTCAGTTCGAGCGCACGCTGATCATCGCCGAGGAAGACGCGTACGTGAGCTACCTCGAAGGCTGCACGGCGCCGATGCGCGACGAGAATCAGCTTCACGCGGCGGTCGTCGAGTTGATCGCGCTCGATCGCGCGCGGATCAAGTACTCGACGGTGCAGAACTGGTATCCGGGCGACAAGGAAGGACGCGGCGGCATTTACAACTTCGTCACCAAGCGCGGCGATTGCCGCGGCGCACGCTCGCGCATCTCGTGGACGCAGGTGGAAACGGGCTCGGCGATCACATGGAAGTATCCGAGCTGCATTTTGCGGGGCGACGACTCGGTCGGCGAGTTCTACTCGGTTGCGCTGACCAACAATTATCAGCAGGCCGATACCGGCACGAAGATGATCCACATCGGCCGCAACACGAAGAGCACGATCGTCTCGAAGGGCATCTCGGCGGGTCGCGGGCAAAACGCGTATCGGGGCCTCGTGCGCATTCTCAAATCGGCGGACGGCGCACGCAACTATTCGCAATGCGATTCGCTGCTGCTCGGCGATCGCTGCGGTGCGCACACGTTCCCGTATCTCGAAGTGAAGAACCCGACGGCGACGGTCGAGCACGAGGCGTCGACGTCGCGCATCGGCGAGGACCAGCTCTTCTATTGCCGCCAGCGCGGTCTTTCGGCCGAGGATGCCGTATCGATGATCGTCAACGGCTTCTGCAAGGAAGTGTTCAAGGAGCTGCCGATGGAATTCGCCGTCGAGGCGCAGAAGCTCCTCGGCGTGAGCCTGGAAGGGAGTGTCGGGTGATGGAGCCGTTGCTTACGATCCGCGACCTCTCCGTTCGCGTCGACGACAAGTCGATCCTGCGCGACCTCGAGCTCACGGTGAATGCAGGCGAGGTGCACGCGATCATGGGTCCGAACGGCTCGGGCAAGAGCACGCTCGCGCAGGTGCTTGCCGGCCGCGAGACGTTCACCGTCGAAAGCGGCGAGGTGCGCTACGCAGGCCGCGATTTGCTGTCGCTCTCGCCCGAGGATCGTGCCCGCGAAGGCGTCTTCCTCGCGTTCCAGTATCCGGTCGAGATTCCCGGCGTCGGCAACGTGTACCTGCTGAAGGCGGCGCTCAACAACGTGCGCAAGCATCGCGGCCTGCCGGAGCTCGACGCGATGGAGTTCCTGTCCTTCGTGCGCGAGAAGATGAAGCTCGTCGGCATGGACGACGAGCTCTTGTATCGCTCGGTGAACGAAGGTTTCTCCGGCGGCGAGAAGAAGCGCAACGAGATCCTGCAGATGGCGGTGCTCGAGCCGAGGCTCGCGATCCTCGACGAGACCGACTCGGGACTCGACATCGACGCTCTGCAGGCGGTCGCCAACGGCATCACCACGCTGCGCGCGCCCGAGCGCGCGATGATTCTCGTCACGCACTATCAGCGGCTGCTCGACTTCGTCGTGCCGGACTTCGTTCACGTGCTCGCGCAGGGACGCATCGTGCGCTCCGGTGGCAAGGAGCTCGCGCAGGAGCTGGAGCGGCGTGGCTACGGCTGGCTCGAAGCGGAATCGGGAAATGCGGATTCCGCGGAGGCCTCACGATGAGCCGCGAGGCAATCGACCGTTTCGCCGCCGATTTCGCCGCGCACGCGAGCTCTCTTCCGGGGGCGCGCGTGCCGTGGCTCGCACGGCTGCGCCGGCAATCGCTGGAAGAGTTCGCCGAGCACGGCTTGCCGAGCGCGCGCGACGAGGATTGGAAGTACACGAGCGTTGCCGCGCTCGCCAACCGCAAGCTCGCGCTGCCCGACGCAGCGCCGCTCGACGTAACGGCGTTGCCGCTCACGTTCGACGATGTCGGCGCCCGTCGACTCGTCTTTGTCAATGGCCACCATGCGCCGGCGCTTTCGAGTACGCAAGCGTTGCCCGCGGGCGTCGCCGTCGAAAGCCTTGGCGAAGCGCTCGACCGCGATCCCGAAGCCTTCACGGAGTTTTTCGCCTCGAAGCGCCACGAGACGACCTTCGCGGCGCTGAACGCCGCCTTCATGGCCGACGGCGTTCATCTGCACGTTCCGCGTGGCGTCGCGATCGCCGAGCCGATTCACCTGTACTTCGTCGCCACGCTCGCCGACGCGGCGATCCATCCGCGCAACGTCCTCGTCCTGGATGAGGGCGCGCAAGCGACAGTCGTCGAGCACTACGTCGGGCTCGACGGTGCCGCGTCGTTCACGAATGCGATCACGCAGGCGTTCGTCGGCGACGGCGCGTCGCTCGCGCACTACAAGGTGCAGCAGGAGACGACGCGGGCGCTGCATATCGCCGGCATCCACGTCGCGCAGGCGCATGGCAGCCGTTTCGAGTCGCACTCGATCGCGCAAGGCGCGGCGCTCTCGCGCAACGACATCACGACGTCGTTCGATGGCGAAGGTTGCGAAGCGGCGCTCGACGGCCTGTTCGTCGCCGGTGGCCGCCAGCACGTCGATCACCACACGCGCATCGACCATGCGAAGCCGCGCGGCACCAGCCGCGAGTACTACAAGGGCATTCTCGACGGCGGCGCGCGCGGCGTCTTCAACGGCAAGGTCATCGTGCATCCGGGTGCGCAGAAATCGGACGCGCACCTCGTGAGCCGCAACCTGCTCCTGTCGAAGACCGCGGAGGTCGATGCGAAACCCGAGCTGACGATCGACGCCGACGACGTCAAATGCTCGCATGGCGCCACCGTCGGGCAGCTCGACCTCGACGCCCTCTTCTACCTGCGCTCGCGCGGGCTGCCGGAAGCGCTTGCGCGCGCACTGCTGATCTACGCGTTCGCGCGCGAGATCGTCGATCGCATTCGCGTCGTGCCGCTTCGCGGTGCGCTGGAACGCGTCCTTCTCGCGCGGTTGCCGGAGGGCGACCGGATCCGGGAGGCCGCATGAAGATCGAACGCGAGGCACTGTTCGTTCCTGGCGACGCGCGCCTCGATGTCGAGCGCATACGCGCCGATTTCCCGATTCTTGGCGAGCAGGTCAACGGCAAGCCGCTTGTCTATCTGGACAACGCTGCGACGACGCAAAAGCCGCAGGTCGTGATCGACGCGGAGACCGCGTACTACGAGCATGGCAACGCGAACGTGCATCGCGGCGTCCATGCGCTTTCGCAACGTGCGACGGATGCGTACGAAGCGTCGCGCGCGAGCGTCGCGCGCTTCATCGGCGCGCATTCCCCCGACGAGATCGTGTTCACGCGCGGCACCACGGACGGAATCAACCTCGTCGCGCAAAGCTTCGCGCGCCCGCGGTTGCGCGAAGGCGACGAGATCCTGATCAGCGCGATGGAGCATCACTCGAACATCGTGCCTTGGCAGCTCGTCTGCGAGGCGACCGGTGCTGCGCTCGCCGTCGTGCCGATCGGCGACGACGGCACGCTCGATTTCGACGCGTACCAACGGATGCTCGGACCGCGCACGAAGCTGGTCGCGATGACGCACGTCTCGAACGCGCTCGGCACGATCACGCCGATCGAACGCATCGTCGCGCTCGCGCACGAGGCGAACGTGCCGGTGCTCGTCGACGGCGCGCAGGCGATCGCGCATATCGGTGCCGACGTGCGGGCCATCGATTGCGACTTCTACGCATTCTCCGGCCACAAGATTCTCGGCCCCACCGGCAGCGGCGCCCTCTACGGCAAGGCGGCGCTGCTCGACGCCATGCCGCCTTATCAGGGCGGCGGCGACATGATTCGCTCGGTCACGTTCGCCAAGACCGAGTACAACGACATCCCGTACAAGTTCGAGGCCGGCACGCCGAACATCGCCGGCGCGATCGGCATGGGCGAGGCCATCGAATACGTGCGGCGCGTCGGCATCGATGCGATCGATCGCCACGAGCGCGAGCTTCTCCGCTACGCGACCGAGCGCGTGTCGGGGATCAAGGGCTTGCGCATCGTCGGCACGGCGGCCGAGAAGGCGGCGATCGTCTCGTTCACGCTCGAAGGCATTCATGCGCACGACGTCGGCACGATCCTCGACCACGAAGGCATCGCCATCCGGGCCGGCCACCACTGCGCGATGCCGGTGATGGAGCGTTTCGGCATTACGGGAACCGCGCGCGCGTCGTTCGCCCTTTACAACACGCGCGAAGAGATCGATGCACTGGTTGCGGGCATCGAGCGCGCGCAAAGGATCTTCCGATGAACGACCCCCATGCTCGCTCCGCTCGCTGCCCCCGAAGGGGGCGCAGTCAGTGGCTTGGCGCGGCCCGGCGCCACGACCCATGAGCGGCGACCTGCGCGACCTCTATCAGGAGGTCATCTTCGACCACTACCGCCGACCGCGGAACAAAGGCGCGCTGACCGACGCGAGCCATCGCGCCGAAGGCCACAATCCGCTGTGCGGCGATCGCGTGACGATCTATCTGCGCGTGGAAGACGGCATCGTGAAGGACGTGTCGTTCGAGGGCGCAGGCTGCGCGATCGCGACCGCGTCGGCGTCACTGATGACCGATACGCTGAAGGGTCGCAGGATCGAGGACGTCGAAGGACTGTTTCGCGGCTTCCATGCGATGGTGACCGACGCGCCGTCGAGCGCTGCGCCCGACTTGGGCAAGCTCGAAGTGCTTGCCGGCGTGCGCGAATTTCCGGCGCGCGTCAAATGCGCGACGCTCGCGTGGCATACGCTCAACGCGGCGCTCAAGCGTCGCGGCGAACCGGTGACAACCGAATGAACGATCAGTCGAGCGCCGATTCGACGCCTGCCAAGCCTGTCGACCGGGCGCAAATCGAGGCGAACGTCATCGCCGCAATGCGCACGATCTACGACCCCGAGATTCCGGTGAACATCTACGATCTCGGGCTCGTCTACGGCCTCGACGTCGATGCCGATGGCAAGGTCGACGTTCGCATGACGCTCACCACGCCCGGCTGTCCGGTCGCAGCCAGTTTTCCGACGACCGTCGAGCAGCGCCTCTCCGAGGTTCCCGGGGTCACCGAAGTGCGCGTGGAGCTCGTGTGGGAGCCGCCGTGGACGATGGACCGGCTCTCCGAAGACACGAAGCTTTCGCTCGGCCTTCTGTAGCGAGTCATTCGCCGGTATGTCCGATTGGGTCGATGTCGCAAGCGAAGCGTCGTTCGCGCCTGGAACATGGCACGACGTGGACGTTGAAGGCACAGCAATCGCGGTGTTCAATCTCGACGGGCACTACTATGCGATCGAGAACGTCTGCACGCACGATGGCGGCATCCTGACCGGCGGCAGCATCGACGGCGACGTGATCGTGTGCCCGCGCCACGGTGCGCGCTTCTCGATCAGGACCGGGCAGGTGCTGTCGCCGCCCGCGTACGAAGACGTGCCGACGTTTCCGGTGCGCGTGGAAAATGGCGTGGTTCAGGTACGGGATGCGCGCTGGAATTGACTGCGTGCCACCTGCCCCTCGTAAATCGCCCGCACCGTCTCCATCGTGTCCGCATCCTCGACACCCTTGTCGCTTCGGTAGCGCTTGATCCGCGCGAAGCGCAGCGCGAGACCACCCGGATAACGCGGACTCGCCTGCAAGTCGTTGAAGGCGACTTCGACGACGAGCTCGGGACGAACGTAGACGGCAAACCGATCATGATGCGTCTCGCGCGCAAGCAGCGCCTGCGTCTGCCACGCGAGGATCTCGTCGGTCATGCCCTTGAACGTCTTGCCGAGCATCACGAAGCCTCCACTCGCGACATCTCGGGCGCCGAGATGAAGGTTCGACAGAAAGCCGCTGCGCCGTCCGTGCCCCCATTCGGCAGCGAGCACGAGGAGGTCGAGCGTGTGCAGGCGCTTGATCTTGAGCCACGAGGGCGCTCGCCGTCCCGCCTCGTACGGCGCCGAAAGCGCTTTCGCCATCACACCTTCGTGGCCGCGCGCCAAGGCATCGTCGTAGAACGCTTCGGCGTCGCTCGCATCCGCGGTGACGATGCGCGGCATCAAAAGCTGCGTAGGTAGCGCACGCGAAAGTGCATCGAAACGCTCGGTCGCGGGACGCGCGGTCAGCGCATCGTCGTCGAGTCGCAGGCAGTCGAAGAAGAACACGGACAGCGGCAACGTGCGGCGCATCTCGTCGACGTCGACAATGCGTCCGAAGCGACGCATCGAGTCCTGGAACGGCTGCGGCGCGCCGCTTGCAGTGAGCGCGATCGCTTCGCCGTCGAGAATCAGTGTCTGCGCCGGCAGCGCAGTCACGACTTCGGCGATTTCCGGCGCCGACGCCGTCACGTCGTTGCGATTGCGAGTGAAGATGCGCACCTCCCCCTGCACCTTGTGGACCTGCACGCGCGCGCCGTCGACTTTCCACTCGAACGCCGCGGTGCCGAACGCGTCGAGCGCTTCGCCGATGTCGCTCGCCGGTTGCGCGAGCATCGGCGCGATCGGTTGCATCGGCGACAAGGCGTAACGCCGAAGGCCGCTCTCGCCTTCGGTCAACGCGGCGTGCGCGACGCTCGCGATGCCGTGCGCCACCATCGCCGCTTCGCGCACGAGCGCCACCCGCAGCGCGGCTGCCGCTGCGACCGCATCGACCATCAGCGATTCGAGCGCGCCCTGGCGCAGCTCGCCGGTCAGAAGGCGAAACAGGAAGTCGCGCTCGGCGGCCGTTGCGCGCGAAAGCAATGACGACAACGCCTCCGTGCGTGCGCGCTTCGAGCCGGCGCCCGACATCGAGGCGATCTCTCCGAGTGCGGCGTCGACGTCGAGAATCGCGAGCGTCGGTCGGCGAGCTTCGGGTGCGCGCGAAGCGTCGGTCAGAATCGCATAGCCGATTCCGCTTCGACCTTGTCGCGTGTCGCCCGACAGGTACGCCACGGCGACAGCGATCTCCGTCGGCGCGAGCGTTCGCAGCATCGCGGCAAGCGCGGCGACCTTTGCGTTGCGACTCGGCGTTCGCGCGACGCGCTCGGAGGTCGAAACGAGGTCGGCGAAGCGCGTCACGCGACGATGCTACATGCGGTAACCCTCACCGGCTCTCTTTTCGAACGGCTGCGGCGGTGCAACGCTTCGGCGCTCTCGGCGAGCATCGCCTGGCGGACCTTCGCGAGAACCGTATCGAGGCCACGCTGCAACTCGAAGTGCCGCGGCGGGTGCACCCACCAGCGCAGGCGCAACATCCGGGATCGCTTCGCCGTCGCAACAACGATGAATTTCGGCTGGGCCGGCGAGGAAATTCTGCAGGATGTCGCGAAGGCGAAGCCGATCGCGACGCTCGAAAGCCCGAGCACGCTCACGAGCCGTCCCGGCGTGAAACCGGGTACGGCGATCCTGATCGTTGGCCGGGCCACGAGAATCACTACGGGACCACCAATTGGCGGTAAGACCTGAAGCGATTAATTTCGTTGAAGATAATCTTAGTATTACCAATTGTTTAAGCGCCGTAGCTAGCGTTTCACATCAACTCGCCATTGCCCGAAGCACATCCTCGATGTTTTGTGCTTTCAGGCGGCGCCATGTGAGGGGCATCGATACGGGCGCGCACGGCAATCCGCGCGGCGACCACGGCGCGGTCATCGACTTGCCGCGCACGTTCATGTTGGCATCGACGAACACTTTGCCGCGCCGCTTGCCAATATCCCATTCGAGTGTCACGTCGTGCGGGTCCTCGCGCACGACGTGGGCCTTCGATGACGCGCGCCATCTCGCGCACCGCGTCGAAAACCCAGCGCGCGCAAGACCGGCACGATCACGTGCAGGCCCGTCTTGCCCGACGAGAGCGTCGATTCGAGGGCGAAGGCAACGGCTTTCGGCTTCGCGAATGCGGCCGCGTTGTACGACGGCTCCCTGTCTGGCGGTCGCCGGCATAGATGAACCGGCCGGCGATTCCCTCGGGTTAGCGGAAAAACGTCAGCGGCCGATCGCGCAGACAAGGCAACATTGTCGGCGACACGGCGATGAGATAGGCGAGAAAATTACGTTTCGTTATCGCAGGCTGCCCAAAGCTCCTTGACGGCGGGCCAGTAGACGCGATCGAGATGTTAAGTGGACGCGATGCGCGCCGACGCTCGCGATCCGAATCGATCGTCGCGAGAATATGCGACCGTACCGAACTGGATCCGCGGGATTGCGCGCGCTTCCCCGCGGATCGCGTCATCTACTGCTGCTGCTCGGCGCGCATCGACGACGATAATCTCGCGTGATCGGTGGAAGCACGCGGCGGCGCCGCGCGGTTGCGCGCATATGTGCCGCTGCGATTGGCGTGCGCCACCGACGGCCGTGCATTGTGCGCGGTATAGTTGCCATGGCTTCCGCTATAGCGATAGTTCTGTGTGGCTCCATAGTGGCGATTGTTGTAATCGTGCCGGTAATGGTTGTGCCCATCGTGGTCGTAGTGCCGATAGCCGAAATCGAATCCGATGGCCGGCGCGCCGTAGTAGTACGGGCCGTAGCCGTAGCCGTAGTAGTAGGGGCCGTAATCGTACGAATAGGGACCGTAGTCGTAGCTGTATCCGTAATAGGGCTGCGCGTAGCCGTATCCGTAATCGTAGGTCGCGCACCCGGCCAGCAAGCCGGCCGCCGCGATCGACGCGAGTACGCACCTCGTCAAGCCTCTCATGACAGATCTCCTTTAGCCATTAGGGTGAGGCCAGGAGCGGCGCGCCAGGTTCCGCGCCGATGCCAAGGCGCGCTCGCGCCAGCGGAATTTCTCGCCTTCGCGAGACGCGCCCAGCGATTCACCGATCGCGCGCCTTGTCGTCGGCCTTGTCCGACGCATGCCGCACGTCGCCTGCTGCGTGCTGGATCTTGCCCTCGACCTGCTTTGCGCCGCCCTTCACCTGCGCGCTCGTGTTCCCGGTCGCTTCGCCGACCTTGCGCTCCACCTTGCCTGCCACATCCTTGACCTTGCCTTCGACCTGATCGCGGTTCATCGTCTCTCTCCATGAAATGCAGCGGCTTGCCGCTGCCTGAACTGTCTATCTGACTCCCGATCGGTCTGCGGCGCCACGAGATAGTGCCTGAAAGCCCTGTCGGCACGCGGCCGACATCTCCCGAGAATCGAGGAAAGCCGGATGAACGCGCCGGCATGCAATGCGCTCAAAATGTGAACGCGCGCATCGGAGCAAGGGAACATGCAAAAACGAACGCTTGGTCAAGGCCTCGAAGTGTCGGCAATCGGGCTGGGTTGCATGGGCATGTCCGACTTCTACGGCGGCCGGGACGACGCCGAATCGATCGCGACGATCCATCGCGCGCTCGACCTCGGCATCACGTTTCTCGATACCGCCGACATGTATGGCGCCGGGCGCAACGAGGAGCTCGTCGGCCACGCGCTGCACGGCCATCGCAACGGGGTCGTGATCGCGACTAAATTCGGCAACGTCCGCAATCCTGACGGCACATTCAAGGGTGTCAACGGCCGGCCGGAATACGTGCGCCAGTGCTGCGACGAGAGCCTCGCGCGACTCGGCGTCGACGTGATCGACCTCTACTACCAGCATCGCGTCGATCCCCATACGCCGATCGAAGACACGGTCGGTGCGATGGCAGACCTCGTCCGCCAAGGGAAAGTGCGCTTTCTCGGACTCTCGGAAGCTGCGCCGCAGACCATCCGTCGCGCACAGGCCGTGCATCCCATTGCCGCGCTGCAGACCGAATATTCGCTGTGGAGCCGGGAGCCGGAGGACGAGATTCTGCGGACCGTGCGCGAACTCGGCATTGGTTTCGTCGCGTACAGCCCGCTCGGGCGCGGGTTCCTGACGGGACGAATCCAGCGCATCGATGATCTCGAGGCCGACGACTATCGGCGTACGTCGCCGCGCTTCCGGGGCGAGAACTTCGCGCGCAATCTGCAACTCGTCGACGAGATCCGGGCGATCGCGTCGGAGCATCGTTGCACGCCGCCGCAACTCGTCCTCGCGTGGCTGCTCGAGCAGTACGAGCACCTCGTGCCGATCCCCGGGACGAAGCGGCGCCGTTATCTCGAGGAGAATGCCGGCGCGATCGCGATTCATCTGACGGCCGACGATCGCGCGCGCATCGACCGTACGATTCCGCCCGGCGCGGCGGCCGGTGCGCGCTATGCCGAGCAGGCGCTTCGTGCAGTGAATCGTTAGCGTGCGAGCGCGGCTCGACCTTTGGCGCATCGAAACGAAACGCTGACGATCCCGGTCCTCTGGATCGCGGTCGTCCTGTCGCTGCTCGTGCACGTGACAGCGCTGTGGCTGCTGCTCCCGCACTTGCGCCTGATGTCGCAGGCGCCGGGCATCAACGATCTCTCCCCGCTCGCCGTCGAGATCGCGCCGCGACGCGAGGCGTCCAGCATTGCGATGGCATCGCCGCGTCCGCGGGAGAGCGCGCCCGCGACGCCCGCGTCCCCGCCGCCTGTGTTGACCGCGAAGCCGGCGCCGCATACGCTACCCAGGCCACGGTCCGCGCCGAGTCTGCGTCGCTTGCCGATGATCGCGCGCGCCGTACCACAGGCGCCGATGCTGCCGCCGCCTCCGCTCGCGCCGACGCCTGCACCTGCTGCGCCAGAGACCAAACCGGCGCCGATGCCGCCGGCCCCGGCGGGCGATCTCGCCTCTTACATCGAGGCGAAACGCATGGCGCGCGGCGAAGCACCCTCGCCGCCCGGCGACAATGGCGTATCGGACGACATCGCGCGCCGCGACCGCATCGTCGCCGAAAACCTCGGCCTCGGACGACAGCCCGCGTTCGGCGCGAACACGCGAAATGCCGGTGGTCTCTTCGAGATCCGCGAGGTCGAGTCCGACGCTGCCGAGTTCTATTTCTTCGGCTTCGACAAGGACATTCAACGCACGGCGAGGCAGTTGATCGAGGTGCGACGCGGCAAGAACCCGGATATCAGGATCGCCATCGTGCGCAAGATGATCGCGATCATCCGCGACAACGTGTCGGGCGATTTCCTGTGGACCTCGCAGCGCCTCGGCCGCAACGTTCGGCTCTCGGCGCGACCCGAGGACAACGCCGGCCTCGAGGATTTCATCATGCACGACGTGTTCCCCGACCCGCGCGTGCCGTAGCTGTAGCTCGCCTGCGGCCGGAACGTTCGGTATGATAACGTGCGTTATCGTATTGCGCGTTATCGATGCCGTCGAAGGCGCTGCGCCGCGAGCGTAATTTCGGCTTCCTGCTGAAGGACGTGAGCCGCCGCTACGTCGAGCGCTTCGAGCGCCGCGCGCGCGAGATTCCGCTCACGCTCGCGCAGTGCAAGGTGCTGGTGCGCCTCGAGAAGAACGAAGGCGTTAGCCAGGCGCGCCTCTCCGAGCTCGCCGAGGTCGAGCCGATGACGATGGTGCGCATCCTCGACCGCATGGAGCGCGAGGGCTGGCTCGAGCGCAGGCGCCACCCGACCGATCGGCGCGCGCGCTGCCTTTACCTCAGGGAGCGAGCGCGACCGCTTCTCGACGAAATCTGGCGACTCGCCGATGCGACACGCGCCGAGGCGTTCGCGGGCATCGACAAGGCGCATCGATTGAGCCTGATCGATCTCCTCGAGAGTATCCATACGAACATGCGTGCGCTGGAGGGAGTGCCTGGCGACGCGCGAACGGATTCATTCCAAGGCAAATCGTCCCGCTCGAAAGGGCGTGCATGACGAGCACGGTCAACGACGACGATTCGCCTCCCGCGTCGGCAGGCCATCCGCCGCGTGCACGGCGTGCGAAGCGTCCGTGGCGTCGCCGCATACGGCTTCCGCTCATGCTGGCCGGGCCCGTCGTCGTGCTCGCGATCGTAGGCTATTGGTATTTGACCGGCGGTCGCTACGAGACCACTGACGATGCCTACGTGCAGACAGCCCGCGTCGCGATCAGCGCGAACGTATCGGGCCGCGTTGCGACGCTGCTCGTCCACGAAAACCAGCCGGTCCATCGAGGCGACCTGCTGTTTCGACTCGACGATGCGCCGTTTCGCATCGCCGTCGACGAGGCTTCCGCGCAACTCGCCGCGTCGCGTCTTGCGATCGAGTCGATGAAGGCGAGCTATCGGCAGCGCCGATCCGAGCTCGCCGCGGCACAGGCGACGCTCGCGTATCAGGAAGGCGAATACGAGCGACAGAAGCGGCTCGTCGCCTCGGGCATCTCGTCGCAAAGCCAGCTCGATCGGGCGCTGCGTGCACGCGACGAGGCACGCGCGCAGGCCGCGAGCGCGCGTCAGCAGATGGATGCAGTCGCCGCAAGCCTCGGCGGCAATCCCGACATCGCGCCCGATCGGCATCCGTCGGTGCAGCGTGCGCAGGCGCTGCTCGATCGCGCGCAGCTCGATCTTTCCTACACGACCATTGCCGCGCCGAGCGACGGCGTCGTCACGAAGGTCGAACAGCTTCAGGTCGGAAGCTACGTCAACGCGTCCGCGCCGCTTTTCGTGCTCCTGTCGACGCATGACCTCTGGATCGATGCGAATTTCAAGGAGGACCAGCTCACGTACATGCGACCGGGGCAGCCGGCGGAAGTCGAGGTCGACGCGTATCCCGGCCGGCGATTCCGCGGGCACGTCGCGAGCGTGAGTCCCGGCACCGGATCGCAGTTCTCCGTGCTGCCGCCGGAGAACGCAACCGGCAACTGGGTGAAAGTCGTGCAGCGATTGCCGATTCGCATCGAGATCGACGACTCGGATCCGGCGTATCCGTTGCAGGCGGGCTTGAGCGCCAACGTGAGCGTCGACACGAAGCACGCGCGCCGGCTGTTCGGCCTCGGCATCCGCGACGCGAAAGCCGGCGAAGCGCAATGAGTGCGGACGTAGCCGCTGCGGCGCCGGAAGCGCACGGCGAGCGTCACGTGAATCGCGGCGCCATCACAGTCTCGATCATGCTCGCGTCGATCATGCAGGCGCTCGACAACACGATCGCGAACGTCGCGTTGCCGCGCATCCAGGGATCGCTGTCCGCGACGCAGGATCAGATGGCGTGGGTGCTGACCTCGTACATCATCTGCGCCGCGATCATGACGCCGCTTTCCGGCTGGCTCGCCGGACAGGTCGGCCGCAAGCGCGTGTTCCTCTTTTCGGTCGCCGGATTCACGATTGCATCGGCGGCGTGCGGCCTCGCGCAGACGCTGCCGCAGATCGTCATGGCGCGGATGTTCCAGGGCCTCTGCGGCGCGGCGCTGATCCCGATGTCGCAGGCGGTGCTGCTCGACATCAATCCACCTTCGCACCATGCACGCGCGATGGCGATCTGGGTCATGGGTGTGACGATCGGCCCGATCCTCGGGCCGGCGCTCGGCGGCTGGCTCACCGACCACTACAACTGGCGGTGGGTGTTCTACATCAACGTGCCGTTCGGGATCCTGTCGTTCGCCGGCATCGCGACGTTCATGTCGGAGACGCAGATCCATCGCTCCCGCTTCGACTTCTTCGGCTTCACCACCTTGAGCGTCGCGATCGGCGCGTTGCAGCTTCTGCTCGATCGCGGCGAGCTCAAGGCCTGGTTCGACTCTCCCGAAATACGCATCGAGGCCATCGTTTGCGGGATCGCGCTCTACCTCTTCGTCGTGCACATGCTGACGACGACACGGCATCCGTTCGTGAGTCCCGCGCTCTTCAAGGATCGCAATTTCCTGGCTGGCAACGTCTTCATCTTCGTCGTCGGCGTCGTGCTGTTCGCGACGCTCGCGCTCCTGCCGGCGCTCTTGCAGAACCTGATGGACTATCCGGTCGTGACCACGGGCCTTGTCACCGCACCGCGCGGCATCGGTACGCTCGTGGCGATGTTCATCGTCGGCCGGCTCATGGGCAAGCTCGACGTGCGCCTCGTGATCGCGGCGGGATTCGGACTGACGGCGTTCTCGTGCTTCCAGATGACGCACTTCGATCTCGCGATGGATCCGACGCCCGTCATCTGGTCGGGGCTCGTGCAGGGACTCGGGACGGGATTCGTTTACGTGCCGCTCGCGTCCGTCACGTTCGCGACGCTCGCGCCGCGCTTGCGCAACGAGGGCACGGCGCTCTTCAGCCTGATGCGGAACCTCGGAAGCAGCGTCGGCATTTCGGTCGTCGAGACGCTCCTTACGCGCAAGACGCAGATCATGCACGCACGACTTGCCGAGCACGTCACGCCGTTCAATCCCGCGCTGGCGGCGCAGGCACCAGATGCGATGTCGACGACGAACGGCCTCGCGATGCTCAACCATGCCGTCACGAATCAGGCGTCGATCATCGCCTACTTGAACGATTTCAAGCTGATGCTCGTACTGACGCTCGTCACGATTCCGCTCGTCGCGCTCTTGCGTGGCGCGCGTCCCCGCGGCGGCGACGAGCCCGTGATCGTCGAATGAACAGGCGCGTGGCGTGGACGATGCTCGCGTGCGCGTGCCTCGCAGGATGCGCGGTCGGACCCGATTTCCGGCGTCCCGATGCACCGCACGAGGATCGCTACACCGCGGTCACGTCGGAGAACGGCAACACCGCGGAAGGGCGTCAGCGCCTTGTCCCCGGTGTCGCCATCGCCGGCGACTGGTGGTCGCTCTTTCGTTCCGATGCGCTCGATGCACTCGCGCGCCGCGCCCTCGCGCGCAATCGCACGCTTGCCGAGGCCAATGCAACGCTCGCGCAGATGCAGGAGCTCGCCTATGCGCAGGCCGGCGCGCTCTACCCGCAGGTCGGATTGACAGCCGGCATGGGCGGACAGAAGTACGGTGCGCAGTTTCTCGGCACGCAGCCGAAGCCGCCACCGTTCAAGTATTTCGCAATCGGACCCACGGTGAGCTACGCGCTCGACTACACGGGCGGTGTCGCGCGATCGGTCGAGCAGCGGTTCGCGCTTACCGAGTATCAGCGGCAGCAGGCAGGCGCTGCGTATCTCGCGGTGACGGGCAGCGCCGTGATGCTTGCGCTTCGCATTGCATCGCTGTCGGCGCAGATCGACACGGCCGAGGCGATCCTCGCGAGCGACCGCGAGAACCTGAAGCTCGTGCAGGTGGCGTTCGACGCGGGCTCCGTGTCGCGGCTCGACGTCGTGAGCGCGCAAAGCCAGCTTGCGAACGACGCGACTCGTCTGCCGCCGCTTCAGCAAGCACAGGCCGTCGCCACGCACGCGCTCGCGGTGGCCATCGGCGACTCGCCGGCCGACGCGAACCTGCCGCGGCTCGACCTTGCGCGGATCGCGCTTCCCGATGCGATCCCGATCGGCATTCCGTCGGAGCTCGCGCATCGCCGGCCCGACATCCTCGCGGCGGAGGCGCAACTGCACGCGGCGACCGCGGCGCTCGGCGTCGCCAACGCCAATCTCTATCCGCACATCACGCTGACCGCATCGACCGGACAGCAGGCGACCGACTTCGCACATCTTTTCGACCGGGCAAGCAATGTCTGGAGCCTCGCCGCGCAACTGGTCGCGCCGATCTTCGACGGCGGCACGCTCCGCACCGAGCAGCGCGCGGCCGCCGATGCCGTGCGCGCGAGCGCCGCGCGCTACGAGCAGACGGTGCTGGCTGCCTTCGCGCAGGCGGCCGACGCGCTCGAAGCGCTCGATCATGATGCCGAAGCGCTCGAGGCGCAGTCGCGCGCACGCGATGCGGCGCAAAGCAATCTCGATCTGACGCGCGCGAGCTACCGGGAAGGCAACGTCGGCGTGCTGCAGGTGCTCGACGCGCAGCGACAGTATCAGCAGGCGCAGCTCGGGTACGTTGTCGCGTCAGCGCAACGTTATGCGGACACCGCGCAACTGTTGCTGGCGCTTGGCGGCAATGCGCCGTTCACCGACGGATCCAGGACAGCGACCGCCGGCGTGGAAGGACGCTGACGATTGCGCGGCGTCAATCCGCGAACCGAACCCGCTGCTCCTGCGCGCGCAGTCGCCGATCGTGCGACTTGACGAGCACCGGCCGGCCCTCGAGCATCTCTAAGCAGCGCGCGAGCGTTTCCTCCTCGAGGCGCTGCATCGCCTCGGCCGTGTAGAACGTCAGATGCGGCCAGACGATCACGTTGTCCATCGCGTAGAGCGCGGATAGCGGATGTCCCGATTTCGCCAAAGGCTCGACGCCGTAGACGTCGAGCGCAGCGCCCGCGATTCGCTGCTGCTCGAGGGCTCGAACGAGCGCCGTCTCGTCGACGATTGCGCCGCGCGACACGTTGACGAGAAACGCACTGCGCTTCATGCAGCCGAGCTCGTGCTCGCCGATGAGATGCCGCGTCTCTCGCGACAGCACGCAGTGGACGGACACGAAGTCGCATTGCGCAAGCATCTCGCATAAATCGTCGCGCTGCTCGACGCCATGCTGCGACATTTGCACCGCATCCACGTGGGGATCGAAGCCCAGCACGCGCATTCGGAAGCCCAGGCCCGCCATCCTCGCGACGTTCGCGCCGATGCGGCCGACGCCGATCAGGCCCAGCGTCTTGCCGGCAAGGTCGAGCGCGAGCCACTTCGCGGTCGGCCACGCCCAGCCTCGTGCTTCCATCTCGCGCGAAAGCGGTTTGAATTTGCGCGCAAGCGCGAGCATCAGCGCGATCGCGCCTTCGGCCACCGTTTCCTCGGCGTACTCGGGCACGTTGACGACCGGGATGCCTCGCCTTCTCGCCGCGTCGATGTCGATCGCGTCGATGCCCACGCCGTACTTGACGATGCCGCGCAACCGCGTCGCGCCGTCGATCACGCGCGCGGGAATCTGCGCGTAGCACATCAGAAGAAGGTCGGCGTCGCGAAGCTCCTGTGCGAGACGATCGGTGCTCGTCGTCTCGGGAAGCAGCACGAGCGTCGCGCCGTACTCGCGAAGCTGCCGATCGACGAGCGGCATTTCCAGCTCGCAATCGGTACGGACGATCTTCATCGCCATCACAACGCGGCGATCGCCGCTTCGACGATGTCGAGCGCGCGATCGAGGTCGCGCTCCTCGATGACGAGCGGCGGTGCGAGCACGATCACGTTCCCCTGCCCGACCTTGAACGACAATCCGCGCTCGAGGCATCCGTACAAGACGCGTTCAGCCGCTTCGCGTGCGGGTGCGCCCGTTTGCGGGTCAGCAAGCTCGACGCCGAGAAGCAGCCCGATGCCGCGCACGTCCGCGACGATCGGCAACCGCCGTTGCATTTCGCGCAAGCGGGCAAGCGCGTGCTCGCCGAGTCGATTCGCGCGCTCGAGCAGGCGCTCGTCGGCGATCACGTCGAGCGTCGCGAGCGCCGCCGCGCAGCCGACCGAGCTTTTCTCGTGCGTGTAGTGCCCGAGCGCGCGATCCGCGGCGACGTCGAGATCGTCGCGGGCAATCAGCGCAGCCATTGGAAAGACGCCACCGCCCAGGCCCTTTCCGATCACCACCATGTCGGGAACGATCCCGTAGTGCTCGAATGCGAACATCGTTCCCGTGCGGCCGAGCGCGATCGGTATCTCGTCGAGGACCAAAAGCGCGCCATGGCGATCGCACGCCCGCCGCAGCGTCTCGTAATAGCCCTGCGGCGGCATCTGCACGTCGGTCGAGCGGATCGTCTCGACGATCACCGCCGCGACATCCTCCTCCTTGTCGAGGACGTACTCGACGTATTCGGCGCAGCGCAGGTTGCACCTGCGCGCGCAACCGAAGCGGCAGCCTCGCGGATCGCAGGGCTGCACGTGCTCGGCGCCGGGAAGCAGCGGACCGATCTCGCGCCGGAACAGCGCTTCGCCGCCGATCGAAATCGCGTCGAGCGATGCACCGTGAAACGCGTCCCACATCGAGATTGTCTTGTGCCGGCCGGTCGCAAGTCGCGCGAGCTTCAGCGCGATGCCGATCGCCTCGGCGCCGCCCGGCGCGAACAGGACTTTCCCGAGATTCGCGGGTGCGAGATCGACGAGGCGGCGGGCAAGTGCAACCGCGTATTCGTTCGTGAAGCGCCGCGGCGAGAACGGCAGTGTGTCGAGCGCATCCTTCGCCGCCTGCACCACGCGCGGGTGACCGTGGCCGACCTGGTGGACGCTGTTGCCATGGAAATCCATGTAACGGCGGCCCTCGACGTCTTCGAGCCAGATGCCGGACGCCTTCGAAAGCGCGTTCATGCATGGCGTCGAAAGCGACTGATGGAGAAAATAACGCGCATCTTCGTCGAGCAGTGCGCGTGTCGATTCAGAAAGCTGCTCGGCCTCCCAGCGCTCGCGAAGCGGCGAGAGATTGACGTCGCCTTCCGCCGCGGCGTCGCCCAATGCCTCGCGTCGGGCGATCGATTTCGACGATGGGTCGCGCGAAGGAGCGGAAGGCACGCAGGCGTGTGAAGTAGCGCAGCGATGGCGCGGCCGCCATTGTGCCAGAACGAGTCTACGTACTCGGCACTTCCTTCGCCTTCCCCGGCAACTTGGACGACGACGCCGACTTCGCTGCATCAGCTTCCGGCTTCTTCGCGGGAAGCGGTGCCAGCACATCGTTCATCGTCTTCGTCAGGTTGGCGTACACGTAACCGGGCAACACGAAGGTCCAGCCGGAAAAGCTCGCGTTGAGCGACGCGACCTCTTTGTCGAGATCGGCAAGGCGGGTCTCCTTGTCGCCGTCGGGATCGGTGACGGCGCGCGGCTTCGCCGGCTCTGCTGCCTTGGCATCGGACGAACGCTTGTCATTTGTCGGCGCTTTGTGCGATGCGATCGCCCTGTCGTAGTCTGCCTTCGCCTTCGCCTGGTCGTCGGCGATCTGCTTCTCCGCGACCGGCGTATCGAGGCTCACGGCGAATTGCACATAGTTCTTGCCACCCTCGTTCCATGCGACCGCAGCGATTTTCACGCCGTCGAACGTCTCGAATTCCGCCTTTGCCGCTTGCGGCAGCGCGGGCTTGTCCTTGGCCGGCTCGACATCGTCGACGCGAAGGCCCGAAAACGTCGTTGCGATCGTCGACAGCGTTCCGTTGTCGACGGTGCGTCCCTTCGGCACGTCGTCGACGGCGAAATTCGCGTCGTCCACCGCTTGCTTATGCATCCGAAGCGTGTTGCCGTCGGGCGCAACGAGCGCGATCGACGCGATCTTCGCCGCGGGAATGTCGGCGATGTCGCGCTTCTCCCATTCGGCGAGCGACTTCGGAACGTTGAGGTTTCCGCTCGCGAGCCAGCTCTGCACCTCGCCATCGCGACGCACGAACGTTCCTTGCGAGGTGCCGCTGTAGTTGCCGACGATCACCTTGTTCGGCGCAGCTACGCCGGTGAGCGTGACGAGAATGCCCTTCGCGTCCTTGCCTGCGACGTCGTCGACGCCGATGTCGGCATAGTGCTTCGGGTTCGATGTCTTGGCCTCGACAAGCGTCGCGCGATCGAGCTTCACGAGTAGCCCGCGAATCTCCGTGATGTCGGCAGGGTAGTCGGACCGCTCGACGATGTGCCAGCCATCCCCGGCGCGTTTCATGGTCGCGATCGGCTTGCCGCCCGCGCCGGTCACCGTGATCGCGCTCACGTCGTTGACATGGCCGCCGAGCCCTGGCAACAGCGGCTTCGCCTGCTCGTCCGATTCCGCTGTTGGCGAATGCGACACTCGCAGCGCGACGGCGCCAACGACCGCGATGATCGCCACGGCCACCAACCAATAGAGCGTCTTGACGTTCATGCCAACGCTCCCGCACCGCTGCGTCGGCGACGTTTCCAGAACGCGAATCCGAGCGCTGCGAGTGTAACGAGTACGGGCATCAAACCGATGTCGATCAACTTGATGCGCGCGCCGAGCGCGTCGATCCGATCGTCGAGCAAGCGGCGAACCTGGCGAAGCTCTTTTCGGATCTCGAGGCGCTTGCGTGCGAAGCTGGACAGCTCTTCCTGCTGCGCCGGCGTCAGGATCAGCTCACTCCCTTTCGTTTTCTGATTCTGCAGCGCCTCGAGCTTGCTCTCGGCGTCCTTGAGCTCCTGGCGAAGCTCCTCGTCCTTCCCGCGGAAACTGTTCTCGGCCTCGCGCTTCATGTCGTCGACCTTGACGAACGGACGCTGAGACGTCGCGCGACCGCGAATCGAGATCAGATCCATCGAGCCCTGCAGGTTGTCGACCGCGTTGATGAAAAAGTCGCCGTTATTCGCGAACGCCCTCACGAGGTTCTGACCGAAGAACGGCTGCACGCGCACCCACATGCGGTTGCTCAGGACATCGGTGTCGGCGACAAGCACGATTTCGCCGGTGTCCTTCGCCTGCGCGAGATGGCCGGCATCCTTGCGATCGGGAAACGCGCTCTTGAACTTGCCTTCGAGACGACCGGCGATGACGTGCCGCTCGTTATCGGGCTTGAATCCATCGAGGAGCTTCGACGGGTCCTGCGCGAACTTGACCTGGTTCGCGGCGACCACCATCGAATCGGGGCTCGTCTGCACCAGCGGGACGAGCTTGTTGCTCGAATCCTTCGCAAGCGTAAAGAAACCCGGGGAGCCGATGTTCATGCTGCCGAGATTCGCCGTGATCACGTCGTCGCCATTGAGGTCACCCTTGGTGAAGCTCAGGATCGCGGGATCGCGGATCGGCGCGCCGCCGCCGACAGTGATCTGCGCCGCATGCCCGCGATCGAGAACGACCTTCTGCGGGTCGTACTCGACGCCCCATGCCTTGAAGAGCTTCGGCAGGTTCGACGAGCGATCGGCGAACATCGCCATCTGCGGATTGCCCTGTGCCGCACCCGATGTATCTGCATCGGCCAGTGGATCGACGAACACGAGCAGATGGCCGCCGCGCATGACGTACTGGTCGATAGCGTACTGAACGTCATCCGACAACGCCTTCGGGTGGATGACGACGAGCGTAGTCACATCCTTGTCGATGAGCTTCTTCGACGACGTGTCGATCTCGCGCACATCGAAAAGCTGCGTGAGCTGCGAGTAGACCTCCCACGGCTCGCTCATCGACCGGCTCATCGGATCGAAGCCGCCGCGAAGCGGCAAGCCGCTGATCAATCCGACGACCGGTTTTTTCGTCATCGACAGCTCGTGCACCATCTTCGCGACGTCGTATTCGAGGAACGCTTCCTTGTCCGGCTGAAGGAACGGAATCACTTCCTGTCCGTTCGTCGAGTTCGTGCCGACCAGACCCAGGAAAATGTTCTCGCCGTTCTGCGCGGCGGGCACGCCCTGAAGGCCGTACGCGGTGGCGCGATCCTCGTCCTCCGAAAACGGCAGCGGATCCACCACCGTGACCTTGAGCTTGCCGCGCGCACGCGCCGCCATCTCGTCGAGCATCTCGTGCACGCGTTGCGCGTATGCGCGGAGCTGCGGCTCGTCGCGCGTCGCGCGGTCGGAGAAGTACAGGTACAGATTGATCGGGTCGTCGATGCCCGCGAGGATGTTGTCGGTTCCGCGCGACAGCGTATAGAGATGGTTCTGCGTGAGATCGAGCCGCGCGCCGCGAAGCAGCGAATTGCTGATGAGCACCAGCGCGATGAAGAGCACCGCCAGCACGGCGAGCGCACCGCCGGTCAACAATCTACGGTTCACGTCCCTTTGCATCGGATCAGTCCGCCTTGCGAAGATCGATCACGACCGCGCTCGCATAGAGCCAGAGCGCAATCGTGAGCACGAAGTAAACGATGTCGCGCAGGTCGACGACGCCGCGGGCGATCGAGTCGAAGTGCGCGAGGAAGCTCAGTCCCGAGATCGCATCGGTCACCCCCTGCGGCGCCCACGCACTGAAGAAGCCGAGCACCAGCGGAAAGCCCGCGAGCAGGAAAGCGAAGCACACCACGGCGGTGAGGATGAAAGCGACGACCTGGCTTCGCGTGCACGCCGACAGGCACGAGCCGATCGCGAGGAAAGCGCCCGCCATCAGGAAGCTGCCGAGATAGCTCGCGACGATCACGCCGTTGTCGGGCGAGCCCAAATAGTTGACGGTGATCCAGATGGGAAACGTCAGCACGAGCGCCAAACCGATGAATGCCCATGCGGCCAGGAACTTGCCGACGACGGCCTGCCACATCGTCACCGGCAGCGTCAGCAGCATCTCGATCGTTCCGCTCTTGCGCTCCTCCGACCACATTCGCATGCTGATGGCCGGCACGAGGAACAGATAGAGCCACGGATGGAAGCTGAAGAACGGGATCAGGTCGGCCTGCGCGCGCTCGTAGAAGTGGCCGAGGTAGAACGTGAAGACGCCCGCGAGCACGAGGAAAATGACGATGAAAACATAGGCGACGGGCGTTGCGAAGTAGCTCGCGAGCTCGCGCCGGAAGATCGTGCCGATCCGGCTTGCGCGGCCGGCGCGTGCTCGGTGCACTGCGGTGGCACCTTGTTGCCCCTCACTCGCCTCGGTGGCGCCTGGCGCCCTTGGCACTGGAGCGGGTCCGCCTGTTGCCACTTCGCCCCGTTTGAACTCGTCGGCCGTTCCCGGCTGCGCCACCGCGCCATCTCCCGCTACGCTCATACGACCCCCACGCTCGCCCCTTCGCGGCTTCGCTGCCCCCAGCGGCGGCGCAATTCGTGCTGGGTGCGACCCTTCGCACTCATGCATGCACCTCCTGCGTATCGCCCTGCGTAATGCTGCGGAACACCTCGTCCATGCGACCGCGCTCGAGCTGGATTTCGGAAACGTCGATCTTCTGCGCGACCAGCAACGCGTTCACGGCATCGAAGATCTGCCTGCCCGCCTTCGGAAACGCGGTGATCCGCTGCTCCTGATCGATCTCGACCGAGGCGACATCGGGAATGCGCGACAACGCGTCGCGCGCCGCGACGGGATCGGCGGTCGTGAGCGAAACCGCGTGGTGGTATCGCGAACGCTCTTCCAGTTCCGAAGGCGACGCATCGGCGAGGATCCTTCCGCGGGCGATGATGATCGCGCGATTGCATACGGCGTGCACTTCCTCGAGCAGATGCGTCGACACGACGATCGTCTTGTCCGCCGCCATCGCGTGAATCAGCCCCCGCACTTCGTGCTTCTGGTTGGGATCGAGACCATCCGTGGGCTCGTCGAGGATCAGGACGGCGGGATCGTGGAGGATCGCCTGCGCGAGACCCACGCGTCGCTTGAAACCTTTCGACAGCGTGTCGATCGGCTGCTCGAGCACGCGCTCCAGATGCAGGTGACCGATCGCATCGTCGAGACCACGCTTGCGTCGCGCGCCATCGAGGCCGCGCATGTCGGCGACGAAGTTCAGGAATTGGCGCGGCGACATCTCGCCGTACGCGGGTGCGCCTTCCGGCATGTAGCCGAGCGCGCGCTTGGCCTCGATCGGCTTTGCGACGACGTCGTACCCGCAGACGCTCGCGCCGCCCGACGTGGGTGCGAGAAAGCCGGCGATCATTTTCATCGTCGTCGATTTGCCGGCGCCGTTCGGGCCGAGGAAACCCAGCACTTCGCCGGGCTCGACGCGAAACGAGATGCCGGCGACCGCAACGAGGTCGCCGTAGCGCTTCGTGAGCTCCTGAGTTTCGATCATTGGGATAACAGGATTGAAATCTACTCGCGAGCACACACCGAGCGCCAAGCGCTCCCGTGTTGCTCGCCGGGAAAACAAGACCAACGCGCTAGAATACCGCGCGCATCGAAAAAAGTTCCCGCCGACTTGCCAGGCGATGCCAATGACTACTTGTCGTTGGAGCGCTCCCGCCGCTCTCGCATCGACCGAATCTGCTTCACCACCGTCGCAGCACACTCGCTTGCCTGGCCATTGCGCATACGCCAACGGATGTTCGAGACATGAGAAATCATTGTTTCCAAAATGTGTCGAAATTTTCCACAATCCGCATCGACGCGTGCGATCGTGCGTCAATCGAGTTTGGCACGCGTTGAATTCGCGAATTCAGCGTGATCAAAACGCAAAGATCTTGTTAGAATCGCGGCGAGATCCGCAACAACGATTGGCTCGCGTTCGCTCGGCGTCAATGCCGTTGGAAATGGTGCACGCGGCGCGCGGATCCCAACGCCAGCATCGTCATGGCAGGGAGGACGATTGCGCTCTCGCAAATGCCGGAAGACTTCGGAAACAGAAGCCGCCGGAGGAGGAGATGCGGATGAACGACATCGTTCCGCCCTGCCAGGCGGCCACGCTGGACGCCATCGAGCAGTCGCCCGGTGTAACGGCGATCTGCAAGGTGGCGAACAGCGACCGCGGCGGATTATTCGCCGCGAAATGGCATTTCGATCATTGCCGGATTCGCACCGGCGCGCTCGGCCATGCGATTCTCGCCTGCCGCACTGCGGGCAACGCGATGATCACGCGACGCGCCGAGGATGGTTGCCTTCGGCGCCGTGCGACCGTGGGTGCGACGACGTTCATCGCGGCGTCGAGCGTGTACGACTGGTGGAGCGACGGTCGCTCGCAATCGTGGCATGTGTACCTTCGACCCGATGCGTTCGATCGTGCCGCGCGCGAGCTCGGTTGCTCATGGGGTCCGCCGATCCGCGAGTTCTTCGCCGGGCATGATCCGTGGCTCAAAGGCTATTTCCAGATGCTCGCAAGCGAATTCGAGGTCGCCGCGGAGGCGAGCCATCCGCTCGACGCCTTGTTCCTGAGCCAGACCGAGCACGTGCTCGTTCACCATCTGCTGCGATGCCACTCCGATACCGGCGGACAATGCGTGCACGACCTGCATGACGAGCACGGCGTCAATCCGCTGCGCACACCGGTGATGCGCCGGGTGCAGGAATACATCGACGCCAACCTCGCACGGCGAATTCGCCTCGGCGACCTGACCGGCATCGCGCATCTTTCGAGCGGCCATTTCATGCGCGCGTTTCGCGCATCGACAGGCACCACGCCCTATCAGTACGTTCTCGAACAGCGGCTTGCGAAGGCGCGGATGCTGTTGCAAAGCACCGACGTCTCGATTGTGCGGATCGCCACGGAATGCGGATTCGCAAGCCCGTCGCACCTTTGCAGCAAGTTTCGCGGACGGACAGGTGCGAGCCCATCCCAGTATCGCGCGTCGGTTCGCGGTGCTTCGCATTTGTCGCTGCCGCGCGCTAAGACAGTGTCGTTCGCGGCGGCATCGGTGGCCCGGCCACCGAACGTCGCGGTCAATCCGCCGCGCGCGTCGGATCCGATCGTCGCGCGAAGCGGCGCATCGCGAACGTTCTTTCGTTATCCGTAGCGGACCCACCCGGATTCCGCCGACCACCGTCGCCAGCGGAAATACGCGGGTAGCGTAATCCGTGCGACGAGCTCGGCCAAGGTCACGCGGTCGGTCACAAGATCGACCGACGGGGAAGTCGACGTAATCGATGCGGCCTCCGTCAGGACGGCGATGCGACGCCCATCTCGATCTCGACAAAGCGCGCCACGCAGCGCACGCGTGGCGCGCCCGCCTTACGCAACGTGCGGAAGTTCGCGAATCCCGGCGCGACGAATGCGTTGCTGCCGAGCAGAACCGATCGAGCGACGAAATCGAGGCCGCGAACGACGACGCGATACGCGCGCCACGGCGACGATTTGCTGGAGCCCCATCCGGAACTACGCGCCTGGCACGCATTCTCGGGAGCGCTCGTTCGGCCAACGGCATGATTCTCGATGTCATGACCAAGCCTCTCCCCGCGGGTGCAATGTCTATAATGCCGCTCGCCGTTTCGCCGCCTGCTTCCGATGAGCTTCCTCTGTGCCGCCGATCCTGCCGGCTACGATCGTTTTCACTACCGCGCGCTGACCACGCTCGCTACGATGCTGCTCGTTGCGGCGTGCACGCAGCACGATGACATGCAAGGCGCGCGCGCCGAGCCGGCGCCCGCCGCACCGTTGAGCGTCACCGTGAAGCGCGTCGAGCGGCAAAGCGTGCCGCTCGTGCTCGAAGCGGTCGGACAAGCCGAAGGCTCGCGCGAGGTCGAGATCAGGCCGCGGGTCGCGGGCATCCTCGAGAAGCGCCTCTACAGCGAAGGCGCGAAGGTCAAGGCCGGGCAGACGCTTTTCACGATCGAGCGCGCGCCGTTCGAGCTCGCCGTCGCGCAGGCGAAGGCGACGCTCTCCCAGGAACACGCGCGACAGGAGCTCGCGCAACGCGAAGCCGAACGGTTGCGCTCGCTCGCCGACACGAAGGCGATCAGCCGCCGCGAGTACGACCAGGCGGTGTCGACGCTCAAGGAATCGGCCGCGGCGATCGAAGGCGCGCAGGCGAAGCTCGCCGAAGCGCAGCTCAACCTTTCGTACACGAACCTGAAGGCGCCGATCGGCGGCATCACGAGCCGCGCCGTGCGATCGGAAGGCAGCCTCCTCGCCGCCAACACCGATCTTCTCACGACGATTACGCAGGTCGATCCGGTGTGGGTACGTTTCTCGGTCGCCGAGAGCGACTTCGACCGCATTCGCAGGGATGCAGCCTCTACTCAGGTATCGATCAGCGAAAGCAATGGAAGCGCGCAAGCGCAGGACGGCCGGCTCAACTTCACGGGTTCGGCCGTCGATCCGAAGCTTGGCACAGTGCAGCTTCGCGCGGAATTTCCGAATGCCGACCTAACGTGGCTCCCCGGACAATTCGTCAGGGTGCGCATCGTGGCGGGCACTCAGGACGCGTTTCTGGTGCCGCAATCGGCCGTCGTGCAGACCGAGCAGTCTCATTTCGTCTGGCTCGTCGGATCCGATGGCAAGGCCATGCAGCGGCAGGTGCAAACGGCGAACTGGCTTGGCAGCGACTGGATCGTTACCGCGGGCCTTTCGCCGGGCGACATCGTCATCGTCGACAGCCTGATGAAGCTCAAGCCTGGCACCTCGGTGACGCCGCGCACCGGGGACGCGGCGAAGCAGGCCGACGCCTCGCCAGCGCAGCCGGCGCCGCGGTAAGGCGCGATGGGCAGGCTGTCCCGCTTCTTCATCGAGCGGCCGATCTTCGCGAGCGTCATCGCGATCATCATCGCGCTCGCCGGGATCATTGCGTCGCGGATTCTGCCCATCGCCCAATATCCGGAAATCGCGCCGCCGACGGTGACGATCAGCGCGACCTACCCGGGCGCCAGTGCGGAGACGCTTGCGAAGACCGTCGCGGCACCGATCGAGGAGCAGCTCTCGGGCGTCGAGAACATGATCTACTTCAGCTCGAGCGCTGCCGCCGATGGCACGATGACGATCACGGCGACGTTCGACGTTGGCACGAACGTCGACACCGCGGTGTTCCAGCTCAACAACCGCGTCAACATCGCGCTGCCGCGGCTGCCCGACGAGGTGCGACGCAACGGCATCATCGTCCAGAAGCGCAGCAACGACATCCTGCTTGTCGTCGGACTTGTCTCGCGCTCCGGTGCGCAGAAGACCACGTACATGGCCGACTACGCGACGGTCAACATGATCGACGAGTTGAAGCGCGTGCCGGGCGTGGGTGACGTGACGCTGTTCGGCTCCGGTTACTCGATGCGCATCTGGCTCGCGCCCGACAAGATGGCACGGCTCGGCGTCACACCGACCGACGTGGCGAACGCAATACGCGCGCAAAACCAGCAATACGCAGCCGGCAAGCTTGGCGCCGAGCCGGCACCGCCTGGCCAGTCGCTCGTCTACACCGTGACAGCGCGCGGGCGCCTCGTCACGCCCGAGCAGTTCGCCGACATCGTCGTGCGTGCCGGCGGACCGTCCGGCGTGCTGCGCATTCGCGACATCGCGCGCGTCGAACTGGGTGCCCAAAGCTACGACATCACGACGACGGTGGACGGCCAGCCGGCGGTCGGCATGGCGGTGTTCCTTCAGACCGGCGCGAACGCGCTCGAGGTCGGCGACGCGGTCAAGAAGCGCGTCGAGGAGCTCAAGGGCGCGTTCCCGCAGGGGATGGACTACATCATCCCGTTCGACACGACGCGCGTGATCGACGCCTCGATCAAGGAAGTGCTGAAGACGCTCGGCGAGGCCGCGGTGCTCGTGCTGCTCGTCGTCTTCGTCTTCCTGCAGCACTGGCGTGCGACGCTGATTCCGATGATCGCGGTGCCGGTGTCGCTGATCGGGACGTTCGCGGGCCTCTATGCCCTGCACTTCTCCATCAACACGCTGACGCTCTTCGCAATGGTGCTCGCGGTCGGCATCGTCGTCGACGATGCGATCGTCGTGCTCGAGAACGTCGAGCGGCTGATGCGCACCGAGAAGAAGAGCGCGAAGGACGCAGCGATCGCCTCCATGTTCGAGGTGTCGGGCGCCGTGTTCGCGATCGTGCTCGTGCTCTGTGCGGTGTTCGTCCCGGTCGCCTTCCTCGGCGGCATCGCCGGGCAGCTTTATCGGCAGTTCGCGGTCACCGTCGCCATCTCGGTGCTGCTCTCGGGCCTGATGGCGCTGACGCTGACGCCCGCGCTCTGCGCGCTGCTTCTGAAGGCGGGTCACCACGAGTCGCGAATCTTCCATCCGTTCAACGTGGGCTTCGCGAAGCTCACTTCCACGTTCCTCTGGATGATCGGTCTCGCG
The DNA here is from genome assembly GCA_035308425.1 of Casimicrobiaceae bacterium. GTDB lineage: Bacteria > Pseudomonadota > Gammaproteobacteria > Burkholderiales > Casimicrobiaceae > VBCG01. Next base: position 48,278 of record DATGGP010000036.1, on the reverse strand, counting down.
ATCCGGCGACGGCTGCTTGCGGGCTTCGCGTTTCTCGCCGTGATCGCGCTTGTCGGCATCCTGTTCCTGCGCGTGCCCGGCAGCTTCGTTCCGCCGGAGGACCAGGGCTACCTGTTCGGGGCGATCACGCTGCCCGACGCGGCGACGCTGCAGCGCACGGATGCCGCGGGCGCACGATTGCAGCGCGCACTCGCGAGTGAACCAGCAATCGAGCACATGTTCGTGGCGCCCGGACGCGACTTCGTCGGGGGCGCGAACAAACCGAATGCCGGCACGACGTTCATGCTGCTCAAGGACTGGGACGAGCGCGCGAAGACGTCGTTCGCACTCGCAAGGGACATGACGGATCTCGGCCAGAAGCTGCCCGATGGCGTCGCCGTGGGCTTCAATCCCCCGCCGATCCGTGGACTCGGCACCGCCGGCGGCTTCGAGGCGTACGTGCAGGCGCGAAGCGACTCGAACCCCGCGCATCTGGGGCAGGTCGTGCAGTCGTTCACTGCGGCGCTCGCGCGCGATCCGCGTCTGACCGGCATCAACACGTTCTATCGCGCGACCGTGCCGCAGGTTTACGTCGAGGTGAATCTCGAGCAGGCGATGGCGCTCGGCGTGCCAGTGTCCGACGTGTTCGACGCGCTTTCGAGCACGATCGGCACGTTGTACGTCAACGACTTCAACATGTCGGGGCGCACGTATCGCGTGCAGGTGCAGGCCGACGCCGCGTACCGAGCGGAGCCCGACGACCTCGGCCAGGTTTACGTTCGCTCGAACACGAGCGGCGAGATGATCCCGCTGAAGGCGCTCGTGACGACGTCGAGCATCGTCGGTCCGGAGCAGGTCGAGCGCTACAACGGCTTTCTCGCGGCGAAGGTGCTCGGTAGCGGCAGGGCCGGCGTGAGCTCGGGCGAGGCAATCAAGGCGGCCGAGCAGGTCGCACGCGAAGTACTGCCAGCCGGTTACACGCTCGAATGGACCGGCCAGGCGTTTCAGGAAAAACGCACCGGCCGCGCATCGGTCTTCGCGTTCGGCTTCGCGATCGTCATGGTGTTCCTGATTCTCGCCGCGCTCTACGAGCGCTGGCGACTGCCGGCCGCGGTCGTGTTCGCCGTGCCGTTCGCCGTGCTGGGTGCCCTCGGCCTCGTGTGGTTGCGCGGCATGGAGAACGACATCTACTTTCAGATCGGGCTCGTCGTGCTGGTCGGCCTTTCGGCTAAGAACGCGATCCTGATCGTCGAGTTCGCCCAGCAGGGGCTTCTCGCAGGCATGCGACCCGTCGACGCTGCTCTTCAGGCGGCGCGCCTGCGCTTTCGCCCGATCGTGATGACGTCGATCGCCTTCGTGTTCGGCGTGCTGCCGCTGACGTTCGCAACCGGCGCGGGCGCGGGGGCGCGCCGCTCGATGGGAACGGGCGTCGTCGGCGGCATGCTGCTCGCGACATTCGTGGCGACGATTTTCGTTCCGCTGTTCTTCACGGTGTTCGCGTCGCGACCCAAGACCTTGGAAGCGCCGGCAGCCGGATCCGTGCGGGAACCCGCAGGAGAAGGCGCGTGATGCGACGTGCGTTTGTCGTTTGTGTGGCAACGGCGCTCGCGGCATGCGCACCCGTTGGGCCGGATTACCACCGCCCCGACGTCGACGTGCCCGAGGCGTACCCGGAGCCGGAACCCGTAGGCACGACGCTCGCCACCGTTCCCGCGGACTGGTGGCGGCTCTACAACGATGCGACGCTCGATCGGCTCGTCGCCGACGGGCTTGCGCACGCCACCGACATTCGCCTCGCCATCGCGCGCATCGAGGAAGCGGCGGCGCTCTTGCGCGAGGCCAATGCGGCGTTGTTGCCCGAGATCGATGCGCCGGGCGCTGCGTCGCGCTCGGGGTTCAGCGCGCAGACGCCGTCGGTGCGCGCAGGTTCGCCGGCGACGGTGAACAACTTCCAGCTCGCGGCGAACACCGCGTTCGAGCTCGACTTCTGGGGACGGCTGCGACGATTGCGCGAGGCTGCCCAGGCGCAATACACCGCGACGCAATACGCGCGCGGCGTCGTCGGGCTGACGCTTGCCGGCGCGATCGCGCGTGCGTACTTCAGCGTGCGCTCGCTCGACGCACAGATCGCGGTTTCGCAGGAGAGCCTCGACGCGGCCGACGATTCGGTCGACATCACGAGAAGGCGCGCGAACGCCGGCATCGCGTCCGAGCTCGACGTCTACCAGGCCCAGGGCAACCGCGCGCAACTCGCGGCCCAGCTAAAGGAGCTACGCCGGCTTCGCGCCGTGTCGATACATCAGCTCGGCGTCTTGACCGGCGAGCTCGACTTGACGCTCTCGCCCGCGGATCTTCGCACGTTGCCTTCACCGCCGCTGCCGCCGGCCGGCCTGCCGTCGACGCTGCTCGAGCGGCGCCCCGACGTGCGCCAAGCCGAAGCCTCGCTAACGGCGGCCACCGCGCAAATCGGGGTCGCGCGCGCGGCGCAGCTCCCGACGATCACGCTCACGGCATCGCTCGGCCTGCAAAGCGACAACCTCGCGCATCTGCTGTCGCCGGGGACGGCGATCTGGTCGATCGGTACAGGATTGCTCGGCCCGGTGATCGACTGGGGACGTTACGCCGCGCGCACGCAGGAGGCTGAAGCGCGCGCGCACCAGGCTGAGGTTCTCTACGAACAGGCCGTGCAAAACGCGTTTCGCGATGTGTCGGATGCGTTGAGCAACGTTGCGTACGCGTCGGATACCGAGCAGGATCTGCGCACGCGCGTCGATGATGCCGGCCGCAGCCTCGAACTCGCGACGCAGCGCTACGAAGCCGGCTATTCCGCATATCTCGAAGTGCTCGACGCGCAGCGGACGCTCAACGACGCGCAACTCGCGCTCGTGCGCAATCGCCAGTCGTTTCTCACGTTCACCGTCGACCTGATGAGCGCGCTCGGCGGCGGGTGGAGCACGGGTTGAGCTACTCGACGTGACGCGGCGTGCCGCGAGATCAAGCGATGCGGAACACGAAGGGGTACCAGGCGGCGAGCACGCCGGCGATGCCGAGCGACAAGGCGAAGATGGCAAAGGCGAGCCGCACGCCCGCGACACGTGTCTTGAGTTGCACGTAACCGAGGCGCACGCTCCACGCCGCGCCTGCAGCAAGCAGCACACAGCGGATCATCGGCAGCGCGTGAACCGTCACGCCCTCGCCTTTCGCAAGCCCTACCGTCAAGGCCGAAAGCCCGACAAAAAGGCCGATGCCGGCAAGCGGCGTCAGCGCGTAGCTCAATGCGTAGACGCGGCGCCGAATTTCGCGCGCGGGCAACGATGCAAGTGCCAGGCAGAGCGTAATGAAGCCGCCGAGGACGAGCGCCGTGCCGACGATCCAGCCGACGATCAAAGCGCCGTCGAGCCACGTGAAGACGTCGTGTACGTCGGGATAGTGCGTGAGCAGCCACCAAGGCGCGTTGTCGGCGAGCAGCCACGCCGGACCGTGCTCGAGAACATGGTTCGCGAGCGCGGTTCGCAGATCGACGAACCATGGCGTGGCACTCCACTCGAAAGCGCCGATCGCAAGTCCCATCATGCCGAACACGATGAGCACCGCATCCCAGGCGCGCGCTTCCGCGACATCGATTCGCGCAACCTCGTGCCCGGGCAAGCGTGCATCAAGCGCGACGGCACCATGCAAGCCGCTGCAACGTGCGCACATGTGGCATTCGGAAGCCCCCGTCATCCGCCGGATGCGGACCATCGGTGCGCAGTTGACCGGGTGCGCGCGCACGCGGCCCGCGTTCGCTCGCCACGCACCGGTGTCGACGGCGAAATGAAGCGGCGACATCCGCGCGAGTACCGCGAATACGCCGTTCACCGGGCAGAGGTGACGGCACCAGACGCGCTTGCCCTTGCCATAGACGAAGCCGACGGCGACGGCGGCGAGCGTCGAGCCGCCGAGCACGAGGAGCGTCGCCGTCGCGTACTGGTAGACGCTCACCAGTTGCCCGAAGACCGTTGTCAGCGCGAATGCGACGAACGGCCAGCCGCCCCAGCGCAACCAGCGTGGAACCCCCCGGCCCAGGCCATGGCGGCTCGCGGCCTCGCTCAATGTTCCCTCGGGGCAGAACACCCCGCACCACGTGCGACCGAGCACGAACATCGACGCGATGACGAGCGGCCACCAGAGGCCCCAGAACATCCATTGCGCGGCCACGACGAGATTGTCGTACCCGTGCGCGTCCTCCGGCGGAAGCGGCAGGAACGCCGGCACCGCGACGAGAACGACGTAGGCTGCAACCACGCACCATTGCACGGTTTGCAACGCACGGCCATGCGTGCGCATCCACTCGCCCAGCGCGGCGAGCCTCGACGGATTCGAAGCCGCGAAGCCGTCGCCACTACTTGACGACGACGTGAACTTTGCCGGTGTCGGGATGGAAGTCGTCAAAGAACGTGTAGGTGCCGGGCTTTAGTCCGTTGATCACGACGTACGATTTTGCGCCGCCCGCGAGCACCTTCTCCACGTGCAATTCGGTGCTTTCGAACTCGATGGGATCGCTACCCTCGTTCTCGATTTCGATCTTGAAGCGCGTGTCCGCCGGCACTTCGATCATGTCCGGCTCGAGGATACCGCCGAGAGCCTTGACCGAGAACACCGGCATCGCCTCCTGCGCGTGCGCGATCTCCGACGGCGAAAGTGCGGCAAGCACGAGCAGCGGGGAGACCACCGACGCGACGCCCTTGCCTCGCCATGACAGCGAATGCGATTTCGCGTGGAGCGACACGGTCAGTAGCCGCCCTTCTTGCCGAGCCCGGTGAACGCGAAGTCGTAGTCCAGCGTGAACGGCTTGAACCACGGCCCGACGCCCGTCTCCTTGTCGGTGTGCCGGCCGAAGTGGGATGCTGCTCCGGGCGGGGCCACCGTGATTCGAACATGGTACTTGCCCGCGCCCTGCAGCTTGACGTTGTCGCCATAGTGCGGCCCGTCATTGGCGACCATCGGCATCAACTCACCGCGGATCGGTTCGCCCGAGCCCTCCTTCGCGATCTCGTAATGAACATCGAGATACGGGACGAATGTGCCATCCTGGAAGCCGTTGGGGTTGTCGCTTTGCGCCTTGACGTCGGCCTCCAGATGGATGTCGGAATCGCGGACGGAACGCATCATGCCGGCCGGCTCCATCAATATCGGCTGCAGGTAGACCGCGCTCACTTCAATGCCTGCACGAATCTGCGGCTTGCCGATCGGATATTCGAGGGCTAGCGCGGGGGCCGGCGACACGAGAGCCGCGATGATCGACATGGAGGCGAACATCGCCGATGCGCGGTGAGGAACGATGCGTAAGGGACTCATGGGACTCGGCGTCTCGGCGCTAGCCGCTGCTTGGCAGACGATGCGCGAGAACGGAGAGGCTGAACGGTTCCGGAGGGCGTGGCCGGACTCTAGCAGCCACGAAACGTCGTGTAAACAGGATCGATTCGCATTCAAGTTTGGGTACACGGAACGATTGTGGCTGCAACGACTTGACGCGTCGCGTGCCCATTCGCGGTCGGTAAAGTGCAACTTGTTGCGCAATGACCACCAGACACTTGCGGATGGTCGCTGCTGCGAGAGCGCACAGCCGCGCCAGCCATGCGAGGCTACCTAAAGGCGGTCTGCCGGTCACGCCTGCGAGCCCAACGTGCTCGGAAATATTCGCAGTTTTTGAAAAGTATTCGCAGTTTTGAGAAAGCTCGCACCGGCTCTCCCGGAGTAGGCTTTTGCACCGGCCTGCGCGCAGGACGTGTCTTTGGAGGAGTCATGAACAGAAAGGATCTCGTAAGACTATTTGCAGTTTCGGCCGCCGCGGTACCTGGTCTGTTGCTCAGCGCTGCGATCGCTTCGGCACAGGCGATTTCTCCCGACGGTTTTCCCGGGTCGATCCCCAAGGCGACCTGTGGTCCGACCGACCATACCGAAAGCGGATTGCAGGGCGAGACGACCGAGCAGGAACGTTTCAGCGGCGATTCCGAAACCGCCTACAACTGCAATCTGCAACTCGTGGGCGAGGAGCCCCAGGACACGTATCAAGGAGCCTATTCCCAGGATGGGCCGGCGTACTACGACGTGTGCGCGTACTATGGGACGGACAACGGTCCTACGACTGGCCAAGGCATCAAGGTCATCGATGTCTCCGACCCCACGCATCCAGTGGTGTCCACGCAGTTGACCGACACCCCCGCGGCGCTTGCCCCGCACGAGACGGTGCATACCAATGCCAACACTCGCATCCTCGTCGCCGGGCAAACGGGTGGACAAAACTTTGCGGTCTATGACATTTCCGACTGCCGCCACCCGGCTCTGAAGTCCAACCTCACCCTGCCGGGCAGCAATGGCCACATGGGCAATTTCGCCCCGGACGGCAAGACGTTCTACCTCAGCCAGAACCCTTGTTGCAGCGGCCTCGGCGGCCCCTTGTACATCATTGACACGTCCGACCCGTCCAACGCGAAGCAGCTTCCCACCTGGGACTTTTCGGGCAATGGCAGGCCGCACTCGCTCAACGTCAACCCGCAGGGCTTCGACGGTCTGGCCGAAGGGACGCGGGCGTACATGAACCAGGGCCGCAGCTGGCCCTTCAACGACGCCCCAGATGGGCTGGTAATCACGGACGTCAGCGACTATCAGAATCGTCTCCCCAATCCGCAGATCCGAATCATCAGCACGCTCTTCTACACGGACCAGGGGACAGGCGAGTCCATGATCCCCGTGAAGATCAACGGGCACCCGTACCTCGTCAGCGTCGACGAGGCCGGCGCTGCGAGCGGCGCAGGCGGTTGGCCGGCCGCGTGTCAACGGGGGGCGGGCGCTTTCGGTTTCCCGCAGCTCATCGACGTCGCCGACGAGACGCACCCGAAGATCATCGCCAAGCTCAGAATGCAAGTGGACGACCCGGCGAATTGCGCAGCGCTGCTCGCCGAGACGCCGCCGGATGTCCCCGGAACCGCGCCGGGGACCAATTTGCCGGCTATTTCGGGGACGACCAACTACAGTGTAGAAACATGCGTCGCCGACAATCCCGACGATACCAAGATGCTTGCTTGCGGCGCTCAGAATGCCGGCTTGCGTGTTTTCGACGTAAGCGATCCAACCAGTCCGAAGGAGATCGCGTACTGGAAGTCGGGGGCCGTGCGGACGAAGGTCCTTCCGTCATCGGGGAGTTGGAAGGCGGGCGTCGATCGAACCGTGGACAAGATCGCTCACTGGCCGCGCTGGGTCGTTGTCGGCAAGGGCAACGGCCACGACAAGAAGAAGCAGGATGGCAATGGCAACGGGAACGGCAATGGCGTTGGCGGCGGACCCGGCAACTCATCCGATATCCAGCTCTGGACTGTCAGCGATGGCCACGGCTTCCAGGTTCTCCAATTCTCGAAAAGCTTCACCGCGCAACACAAGGATCTCTTCGCAAACACGGTGACGACCCAACAAGACAGGTAGCCAAGCCGGCAAGGCGCAATCTGGAGATCGGCGCAAACAGGACCCGCTTCGGCGGGTCCTTTCGTTTCTGCCGACACTCCCTCGGCAAAGCGTCTTTCAAACGTCTTCCCAAGCGCTGTCTTCAGCTTCGCTGCGCGGAGGAATCGCAGCTTTTGAAAAGTATTCGCAGGTTTTCAAAAGCGCGTACCGCCGCGCCGGGTGTATCCTTCCGCGCCGGTCCTTGCGCGCAGGACGTCTCAGGAGGAATGATGAACAAACGAAATCTCGCAAGATTATTTGCCGTTTCAGCCGCCGCCATACCCGGTCTGTTACTCAGCGCTTCCCTCGCCTCGGCACAAGTGATTTCTTCCGACGGCTTTCCCGCGTCGGTGCCCAAGGCGCACTGCGGCCCGACCGACCATACCGAAAGCGGACTGCAAGGCGAGACGACGGAGCAGGAACGTTTCAGCGGCGATTCCGAAACCGCTTACAACTGCAATCTGGAACTGATAGGCGAGGAGCCTCAGGACACGTATCAAGGAGCTTATTCACAGGATGGACCGGCGTACTACGACGTGTGCGCCTACTATGGAACGGACCGTGGTTTTACCACTGGCCAAGGCATCAAGGTGATCGATGCGTCCGACCCCGCGCATCCAGTGGTGACCACGCAATTAACCGACACCGCCGCGGCGCTTGCCCCACACGAAACGGTGTCCACCAGTGCAAAGACTCGCCTCCTCGTGGCCGGCCAAACCACACTCGGGGGGAACTTCGCAGTTTATGACATTTCCGACTGCCGCCACCCGGTCCTGAAGGGCCAGGTCACCGCGTCAAGCCCCAGTTTCCACCATATGGGCGCGTTCTCCCCGGACGGCAAGACGTTCTATGCCAGCCAGAACAATCAAGGCATCGGCGGCTTCGTGTACATCTTTGACGTCTCCGACCCTTCAAATCCGGTGTCGCTCCCGCCTTGGCAATACCTCGGCAATGGCAGGCCCCACTCGCTAACGCTCAACACGAGTAGCTTCCTGCCCGGCGTGCCCGAAGGGACGCTGGCGTTCGTGGGGCAGAATGTCCAATTCCCCTACGCCTCGGGCGGAGACGGGCTGGTGGTCGAGGACGTCAGCGACTATCAGTTCCGTCGCACCAACCCGCAGATCAAGATCATCAGCACGCTCTTCTCGCCGCTAGGGGGAGCCGAATCCATGATCCAGGTGAAGATCAAGGGACACCCGTACATCATCACCACGGACGAGGCGGGCGGCGCCGGCGGCGCGGGCGGTTGGGCAGCCGCGTGTGCCCGGGGAGCGTCTCCTTTCGGTTTTCCGCAGATCGTCGACATCGCGGACCCGACGAACCCCACGATCATCTCGAAGCTCAGGCTGGAAGTGAGCGACCCGGCGAATTGCGCGGCGCTGCTCGCCGAAACGCCGCCCGATGTCCCCGGAACCGCGCCGGGGACCAATTTGCCGGCCATTTCGGGGACGACCAACTACAGTGAAGAAACATGTGTCCCCGACAATCCCGACGATACCAAGATGCTCGCTTGCGGTTTTCAGAATGCGCAATTGCGCGTTTTCGACGTAAGCGATCCAACCAGCCCGAAGGAGATCGCGTACTGGAAGTCGGGGGCCGTGCGGACGAAGGTCCTTCCCGCATCGGGGAGCTGGGCGGCGGGCGTTGATCGAACCGTGGACAAGATCGCTCACTGGCCGCGCTGGGTCGTTGTCGGCAAGGGCAACGGCCACGACAAGAAGAAGCAGGATGGCAATGGCAACGGGAACGGCAATGGCGTTGGCGGCGGACCCGGCAACTCGGCCGATATCCAGCTCTGGACCGTCAGCGATGGCCACGGCTTCCAGGTTCTCCAATTCTCGAAAAGCTTCACCGCGCAACACAAGGATCTCTTCGCAAACACGGTGACGACTGAACAAAGCCAGTAGCAAAGCTGGCAAAGCGAAATCTGGAGATCAGCGCAAACAGGACCCGTTTCGGCGGGTCCTTTCATTTGTAACGCTCCCCCGGCCGCGCGTCCTTCAAACGCTCCCGAGCGCCGTGTTCAGATTCGTAAACGAATTTATTCGCAGTTTTTGAAAAGTATTCGCAGTTTTGAAAAAGGTCGTAGCTGTTCGCCGGGAGTAGGCTTTTGCACCGGCTTGCGCGCAGGACGCGTCTTTGGAGGAGTCATGAAGAAACAGGATCTCGTAAGATTATTTGCAATTTCGGCCGCCGCGGTACCGGGTCTGTTGCTCAGCGCTTCCATCGCCTCGGCACAACCGCTTTCTTCCGACGGATTTCCCGCGTCGATTCCGAAGGCGATCTGCGGTCCAACCGACCACGCGGAAAGCGGATTGCAAGGCGAGACCACGATGGAAGAACGTTTCAGCGGCGATTCCGAAACCGCCTACAACTGCAATCTGGAACTCGTGGGCGAGGAGCCCCAGGACACGTATCAAGGAGCGTATTCCCAAGATGGACCGGCGTACTACGACGTGTGCGGCTACTATGGAACGGACAATGGTCCTACCACCGGCCAAGGCATCAAGGTCATCGATGCGTCCGACCCCAGGCATCCGGTGGTGACGGCAAACCTGACCGACACCCCCGCGGCCCTTGCCCCACACGAGACACTGTCGAGCAACGCTAATACTCGCCTCCTCGTGGCCGGTCAAACCACGGGGTCGAACTTTGCGGTTTATGACATTTCCGACTGCCGCCACCCGGTCCTGAAGGGCCAAATCAACGCATCGAGCACCAGTTTCCACCATATGGGCGATTTCGCCCCGGACGGCAAGACGTTCTATGCCACCCAGAACTTTCGAGGCGTCGGCGGCTTCGTGTACATCTTTGACCTCTCCGACCCGGCCCATCCGCAGGCGCTCCCGCCCTGGCAATACACGGGCGATGGCAGACCCCACTCGCTGAATATCAACCCGAGTGGCTTCTTGCCCGGCGTACCCGAAGGGACACTGCTGTTCGCGGGGCAACCCGGCGAATTCGGCGCGGCGCCAACGGATTCCTCCTTCGGTCCGGATGGGCTCGTGGTCGAGGACGTCAGCGATTATCAGTTTCGTCGCCCCAATCCGCAGATCCGAATCATCAGCAAGCTCTTCTGGGCAGACCAAGGGCAATCCGAGTCGATGATCCCGGTGAAGATCGAGGGGCACCCGTACATCATCAGCACCGACGAGGCGGGCGGCGCGGGTGGCGCGGGCGGTTGGGCCGCCGCGTGTGCCCGGGGGGCGTCCGCTTTCGGTTATCCGCAGATCATCGACATCGCCGACGTGACGAACCCGAAGATCATCGCCAAGCTCAGGCTGGAAGTGAGCGACCCGGCGAATTGCGCGACGCTGCGCGCGGAGACACCGCCGGATGTTCCCGGAACCGCGCCGGGGACCAATTTGCCGGCCAGTTCGGGGACGACCAACTACAGTGAAGAAACATGCGTCGCTGACAATCCCGACGATACCAAGATGCTCGCTTGCGGTTTTCAAAATGCGCAATTGCGCGTTTTCGACGTAAGCGATCCAACCCATCCGAAAGAGATCGCGTACTGGAAGTCGGGGGCCCCGCGGACCAGAGTGCTTCCCGCATCTGGGAGTTGGGCGCCGGGTGTCGATCGCACGGTCGACAAGATCGCTCACTGGGTACGCTGGGTCGTTGTCGGCAAGGGCAAAGGCCAGGACAAGGCCAAGCAGAATGGCAATGGCAACGGCAATGGCAATGGCAACGGCAATGGGAACGGCAATGGCAACGGCAACGGCAACGGCAACTCGACCGAGGTGCAGCTCTGGACCGTCAGCGATGGCCACGGCTTTCAGGTTCTCCGCTTTTCGGACAGGTTCAAAGCGCAACACAAGGATCTCTTCGAAGACACGGTGACGACTGAACAAACCAGGTAGCAAAGCCGACAAAGCGCAATCTGCGATCAGGGCAAACAGGACCCGCTTCGGCGGGTCCTTTCACTTCAAGAGTCGTTCGCCCAAGCGTCTTTCGACCTCTTCCGACGCTGCTTTAAGACTCGCAGCACTCGCGCCGCGCTCAAACACTGAGAATCTTGGTCGAGCGTTTCTTCGATCAGCGCCCTCAACGCAAGCAAAATGACAAGCCCGTCAAAGCGGGCTTGTCACAAGACGTCGGCAAACAGCCGGCCATCGTCGTGATTTCATGACTCAGTTGCCCTTCTGGTTTCGAAGTGCTTCACCAAGAACGTCTTTGTATCGCGTTTTGAACTTGGCCGTGAAACGCAGGACCTGAAAGCCGTTGCCATCGCTGACGGTCCAAACGTTGAGTTCGTCGCCGACCTTGACGAAACGCGGTGTGCCCGCTGTCCTGTCGGCGGTTCGATCAGCGCCTGGCGTCCACGTGAATGATCCAGGCAGGAAGGCCGTGCGCAACGCCGGTGGCTTCCAGTACGCGATCTCCTTGGGATGATGAAGATCGCGAACGTCGAAAACACGCAAGCCTGCCTGTTCGAACGAGCAAGCAAGCATTGCCGGATTATCGGCACGATCCAAGTTGCATCTTTCAGCACTGTACCCATCGGGGTACGGGCCCGGGATCGTCGATCCCAGATCTGGAGGATTGGCAAGGAACGCCCGGCAGTTCTCGGGAGCATCCACCTCGAGCATGACTTTGGCAATGATGCGAGGATTGCGCTCGTCCGTTATGTCGATGATCTGCGGGACCCCGAACGGCATCGCTCCGCGGGCGCAGGCGGCCGCAAGACCGCCGGCGGCCCCGAATCCGCCGAACTCGTCGGTGCTGAGGATGTAATGGCGACCATCGGCCGAGAACGGGAGCATCTGCTCCGCTCCGCTCGAATCATTCCAGAAAAGCTTGCTGACGATTTTGATCTGTGGATTGGGGCGACGGTACTGATAGTCGCTGACGTCTTCGATCACCAGCCCATCGGGGGTCGTGCCGACGTCGCCGTATTGTCCCGAGTACAGGCGGGTCCCATCCGCGCTGAGGTCCGCGTCGTGCGGCTTCCCATCACCCTCGAACTGCCATGTAGGGAGCTGTTTCACGTTGGATGGGTCCGAGACGTCCAGGATGTACAACGGGCCCGGCCCCCATTGGGGGTTCTGGGTGAGGTAGTAGGTCATGCCGTCGGGGGCCCAGGCGCTCATGTGCGCCGAGCTTCCGGGGAGTTGGATGCTGCTTTTCAAAACTGGGTGGCGGCAGTCGCCGGACACGTCATAAATGGCAAACCAGGGCCCGTTGTTTTGGCCGCCCGCGAGAAGTTTGCGCTGGTCGTTCAGCTTCATCGACTCGTGCGGGTCGAGCATCGCAGGTGCGTCGAGGTACGTGCTTACCCGAGGATGCGCGGGGTCGGAGACATCCAGGACGATGGTGCCGCGATGCTCCTGCAGGGGATTGTTGATCGTCGTGTAGTAGGCACAGTGGTCCGACCACGCGAGTGCGCCCTGCGATTTCGTTCCTTCGCCCCGGAACTGCCCCACGAGCTCGAGATTGCAGTTGTAGCCATGTTCCGAATCGCCGCTAAGGCGTTCCTGATGCGTGGTCTCACCCTGCAGTCCGCCCTCGACCCTGTCTTTGGGGCCGCAGTTTGCCTTGGCCACCGGTCCCGTCCAGGGAACGGGTTCAGGGCTCTGGGCGGATCCGGTCGAAGCGACAGTCAAGGAAGCCAGGAACACTGCCGTCGGAATTGCAAAGCCTTTCGCTACTCCAATTCTGTTCATGCGGCTTCCTTGGACGTGACGCATTAGTCTGTCCGGTCTCAAAGCGACAAGCGACTGCAGCGCAGTGGTCCGCGCTGCGCCTGCTCGACATCAAAGCGATTGCAAGTTTAGCCAGGAAGAAGCGGCGACGTGTCGTTGTTGGTGAATCGGGTCGAAGCAGGTCGACGAAATTACGCAGGGAGCGACAGAGCGTGCAAGAAGAAACGACTGTCTCGGACGGCGAAGTGCTTCCGTCAACAAATGACAGCAGGCACGAACTTGACCTCCCGCTGCACGCGCTCTACCATTTGCGAGTGCCGCGCCGGCCGATTGCGCAGACTGAGACGGTCGGCTTTCCACGATTCATCGAAGTTCGACGCCACGTCGGCACGCTCGTCTCATTTCCTTGCACTTCCCCTCAATCGATACAGGCATCGTATGCGAAGACTCATGCCACTTTCATGCCGCACGCTGAACTTCGCACGGGTCGCGTTCATCGCCCTCGTATGCGCGCAAAGCAACGTCGCTGGCGCAACTAACGTTCCCCCGGGCCCCGGTGCGCTGCCGCAGGTGTTTACACAATTCGAGGACTTCGTTCAGACGCATTGCATTCCATGCGTACGCGAGTTCTATACCATCGCCACAGTGCCGTTTCCCTCGGTCAAAACGCCCACCTTCGCGGGTCTCGCTCCCGCAAACCCGGCCCCGAACACCCGGGCGGGTGAAATGCGCCTCGAGTTGCTTCGCGCCTACCCGGTCGGTCAACCGAGCCGGCAGCACATGGCAATGAGTGTCGTTCTCTCGGTGTCGGCTGGTTCGGGAAACACGCTGTATCCGCTTGGGGCGGGATTGCTCGATGAAGACGAAGTGCCCGTGCTGGCGGCCGCGCTAGCGCAAATGGGTAAATCGGTATCCTCCGGGGGCGGTGATTCGTCCGTTCAACTCGTTGACACTGAATTCCATGCAGACTCGGTGCGAATGGGTACTGTGGGCAGCGGAAACGACCTCGTTGCCTACGTACAGATTGCGCCGGCCGACCCTCTGTTCTCCTTGAAGCAGGTGTGGGAACTGCCCGCCATGTATCTGCCTGCGAAGGATATTTCGACGCTCGAGCATGCTGTGCGACAGGTGAACGCAAAGATTCAGGCGTTTCGCGGGCGGTGATCTCATCTGTCGGATCGTTCACGGGACCTCGTACGCGATTCACATACGTCGGACGCACGTTGCTTAATTCGTGTGAGCTCTGACAAACCCGTGCAGGTCGATCTGCATGGCTACGACATCGAGCGCGACGTCGTGCCGGACGTTGTCACGTCGTTGCGGTTTGCCGCGACAGCGACGGGTCGCTTTCCCATCGAGATCCATTTCAGGGAACCTCTCGAGCAACGGCCTCTTGCGTACCTGGAAGTTCGACCACGATAGCGGGCACCTCGCGTTGCCAGCAGGGTTGCGCAGCCGACGCTTTAGGCGACCGGGCCGCCTGTTGGCCTCGCTAGCCGCGCTCTTCTCCGTGCCTGTATATGGGCACGGGTTCGGCATGCGCTACGACCTGCCGCTTCCGCTGACGCTTTGGATCATCGGAGCCGCCGGCGCAATCGCGTTGTCCTTTGTTGTCATATCGATTGCCGTTCGCGCGAGTGCCGTGGTTGAAGCTCCTGCGCAACCAAATGTCCTTCGGTGGCAAATAGACAACGGCTTCGCCAGCCCGAAGATCCGCCTCGTTGCACAGGTCTTCGCGGTCGCAGCGCTCATCCTGGTCGTGGCCGCTGGAATCATCGGAGACCAGACACCGACCCGGAATGTTGCACCCACTGCAATCTGGATCGCATGGTGGGTCGGCTTTTCCTACCTGTCGGCTTTCGTCGGCAACGTCTGGTCCATCGTCAATCCATGGGCGGCGATATTCGATTGGTGCGAGCGGATAGTGTCGAAATGGCGGGCGCCACGAAGATCGACAGTCAAGTGGCCGCAAAGCGTCGGAGTCTGGCCGGGGATCGCTTTGTTCATCGCCTTTGCCTGGATGGAGCTGATCTGGGAAGGTCGATCCATTCCCTCGCACCTCGCTTGGTTGGCCATTGGATTCTCGGTCCTCACCTGGACAGGAATGTTCATTTTCGGTCGCAGCACATGGCTGACACACGCGGATCCCTTCGCTCTGGCGTTTGGCGTTCTGTCGAAGTTCGGGCCGACCGACATCCGTATCGAAACCGGTTCTGGTGAAACGTCGGGCCGATTCCGCCGCTATCGACGCGCGCAGCGTACGTTGATATTGCGACCGCCGGGCGCCGGGTTGGTCGACCACGAAGACATAAGCCCGTCTTTTTCCGTGTTCGTCATCGTCATGCTTTCCACGGTAACCTTCGACGGCTTCATGGCGACCCCACTTTGGCAGCGCATCGAAAGCGCTCTTTACGTGGCGCTACCGGTGTTGGGGGATTCGCGTCTTGCGATTATCAATACTGTTGGCCTCCTGGTTTTTTGTCTCGCTTTCATCGCGGTCTACCGCCTCGTGGCAACGTTGATCGCGAACGCTTCCGAGAATCGGATGACGCCCGAGGAAACGGGTCGGGCGTTTGTCTTGACATTGGTGCCGATTGCGATCGCCTATCTCGTTGCCCATTACCTGAGTTACTTTCTGATCCAGGGACAGTTGTTGATCCGTCTGGCCTCCGATCCGTTCGGATTCGGATGGAACCTTCTCGGCACTGCCCATTTTCGACCGGACATCGGCATCGTGGGCGCCCGCTTCGTGTGGTATACGTCGCTGGTCGCCATCGTGCTCGGCCATGTGGCAGCGGTATCTTTGGCGCACATCGTGGCGCTTCGTCGTTTCGACGATCGTCGCGTGGCGATACGGAGCCAGTTCCCGATGCTCGTATTGATGATTGCGTATACGATGATGAGCTTATGGATCATCGCTCAGCCGATCGTCGAATGAGCGTCGTTATGCGAAGGTCGCGGGGCTCGGCGCCTTGCGGCTTTCGATCACATCAAGTCGCCGAAGGCGAGTCGCCGTAGAATCAAGTGAACTGATTGCGGAGGTGCGGTCTCTTGAAAAAGACGTTTTTCTTCATGGCCGGCATCGCGGTCGGTTTGTGCACCTCGCTCGTCGCTGCGCAGGGGGCAGGCTCGGTCGCGGTACTGAACACGTCGGGCGTTTATATCGAGCTCGTGACGCTGGTTCCGGGTCAGGGAACGGGCCAACACTCCGGCGTTCCGGGCGAAGTGGGTATCGTCGCGGATGGCGAAGTCGTGGTTTCGAGCCCGACTGGACGCCAATCTCTGAAGGCGGGCAACGCCTATTGGCTACCGGGACTGACTCCGCACGACCTTCGTAATGAAAGCGATCGACCTGCAAAGATCTATGTGATCGCGATGAAGCGATGCGATTGATGGCAGCGCGCCGACCGCGTGCGACCACCGGTCGATTCGCTTCGCTAACGCAACGTTCCGTTTCGCGTGAGCGTCCGCATCGCCCGGTCGAGCTCGCCGCGCATCGCCGCTACTTCTCCCGTGAGCCGCGCGATCGCCTGGCCCTGCGCGGCGATCTGATCGTCCTTCCTGCGCATCGTCTGATATAGACCCTGGATCGCCGCAAGCGCGACGCCGGCGAGATTGCTCGTGGCGATGCTCTTGTCGTCGTTGCCGAGATGGAACGCGGCGTAGAAATCCTGCGCCGTCGGACCTATCGCGCGAAGCGAAGGATCCGCGCCCTTGAAGTTCCACGTCGAGATAGGCATCGCAACGACGCGCGCGAGCACGTCCATGCCGTCGACCGGCACGAAGTTCTCCTTCGCGTTGCGATCGCTCGTGCACTGCCAACTCGGCGTTCCCGGCAACAGGTTGCAGAACTGGGTTACGGCGCCGTTCGTTGGATTGATCGCGACGGTGAAGCCGACGCCGCCGGTGGCGCGCACGCCGAAGAAATTGTCGACCGATGGTTGGAAGTCGAAATCCTGCGAGTCGGCCCAGATGAACGAGCCATCCGTCGTTGCCTTGGCTCGGTTGCCCGCTGCGAAGCTCGAAGCCCCGCTTGCCGTGTTGAACCGTCCTCCTGGCACCGTCGACTGGTCGCCACTGGCGCCGTTGCCTTGCCCCCCGCCCACCGCGCTCCAGAATCCGCTTGCGACGTTATCGTTTCCGCCGCTGACATTCGCCGAAGCGACACTTGCGATATTGCCGATGCCGCCACCGACCGAACTTTCTCCGCCCTTCGCCATGTTCTCGGCTTTTCCAGCCACCGTGTCACTGCCGCCGGCCGAATTCCGGAATCCACCGCCGATCGTGCCATAGAACCCGGTAACGTGATGGGCGGCCGAAGTTCCCTCGAACGTTGCGCCGCCGCCCGAAATTGTGGCGCCGACAATACCTGGATCGACCGTGTTCAGTGGCGAGCCGTTAATGACATTCACGGCGTCTGTCGTGTCTTCGGCGGTGACCGCGGCGAGCCGAAGCGTGGGTTGATTGTCGACCAGAACGCTCAACGCCTGGTTATCCGTCGTTCCGATCGTCGCCGTCGTCCCAAACGCGTTGCCACCCTGCTCGAAGAACTTGCCGCCATTGCCGCTCGGCGCGGCAAAGTAACCGACGACATCCGTCGCCAGGTTCGCGCCCCCATCGCGCGCCTGCACGCTGATCTCGTTGCTCGCCGGATTGATCTTTGCCGTCGTCGACACCGTGTTGAACGCGATCGTGCCCACGTACACCATCGTCGCCGTGCTGCCGAACGTCGAGCCTTGGGGAAGAATCTCGTACTCGCTCGACTTGGCGAGTGTCGGTCCCCGCGCATCGACGATGCGCTCGACCACGCTCGCACGCGATTGATCGATCGCGAGCAGCGCGTCGGCAGCGGTCGCTTGGGGCTGCGCCCATGCAAGCGTCGTGAGCACTGCGAGAATCGCGACAACGACGGATGAGCATGGCCGAACAAGGCCGGCGACGAATCGTTTGCACATGACGACCTCACGCGAGGTTTGAAGAAAGAACCCGGCCCGCGAAGCCCTGCCGCGGACAAAAACGCTACGCCCGTGCAATGCGCGGGTCAAGGTGCTCCGCTCCCGCTTGCGGCTACTCCTGCCGCTCGAGCAGGAACCCTAGCGAAGCGAGCGCGCGCTCGCCAAGCGGGCGTTCTCGCCACTGTGCGAGCGTGACACGACTGGTCTGCGCGCGGTCCCGATCGAAATCGACGGCGAGCCTCGCCGCAAGGTCCTGATTCGCGACCACCATATTCACTTCGTCGTTGAGATCGAACGAGCGGCTGTCGAAGTTCGTCGATCCAACGACGCACCACAAGCCGTCGACGATCATGATCTTCGCGTGGATCATGCCGGGCTCGTATTCGTAGATCTCCACGCCCGCTTCGAGTAGCTCGCCATAGCGACGTCGGCTCGCGCGCCGCGCGATCGGATGGTTGTTGAACCGGCCCGGCACGACGATGCGAACGCGAACGCCGCGCGCAACGGCCCGGATCAGTTCCCGCCGTGCGCTCGAGTCGGGCAGAAAGTAAGGCGAGTTGATGTCGAGCGTCTCGCGTGCGCCGGCAAGAAGCACCTCGAACAGGATGCGCGCACGCGACGAGCGCGCAGGCGATGGCGTGCCGATTGCGACGAGGCCCGCCACCGGTCCCTCTTCCAGATCGGAGCGTGGAAACAACGCCGGATCGGCCAGGATCTCGCCGCTCGCTTCGAGCCAGTTTTCGACGAACGCGGCTTGAAGCCCGGCCACGAGGCCGCCTTCCACGCGCAGCATCGTATCGCGCCACGCGAGATCGCGCGGGGGCCGAAACCAGTGCGATGCGATCCCCGCGCCGCCGACGAAACCGACGCGACCGTCGACGACGACGATCTCGCGGTGCGTGCGGTTGTTGAAGCGCTTCAGCGTGTACCAGCGGATCGGCTGGTACCACGCGACCGATCCGCCCGCTGCGCGCAGACCATAGAAATAGCGATCCGGCGTCGGGAAGCTGCCGATCGCGTCGACGACGATGCGCACGGCAACGCCCGCGCGGGCGCGCTCGCTCAACGCGGCGAGAAAGCGATCGCCGATCTCGCTTCGATGAAAAATGAATGCGACGATGTGGATGCTCGAACGAGCCGCGCGGATCGCCTCGAGCTCCGATTCGTAGAAGCAATCCCCGTTCGTCAGCACTTCCACGCCCTGCGCGTGTCGTATCGGTGAATCGGTGATCGAGCTCAGCAGGTCGAGCAACTCGCCCGTGCCGGCGCGCGACACGGGCGTTGCAATGCGGTAGCGAAGACCCGGCTCGAACAGCACCAGGGACAGCAGCGCCGCGAGCACGAGCGTACAGCCGACGAGGAAAAACTCGACTCCCATGAACGGACGACGAAGGGGCGCCGGTGGCGCCGGAACCGGCGAATCATAGCCAATCGGTGTGATCGATGATGCGTGCAATGGAGCTCGAAACGGTCGGCGCACCGCTTTTGCTTGTCGAGCGCGCCGTACCGCGGCCCGGACCTGGCCAGGTGCTGGTCGAGGTGCAGGCGTGCGGCGTGTGCCGGACCGACCTCCACGTTGTCGACGGCGATTTGCCGAATGCGAAACGGTCGCTGGTCCCCGGCCACGAAATCGTCGGCCTCGTCGTCGAGACCGGATCGGAAGTGCGCGACCTGCAAACCGGCGAGCGCGTCGGGATACCGTGGCTCGCACAAACGTGCGGCGTATGTCGCTACTGCATCAGCGGTCGCGAGAATCTTTGCGATTACGCCAGCTTCACCGGCTACACGGTGGATGGCGGTTATGCCGAATACGCGCTCGCCGATCCACGCTTCTGCTTTCGGCTGCCTGACGCACCTTCCGCGCACGCGCTCGCACCCTGGCTTTGCGCGGGGCTCATCGGTTACCGGGCGTTACGCGCGGCAGGCGACGCGAAACGAATCGGCATCTACGGCTTCGGCGCCGCTGCGCACATGATCGCGCAGGTATGTCGATACGAACGGCGCGACGTGTTCGCATTCGCGCGCCCGGGCGACGACAACGCGCAGCAATTCGCGCGCGACCTTGGCGCTGTGTGGGCGGGCGGCAGCGACGAGCGTCCGCCATGCGAGCTCGATGCGGCGATCCTGTTCGCGCCGGTCGGTGCGCTCGTGCCAAAGGCGCTGCGCGATATCGCCAAGGGTGGCATCGTCGTCTGCGCGGGAATCCACATGAGCGACATCCCGTCGTTCCCTTACGTGATCCTGTGGGGCGAGCGCCGCGTGTGCTCGGTCGCGAACCTCACGCGCCGTGACGGCGTCGAATTCATCGACATCGCGCAACGCGCAGGCATCGAAAGCACCGTGACGACGTTTCCGCTATCACAGGCGAACGAAGCGCTCGCGGCGCTTCGCGAAGGCCGGCTCGTGGGCGCGGCGGTGCTCGATACCGCCCCTGGTGCGAATCGGGCGCCACGACCCGCTTGATGTCGTGGCCGCCGTGTTCGTCGATCGTTTCGGCGCGCGGCTGGCTCGTACGGTATCTTATCGGTCACCCGCGCGTCATTTCGCGCGCCATCGTCGATCCACGGAGACGTCCATGTTCGATTCGATCGCCTGGTTACGTCGTTTCGTCCTTGCCGCTTTGGCCGCAACCGGCGTCGTTTTTTGCAACTCGATTCATGCCGCCGACAGGATCACGCTGACGTTCGCGAACTGGGCATCGGCCGAAGCCACGACCAAGCCCGGAATCGAGAAGGTGATCGCCGATTTCGAGAAGGCGCATCCCGACATCCAGATCAAAAGCGAGGCGATCTCGTTTTCGGACATCGCACGCCAGCTCGCGTTGCGCGTCCGGTCGGGCAATGCGCCCGACGTCGCGGAGCTCGCCGGGAACGACACGATCGTGATCGCCGCGACCGGCAAGCTCGAGCCGCTCGACGGCTATCTGACCGGAGCGCTTAAAACCGAGCTCAAGCCGCAGGCACTTGGCTGGTTGCACTACAAGAACAAGCTGATCGCGTTGCCGTGGACGCTTGCGCCAGCCGGTTTATGGTACGACAAGGCCGTGATGAGCAAGGCCGGGCTCGATCCCGAGAAGCCGCCGCGCACGATCGACGCGTTGATGACCTCGATGGCCGCGATCAAAAAAAGCCAGCCCGACGTCATTCCGCTCGGGCTCGATACGACCAATCGTCCCTTCTCGCTGCAATCGAACTGGCCCTGGATGGCGACGTTCGGCGCGATGCCGATCGGCGGAGGAAAGCCCGACGCCGATTCGCCGGAGATGAAGCGCTACCTCTCGTGGATGCGGGACCTCGCGACGAACAAGTACATCGATCCAGGTCGCAAGATCGGCGAGTTCCGGCCGCTCGCGGCACAGGACAAGGTCGCGTTCATCTGGGACCAGGTACTGCTTCAAGGCGTGATCCAGAACGCGAACAAGATGTCGGACGCCGATTTCTACAAGCACTGGGGCGTGACGACGCAGCCCGCCGGACCGAGCGGCAAGTCCCATACGTTCGAAGGCGGACACCAGCTCGTGATGTTCGCCGATAGCAAGCAGAAGAAAGCCGCCTGGGCCTTCATCGAGTATCTGGCCACGTCGCCCGAAGCCATCAAGCTCTACACGATGGGACCCGAATCGTCGCTGCCGCCGCTCGTCAAGGCGCCCAATGCCGAGCTCGCCGCGAAGCTCGACACGCCGATCTACAGGAGCTTCACGGCGTCGATCATTCCGACCGCAACGACGCCTCCGTTCGGACCGGAGTTCGCGTCCGCATCGACGGCGATCATGGCGGGCGTCCAGCAGGCGGTGACGAGCTCCGAACCGATCGATCGAATCGCGGCATCGATCCAGCAGCAGCTCGAGCGCCGATGAAGGCTGATCATGGCCCGCGGACGAGGGGTGCGCCCGAGATCACGGACGGGAGAAGACCAGCGGTGGCTGGATCCTCTGGTGCTTCCGTCGCTCGCGGTGTTGGCGATCGTCGTCGGCTACCCGATCGTCTATACGCTCGTCCTTTCCGTTCAGGACTACAACCTGATCGGCAACGCGGCGCCGCGCTTCGTCGCGGCGGCGAATTACCAGAAGCTCGTCGCCGATCCGATTTTCCGGCAGGCGCTCGTCAATAGCGCGATGTACACGTTCGGCAGCGTCGCGGTGTCGGCGTTGCTCGGCCTTGCACTTGCGCTTCTCACCGAAGGCTTCATGGGCCGGCACGGGCGCGTGCTGCGCGCGCTGTTGCTCACGCCGTGGGCCGTGCCGTTCGTCGTCGTCGCGTTCCTGTTTCGCTACATGTATCTCCAGAACGGCGGCGCGATCAACGCGGCGTTGCTCGCCATCGGCGCGATCGATGCGCCGATTTCGTGGCTCAACGTGGCGTCGATCGCGATGCCTGCCGTGATGGTCGCCAACATCTGGGCGATGACGCCGTTCTTCTTCCTGTTGTCGAGCGCTGCGCTCGCCGGCATACCGAGCGAGGTCCTCGAATCCGCACGGGTCGATCGCGCGCGCGGGCTGACGATGATCTTCCGCATCAAGCTGCCGTTCGTGCGCAATGCACTGATCGTCGGCAGCCTGCTGATGACAATCTCGAACTTCAACGATTTCGCGAAGATCTGGGCGATGACGCAGGGCGGCCCCGGCTACAGCACGACGACGCTCGTCGTCTACGTCTACCGGCAGGCGTTCGAGAACTTTTCGTTCGGCTATGCCTCGGCGATCGGCGTCGTCTGGCTTGCGATGCTCCTCGCGTTCGCGATCGTTTACGTCCGGTCGATTCGCGTTGTCTGAAATGGCGTCCGCGTCGCAGGCGATACGTGCACCGCTCGCCGCCGTTGCGCGTCGACGAAGGCTCGTCCTCACATCGACACGCTTCGCGCAGGCAATCGCCATCGCGTTCGCGCTCGCATGGAGCCTGGCGCCGGTGTATTGGATGGTAGCAACGTCGTTGAAGACCGAGCTCGAAGCGGCGAACCTGCATCCGACGCCGTGGCCACACGTCGCCACGCTGGCCAATTACGAAGGACTGTTCGGCGGGTCCCTGCCCTTCGCATTGTTTTTCGGAAACACGGTCGGCACCTGCCTCGCGACAGCGGTCGTCGCGGTCGTCATTGCAACGCCCGCAGCCTACGCGCTGTCGCGCGCGCGCTTTCGTCTGCGCGGGGCGATTGCGTATGGGGTGCTCCTCTTCCGCATGCTTCCGCTCGTCGTGCTGCTCGCCCCGCTCTATCTGCTGCTGCTCGACGCGAGGCTTCTCGACACGCGGGTCGGATTGGTCGTCGGATTCACGACGTTCGGGCTGCCGTTCGCGATCTGGATGATGAAGAGCTTCATCGATGCGGTGCCGATAGAGGTCGAGGAAGCGGCCCGCGTCGATGGTTATCCACGCCTGCAAATCCTCATGAAGGTGGTCGCGCCGCTGATCCTGCCGGGCTTGCTGACAACGGGGACATTCGTCTTCATGGAGGCGTGGAACAACCTGATCTATCCGCTGACGTTCGTCACCACGCTCGAGCGACAGACGCTGCCCGCCGCGCTGGTGCTGACGTTCACGGGTCAGTTCAAGACCGATTGGGGCGGCATGATGGCCGCTGCCACGCTGACGACACTGCCGTTGATGATTGCCTTCTTCACCGTGCAGCGGTCGATCGTTCGCGGGCTCACTTCCGGAGCGCTCGCCGGTGCGTGACGCGCGCCGGGTTTTCTGATGGCGCGAATCTCGATCCGACATGTCGAAAAGCGCTACGACGACGTCGTCGCGTTGTCCGATTGCAACCTCGAGATCGGCGACCACGAGTTCATCGTTCTCGTCGGGCCGTCGGGCTCGGGAAAGACGACGCTTTTGCGCATCATCGCCGGGCTCGAGCACGTGAGCGGCGGCGAGCTTCATTTCGACGACGTGCCCGTCGGCGATGTCGACGTCGCCGATCGCGACATCGCGATGGTGTTCCAGAACTACGGGCTCTATCCGCACATGTCGGTGTACGACAACATGGCGTTCGGCTTGCGCCGGCGAAAGCTGCCGTCGGCGCAGATCGACGAGAACGTGCGCCGCACCGCCAGGATGCTCGACATCGAGTCCCTCCTCGCGAGGAGACCCCGACAGCTCTCCGGCGGACAGCGGCAGCGCGTCGCGCTTGGGCGCGCAATCGTGCGCGACCCCGCGGTGTTCCTTCTCGACGAGCCACTGTCGAACCTCGACGCGCATCTGCGCGTGCAGATGAGGGCGGAGATTCTCAAGGTACACCGAGCCGTGGCCGCGACGGCGGTCTACGTCACGCACGATCAGATCGAGGCACTCACAATGGGCGACCGGATCGCGGTGATGCACGATGGACGCATTCATCAGGTCGGCACGCCGGCCGAGCTTTACGATGCGCCGATCGACCGGTTCGTCGCATCGTTCATCGGCACGCCGGCGATGGGATTCGTCGACTGCCGCGTCGCCGGCTCAGCGAGCGCTGTCGAGCTCGTCGCCGATGCGACCCGGATTCGCGTGAGCCCGAAACAAGCCGAGGCACTTGCACGCGCTGGCGGTGACCGCATCACGGTCGGCATCCGTCCGGAGCGGTTGTCGATGATCGCGGAAGCGGAAACCGAAAGAATCGACGTCGCGGTACGCGGCAGCGTAGAGGTCGTCGAGATGCTCGGTGCGGAACTGTACGTCCATCTGTCGACCGCGGGCGGGTCGCTCACCGCGCGCGTGCCGCGGGAGCAGCACGTCAAGGTCGGGGAAACGGTGACATTCGGCGCGAATGCGCGCGACCTGCATCTGTTCGATCACGCAACCGGCACGGCGCTGAAGTAGGTGCGCAGCCGGATGCCCATTATTCGGCGGCGAGCCTTTGGACGAGGTACCGATCCAGTCGTACACTCATTCCCGGGCCACGCGGTACATCGATCCTTCCCTGCACGGCGGGAGGCAGCGCGCCGCCCACCAGCGCGTCGAAGAGCGGCGTCTCCGCGTACTGCACTTCCAGCCTGTCGAGCGTCGGCGATACGGCACAAACGTGCAGGCTCGCCGCATGAGCGATCGGTCCGCTCGGATTATGGGGAGAGAAGGCAACGCCGTGAGCCATGAATGCATCGGCGACCGTCAGCATTTCCCGCAATCCGCCGACGTACTTCACGTCGGGCATCATGACGTCATAAGCGCCGGCGTCGAGAAATGGAGCGAAGCCGCGAACGAGCGACATCTCTTCGCAGCCCGCCAGGCGCACGCCGCGTGCATTCGCGAGCCTTCGCAAATGGCGTAGCGTGTCGAGCATCTCGAGGCTCTCGGGCACGGGGCATTCGAGCCAGTGAAGCCGGTGCGCCGATACGGCATCGAGCACGGTCTTGGCAACAGCGCCATTGAGTCGCCAGTGACAATCGACCATCAATTCGACCTCGGGTCCGACGGCATCGCGAACGGCGCCAACGCGCGCGAGCCCCACACCGAGCAATGCCGGGTCGACAGCACGCGTCGCATCGCCATAAAGTTCGATACCGTCGAACGGCGCGATCTTGATTGCGCGAAAGCCGTCCGCGACGGCACGGCGCGCCTGAATTGCAAAGTCCTCCGGCGTACGCGTCGCGATACCGCGATTGATGTTGGCGTAGACGGCGATGCTGTTTCGCCGCGCTTCGCCAAGCGCGGCGGCGACGCTGATCCCGCGCTGCCGCGCAACGAGATCCCACACCGCCTGATCGAGCGCGGACACGACGGCGAATTCCGGCAAGGATCGCGCGCGCGAGCGCGGTCCCGACAGGTCGACAGCCGCCGGTGCGCGTCCGCGAACCGCGTGCTGGAACCGCTCCAGCGCTTCGCGCATCCGCGATTCGCCCTTGGCGAGCGTTGCTTCACCGACGCCGACGCGCCCGTCCGTGTCGACCAATTCAACAAACGTCCACACCGTCTTCGGCGATACGCGCACTCGATGCCAGCGGATTTCGTTGATCGACGAAGCGTTCATTGATCGAATGGGCGTCCTGCTCACACCCATTGTAGTGAAGGAAACCGTCGCTCTTCGCGATCTTGCGGGGAAGCGCCTGGCCGTCGACGGCAACGCAGAGCTATATCAGTTCCTCGCGCTGATCCGGCAGCGCGATGGAACGCCGCTCATGACATCGCGCGGCCGCATCACTTCCCACCTGGTCGGGCTGTTCTATCGCACGACGCGCCTGATCGGCGAGCATGGGCTCGAGCTCGTCTTCGTCTTCGATGGTGCGCCTCCTTCACTCAAGCACGAGGAGCTTGCACGCAGGCGCGACGTGCGGAAGCGATACGAGCGGGAGATGGCGCAGGCGCGTGCGGAGGGCGATCTCGCGCGCGCGTTTTCGAAGGCGACGATGACCTCCCGGCTCAACCGCGACATGGTCGACGAGGCGCGACAGTTGCTGCAATTGCTCGGCATTCCGGTCGTGCAGGCGCAAAGCGAGGGCGAGGCGCAGGCGTCGCATCTCGCCGCGCGCAACGACGTCTGGGCTGTCGCAAGCAAGGATTACGACAGCCTTCTGTTCGGCGCTCCGCGGCTGCTGCGCTTCCTGACGATCACCGGCAAGGAGTTCCTGCCCAGCAAGCGCGTGTCCCGGTCTCTCACGCCCGAGCTTATCGCCCTCGGTTCCATGCTCGAGCGTTACGCCATCACGCGAGAGCAATTGATCGACCTCGCCATTCTGGTCGGCACCGATTTCAACGCCGGCGTGCGCGGCGTCGGACCGAAGAAGGCGCTGAAGCTCGTTCGGGACCATGGCCGAATCGAGGCGATGCCGCAAGCGATCCGCGACGCCGTCGCCGGTTACGATGCGGTGCGTGCCATCTATCTGCAACCGCGGGTCAGCGACGACTACACGATCGCGTTCCGTGCACCCGACGACGAAGGCGTGATCCGGTTCCTCGCGCACGAGCGAGAGTTTTCGGCGGATCGCGTGCGCGCCGCGCTCGAGCGAATGCGGTCAACACCCTAAACGGACGCAGCAATCCGCCGACAGTGCTCGCGCGCAGCGATAATCACGTTGCGGCTCGCTTCGGGCGTGCGAAACGCCGAATGCGCCGAGAGCGTCACGTTCGGCAGCTTCGTCAGCGGATTGCCGGCCGGAAGCGGCTCCGTGTCGTACACGTCCAATCCGGCGTGGCGGAGATGGCCGGTTCGCAGTGCATCGATCATCGCTATTTCGTCGACAAGCGCGCCACGCGCGGTGTTGACGAGAATCGCGCCGGGCCGCATCGCAGCGATTCGTTCGCGCGAGAGAAATCCGCGCGTCTCGTCGTTCAGCAGAAGATGCATCGACACGAGGTCGCTCTCGGCGAGAAGACGTTCGAGAGGAACGAACGTAACGCCGGGATGCTTTTTCGGGCTGCGGTTCCACGCGATGACGCGCATGCCGCTCCCGCTCGCGATGCGCGCCGCTTCAGCGGCGATCGAGCCGAAGCCGATCAAGCCCAGCGTGCGGCCGGTGAGTTGAATGCCTTCCATCCGCCGCCAGGTTCCCGCGCGCAACTCGCGATCCATTGTTGCGATGTCACGCGCCGCTGCCCACATCAGCGCGATCGCGCACTCCGCAACGGCCGTATCGCCGTAACCCTTGATCGTGTGGACCGCGATGCCGATCGCGGCGAGCTCCTCGACGTTCATGTAGCTTCGCGCGCCGGTGCCGAGGAACACGACGTGGCGCAATCCGACGCATTGCCTGGCGGTCGCGGTGGTCAGGTGCGTGTGGTCGATGATCGCGATGCGGGCGTCGGCAAGAAGCGACGGCAGCGACTTCGGGTCGACATCCGGATCGCGATTGATCCGGAAGGCGATCCCTTCAGCATGCAGCAACTCGTCGGCGACTTCCGCGAGCGCGCGCGTCGCATCGACGAAGACCGCGTTCATGCGGCGAACCGGCGACCCTTCCCGTCGTGCAATCATTGATGGCGTTCTGCCCCAGGAAGCGCAATCGCGGCGAATCTGATCGTTCGGGATATCGATGAATCACTCGTTCGCGCGCTCAAATTAAGGTACTCGTCACGCGTAACGTCCGGCATTTTGCATCGACGGGAGTGACGCCGTTCGATCCATTCGCAACCTGATTCAAGCGGGCGGAATCGCCGCCTCCTTTCATTTGCAGGGGCGATCTCTTGCGCGGCGGCGCCTCCGTCACTCCGCCGGCCGCTGCCCGCTCCACGCAGCTTCCAGCAATTCGCGCAACGCATCGCGCGAAAGCGGCCTGGGGTTGGCATAGGGATTCGCGATCGCGAGATCGGCGGCCCGATCGAGATCGCTCGCGCGAAGGCCGAGGTCACGCAGCGCCCTGGTCGCGCCGTGTTCGCGCGCAAGGTCGTACAGACCCGACGGCGCGTGCGGGCGGCCGATCGCCTTCGCGATCCGTGCCATCGCGGACGCTGCATCCGACGCGTTGTACGCGAGCGCGTGCGGAAGCACGCATGCATGGGTCTCGGCGTGCGGCAGGTTGAAGGCGCCGCCGAGCGTGTGGCAAAGCTTGTGATGCAGCGCCATGCCGACCGTTCCGAGCACCGTGCCGCAAAGCCAGGCGCCGTACAGGCAATCGCCGCGCGCCGCGGAATCGCGCGGATCGGCCGCGATCCCCGGGATTGCGGACGCGATCGCACGAATCCCCGCTTCGGCGAGGAGCTCGCTGACCGGATTGCGGTCCGCCGCATACAAGCCCTCGGCCGCATGCGCGATCGCGTTCATCGCGCTTGCGACGCTCAGTGCCAACGGCAGATCGAACGTCAACGAAGGATCGTAGACGATGACCTTCGGCAGCATCTTCGCGTCGCGCCCGGTACGCTTGATGCCGCCTTCGGTGAGGCCGTAGATCGGCGTCGCCTCCGATCCGGCGTACGTCGTCGGGATCGCGACGATTGGCGCCGTGTGTTCGAGCGCGATCGCCTTCGCGAGACCGGTCGTCGAGCCGCCGCCGATCGCGACGAGCGCATCGGCGTCCAGGCTGCGCGCCTTCGCGCGCGCGGCAAGCGCGATCTCGATCGGCACATGCATTGCCGCGCCATCGAAGATGCCGGCGACCTTGGCGCCCAATGCGTCGGCGATGCGCTCGGCATGCGATCGATGCCCACGCGTCGAAAGCACGAGCACGCGCTTGCTTCCCAGGCGCTCGATCTCGTCGCCG
The DNA here is from genome assembly GCA_035308425.1 of Casimicrobiaceae bacterium. Lineage (GTDB taxonomy): Bacteria > Pseudomonadota > Gammaproteobacteria > Burkholderiales > Casimicrobiaceae > VBCG01. The sequence goes on along the minus strand of DATGGP010000036.1, from coordinate 19,119 downwards.
ACCTGCGCGAGCGAGCCTTCACCGAAGATCACGCGTGAAGCGTTCGCCGCGTAGGTGAAGCGATTCATGCTGGCGTAGTGATGGCGGAGATCACTCGCGCTCGAACAATGCCTTCGGGTTGTCGACGAGCAGGCGCATACGATCCGCCTCGTTCGGCGCGAAGTCGAAGACCAGATCGGCGAGCGCCGCGTCGTCCGGCATCCGCGCCTGATCGAAATAGCCGGAGTGCGGCCAGTCGGTGCCCCAGAGCATGCGCGTTGGCGCGGCGGCGACCAGCGCGCGTGCGAAGGGAACGACGTCGGCGTACGGCGGCCCTGTCCGGCTGACTCGGTCCGCGCCGGACAATTTCACCCAAACGTTGCCGTGTCCGACCAGTTCGAGCAGCACCCGAAATGGCCGCTGCTCGATGCCCTTCGCCGGATCGATGCGAGCGAAGTGATCGATGACAACGGGTACTGTGAGCTTCGCGAGCCTTGGAGCAAGGACGTCGAGACGTTCGGGCGCCATGTGGAAGTCGATGCACCAGCGAAGCTCGCCCGTCCACGACGCGAATCGATCGAAAACGTTTTCGTCGAGCTCGCCGCCATGCTCGGGATTGAATGCGAAGCGCACTCCGCGCACGCCGGCCGCGTCCATCTCGCGCAAATCGCCAAGCGACAGATGCTCGCTCGCCTTGATGATCCCCGCGAAGCGGCCGTTCGCGCGACGCAGTGCATCGAGCGTCACCGCGTTGTCGGGGCCGTGGACGTTCGGATGAACGCACACGGCGCGCGAAATGCCGAGGCGTTGCGCGAGCGCGATGTACGCGTCGAACGGAGCCTCCGGCGGCGTGTACTTTCGCTTGACCGCGTAGGGGAATCGATCGAGCGGCCCGAACACGTGAAAATGCGTATCCCATGTTCCGGCCGGCAGCGGACGCGCCGGCGGTGTCGTGCCCTCGATGGGACCGAGGCACGGACGGGGCTGCAGCGATTCGCTCGTCATCGCAAAACGGCTACGGGTCGAGAAACACCGTTTCGTCGGCGCCCTGAAGGCGAATCGCGAAGTCGTATCGCGCGACGTCCGCATCGCTTCGCCGCGCGATCATCGTCGCTCGGCGCTCGGCAGGAACCGATAAGAGCACGGGATCGTCATCGTTCGATCGCTCGTCGGCGAAGTAGATTCTCGTGTAAAGCCGCCGATTGATCCCCTTGCCGAAAACGCCCGCGGCGATGTGCGGCGCATGTCGACGCCCGTCGACGTCGATCACGCTTCCCGGCTTGACGGTATCGATCGTGAAACGACCCTGATCGTCGCATGCGAAGCGCGCGAATCCCGTGAACGACGACGTACCGCGCGCATAGTGTCCCTGGCCATCCGCCTGCCAGACCTCGATCAGCGCATCGGGGACCGGCGCGCGTTGCCCGTCGAGCACGTATCCCTTAATCGCGATCCTCTGACCGGCGGCGTTCGGCTGCGCAAGACCGACGCTTCCGACGCCTTCGCGATCGACGGGCGTCAGACAAAACGAGAAAAAGGGCCCGACCGTCTGCGACGGCGTGATCGTCGGCGGCTTGCGTGAAGATTCAGCCACGCGTCGCGTCGTCGCGATGCGTCCTGCGGCGACCGCGAACGACGATGTCGAAGCGGTACGCGAGCGCCCATTCGGATCGCGTCTCGCCGCGATCGAGCGATGCGACCATCGTAGCGCGTGAATGCTCGGGCGCGGTGTTGAAGATCGTGTCGAACGCGAGCAGCGGATCGCCCGGAAAGTACATCTGCGTGACGAGGCGCGACAGGAAGGACCGTCCGAACAGCGACACGTGAATGTGCGGCGCGCGCCAGACGTTGTCGAGGCCACCCACCGGATACGCGCCGGGCTTGATCGTGACGAAGCGATAGCGTCCTTCCCCGTCGGTCAGCACGCGACCCCGGCCCGTGAAGTTCGCATCGAGCGGCGCGTCGTGCCGGTCGACATCGTGCGCGTATCGTCCGGCGGCGTTCGCCTGCCAGATTTCGAGCAGCGTGTGCGGCACGCCGATGCCCTCTTCGTCGAGCACGCGCCCATGGACGATGATCCGTTCGCCAATCGGCGTGCCGGCGTGTTGTTGCGTCAGGTCATCGTCATGCGCGCGAAGCACCTCCGATCCAAACGATGGGCCGGTCAATTCGGTGAGCGTCGGCGCCATCGCGTGGAGCGGTCGAAGCGGCGCGCGCTTGTGCGTGAACAGGTAGTCCTTCGAGTAAGGCGCGGGATGCGCAGCGAGGCTTTCGCGGCGGTACTCGAATTCCGTTGCCTCTGGCGCGGCCATCGCGATCAGTTGACCTTTGCGCCGGTGTCGTGAATCACCTTGGACCATCGCGGCGTTTCCCACCGGATGTACTCGGCGAATTGCTGCGGCGTGCCAGCAACGACCTCGAACTGAATGTCCGTCAGCCGCTTGGTGACATCGGGCGCGTGCAGCGCACGCACGAGCTCGGTGTGATAGCGGTCGATGATCGCTTTCGGTGTGCCGGCAGGCGCCAGAAAGCCGATCCACGCGGTCGCCTCGAAGTCCTTGAATCCCGATTCGATCAGCGTCGGTACCTCGGGCGTTGCTGGAAAGCGGTGCCGGCCGCTGGATGCGATCACGCGCAGCTTTCCATCCTTGAGATACGGCAGGACGTTGCCGGGAACGAGAAATTCCGCCTGCACGTTGCCTGCAAGCAAATCCGCGACCGCCGGCGCGGAGCCTTTGTAAGGGATGTGGACGATATTGAGCCCTGCGGCCGCCTTGAACATTTCCATCGTCAGGTGCGAGGCGCTGCCGATCGATATCGAGCCGTAGCTCAACTTCCCGGGATGCTCCTTCGCGTACTGGATGAATTCGGCAACGTTGTGCACGGGCAACGACGGATTCACCGTGAGGAACTGCGGCGTCATCACCGCGAGGGTGATCGGCATCAGGTCCCTTTTCGGATCGTACGGAAGCTTGTCGAACAGCGTGATGTTGACCGTGATGGGCGCCGTGAATCCGACGAGAATCGTCTGGCCGTCGGGCGCGGATTTCGCGACGAGATCGGTGCCTATCGTGCCGCCCGCGCCTCCCTTGTCTTCGACGATCACCGGCTGGCCGAACGCCTTCTCGAGCTTCGGTGCGACGAGCCGCGCGAGGATATCGACGGTGCCGCCCTGATTGGGCACGATCAGGCGCACCGGACTCGACGGATTCCATTCGGCCGCATGAACGGCGACCGCGAACAGAAATCCGACAACGCCCGACATCAGGCGAGTGACGAACTGCCGGGCCGCCCCAAAGCGCGAATCGCGCCCCCTCCGGGGACATCGAAGCAGCGAAGCTGCGAGCGTCGGGGGGATCATACAAGCGCTGCCGGGCCGCCCCAAAGCGCGAATTGCGCCCCCTCCGGGGGCAGCGAAGCAGCGAAGCTGCGAGCGTGGGGGGTCATACAAAACGCGCATTTCGTTGTCCTTCGCGTTACACGGTGTAGACGGGCTTGTCGGCGACGCCGTCGAGCGCTTCGTTGGCCCACTCGGCAGCACGCACGCTCTTGCCGAGCAGGACCGACGCCGCGCGCACGCACTGAACTTTCGAATCGAGCGCCGGCGCGTCGGCGCCATCCGCCACGTTCGTCGCCGCTTCGTAGAGCGCGCGGCGCGCCATCACGATGGCCTTGTCGGTCGGGACGAGATACTCGTTCTCGTAATTCTGGATCGGCCCCATGCTCTCCTGCAGCGACGCGTCCTGGATCGCGAAACCTTCGACGCCGCTGAACGATCGACGCTCCTTCTGCGCTTCGCGGTCGATCAGCCAGTCGTTGTCGCGATTGGCAATGGGCCGGAACGTGCCATGAATGCATTGCGCATGGATGCCCTCGCCGCGCGTCATCGCCGACAGTTCATCGTCAGGCAGCGGCCGGTCGGGCAGGAAGTTGATGTTCCATGCCCAGCAGTTCTCGTCGTCGATCGGCACCCACATGTGTCCGCCAAGCGCGTGCTCGCCGAACGGCGGGATCAGCGTGAACCAGGGAAATATCCACTGCGTGACGCGATAGTAGAACGAATCGTTCTCGCCATTTCGCCGGCCGAAGATCGTGAGCCCGTGCGGCGCAGCGACGACATCGAAGACCGCATTGCGATCGGCCTTGATGTACTTGTTCGCGGTCGCGCCCCGGTGCATCGGATCCCTGTCGAGCATGTAGCGATGCACCCACGACGCATGCGTCGTGTCGATGCCACCCTCCATCGCCTGCAGCCAGCCCGATTCCTGCCATCGCTTGGAGACGTAGCGATGGCTCGAGGGCAGCGAGCACCATTCGAGTCCCGGCGGTGGCGGACGCTTGTCCGGCGGTCCCATGTAGGTCCAGACGATGTCGCCGAGCTCGATACATGGATAGGCCTTGATCCGCACTTTCGGTGCGATCTGCGGCGCAGAAGGCAGATCGACGCACTGGCCTTGGATATCGTACTTCCAGCCATGGTACGAGCAGCGGATGCCGCATTCCTCGTTGCGCCCGAGAAAGAGCGATGCGCCGCGATGGCGACAGAACTCGTCGACGAGACCGGGCCGTCCCTCGGTGTCGCGAAACGCGAGCAGTCGTTCGCCGAGAAGCTTCACCCGAACGGGAGGACCATCGGGTTCCCCGATTTCGCTCGAAAGCAACGCGGGCACCCAATATCGACGCATCAGGTTGCCCATCGCCGTACCGGGACCGGTTCGCACGAGCGTCTCGGCCATTTCGCTCGTCATCATCGGCAAGCGGCCTCGTTGTATGTACACTTACAAGCACTATGTCACCGGCCCGCAGGAGTGTCAACGGCGTGCTCGACGACCTCTACCACCGTCCGGGCTTCCTGCTTCGGCGCGCGCACCAGATCGCGGTCGCGATTTTCATCGACGAATGCCGCGGACTGCGGCTCACGCCGCCGCAGCACGGCATACTGCTCGCGGTCCATCGAATGCCAGGACTCACGCAAGCCGAGCTCTCGCGTCTGCTCGGCTTCGATCGTGCGATGATGGGCCAGGTCGTCGATGGCCTCGTTCGTCGGAAGCTTCTGCGCCGCGGCCGATCCGTGAGCAACCGGCGCCTGACGTCGCTCACGCTGTCGGCGCAGGGCGCACGGCTCCTCGACGACGCTGCGAGCGTGATGAAGCGGACGTCACGGCGTCTCCTGTCGCCGCTGCGTTCCGGAGAGCGCGAGGTCTTCGTCGAGTTGCTGATGCGCGTCACGAGCGCGCTGAACGATGTCGCGGCGACGCCGATCGAACCGCGCGAGAAATGAATCGAATCGAGGACAACAGCCATGAGCGCTGCCGGGCCGCCGCAAAGCGCGAATTCCGCCCCCGCGGGGGGCAGCGAAGCAGCAAAGCTGCGAGCGTGGGGGGATCATACAAGTCAACGCGACACGAGCAGCATTTCGAGCTGGCACGCGCATGTGTACTTCGACGCCGAGCGGCGCGACACGGCGAAGGCATTGCGCGAAGCCATCGCCGCCCATTTCCGCGATCGTGTGACGCTCGGACGATTTCACGAGCGCCCCGTCGGACCGCATCCGCAGTCGAGCTATCAGCTTGCGTTCGCGCCTGTTGAGCTTGCCGAGGTCGTCGGCTGGCTCGCGCTCAATCACGGCGAGCTCGACGTGTTCCTTCATCCGAACACGGGTGACCAGCTTCGCGATCATCGCGACAGCGCCGTGTGGATCGGCCGCAGCTACGCGCTCGATTTGCGGGCGGTCGGCGGCTGACGAGCCAGCGCACGCGATACGTTTAGCGCTGCATCGCCGCCCACCGCGCGATGATCGTGTGCAGCGCATCGAGGCCGTCGGTCAACGCGGCCGGTCCGGGCTGCAGAATCAGCGGAGACTTGATCTCGTGCAACTCGCCGTTTCGCACTGCGGATATCTCGCCCCAGCCGGCTCGCTCGCGCATCGCGTCCAGACGAAACTTCTTGCCGCACCACGACGCGATGATGATGTCGGGCTCGCGCGCGATGACTTCTTTCGAATCGGCCACGATGCGATTGCGTCCGAGACTCTCCGCCGCGCGCTCGGGAAAAATATCGTCGCCGCCAGCGATCCCGATCAGCTCGCTCACCCAGCGGATCGCGCTGATCATCGGCGCGTCCCATTCCTCGAAGTAGACGCGCGGCCGGCGCGGCAGGCGTTGTGCGGCAGCGCGAACGCCTGCAATGCGCGACTCGAGATCTCGCACATACGCATCGGCCTTCGCGCTCGCGCCGACGAGGGCACCCAGGCGCGTCACGTAGCCGAGGATGCCGTCGACCGAGCGGTGATTGGCGATCCACACCTCGATGCCGTTCTTTACCAGCGCCTGCGCGATGTCCGCCTGCATGTCGGAAAACCCGATGGCGAAATCAGGCTCGAGCGCGACGATCTTTTCGAGCTTTGCGCTCGTGAACGCCGACACGCGCGGCTTCTCCCGCCGAGCGCGGACCGGACGCACCGTGAAGCCCGAGATGCCGACGATGCGCTGCTCCTCGCCGAGCGCGTAGAGCACTTCCGTTGGTTCCTCCGTCAGGCAGACGATGCGCTCGGGAAATCTCATGCAACCTCGTGCACCGATCGATGTCTCGTCACCCGCTCGGTCATAAACCGAAGACGCGCTTCGCGTTGGCGGAACGAACCGCATTCGTCTGCTCGCTCGGCAGGCGCGCCGTGTTCGCGAACGCACCTTTCGTGTCGTGGACCTGGTGCGGCCAGTCGGTGCCGAACATCACCTGGCTCGCTCCCGCGACCGAGATCAGATACTGGAGCGCGCCAGGGTTGTAGGTGATGCAATCGTAGTAGATGTGGCGCAAATAGTCGGTGGGCCTGCGCTTCATTCGCCGCCGGCTCGGGATTTCGACCTCGTCGCCTTTCTCGAAACGACCGACGAGATACGGCAGCGTTCCGCCGCCGTGCGACGCGATGATTTTCACATTGGGAAAGCGATCGAAGAACCCGTCGAACATCATCCGCGTGATCGCGAGCGTCGTGTCGAACATGAAGCCCACCGACCAGCTCAGATCGAATTTCGTCATGTCCATCATGTCGACGCCCGGCGGATCGGTCGGATGCACGAGCACCGGCAGGCGGCGCCGATCGATCTCGGTCCAGATCGGCGCGAAGAATGGATCGGTGAGGCTCCGGCCCGAAACGTTGGCGAGCACCATCACGCCCGCAGTGCCGTTGGCGCATGCGCGCCCGAGTTCCTCGATCGCGCGCGGCGGATATTCCCACGGCAGCGAAGCGAGCCAGCGAATGCGTCCGGGATACGTCGCCTGCGCCTGCGCCATCGTGTCGTTCGATTCGCGCGCCGCCCGGCAGCTCACTTCTTCGCCGCCCCAGTAGACGTTCGGACATGTGAGCGAAACGATCGACACGTCGATGCCCGCCGCATCCATGTGCTCGATGCGGAGCCGATAGTCGAAGTGCCCGCGCTGTGGAATCACCACCGGCGTGTCGCCGCGAAATACCTCCTCCTGGCCATCCGGCCGCGTCTTGATGTTGTAGATGCCGCCCTCCTTGCGCAGCAGCTCGAGCCAGCTGGCGGTGAACATATGGGTGTGCACGTCGATGACGGTCATCGGTTTTCTCCGAAATGCGGATTGCGACAGGGTTCAGTGCGCCAGGATCTTGCCGAGAAACGCTCGCACGCGCGGGCTTTGCGAACGCTCGAAGAACTCGTCCGGCGCGGCCATCTCGACGATCGCGCCCTCGTCCATGAACAGGATGCGATCGGCGACCCGGCGCGCGAAGCCCATCTCATGGGTGACGGTGATCATCGTCATGCCTTCGGCCGCCAGGCTCTCCATCGTTTGCAGCACCTCGTTCACCATTTCCGGATCGAGCGACGCCGTCGGTTCGTCGAACAGGACAAGCTTCGGCTGCGTGCACAACGCGCGCGCAATCGCCACTCGCTGCTGCTGTCCGCCGGAAAGTTGCGCCGGATATTTTCGCGCGTGGTCGATCAATCCGACGCGGCGCAGGTAGTGGCGCGCGCGCTCATCCGCTTCATCCCGGCCGATGCCGCTGCCCCATACCGGTCCGACCGTCAGATTCTGCAGCACCGTCATGTGCGGAAACAGGTTGAACTGCTGGAATACCATCGCGGCGCGCCGATTGATCGCAAGCCGCGCCGCCCGGGTGATATCGCCCGCGCGCACGTCGACGCCGCAGACGCGCAACTCACCTTCGTCGAAGGGTTCGAGGAGGTTCATGGTTCTGACGAGCGTCGATTTGCCCGAGCCCGACGGCCCGCAAATCACGATGCGCTCGCCGCTCGCCACCTGCAGTTCGATATCACGCAGCGCGTGGTACTCGCCGTACCATTTGTTGATGCCGCGCAGGCGGGCGATGTCGGCGTCTTGTTCCAAGGATCAGCGTTGCGTTTCCAGCCTGCGACTGTAGCGCGACAACGCGTAACACACGAAGAGGTAGACGAGCGCGAGAAACACATAGCCCGACGTCAGGATGTTCGAATCGCCCATCCAGTCCGGCGACTTGGCGCCGTTCTCGACGGCGGCGAGCAGGTCGTCGATACCGATGACCGAAAGCAGCGTCGTTTCCTTGATGATCGAGATCATTACGTTGACGAGCGCGGGCACGACCGCCGTCACCGCCTGTGGCAGCACGACGAGGCGAAGCGTCGCGAAATCGGAGAGGCCCACCGTCGTGGCCGCCTCGATCTGGCCGCGCCCCACCGATTGCAGTCCGCCGCGGAACACCTCGGCCGCCATTGCCGCATTGAACAGCGCGAACGCAATGACGGCGCGAAAAAAGAGATCGATGCCGGCGCCTCGCGGCAGGAACATCGGCAGGAGCGTGACGGCGATGAACAGCACGGCGAGAAGCGGCACCGAGCGCATGCCTTCGACGAACGACGCGCACACGAAGCGCACGACCGGCATTCGCGAGCGGCGCCCGAGTGCGAGGCAAAGGCCGGCCGGGAGTGCCGACGCGAACGTGAGCAGCGCCACGACCATCGTCAAAAGCAATCCGCCCAAGCGCGTCGGAGGAACAACGGAAAGCGGGCCGCCGCCGAGGAGCAGCAGCGCGAGCGCCACCGGAAGCACGACGAAGCCCGCGAGCACTCGACCCAGTGGTTCGACACGCGAGCGCCGAATCACCCAGAGCGCGAAGAGGCCAAAGGCCGCGAAGCTCAGCCACACGCGCCAAAGCTCGCTCGTCGGGTAGTCGCCGACGAGCCAGGGTTTCCAGCGCGCCGCGATGAACGCCCAGCACGCGCCGCTGCCGTTCGTGCAGGCCTCGCTCGACGCGCCCTGCCAATGCGCGTCGACGATCGCCCACTGAAGGAAACGCCAGGCGAAGACTGCGCAGACTGCGGTGACTGCGAGCAACAGTGCACCGATCGAGCTCGATGCGAAGGGTCCGCGACTCCAACGCATGGTGGCATCGATTACGTGACCCGCGCGCATCTCGATCACGCGCCGCCGCGGCGAAGCAAGCGTGCGTTGACGACGCCGACGATCAACGCGATCGACAGATTGAGCGCGGCGTAAAGCACGATCACGAGCGTCATCGCTTCGAGCGCCTGGCTTGTCTGGCTCGCGATCGTGCCGCCGACGATCTGCATGATGTCCGGGTAGCCGATCGCAGCGGCAAGCGATGAAGCCTTCGCGAGCGTCTGGTACTGCCCCCCGGCCGCGGGCAACGCGACGCGCAGAGCCTGCGGCAGAACGATCAGCAACGCCGCGCGCAAACCGCTCAAACCCAACGTGGTTGCGGCCTCCATCTGACCGCGCGGTACCGCGAGAATGCCGGCGCGGAAGATTTCGGCGAGAAACGCGCTGTTGTAGATGGACAGACCCAGCGTCAATGCGATCAATTCGGGCAGGACCGCGATGCCGCCGTTCACGGCGAAGCCTTCGACGTGCGGCCACGAGACATTGAATCCGGCTGTCCACGTGAATACCAGTCGCGGCAGGAACAATCCGCGGTTATTCAGCACGATGCCTGCGAACTCGACGCTGTCGGTCACACCGGGCAGCAGCGCGATCGCCAGCGCATACCAGAACAGGATTTGCAGGAGCAGCGGAATGTTGCGAAACAGCTCGACATAAAGCGACGACGCGCCGCGGATCAATCCGGTTGGCGTGAGCCGGCCGAACGCGACGAAAAGCGCGACGAGCGTGCTCAACACGCTCGACAGAATGACGACGAGCAGTGTGTTCAGCACGGCGACGACGATCGCGTCCAAATACGAGGAAGCCGGACCGAACGAGATCAGGCTCTGTGCGATCTGAAAGCCTGCCTGTGCATCGAGAAAGCCGAACCCATGCGCGACGCCGAGCGCGCGCGCATTGGCGATGAAGTTCACTACCGCTCGCCATGAGAGCAGCACAACCACCGCGACCAACGCCGCTTGCATGACCCAGCCGGGCAGCCGCTCGCGCAGAAGCATTGGCGAATGCAAAACCGCGAACCGCGGCTGCACCGGGGCTCGACGCATCCGCATCGCGTGTACGGCCCTCGTGCCTCAGCGAACGGGAATCGACATGATCAGGCCGCCATTGGCGACGAGCGCGTTGCGGCCGCGTTCGAGTCGCAGCGGCGTGTTGGGACCGATGTTGCGATCCCAGATCTCGCCATAGTTGCCGACGGCCTTGATCGCCTTGTAACCGAAATCATTGGCGACGCCGAGCTTGCTTCCGAAATCGCCCGTCACACCAAGCAAGCGCTGCACTTCAGCGTTTGACGAGCTGCGCTGTGCATCGGCGTTCGCCCGCGTGACGCCGAGTTCCTCGGCGGCGACGAGCGCATTCAGCGTGAAGCGCACCAGCGCTTCCCAGCGAGGCTGCCCTTGCGCGACGACCGGTCCGATCGGCTCGTTCGAGATGGTCTCGGCCAGCACCTCGTAGTCGTCACGGTTCGGCAGTTTCGCGAGGCGCGCGGCGAGCCCGGAGCGGTCGTTGATCACGGTGTCGCAGCGTTTCGCGACGAAAGCGTCCCACGCCTGCTCCGCCGAAGCGAACGTGACGATCTTGTACTCGAGCTTGTGCGCACCGAAGTAGCCGGCGACGATCAGTTCGGAGGTGCTGCCTTGCAACGTGCAGATCGTCGCGTTGTCGAGATCGGCGATCTTGTTGACGCGCGACTTCTTCGGCACGACGAAGCCTTGACCGTCGAAAAACATGATCTTCGGAAACTTGAGGCCGCCGATGTCGCGGCTTTCGGTCCACGTGAAGCGATGCGTCAGCACGTCGACGACGCCGGTCGGCAATCCCGCAAACGCCGTCTTGAGATCCATCGGCGTCAACTGGATCTTGGTCGCGTCTCCAAGCGCGGCGGCGGCAATCGCCTTGCAAAGATCGATGTCGAAGCCTTCACGCTTGCCTGCGTTGTCTTCCGCCGAGAAGCCGGGCGCTGCGAGCGTCACGCCGCATTTGACGACGCCGTGCGCCTTGACATCGTCGAGAACGTCGGCGTGGGCGCCGCTGTTTGCAAAAACAATGAGGGCGAGCGTCGCGAAGAACTTCCCCGCGATCGAAAACCTGGTGCCAAGGCGCATGTGTGGTCTCCCATGGAAGTCGCGATCGCATTCGCGCGGTATGACCGCACGGCTCGCGCCGGTGTCGGCCGGGCGGCGCGCGGAACCGAAACGGATGCGAGGATACGCGAGAAGACGCGGCGCGGACATCGGACGAGCCTGGCGTGCAAACAGCCCGAGGGCTTCCGTCAGCTTGCGGGGCGAATGTGCCAGCTCACCGCCTCCGACGAACGTGACCCTCCATTGCGTTCTTTTGTGCGAAAGTGTGTCGCCTGCCCCACGTCGGGAGGTTTTCGCGGCTACCGCATTTCCATCGGTGATTTCGTCACGATCGGTCGCTCCATGCGACGTGGTCGTGATCGGCTACATCACTGCGAACCTTGGCCTTGGCGTAGCCGCGCGCGGGCTTATCACCGCGCTGGCGTCGCAGAGGTTCCGGGTGCGTGCATTCGATATCGACCCGGGCGGCATGCGCACGGGGAAGGAGCTCGACTTCACGCCAATCCTCGAGCGTTCGCTCGATGCGTTGCCGGCGGGGCTCACGATCTGGGTCGGCGGCGCCGGCGATCTGGGCAGCGAGGTCCTTCGCCTGCGCTCGCGCTACCTGCGACGCGATTGCTACAACGTTGCGGCGGTGTCGTGGGAACTGCCGGCCTTCACGCGGCTCGACAGCATGATGCTCCGCCTTTTCGACGCCGTGCTTGCGCCTTCGCAGTTCATCGAGCACGCGGTGCAGTTCGATTCCAGTGGCGTACGCGCAATCCATGCGTCGCGCTGCTTGCCGACGTTCCCTCCGCTGCCATACGGCCGCCGTGACTTCGGGCTGCCCGACAGCGGGACGCTCTTCGTTACGAGCTTCGACACGATGAGCGACCTCGAGCGCAAGAATCCGGTCGCTACGGTGCGTGCGTTTGTCGCAGCACTCGGCACACGGAAGGACGCGTGGCTGGTGGTCAAGATCAACAACGCACGGCGGCGAGGCTCGGACGAAATCGGCATGCAGCGGCTGCATGCCGAGCTGTTCGGCTTGCCGAGAGTCATCGTGATCGATCGTGAAATGACGTACCAGCAGACGCTTTGCCTTTACGCGAGCTGCGACGTGTACGTTTCGCTGCACCGCGCCGAAGGGGTCGGACTCGCACTGCTCGAGAACATGGCGCTTGGCAAGCCCGTAATCGCAACCGCGTGGTCGGGCAACCTTTCTTTCATGAACGAATCGACGAGCGCACTCGTCCGTTACGACCTCGTTCCAGTGCGCGCTCGCGTTCCCCAATACCGGGCGAGCGTGCTGCCTCGCGGCGCTCGGTGGGCGGATCCGCACATCGATCACGCGGCGCACTGGATGCAGCGGCTGTACGATGACCCGCATCTGCGCCGGCGCATGGGACGCGCCGGGCAGATTGCCGTGGGAGAGCACCAGCGCACCGCGCACGCATGCGAGTACATGCGCGTGCTGATGGCGCTGCGAGAACAGCATGCCGAGCATCCGCGGCGATCGATGGATCGAGCCGAGCGGCTCGCATGCTATGAGCGTGCAGTCACCCACCTGCCCGTGCATTCGTGGATGCAACGGCGCGCCCGCAAGTGGTTGGATAGGCATTTGCTGTGGCGCTTCAATCGCGCGTGACCGACAGTTAGCGGCGCATGAGCAACGTGCTTTCACGCTTCCGCTTCAGAGGCGACTTCGACCGGCCGCACGAGTTGAACCTTCAGCGCTCGCAAGGATGCCTATGGCCCCCGCTGAAGCATCGTTGCAATGGCCTTTTCCAGTTCTGCGGCGCAAACGGGCTTCGACAAAATGAGTGTCGCCTCGCGCGGAATGACATCCTCATCGGTGAGCGGCATCCCGCTGACCAGGATGGTCGGTAGCGTTGGAAAGCGGTGCCGCAGAACGCGCACGAGATCGAGGCCGTCGACATTGGGCATGCGAATGTCCGAGATTACAAGGCTAATCTCGGAGTGATCGTCAAGCAGGTCCAGAGCTTCTCGTACAGAAGTTGCGGGAATGACTGCGTAACCGGACGTTTGCAGGAGGATCTGAAGCGACTCAACGATGTCCTGGTCGTCGTCGATCACAAGTAGGGTAGCAAGTGGGAACGACATTGCTCACCGATGGTAGTGGTCTTCGAACGATGTTACTCGCTTTGCCCGCCAACGCCGCCGGCGCATTCGTACGGGCACAAACGTCAGCGGTCAACGATGGAGGATGCTGCGAATCGCGTGGCGTGCCCGGAGCTCCAGAACATCCAATGCCTTGGCAGCGAAATACGATTCGGTAGACATCAGCGCTCCACCGAGAGCGATGGCGAGGATGCCGGGACCGGGCAACACAAGCGCGACCATGCCGACAACGATGAGCGCGGCGCCAGCGCCGATCATCACCGGCTTACGAATCGCGCCATGGCGGGCTGAGTGATTACGGCGCTTGTAATGGTCGCGGAAACGATGGCCTGGTTTACCCGCCTTGACTTCGGACCAGGTGCGCTGTAGCTGCTTCAACATCAAAACGTCCTGCTCGATAGGCTCGGTTTTTCCATTCTCCTGTGTCGCCACGGTATGAGCAATTGGCGTCAGAGGCTCGAGGCGGCGGAAGAGATGACTGGTGGTGCTCCGAAAGCGAACGGCAGCACTCCCCGAGGCGACGGTCTACTGCCTTCATACCATGGCACCTGCTAGGCCTTTCGATCGGGTGCCGCCGGCACGTCGCTACTCGTGGCCGGTTTTCCTGCTGGTTGGTCGAAAGCTTCTACGCGGTGTTCCAACCCAGCGACGAAATTCAGTTTCTGCCTGACATCCATGATGCGCGGAGCAGTAGCATGCTTCGTGGCGATTCCTCACTCTCTAACGGATGAGAAGCTCTTGAGATACAAAAATCCATGGTTGAGTCTATGGCTCAGCGGCGCGAACACCGTGCTCGGCTCAGCTCGGTCTGCATGGCTGCGCGAGGCGGGACGACAACGAGCAGCGTTCATCCGGACAGTGCAACGGCAAGCGACTGATTTCTGGGTCGGAACCGCCGCACCCCGCCGCAAGCGAAGGCGGTGAGCCAGGGGCGAACGGCCCGTCGACCGATCAAGCCGCGTGTTTCCGGCGGAAACCGGCCGTGACTTCCACCGAACGGACGCGAACGAAGTGAAGGAAGCGGCGAACGCGCTTCTCACTTTTGCGCTGGGCTCACGCGCACGGCGTAAGCCGCATCGCGACAACCGAATCGGACGACTCCTGACTTCTCTTTATACCGAAGTCAACTAGCCTTGCCGCAGGGTGGGCATTATCGGGGAATCTTTCAAGACACCCCCGCACCGTGCCGCCGAAACCCGTGGAGGCCATTGTGTTCAGAAAATCCGTTCTCGTTATCGCGATCCTCGCCATCTCCGGCTGCGCGACGTTTCCAGAGCGCGACCCTGCGCTGGACAATGCACGGTTGTCGCTAGACGCAGCCGAAGGCAATCCGCAAGTTGCGACGTATGCACCCACCGAGCTCGACCAAGCGGCGGCCACACTCCGCCAGGCCGACGACCTTGCCGCGAACGGCGGCCGGTACAGCGATGTGCACTCGCTCGCCTTACTTGCCAGTCAGCGTGCCGCGGCGGCGCAGGACGTGGCGCGCCTTCGTAGCGATCAGGCGGCACTCGCGGCGCAGCGCACCGCGAGCGATGCGCGCATCCAGGCCGACATCAGTCAGCGACAGGCCGACGCAGCACAGGTCCGAGCGGCGGAGGCGCAGCATCAAGCCGACGAAGCCCAGCGCCTCGCTGCTTCTACCCCGCCGGCCAATTATGACTACAGGCGCCAGCAAGGCGAGACCCTTTACGAGGCTCCCGTTATCTCCGTACGAGCCGTTGTGGGGCCACCGCAGGAGCGCTGCTGGGTGGAGCGCCGGGTCATAGATACTGGCACGGGCGGCATCAATGTCCCCGGCGCAGTCGTAGGAGGCGTCGTTGGGGGCATCCTCGGCCACCAGATTGGCAGCGGCCGCGGCCAAGATGTCGCAACCGGGATTGGCGCAGCCACCGGCGCGGTTGTGGGAGCTAATGCAGGTACCACTGCCCCCGCATATACACAGGATGTGAGACGTTGCGAGAGCATCGCCGCAGCGGGACCACTCGATTACTGGGACGTCACCTATAGCTTCCGCGGATACGAGCATCACGTGCAGACCACGAGTCCCCCTGGCCGAAAGATCCTCGTCAATGCCGACGGCGAGCCGCGAATTTGATGTTGGCCGCGGCATAACAACGGTTCGCCAAGTGATTCGGCCGGCGCAATTGCCGGCCGATTCCTTTTGATCATGCGCCCATCGAAAGCAAGCATTGACGTGCCCATTCGACTTCGACACGCCTGCGCCGCTATACCCTCGAATTGAACCGTGTTGCAGTTGCTGGTTGGATCTACGATCGCTGACCAGTGCGGCTCGTGTGACCGCTCGCCGCCACTCGTGGCAACGATGACCACGCTATGCGCTCGCGACACTGCGGGCATCGCACGAACTTGCCTTCGTGGTCACTACAAACGGTCGGTTCCCCCGCCCCATGGAGTCCACGAATTGCCCGAAGGATGGTGCCACAGCCGGCAGTGGGGCATACGACGCGATTCATGTTTTGGCCATCCGATAAAGACGATGTCGAATCCATGCGTGAGTCAAACGTTAAAGAGTGGTTGCGCTCGATTGCCCTCTTTTCGCGCCGGCCGCGATTTGCGTTGCCGTTGCGCGCAAATGTCGTTTGACGCCACATGCGTGAGTAACAAGACCGACAATAAACGCGACAGCGCTACAATAGCTATCAGCACACTCCTAAACACCAGAGAGGACGATGCCTACGAGGCGAGACATCCGCGGCCGCCGGCAATTGGTGCACGCCCGAGGTTCGCTCTCTCGTTCATCAAGAGCAAGCCAGCGCCTAATGGTGCTTTGAGCGCTTCGCGGGGTGAATAGCGCTGATTCTCGATCTTGACCTTCTGTTGGCTGTCGCCGGATACGGTCGCGTCTATGGTCGGAAGGGCAACGAGCCTCGCGGAACGCCGCCGATCCGCTGATCTCCTTCTTGAGGCGTTGCCGGTAAGCTGTGACTGCCGGGGGCCCGACGATTGCTCCATCCGTTCGGATGCGGTTCTTTCCTACGTCAGTTTCGGCCTTTTTCCCGTGGTGCCACGGTAACCGACATGAAACAGTTCACCCGCGACAATTATTGTAGTAACCGGGGCTACAGCGCCTCGACAGCCAAGGAGGATTTTCGTGGGCAAATATTTTCTCGCGTGGCTCTTGGGTGTTCCCGCCGTTATTTTGGTGATCATTTACGTTTTCATGCATTAGCGGAGCAGCTCACAGGCTCGACGTCACCGGTCGCGCGCTTCGCAGACGTCTGCCGCATGGACGAACGCTTCAGACGTGGCGAAGTTTTCGAGCCCTTGGCATCGAAGCACGCCAATTGTTTCTCGCAAGCGAGCGAGGGTGCGCAGGGGCTCGGCGCGTGTCCGCGGTGGTTAGCATTGCATCGAGTTCCACGGCCGCCGTATCCGGCGTCCCATTGAATCCGCCGCTTTGTGATCGTGTCGGATCGCGCACTCACCAGCACCACGGGCGCTGCCTCCGAGCACAGCGAGTCATTTCTCGAAAAGCTCGGTCCTGGCCTGATCACCGGAGCCGCCGACGACGACCCAAGCGGCATCGCCGCGTATTCGCAGGCCGGTGCGCAGTTCGGTTATTCGCTGCTTTGGACGCTCTTCTTCACTTATCCACTGATGGTTGGAATCCAGGTCATCAGTGCACGCATCGGACGTGTGAGTGGCTACGGCTTGGCGGGCAATATTCGTCGCCATTATTCTCCAGCCCTCCTCTACACGCTGGCCGGATTGCTACTGCTTGCGAACACGATCAATATCGGAGCCGATATAGGAGCGATGGCCGAAGCACTAGCGCTACTTGTTGGAGGGCCACGCCACCTTTACATCGTGGCGATCGGCGCCTTGTGCATCGTGCTGCAGGTGTTCGTCTCGTATCACCGATATGTGCGGGTTCTCAAATGGCTCACTCTTTCGCTTTTTTCGTACGTCGCCGTGGTAATTGCCGTCGATATGCCGTGGACAGCGGTAGTTCGCGGCACATTGATGCCGTCTCTGAGTCTGAATACCGACTACCTGACGACGTTGGTGGCAATCTTCGGTACTACGATCAGTCCCTACCTTTTCTTCTGGCAGGCGTCTCAGGAATGCGAAGACTTGCGCGCCGTAAAGGCAGACAAACCTTTGCACGATCATCCCGAGCAGGCGCCGCGCCAACTGCGGCGAATCAAGATCGACACCTATATCG
Source organism: Casimicrobiaceae bacterium (assembly GCA_035308425.1). Lineage (GTDB taxonomy): Bacteria > Pseudomonadota > Gammaproteobacteria > Burkholderiales > Casimicrobiaceae > VBCG01. The sequence goes on along the minus strand of DATGGP010000036.1, from coordinate 1,323 downwards.
GAATGGGTTTCTCTAACCTCATCGCATTTTTCATCATGCTCACCACCGCCGCGACGCTCCACGCACACGGCATCAATGATATTCAGTCGTCAGCCCAGGCGGCAGAAGCGCTGCGGCCGATTGCCGGAAGATTCGCTTTCCTGCTGTTCAGCATGGGCATCATCGGCACTGGCTTGCTCGCGGTGCCGGTACTGGCGGGATCGTCGGCGTTTGCCCTGGCGGAAAGCTTTCGATGGCGGCGCGGACTGGACCTCGCGCCGCTTCGGGGTGCGCGCTTTTATGGCGTGATCGCGCTTTCGACACTGATCGGTGTTGGTTTGGGCTTCAGCCATATCGATCCGATCAAAGCCTTGTATTGGGCGGCAGTCATTAACGGTGTGATCTCGGTTCCGATCATGTTCACGATGATGCGTATGGTCGCCAACCCGAAGGTCATGGGCTCGTTTGTCGCCACGAAACGGCTGGCTGTACTGGGGTGGCTGGCAACTGCCGCCATGGGCCTCGCGGTCGCCGTGATGTTGCTCCAGATGCTAAGTTAGCGGACGGCCGCGTGTCCGGCGCGGCCGAGCCACCGAGCATCGACCCGTCGAACCGGTCGATAATTCGCTCGAGCCGACAGTTACCGATGTCTCCGGTATAGAGCGTTATCGATGTAACCGGAAACCGGAAGACCATCACTGTAATTACAACGCTACTCACTCTCGCGCGGGAGCCGAATCCTAATCCCAATCTCCGCATGCTGAGTGGCCGCGTTCACTGAGTCGTTGAGCGCATCGAGCATTCCGTCGATGTGAACCGCCCCAGGATTCCCGGAGACTCCATATTTTGAGAGGATGGAGTTATTACCGCGTTCTGGCAGCAGGCCGAATTGCCAATTTGATGTCACGTATTTACGTAAAGCTCAATAGAAGGTCGACCGGATCGAGCGCCGCGAATTGGCCCCGCAGGCTCTCTTTCGTTGAATCGTCTAATGCAGATGAAACCAGTAGCCGTTGGTACGGCGTGAGCGGTGCGTGGTACTGCTTGCGCACCAGTGCGCCGTCGCGTTGCTTGCTCTTCAATTTGAATGATGGCTGAAAGAAATTGATGTAGAGCCGGGCGCTCTCATACAGCTGGGCGAGCGCACCGGCGGCAGCAATGCCACTAAGCCGTCCATAGCCGACCAGTCGTCTTACGACCGCGCCATTCTTCTGCTCGACCCACGCTTGATCGTTCTTTTTATAGGCCCTCGAGCGCGTCCATTCGAGACGTTGCTCCTCACAATGATCACGCATGCTTTCGTTCATGAACACGGAGTCGTTGTCGGTGTCGACGCCGCGCATC
>DATGGP010000035.1:0-3311 GCA_035308425.1 Casimicrobiaceae bacterium | reverse complement strand
ATGAAGATGCGCTCGCGAAGTCCGGTGGAAGCGATCACCTTGCCGAGCACGATTTCCGCATCGGCATACGTCGACGCGGTATCGATGAGACGACCACCTGCATCGACGAGCGTGCGCACGACGTCGCCAGCCGCCTTGCGCGTCTCGTCGCTGTCGCGATCGAAGACGGCCGCCGTACCGAGACCCACGCAGGGCAACCGCTCGCCGCTGTGCGGGATCGGACGCGTGGTGATGCTTGCGTTGCCCGTCTGCGCGAAGGCTTGCGGCGCGAGCACCGATGCAGCCATACCGGCAACGAACTTGCGGCGCGAGATGCGAATCACGTCGGAACCCTTCAGTCTCCGCGGGCGACCGCCATGTGCTGCGCCGCGCGCCGTTCCTGAGTGCGTCCCAACGCGATCGACAGGGCGAACCATCCGGCAACGACCGGCAGCGACCACAGCGCGATGCCGGCGATCTTCAAGCCGAGCACCTGCAGGCTGTCGAACACCCAGCCATAGAGCGCGTCCGAGCCGCGATAGATGACGACATCGATCAGATTCTTCGCCTTGTATTTCTCCTCGCGGCCGACGACCGTGAAGAATACTTGGCGCGCCGGGTTCGCGATCGCGAAATTCATCCATCGCTGGACGACCTGCACGACGAGCACGACACCGAGTGTCGGCACGAGTGCGAGCGTCGCGAATCCCGCGACGTAGACGGCGGGCAACGCCGCCGCCGCAAGGCCGACGCCAAAGCGTTCGAGCACGCGTCCGGTCGCGAATACCTGCGTCGCGAGCGTCAGCAGTCCGACTGCGAGGTCGATGCTCGCGAAAATGCGCGTCTGCGCCCCGGCGCCGTGCACCGTCGCCGAGACGATGTTCGCCTGCATGAAATAAACCATCGTCGCGCCGAACGACAACAGGCTCACCCAGACGCCGACGCCCAGAAGATACGGCGATCGCACGAGTTCCGGCAACGCAGCGAACGCGCTCCCGCCGACGCGTCGCTCGTGCGCCCGCGCGGCGGGATTCACTGCGACGGTGTGCTCGAGGCGGTGCACGCAATACACGGCCAGTTCGAGAAACACAATCGCGGCGATCAGAAGATTCGCCGGCCCCAGCGGCACCGAAAGCCAGATCGTGATGACCGGGCCGAGCAGCGCGCCCGCCGTGCCGCCCGCACCGATGAATCCGAACAGCCGCTTGCCCTGCTCGCTCGTGAAGAGATCCGCCATGAACGACCAGAACACGGCGACGGCAAACAGATTGAAGACACTCACCCAGACGAAGAACACGCGGGCGACGAGTGTCGTCGCGGCGCCCAACGTCAGCAGCACCCAGAACAGCGCCAGGTTGACGACGAAGAAGTGATAGACGAACGGGATGAAACGCGTGCGCGGCAGCCGTGCGACGAGCGCACCGTAGAGCGGTTGCGCGACGAGCAGCGTCACAAACGTCGCGGTGAAAAGCCACGGCAGCGTCTTGACGCCGCCGGCGATACCCATTTCGTCGCGCAACGGCCGCAATACGTAGTAGCCGGCGAGGAGCGTGAAGAAATACGCGAACGACCACAATGCCGCCGCGCGCTCTTCCGCGGTCGCCGGGAGCGCCCAATGACGCCAGCGCGACAAGCTCACGACGACAATGACAGCGTCTTGCGGAGTTCCGCCGCCGTCACGTTCTGGCCATAGCCCGGACCGCCGCGCTGAAACTTCCGCGCATCGGCGAGCTTGCCGACGACGACCGGATCGAAGCCCGCGTCGTGCACGAGGCCCGCTGCGACTCGCACGGCTTGCGGATCGTCGCCGGCGATCGGAATCGCAAGCCGTGGATCGGGACGATTCGCCTCGCTCGCGAAAATTCGATACGAGAGCGTGTTGAAGGCACGGACCAGGCGCGTGCCGGCAAGATATTTCTGCGACGTCACGCCGATCCCGTCGCGCTCGACCTCGGACGCGACGTCGCCATCGCGCGCCGCCACCGCATTGCAGGCGTCGAGCACGATCTTGCCCTCGAATGCATCGCGGTGCTCCTCGCCGATCTTCGGGATGGCGCCGTACGGCACGGCAATGAAGAGCGCGTCACCGAAGGCGATCGCCTGATCGACAGTGCCGGCCCGCGCGAGCGGGCCGAGCTTCGCGACCATTTCCTTCAACTCGTCAGGATGCCGGGACGAGAACAGCACCGGGTGTCCCGCCTTGACCCACAGGCCGCCGATCGTGCCGCCGATGTGACCCGAGCCGATGACGCCGATCTTCATTTTGGTCGTCGACGCAGACTGCGCGAACACGCGCAGTGGATCGAGGAAAGCGAGCAGGACCGCGCCCGCCCCGGCGGAAAGCACCGCACGGCGTCGGGAATCGAAGACGGTTTCACGCCAGTCGGTCGAGGCATCCTTTGCTGACATCGAAACCTCCGTTCGTTGATGGGACCACGCCGCGCGCGCCGGCCGGATCGTTTCCCGGGAGAGCATCGCGAGGATTGACACGACGGCACGGGAAATACCGGTGAACATCCGCGCTTGGACTCGTATTTCATCGGCCCGTTCTTGTCGATGCCGCGCGTACGCATTCGACTACATGGTGCAGCCGCGAACCCACGCGGCGTGTTCCGCGCCGCTTACAATTCCTTACATTCACCATTCAGGAGACCGACATGCAAAAGATCACGCCCTTTCTCTGGTATTCGACGCAGGCCGAAGAGGCCGCCCGATTCTACGCGTCGATCTTTCCCGATTCGCGCTTGACGAATGTGACGACGCTGCCCAGCGAATCGCCGAGCGGCCCGCCCGGCTCGGTCAAGGTCGTCGAGTTCGTTCTGTGCGGACAATCGTTCGTCGCGATGAGCGCCGGAACGCTCGACCCGTTCAATCATGCCGTGTCGTTCGTCGTCAATTGCGACGATCAAACCGAGGTCGACCGCTACTGGAATGCGCTCCTCGACGGTGGCCAGGCGGAGGCTTGCGGATGGCTGAAGGACCGGTACGGATTGTCGTGGCAGATCGTGCCGAAGGTGCTCTTCGAGATGATGGCGAATCCCGATCGCGCGAAGGCAAAGCGCGCATCCGATGCGATGCTGAAAATGGTCAAGCTCGACATCGCGACATTGAAGGCCGCCTTCGCGGGAAGCGACCGCGGCACATGAGCGCGAAGGGCCGCTCCCAAGCGCGAATTAGCCCCGAAGCGCGAAGCGCGGAGGGTAGTCCAGTGAGCGCGAAGGGCCGCTCCCGAGCGCGAATTAGCCCCGAAGCGCGAAGCGCGGAGGGTAGTCCAGTGAGCGCGAAGGGCCGCTCCCGAGCGCGAATTAGCCCCGAAGCACGAAGCGCGGAGG
>DATGGP010000034.1:0-6802 GCA_035308425.1 Casimicrobiaceae bacterium | reverse complement strand
ATGGAAACCAGGAATCCCGCGAGTACAGCGATGCCGACGGCGAGGACTGGACGCGAACTCACCGCATTTGACATCGACCCGATCAGTTCCCTCGAGGTTGCGTTGAGATCGTCGGTCTTCTTTGATGCCCAATCCGCGCTCGTCGCCATCAGATCCGATGCGCGGCTGCGCATGTCCGCGGCGGTACCCTTCGCGTCGTCTGCGAACGACTGAACGCGATCGGCAGCACGATCGCCATATTCGTACATTCGCCTCGTGTTCCAGTTCATATCGGCCTCCTCCGTTGAGCTTCGGTGCGAGCGTAAAGGGAGTGTTGGCGTTCTGTTACCTCCGAGCCAATCCTCACGTCGCGTATTCGGCTGTAGGACGGGCTGCCATTTGCATGCAAAATGTTGCCGAAGCGGCTGCTCGCACTTGAAAAGCCAGCGAGCGGCGGTTCTGTGAACTTGGACGTACCGCCGTTGCGGGTTGCGCTGAGGACGCGGCCGGATTAGATCCGAGTGGGGTTGTAACGAAACGCAACGGTGCCGTTGCGTTTTGTGCGGATCGCTGTTACCTTGGGATCACGTGGGCGTCTTGCTCGCATATTCGTGAGGTGAGGCAATGCATAAGTCTCGTGTTCTCTCGGCAGGTCTGATTGCGAGTGCGCTCGCGATCGCCCCGATGTCGACCGCCCTTGCCAGTGGTCCGCATTGGTCGCACGGCGCTTCATATCACGGCAGCCATTGGCATGGCGGGGGCGGTCACTGGCGCGGCGGCGTCTGGTGGCCAGCCGCGGCGGCTGCTGCAGTCGTCGGCACCGCCGCTGCACTGGTCGCGGCGCCCTTCGTGGCAATCGGCAACGCGGTGACTTACTCGTATGCGCCTCCGCCGCCGTACTACGGGCCACCGCAGTACTACACCCCTCAGGGGTACTATGCGCCGCCGCGGCAGTACTACGCACCTTCGTCCGGCAGCGCGCCGCAGTACGATCCCTCGGTACCCCCGGACTACTACGCGCGGCCGGTCCCCCAGCAGTATTACCAAAACGCGCAGCCTGGACCGACGTACGCTCCGCCAGCGCAGCGTTATTACGCGCCGCCAACGACATACAACGCGCCGCCTGACTATCCGCCCGCAAACGACGCCTACTATGGTCAGTAAGGCGTCACAGGGATTGGCAATAGGTTGAGTGGGGGATGCAGAAGGTGCGCCGGGGAGGGCGCCCGTCGCTCGAAGCCTCCGAGCAGCTTGGCGAGCTGATCCTCGACGCGGCGACAGACCTGTTTCTTACCCACGGTTTTGGTGCCACGAGCATCGAAGCCGTGGCGCGACGCGTGCGCATCTCCAAGCGTACGTTCTATCACCGGTTCTCGGACAAGCGGGCGTTGTTCGCCGCCGTCGTCCATCGCATCATTAAGCGACTGCGGCCGCCCGCAAGCACCTGGCTGATTGAAGGAGCCGACGTCCAGCAAGTGCTCGAGCGACTTGCGGCGCTCATCCTGCGAGCCGCGCTTTCGCCACAGGCGACGGCGCTGCACCGACTAATCGTCGCGGAATCGGTGCGGTTTCCTGAGCTCATCGAGGTGTTCGCGCACGAAGGTGCAGCCGAGGAAGCGATCATCCTCATCGCGGGGGTACTGGAGCGCGAGGTGGAGGCGGGGCGCCTCAAGCTCAAGGACAGCTTGTTCGCAGCACAACAGTTCCTGCAGATGGTGATCACCGTTCCGCGGCGCCGCGCCATGGGGCTGGGCGCGCCCATGAGCAAGCGACAGCTGAGCGAATGGCCTCGTAAGGTGGTGGACCTGTTCCTGAACGGCTGCAGGGGTAACTGAGTTATTGGCGCCGGTCGTACGAGGCGCTTAGTACGCCCCGCGTCGTTCACGAGCGCGGCGCTGAGCCCGAAGTGCACGGCACTTCGCGCTTAGTCCGCGACTAGGGCTCGATGGTGTGCGAAGTGCGAAGTACCGAGCACTTCACAGGCAGCCCAAGCAGCACTTTCGTACGAGGCATAAGCGACCCGGAGTGCCGTGCTCGCGGTTGCGGCGACGGGCGTATTCGCCCGCCCACATGCGCCGTACGTGTATGCCCGACGCGCAATTCAGAATCGAACCCGTGGCAGCGACTGACGACTGGCGCTTGAATGTCAATTGGTGGAACGATCGTTCGGAGTTCGACATGGCAACTCACAGGGAATCACCGATGGTACGTGCGCCTCATGAGAATCCCGAGAAGGATCCGGAGGACTGGGCGACAGGCGACGAGCCGATGACAGGTGCCCAGCGCTCTTACCTCACAACGCTTTGTCAAGAAGCGGGCGAGGAACTCAACGAGAGCCTTACAAAGGCGGAGGCGTCCAGGAAAGATCGACGAGCTCCAGCGGAAGACGGGCCGTGGCGCTTCGCACGGACACTAAGCTTCCCTCACTGCGTCGTACACCAACTCTCGTCTCAGCGAATCGCCTCGATTGAAGATTCGCCGTGCATCAGAAGACGTTCAAGCCGAAGGCCTACGTGAAGGAAGGCTGCCCCTATTCGTTCAAGTATCTGCTGTTCATGACGGAGGCCGGATTGCTCGACCAAGTCGACGTGATTCGCTGCGACCCCGCAAGTGCCAAGTTCGATGCCATAAAAGAGAAACTCGGCAAAGCGGCGGGGCGCGACGCCACCTTTCCCACCGTCGAGATCGCGCCGCAACGATACCTGTCGGACTCCGATAAGCTGATCGGGCACTACGCGCGCGCATTCGACATCGATCCAGCCAAGCTGCCGACGTTGTCCTTCTACAATGAAACGCTCTTCCCGCAGCTCGCGGCCTTGCACAAGTAGACAGGGCAGCCAGTGCACCACCACTACGCGCCTTGGACGGCGCCTGCGGTCTTGTACCAAGCACTTCGTACGGGCGCGTAGTATGTTTGTTCGTACAGCACCAAGGAGGTCTCCGCCATGGTTCGCCTTTTCATCAGGCACAAGGTGCAGGACTACGCCGCATGGCGCAAAGGCTACGACGACTTCGAGTCGGCCCGGATCAAACTCGGCGCGCGAGGCCATGATGTGTTCCGCGACGTCGACGATGGGAACGATGTCACGGCGTGCCACGACTTCGACAGCCTCGATGCGGCGAAGGCATTCGTGAACTCCTTCGAGCTCAAGACGGCGATGCAGACGGCAGGGGTCGTCGGGGCCCCGACGATTTGGTTTACCCACCCCGCCTAGCTGCGGCGCGCTTACCCCTGATTCACCACGAGGCGCGAGCGAAGACGTCGTACTTCGTTCGAGCTTCTTAGCACGTCGTACGGCGCACTCCGAACTTCGTACAAGGCGGACAGCGCGTCGTACGGAGCGCCGAGGTTAGGAACTCCGTTCTAAGAAGTTCGAACGGCGTAGGAAGCGCATTGTTGCTGGCTTCATAACTCCGCACGTCGTACGAAGCGGCTGTAAGCTCTTCCTACGGCGAAAATCTGTGACGAGATGGAAGGTCGGGCCCTCGAAATGCGCGACCAGCCGGTACGTGCGGCTCGATTGGCGGCCGACAGTAGCGAGAGCATCGCTGCTCGCAAGACGGCTATTATTCCGTGCCGCGCTCCCAACGCAGTCGTTCGTAGACCAGCAAAGCGGAAGCTCGAAAGGGACACCGATATCTAAAATGGCGCTGCGATTGCCGATGACCGCACTGACCACTCGGCCACTGCAACATACCCTAGACCGGCTGACCAGGACGGGAATTCCGTTTAGGATAGGTCCAGTTTTCCCCAACGGAGACTACGATGGCCCTTTCGGATTTGGCCTCAGTCGGATCCTTTGTATCTGGAGTCGCGGTCCTAATCTCGCTGATCTATCTGAGCCTTCAGGTTAAGCAGAATTCCAAACACACAAGAGCGCTGATCATACAGGGCCGTGCTGCGCGAATCACCGGCCAGTATTTGACTTTGGCTAGTTCGGATTTGGCCGCAGCATGGATTGTTGCGAACGGAGCGCCCCCTACCCCAGAGGCAGTATGGCGCAGACAGTTCGTACTGCAGAGCATGGCAACTGACTATAGTTGGGAAGACACCTTTTGCCAGTATGAGGCTGGCTTGCTTGGCGAAGAGCAGTTTGGTGATTTTTGTGCAAAGCTCAAGGTACTTCTGCGAGACCCGGCCCTTCGAAGCTACTTCTCACAGCGACCGACCTCCAAAGACGGTCCGACCACGTTTCATAGATTTGTCGACGAACTCCTCTGCGAAACTACCGCTTTTGCGACCAACAACTGAGCCGCATTGTAACGTTCTGGCCAGGGCTGTCATGCGAATGCGCGTCTAACCGCGCGCGAATCCTGAACTTGGGCGCTGCCTAGGGCAAGGAGGTGCAAACCTTCGAACAAGTCTCGGCGACAACACCGACACGTGTGCTTGGGATCGATTGTTCCCGCCGAACGTCCACTTGCAGCGACTTCGTTGTATGGCAGCTATTGGCCGAACTGTGCCTTAGATCTTTAACAACTTGGCTTGAGGATCACGTCCCGTTCACCACTACCGAGGTCCGGCCACAGCCCACAAAGATCCGGTCTGAAGTGCGGTCGTACGCAATTCCCGTTGGGCTTTCGCACGGCGCGAGCGGCCAAGATTTGATGGTCTTCCCATATTCGGGCTGGAACAGGTATGCCCTGTGCGCGATCGAATCAGCGCTGATCGTCTTGGCGCCGCGCATCGTTGCGACCGTCGCGACGATCGTGTACTTGTCGGGCGAATCCTGGCCGCTTCGTGTGGCCGCAAGCGACGAGCGGTAGCGTGTCACTGACGCCGGCGCAACTGTCCATGCTGCTGGAAGGCATCGACTGGCGACGACCGCAATGCGCGTGGCAACCGCAACGCGCAGCGTAAATTATTTGCCTTGACGCGCGCACGAATGCGCATGCGTGTTTTACACTTTCACGCATGTCGCATGCGACACTTCCCGATGACATCGAGACGCTGAAGCGCTTGGTGATCGGTCGCGATGCGATGATCGCGAAGCTGATGGCGGAGATTGCTCGATTGAAGCGCTGGCGCTTTGGTCGCTCCGCCGAACGCATGGATGCGACGCTGCGGCAATTGCAGCTGCTGCTCGACGACCTACAGAATCCTGGAGAGAACATCCAAACCGAGGACAACCTCCTCGAACAGGAAGCGCTGCCGGTGGAGGAGTCGACGCAAGCATCGGTGACGCCACGGGTAACGCGCTTGCGGCGCGCGCCACGCACGTTACCCGCGCACCTGCCGCGCGAAACGATCATGCACACGCCGGCGAACTGCCATTGCCCCGACTGCGGTGCCATGATGCGCAAGCTCGGCGAAGACATCTCGGAGATGCTCGACTTCGTGCCAGGCTATTTCAAGGTGCTGCGGCATATCCGGCCGAAGTTCGCCTGCGGCCACTGTGCGCGCATCACGCAATTGCCGGCGCCGTCGCGGCCGATCGAGCGCGGCCTTCCTGCGCCGGGCTTGCTTGCGCAAGTGATCGTAGCCAAGTACGGCGATCACTGTCCGCTGTATCGGCAACAAGCCATCTACCGGCGTTCCGGTATCGATCTCGACCGCGCGACCCTGGCCGACTGGGTCGGCAGCGCATCCCGCTTGCTCGAACCGTTGGTGGGATCGCTTGGCCGCTATGTGCGTGCGGCCGAGAAGCTGCACGCCGACGACACGCCGGTGCCGGTACTCGATCCGGGACGCGGCAAGACCAAGACTGGGCGCCTGTGGACGTATGTGCGCGATGACCGCCCGGCAGCAGGCGCCGATCCACCAGCCGTCTGGTATCGCTATTCGCCCGACCGCAAGGGCGAGCATCCGCAAACGCATTTGCGCGGCTTTCGCGGCATTCTGCAGGCGGACGCCTATAGTGGCTTCGCGCCGCTGTACGCGGCGGGTGAAATCCTCGAAGCTTCGTGCTGGGCACACGCCCGGCGCAAGTTCTACGATCTGTATGTGGCGGATCGCTCGCCGATCGCCACCGAGGCGATCCAGCGCATCGGTGCGCTGTACGCAATCGAGCGAACGATTCGCGCGCGCCTTCCGGCGGAGCGCGTGTTGGTACGCCAGCAACGCGCCGGTCCGCTGCTCGATTCATTGCAGCAGTGGCTATCGGCGACGCTGCAGACGGTGTCAGCGAAATCCGAGCTCGCCGGCGCCATCCGCTATTCGCTAGTACGCTGGACGGCACTGACTCGCTATCGCGATGACGGCCGGATCGAGATCGACAACAACAGCGCCGAGCGTTCGATCCGGCCGCTGGTCCTCGGCCGTCGCAACTACATGTTTGCTGGATCCGATGTCGGTGGCGAACGTGCGGCCAACATCTACAGCTTGATTGGCACGGCGCTGCTCAACGGCATCGATCCCTATCTCTATTTGCGTCATGTACTCGAGCGCATTGCCGAGCACCCGATCAACCGCATCGACCAACTGCTACCGTGGAACGTCGCCGCCACGCTGCCCGACGAACGACGCCAGGCCGCGTAGCGGCCGTTGCAACAGCAACAGCGTCGGACACGCGCGCTTCAAACAACCGCTCCTCGACACTGGCACATATCCAGGCCGTGATCGATGCGGGTGGACAGATCATGGTTGGCACTGTGGCGCCGATTAAGGGCGCTGCCGTCGCGCACGACGGCAAGCAAACACTCGTGATGCTGCGCCGGCAGCCGCGCGAAGCGATTACGGATCTGCTCGCCCGCCTCGACGCTGCCATCGCCGCCGCTCAAGCGAACGGGTCTCGCGTCGACGAGATCAACACTCCGTCCTCCGACACGCGTTACGAACTGTGACGAGCGCCGGCCGTCAATGCGGCCTCGAAATGACGCTTAC
>DATGGP010000033.1:0-3238 GCA_035308425.1 Casimicrobiaceae bacterium | reverse complement strand
AATCACGCCCTGCTCGACCGACGCCGCATTATATAGCACACCCTTGGTCATGTTCACGCACGCTCATGCGGCCGCACTCGTTGAGCGCCTGAGCCGCCGAAACTCGAGAATAGCGGCTGCTGCTGCGACTGTTCCGTATTCAAGCAGCACAATCCAGCCAGGAACTACCCACTCGCCGCCGAGCGTGCGCAAATGCCATACGTAGAAAGTCGGGAGGATGCTGATCGTCCAGATGATTAGCGGCACCGTCGAAACCGATCGCACAAATGGAAGCAGCCAGAGAAGGTACCAGGGGTACACCACAGGCGCACACAAGAGCGATGCGGCCATCGGCCACGCAAACGTTTGCGGCGAGTATCCCTCTTGCTGTCTTCGGAGCACCGCTGCGGTTATCAAACCAACCAACGCGGCCAAACCAGCCACGACCTGAGGCCTCACGATTCGCTCAATTTCGGCGAAGACGGGATCATTGAAGCGAAACCGCTCGACGAACACGCTGATGGATCCCGTCGGGACCGAACCACCTCGCAAAAACGGCACGTATAGCAGCCCGACGATGAGCAGCGCGAACAACCCGTCGCGCACCCGCACGCGACGCCAGTAAAGCGGCGCTAACACAACCGGGAGAAACTTCACGGCAACAGCCAGTCCGAATGCGATCGCCGCGAAGGTTCGCCAGCGGCGTTCCAGCGCTGCGACCGAGACCAGCAGAAGTAGCACTCCGAGAATGTCAACGTGACCGCTGTAAGTTACGCATGTGACGAGAAGCGGATTCCACGCGTAAGCCAGCACCCAATGTTCCCCCAGCCCGACGCGACGCAGCTCGGCGAGCAGCAATGGAACGATTGCCAATTCGCACAAGACGAATGCAACTTTGAATGCGAAGGCCGACTCGCGTATCGCCGTTACAGCACGAAAGAAAAGCTGAGCGCCCGCCGGATAGGGGCTGGGCACTTCCGGGTTGTTCAGGTTGCGGGTTTCGTCAGTATGTAAAGCGCTGAACGCAGGATCATTCGGAACAACAACGTAAGGGTTGAAGCCCAGCCGCTGCATTCGGCCATCCCACACATAGCGATGAACGTCATCATCGGCTCCCGCGTGCATCAACAGAAACGGAAGATGCCACAGAGCAGCCAGCGCAAGACCAATCACGATGACGCGCCGAGGGAATCTCGGGGTGGAGAAAAACTCGCGAATAGCCAGAAGGTAAGCGACGCCGGCAATGACCAGAGTAATGAGGTGAGCGGGAGATCCAACGCCGCCAGGAACTCGGGCACAGGCTAGAAGCGCAGCAAACATGATGGCGGCAAGCCCGTAGACTCTGTGCGATGCTGTAATCGTCATCGGTCCTCGCCGCTTTGCTCCGGCGGGCTCGCTTTACTCCATTCCATCAACCATTGCGCCGTTCTCGGCGCTCTCGTGGGCGCGCTTCGCAGCTCTCGGGCAAGGCGGCTCAGGTCCTCTGCCACATCAATGTCGTAAAATGAATCGGTGAGGCTCACTGAAAGCCCCAGCGCCCGCACCCGCCCAAGTAGGGCATCGTATGCATTCGTGGTTCCGAGCCCGTGGCCCGCAAAAAGTCCCGGATGAGACGCCGTCGCGCCGACAAGGTAATAACCTCCGTCGTGCGTCGGTCCAACAACGACGTCACTTTGGGCAAGTGCTTGAAACGCGCTTTGCAGTACCGGCGCCGGGAGGTGCGGGCTGTCGCTGTTGAACGCGACGATCCGCCGGCGGCCAGCCGCGGCGAAATGCGCAAACACCGACGTAAGTGCCGCCGCAAGGCCATCACCCGACTGCGGGACGATGGGAATCAAGTCGCCCACTGCACGCGATAACTCTTCCACATCGGAAGTCGGGCACATGATGGCGACATGCACATCGCCAAGTGACGTTGCCAACGCCATCGTATCGTCCAGAAGGCAGCGATATAACTCGACAACAGCCGTGGGAGGAAGGCTTTGAGCGAGTCGAGTCTTCACCGCACCGGGCTTCGGCGCCTTGGCCATAACCACGAGTGTGCAGTCGCCGCCTAGTGAACCGGGAGTGGTCTGGCTAAAAGATTCCATTAGAAGATAGGCAGCTCCATTGAGAGCTAAAGGATTTCATCAGGAGATATCGTCGCGGGCTTCACGCCGACTGCGGCGTTCCAACTCGTCGCTGGCGGAAATAGTAGCGCAGAATTCGAGTGAAAATGAACCAAGCCGCGCCGAGGGTGCCGCCGATCGTTCCGCTGATCTTCGATTTTCCGATGCGCGGGTAGTAGCTCACCGGCACCTCAACGATCCGGAACCCTTGCAGCGCGCCTTTTAAAATAATTTCCACCGCCCAGCCGTATGTAGTTTCTTCGAGCGCGAACGCACGAAGGACATCCGCGCGCGCAGCGCGGAAAGGGCCCAGGTCCGTGATCCGTTGTCGAAACAGAAGCGAGATCAAGCCCGCAGCGAGGCGGTTGCCGAGTGCGGAATGCCAGGGAAGAGCGCCGGGAATGCGCGACCCTGCCAAACGTGATCCCAGCGTAATGTCCGCGCGTCCCTCGGAGATCGGAGCGAGCAGTAGCGGAAGTTCGGACGGCCGATCGCTGTAGTCACCATCGAGAAATACGACGACGTCGGGCGAGTTGGCGTTGGCGAGACCCGTTAGACAGGCTTGTCCGTATCCGCGACGCTGTTCGAGGATCACGCGAGCCCCCGCACGCTCGGCAATCTCAGGCGTCCCATCGCTCGAGTTGCTGTCGACGACGATGACCTCAGTCACGAGATCAGCAGGAATGTCCGCGAGGACCTTGGCAATAGCGCGCGCCTCATTGTGCGTGGGAATAATGACCGAGACTCGCAAGCAATCTCCGCTGGGTCCGCTAGCTCCGTCGGTTCCGTTGGCCTTACCACCAAAGCGAAGACGGGCGCCGTCGTGCCAGAAATGCATCAACTCCCCACGTCCGGCCCGCAGCTCCCACCGCGATTCCCAGCGCCGCCAGCGTAGGAACCAGCAGTTCCCAAATCCACGACGTGCCCCACTCCGACACCCACAGGCTCGCGAGTAAACCACACGCAACAAGTCCAGCGGGCCGCGTCAAGAGGCCGAGCACGAGGAGCACGCCGAGCGAGATTTCCGTCATGCCCTGAAGCGGCGCCGCCATCGCTGAGTGGCTCGCCGCAGTCGCCATAATCGCTTTCCAAATGGCCGGAGCATGATCGTGTTGGATGTAATAGTTGATCAAGCCGGCGTAGCCGCTTGG
>DATGGP010000032.1:0-112447 GCA_035308425.1 Casimicrobiaceae bacterium | reverse complement strand
GTAGGCCTTCACCTCCCCGCCGTACTTCTTGGACAGCACCAGCGTCATCGCCGCCGTCAGCGTCGTCTTGCCGTGATCGACGTGCCCGATCGTGCCCACGTTCACGTGCGGCTTGGTGCGTTGGAACTTGCTCTTTGCCATCGAAGTCTCCGACCTGTTTTTGCCTGATTTTTGCCCGTCGAATCGTCGGGCTTCGCCCGCGATCCTGTGTTGCCGTTCCCCGTCGAATCGTCGGGCTTCGCCCGCGATGCGACGCTTACATAACCCGGCGAAAGCAGGGGTGTACTTTCGCCCGTCGTCCTTTGGTGCCCATGGCGCGGATTGAACGCGCGACCTCTCCCTTACCAAGGGAGTGCTCTACCACTGAGCTACATGGGCGATCGCGCGAAACCGCGAGTATTCCGTTGCGTGGTCCTTGGAGCGGGTGAAGGGAATCGAACCCTCGTCGTAAGCTTGGAAGGCTTCTGCTCTACCATTGAGCTACACCCGCATTCAGGAGTCAGTTGTCAGTTGACAGTTGTCAGTAGCGGGTGAGGCGAAATGCGCGGCGCCTCTCAATCCCCCTGTCAACTGACTTCTGGCATGGAGGGGGAAGGATTCGAACCTTCGAAGGCAGAGCCGGCAGATTTACAGTCTGCTCCCTTTGACCGCTCGGGAACCCCTCCGTCGAAATCCGCGATTTTAGCAGTTGCGCGGATAGCCGGTCAAACGCATCGACGGTGTGAGCGCGCGTATCGCTCGCTTGCCTGGCGTCCTTTAGAATCAGCCGCTTGCCGGGCGCCGCACGATGCATGCAAGCGCCGTCCGCATCGCTCGCATGCCTTCCACTCCCCGATTCGATTACATCGTCGTCGGCGCCGGTTCCGCCGGCTGCGTGCTCGCGAACCGACTCTCCGAGAGCGGCCGCCATACGGTCCTTCTGCTCGAAGCCGGTCCGCGCGACACGTATCCGTGGATTCACGTCCCGATCGGTTACGCGAAGACGATGTTCCACCCCGTCGTCAACTGGGGCTTCTACACGGAGCCCGAGCCGACGATGAACGGACGCAAGATTTACTGGCCGCGCGGGCGCACGCTCGGCGGCAGCTCGGCGATCAACGGCCTGATCGCGATACGGGGGCAGCGCGAGGATTACGACGAATGGGCCGCCGCAGGCAATCCTGGCTGGAGCTACGACGACGTGCTGCCGTGGTTTCGCAAGTCCGAGCACAACGTGCGCGGCGCGAACGAATGGCACGGTGCGAGCGGCCCGATGTGGGTCTCGGACATCGAGAAACCGCATCCCCTGATCGAGGCGATGATCGCCGGCGCGAACGAGATCGGCATTCCGCGTAACGACGACTTCAACGGTCCCACGCAGGAAGGCGCCGGCTACTACCAGCTCACGACCCACCGTGGCTTTCGCTGCTCGACGGCAGTCGCGTATCTCAAGCCCGCGCGCCATCGCCCGAATCTGCGCATCGAGACGAATGCGCACGCGGCACGTGTAATCGTCGAGCAAGGGCATGCGAGCGGCGTCGCCTATCGCCAGGGAGGCGAAGAGCGCATCGCCAACGCCAACCGCGAGGTAATCCTGTCGGCGGGCGCGCTGCAATCGCCGCAATTGCTGCAGTTGTCGGGCATCGGGCCGCCGGCGCTCCTGCAATCGCTCGGCATTCCCGTGCAGCTCGCGCGCGAAGGCGTCGGCGCGAATCTTCAAGACCATTTGCAGGCGCGCGCCATCTTCCGCTGCACGCAGCCGATCACGACCAACGACGCGCTTCGCACCGTGTTCGGCAAGCTGGCGATCGGTCTCGACTACGTGTTTCGCCGCAGCGGTCCGATGGCGATCGGCATCAACCAGGGCGGCATCTTCGCGCGCGCGATGCCGGACGCGACGCGGCCGGACGTGCAATTCCATTTTGCGACGCTATCGTCCGACATGGCCGGCTCGCCCGTGCACACTTTCTCGGGCTTCACCATGTCGGTGTGCCAGCTTCGTCCGACGTCGCGCGGGACCGTCCAGATCAAATCGACCGATCCGCTTGCACCGCCCGCGATGCAACCAAACTATCTTTCGACCGACAAGGATCGCGCGACGATCGTCGGCGCGATTCGCCTCGCCCGGAGGCTCGCCACCACGCGCGCGCTCTCGCCGTACGTCGAAAGCGAGTACCTGCCCGGTTCCAAAGCGGAAAGCGACGACGAGCTCCTCGAATTCGCGAAGAACACCGCGGGAACGATTTTCCATCCGAGCGGTACGACGAAGATGGGACCCGCGAGCGATCCGATGGCTGTTGTCGACGCGAATCTCCGCGTGCACGGAATGGAGCGACTTCGCGTCGTCGACTGCGGCATCATGCCGACGCTCGTGTCGGGCAATACCAATCTGCCGGTCATGATGATCGCGGAGAAGGTGGCCGCCGGGATTGTCGAGGGTGACTTATGAGCCCTTGGGCGAAACCAGCTGGCATGAGGCGCCACAAGTAATACCATGTGACGTCTTGGTATTGCTAACGGAGACCGCCGTGGGTGACGATTCCGAAGCGAGTGCGTGAGGTGCTAGGCTCGCACCCGGCGACTGCGTCGATTTCGCCGTCAGCCCTGCCGGCAAGTCGTGCTTCAAAAGGCGGCGCCGAGATCGGCGGCCAAGCGCGATCGATTCGAGTCGGCGCGACGCAAAGCACGAGCCAAGTGGCGCACCGACGAGCTGATGGCGCTGTTGCGCGTTGACGACTGAGACCGTTCGTGCTGTTTGTCGACGCGAATGTTCTCGTCGATGTCCTCGAAAATGATCCCGCATGGGTCGAGTGGTCGCGCTGCGGCAGCTTCGCGCACAGGCACAGGTGCACGAGCTTCTGATCAACCCCGTGATCTACGCCGAACTGTCACTGGCCGTCAACCCGCGAACGCGCGTCGTGCGCGACAATCGAACGTCGGTGGATCATCGAATCGATCGCGAGCCATCGCCGGAAGTTGACACCGCACTTGCTCGCCTGAAGGCGCTGCGCGCCGCCGATCCCATGTCGACAACCGGAGATTAGCCATGGCCTGCTGTCACGCCGATTTCACCGCCCTCGAAGGGAGCGATCGCGGGTTCACGCTTGGCATGCCAACGTTCACATTCGGTGCAGGCGTTCTCGCCGAAGCGGGCGACAACGCGGCGGAGCTCGGCCTGCATCGTATCGCGCTCTTCACCGACCGCCATCTCGCGCAGGGTGAGCACGTCGCGAAAGTTAAAGCATCGCTCGCCGCCGCGAACGTCGATTGCGTCGTCTACGACGAGGTGGTCATCGAGCCTACCGACAAGTCGTTCCAGGACGCGGCGCGCTTCGCACGCGAGAGCAACGTGGATGGCTACGTTTCGGTCGGCGGCGGCTCGGTCATGGATACCTGCAAGGCCGCGAACCTCTACACGAGCCAGCCGGCCGAGTTCATGACGTACGTGAACGCGCCGATCGGCGGCGGTCAGCGCGTGCCCGGTGCCGTGAAGGCGCACATCGCATGTCCGACGACGTCAGGCACCGGATCGGAAACGACCGGCATCGCGATCTTCACGCTGACGTCGATGAACGCGAAAACCGGCATCATCTCGCGGCGATTGATTCCGACGATAGCGCTCGTCGATCCCGATGTCACGCGCACGCTACCGTCGAAGGTCGTCGCGGCGACGGGCTTCGACTGCATGAGTCACGCGCTCGAATCGATCACTGCGCGGCTTTATCCCCGCAGGCTCAATCCGGCGCAAGGCATGCGCCGTCCGGTCTCGCAGGGTGCGAATCCGTTCTCCGATGCGCTGGCAACGCAGGCGCTGAATGGCGTCGGCCAGTTCCTCGTGCGCGCGGTCAAGGATGCGAACGACAGCGAAGCGCGCACCGAGATGATGTACGCGTCGATGCTCGCCGGCATCGCGTTCAACGCGGCAGGGTGCCATCTGCCACATGGGCTTTCGTATGCGGTCTCGGGTCTGATCAAGGATTTTCACGTCGACGGCTACCCGCAGGGCAAGAGCCTCATTCCGCACGGCATGTCCGTCGTGCTCAACAACCCGTCGGTGTGGCGCCGCACGGCGTTCGCTCATCCCGAGCGGCATTTGCGATGCGCGCGTGCGCTGGGCGCCAAGGCGGAAGGCGCGTCGCACGCCGACGCGGGCGAAGTGCTCGCAGGACGCATCGTCGAGTTGATGCGTGCGACCGGCATGCCGAACGGAATTGGCGCGCTCGGCTTCGGCGAGGCGCAGATTGACGCGCTGGCGACCGGCGCCGAACCGCAATACCGCGTGATCAAGAACGCGCCGATCGACATCGATCGCGAGGAAATCAAGCGCCTGTTCCGCGCGGCGCTTCGGTACTGGTAACCGCCTTTTCCATCAAGGCAGCGGCAGCACGCTGAACGCGCGTTGGCGGCATGCGCACGGCGAATGTGCTGCCCTTGCCGCGCTCGCTCGTGATCGCAAGCTCCGCCTGATGTCGCAGCAGTACGTGCTTGACGATCGCGAGTCCAAGGCCTGTCCCGCCCGTCGCGCGCGAGCGGCTACGATCGACACGGTAGAACCGCTCGGTCAACCGGGGAATATGCTCGGCGGCAATGCCGATGCCGGTATCGGTCACCGAGAACACACCGCTGCCGTCGCCGTCGACACGCCATGCGATCCTGATCGATCCGTTCTTCGGTGTGTAGCGTACGGCGTTGGTGACGAGATTGCCGAATGCACTGGCGATCTCGTCGCGGCAGCCCATGATCATCGCGCGATCCGCGGCGTCGACAGTGACCGTATGCGCGCCTTTCGACAGCGCCCTCGCGTCCGCGGCGATCGCGTCGAGTAGCGGCGCGGTGGGGAAGCGCTCCTCGTGCAACGGGCTCTGGTCGCTCTCGAGTGCCGACAGCGTCAGTAGATCGGCGACGAGGCTCTGCATGCTCGTCGCCTGCTCCTGCATCAGCGACAGGAAGCGGCGGCGCTGGCGCTCGTCCACTTGGATGTCCTGCAGCGTCTCGATGAAGCCATTGATCACCGTAAGCGGCGTCTTGAGCTCGTGCGAGACGCTCGCGATGAAATCGCGGCGCATCCGCGCGACCGCTTCGAGCTCGGTGATGTCGCGCGCGAGCAGAAGCTTCTGGTCGCCCGCGAAGGGCACGAGCTGCAACGCGAGCGTTCGTCCGGCCTCGCGCTCCGATGCAACGACGACCGGCGTGCCGTAATCGCCGGCGTCAAGGTAGCGACGAAACTCCGGCTGGCGCACGAGGTTGTAGATCGGCTGCCCACGATCCTTCGCGAGATCGAGCGCGAACTGCGTGAGCGCGCGCGCATTCGCCCAGTCGATGCGATTCCTGGCGTCGAGAACCACGATGCCGTCGGGCATCGCGGACGCCGCCTGCCGGAAGCGGTCGACGACATGCCGCAGTTCGCGCTCGTACGCATTGCGCACGCGCATATGGCGATGGATCGCCGCGAAAAGGGGGCCGAAGATGCCTCGCCCTTCCGGAACTTGGCCGTCGCCGCCATCGCGCGTCCAGGCGCTAAGCCTGGAGAGCTGCCACAGATCAAATGCGATGATCGCGAGCGCGCCGAGCGCGAGGACCGCGAATGCCACTTCGATGCCGCCCAGTGCGCCGGCGACGAGCGTGATCGCGGCGACGCCGACCGGCGCGAGCAAACCGCGCAACACGACTCGGTTCACGTTGCGTTCGCTTGCTTCCCGATCTGCGAGACGAGCCGATAGCCGCTGCCGCGCACCGTCTCGATCATCTCATCCATGCCGAACGGCTCGAGCGCCGCGCGCAGGCGACGGATGTGCACGTCGACCGTCCGCTCCTCGATGTAGACATGATCGCCCCAGACGCCATCGAGCAATTGCGCCCGCGAAAGGACGCGATCGTGTCTCGTCATCAGAAATCGCAGCAGCTTGAATTCCGTAGGACCGAGCGCAACGTCGTTGCCGGCGGCGCTTACCCGATGCGCGACACCGTCGAGCATCAACCTATCGAGGCGCAGCGTTTGCTGCACGGCTTCCGGCGCGCGGCGCCGCAGCACCGCCTGGATCCGCGCCTTGAGCTCGCGCGGACTGAACGGCTTCGTCACGTAGTCGTCGACCCACGCCTCGAGCCCGGCAACCTTGTCGGCCTCCTCGGTGCGCGCCGTCACCATGATGATCGGCAGTTCGCGCGTGCGCGGATCGCCGCGCAACTGACGCGCGAACGAGAGGCCGGATTGACCGGGCAGCATCCAGTCGAGCAGCACGAGAGCCGGCAGCCGCTCGTTCAGAATGCGCCGCGCGCTCTCGGCGTCGAGCGCTTCGCGCACTTCGTAGCCGGCATCGACCAGATGGACCTTGAGCAGCTCGAGGATCGCCGGCTCGTCGTCGACGACGAGAATTGTCGCCTTCATGGCCTTCCCGCGCTCACCGCGCCGCCACCTCGGCGCGAATCTCGTCGAGCGACGCGTGGCGCACATCCTTGCCCTTCACGACCTGCACGACGGCCTCGGCGATGTTCTTCGCGTGATCGCCGATTCGCTCGATCGATTTCGCGACGAATACGATCTCGATCGCTGGCGTGATCGTGCGCGGGTCTTCCATCATGTAGCTCACGAGCTGGCGCAGGATCGATGCGAACGCCGCGTCGATCTCGGCATCGCGCGCGACGATGTCGGCGGCAGCGGCCGCGTCTAGCCGCGCAAATGCGTCGAGCGCCTGGCGCAGCATCGCCGATGCGCGTTCGAGCGCGCGCGCTGCATCGTAATGGCGCACACGCGCCAGCCGCTCGCTTCGCGTTTGTGCCGCCTTGTACGCGATCTTCTTGCCCTCGTCGCCGGTGCGCTCGAGATCGCTGACGATCTTGCTGACCGTCAGCACCATCCGCAGATCGACCGCCGTCGGTTGGCGCTTGGCGATGATTTGCGCGCACTGCTGGTCGATGGCCACCTGGAGCCGATTGATCGCCGCTTCGTCGGCGCCGACCGCATCGGTGCGCGCGCTGTCGTCGTCCTTTTCGAGTGCGTCGATCGCGCGGCGAAGCTGGCGCTCGACGATGCCGCCCATCGACAGGACGCCGGAGCGGATCGATTCCATCTCGGCGTCGAACTGCTTGTTCGTGTGCTCGGTCATCTCCGGAACCGTCCTAGCCGAACCGGCCGGTGATGTAATCCTCGGTCTCCTTGCGCACCGGCGCGAGGAATACCTGGTCGGTGTTGCCGAACTCGACGAGCCGGCCAAGATACATGTACGCGGTGCGGTCCGACACACGCGCCGCCTGCTGCATGTTGTGCGTGACGATGGCGATCGTGTAGTCGGCCTTGAGCTCGAAGATCAGCTCCTCGATGCGCGCAGTCGAGATCGGGTCGAGCGCCGACGTCGGCTCGTCGAGCAGCAGCACCTCGGGACGAACGGCGATCGCCCGTGCGATGCACAGGCGCTGCTGCTGCCCGCCGGAAAGCGCCATCCCCGATTGCGCGAGCGTGTCCTTCACTTCGTTCCACATCGCCGCCTTCGTGAGCGCCCATTCGACCCGCTCGTCCATCGCCCGCGTGGACAGCCGATCGTACAGGCGCACGCCGAACGCGATGTTCTCGTAGATCGACATAGGAAACGGCGTCGGCTTCTGGAACACCATGCCGACCTTCGCGCGGAGCAGGTTGAGATCGGTCGCGTTGTCGAGGATGTTCGCGCCGTTCATGCGGATCTCGCCGCTCGCCCGTTGTCCCGGGTACAGCGAATACATGCGGTTCAGCGTGCGGAGCAGCGTCGATTTGCCACAGCCGGATGGACCGATGAACGCGGTCACCTCGCGCTCGGCGACATCGAGGTCGATCTGTGACAACGCCTGGAAACTGCCGTAGAAAAAGTCGAGACGGCGGATCGCGATCTTCGGATTCGCTACTTGCGGGGCGTCGAATGGCGAAGCCGTCGCACATGCCGCCATCGGCACCTCGACGAGCGGCAGCGCGACACCCATCAGCGCATCGCTCGCTGGCGGAAAACGGCGCGCGCGACGATGTTGAGCGCAAGCACCGCGAGCGTGATCAGCAAGGCACCCGCCCACGCGAGCGTTCGCCAGTCGTCGAACGGGCTCATCGCGAACTGGAAGATGACGATGGGCAGATTCGCCATCGGACCATTCATGTCGGTGCTCCAGAATTGGTTGTTGAGCGCGGTGAACAGCAGCGGCGCCGTCTCACCCGCCATCCGCGCGACGGCGAGCAACACGCCGGTGATGACGCCGTCGCGCGCTGCCTTGAGCGTGACCTTCACGATCACCTTCCACATCGGCGCGCCGAGCGCGACGGCTGCCTCGCGCAAGGTGCCCGGCACGAGCCGCAGCGTATTTTCGGTCGTGCGCACGACGACCGGAATCGCGATCAGCGCGAGCGCGAACGACCCGGCCCAGCCGGAGAAATGGCCGACTTGCAGCACGTAGACGGTGTAGACGAAGAGACCCAGGATGATCGATGGCGCCGACAGCAGCATGTCGTTGACGAAGCGTGTCGCGCGCGCGAGCCATCCGTCGCGACCGTATTCGGCGAGGTAGATGCCGGCGAGAATGCCGATCGGCGTGCTGACGAGCGTCGCCGTTCCGACGATCAGTGCGCTGCCGGCGATCGCATTGCGCAAGCCGCCCGCCGACCCGGGCGGCGGCGTCATTTGCGTCAATAGCGCCGGTGAGAATGCGGCGATGCCGTTCGCGAACAGCGTCGCGAGAATCCAGAACAGGAAAAGCATGCCGAGGGCCATCGTCACGAGCGACATCCGCAGATTGAAGCGGCTCAAGGCGAGTCGCCGGCGATAGCGGCCGCTCGCCGCGCCATTCCATTGCATCGCGTCCGTCACCCGTGCGTCATGTCGTCGCCCCCTCACGCCGCGCGAGGCGCGCGATCAGAAGCCGCGATGCGGCGAGCACGAGCATCGTCAGCACGAACAGCACCAGACCGAGCGCGACAAGCGCACCGCGGTGCACCGGATCGGCCGCTTCGTTGAACTCGTTTGCCAGCGCCGATGCGATCGAATTGCCGGGCTCTAGCAGAGAGGCGCGAATCCGATAGGCGTTGCCGATCACGAACGTCACGGCCATGGTCTCCCCGAGCGCGCGACCGAGGCCCAGCATGATGCCGCCGACCACGCCAATCCGCGTGTACGGCAGGACGATGTTGCGCACGACCTCCCACGTCGTGCAGCCGACCGCGTACGCCGATTCCTTGAGCACGGACGGCACGATCTCGAATACGTCGCGCATCACGGCAGCGACAAACGGAATCACCATCACGGCGAGAATGATGCCGGCCGTCAGCACGCCGAGACCCGTCGGCGCACCCTCGAACAGCGGTCCGATCAGCCATAGGTTGCCGAATGTCGCCGTGAGGAACGGCTCGACGTGGTCGGCGAAGAACGGCGCGAATACGAACAGCCCCCACATGCCGTAGATGATCGACGGAATCGCGGCAAGCAGCTCGACGGCGGTACCGAGCGGCCGCTTCAACGCGGTCGGACACATCTCGGTCAGGTACAGTGCGATGCCGAAGCTCACCGGCACGCCGATCAGAAGCGCGATCGTGGATGTTGCGATCGTGCCGTAGATCGGCGCCAGCGCGCCGAAATCCTTCGTCACCGGATTCCAGACGTCGCTGACGAAGAACCCGGGACCGAATTTCAACAGCGCCGGCCACGCGGCGAAGCCGAGCGCAATGACGATCGCGGCGAGCAACAGGAGCACGAGCGCGGCGAACGCCCTCGCGACCTGCGCGAACAGCGCGTCCTGTCGCCGTGCCGTGAGAAGCATTAATCGCGTGCGGACTGCCAGATCGCCTTCCCGTCTGCATTGCGAATCTGCGATTTCCACGACGCCTCGATCAACGCAATCAGGTTGTCGGGCAGCGGCACGTAATCGAGGTCCTCGGCCATCCTCGGTCCGTCATGGAATGCCCAGTCGAAAAACTCCAACACCTCCACGGCGTTTTGCGGCTTTTCCTGCGTCTTGTGCATCAGGATGAAGCTTGCGCCGCTGATCGGCCAAGCATTCCGGCCCGGTTGATCGGTGAGGATCTGGTAAAAACCTGGCGCGCTCTTCCAGTCGGCGTTCGCGGCGGCCGCCTGGAAGGTGGAGGCATCGGGCCTCGGATACTGACCGTCGCGATTCTGCACGAGCGCATACGTCATCCGGTTGCGCTTCGCATACGCGTATTCGACGTAGCCGATCGCACCCTTGATCCGCTGGACATACGCGGCAACGCCTTCGTTGCCCTTGCCGCCGACCCCCTCGGGCCACGCGACCGCCGTGCTCGCGCCGACCTTGCTCTTCCACTCAGGACTCACCTTCGAAAGGTAGTCCGTCCAGATGAAAGTCGTTCCGGATCCGTCGGAGCGGCGCACGACGGCGATCGGTTCGTCGGGAAGTGCAACACCACTGTTGATCGACGCAATCGCCTTGTCGTTCCAGCGCTTGATCTTGCCGAGATAAATGTCGGCCAGCACCGGTCCCGTCAGCTTGAGCGCACCGGGCGCGACAACGCCGAGGTTCATGATCGGCACGACGCCGCCGACGATCGCCGGAAATTGCACGAGGCCCGCGCTTTGCAGCTCGTCGGGCTTGAGCGGCATGTCCGATGCGCCGAAGTCGATCGTCTTCGCCTTGATCTGCGCGATGCCGCCGCCCGACCCGATCGACTGGTAGTTCATGCCGATCCCGGTCTTCGCCCTGTAGGCATCGGCCCATTTCGCGTAGATGGGAAACGGAAACGTGGCGCCCGCGCCCGTGATGTCCGTTGCATGCGCGCCGATCGGCGCCGTTGTCGCGGCGATCATCATGAGCGCCGCCCCTGCCGTGATCCTGCGCATTCGATGTCCTCTTCGTTGATGACATCGCGCAGTGTGGCGGCCGAACGTTACGGCAATGTGACATTCGCGGCCTGCTCCAACCCTTTCCCGCGCGTGGGAAGAGAGACTCAGTGCGCGGTCGCGCCGGCGAGCTTCTCGACCAGCTCGTGATTCGCGGCGAGCTCGGCCGCAGTGCCGGAGTAGACGACCTTGCCATCGTCGAGAATGTAGGCGCGATCGGCGAT
The DNA here is from genome assembly GCA_035308425.1 of Casimicrobiaceae bacterium. GTDB lineage: Bacteria > Pseudomonadota > Gammaproteobacteria > Burkholderiales > Casimicrobiaceae > VBCG01. The sequence continues at coordinate 101,421 of DATGGP010000032.1, read as the reverse complement.
ACCGAGCGACAGCGGGACGTTCTGCTCGACAAGTAGAACCGAAAGGCCCTCGTCGCGCATCGCGCGCACGACCTGCATCACTTCCTGCACGACGAGCGGCGCCAAGCCCTGCGACGGCTCGTCGAGCAGCATGATTCGGGGATTCAGGAGCAGCGGCCGCGCGATCGACAGCATCTCCTGCTCCCCGCCCGAAAGCTGGCGGCCAAGCTGCGTCTTGCGCTCGCCTAACCTTGGAAAGAGTTTGAAGACGCGCTCGAGCGTCCACGCGCCGGGACGCGCTTCCGGCACGGTGAGATTCTCGAGCACCGTGAGGTGACCGAAGATCTTTCGCCCTTCGGGGACGTAGCCGACGCCAAGCCGCGCGATCCGGTACGCAGGCTCGCGCGTCACGTCGCGACCGAGCATGTGCACGCTGCCTTCGCGCACCGCGGTGAGTCCCATCAGGCTTCGCATCGTCGTCGTCTTGCCGGCACCGTTTCTGCCGAGCACCGTGACGATCTCGCCCTCGTCGAGACGCAGCGAGACACCATGCAGGATGTGGCTCTTGCCGTAGTACGCGTGCACGTCGCGCGCTTCGAGGACAGCCGTCATCCCTGCGTTCCCAAATACGCCGCGCGGACCGCTTCGTTGCGCGAAATCTCGTCGGGCGTGCCTTCGGCGAGCACGCGTCCCTGGTCGAGGACCGTGATGAGCTGCGCGATCCCGAACACAACGCTCATGTCGTGCTCGATGAACAGGATCGAAAGTTTGCGCTCCGCATGCAATCGCCGCACGAGATCGACCATGTGGTCGGTTTCCGTGTCGCCCATGCCTGCCGTCGGCTCGTCGAGCAGTAAAAGGCGCGGATTCATCGACAGCGCGAGCGCGATCTCGACCACGCGCTGATCGCCGTGCGCGAGCTCGCCCACGGTCCGATCGGCCTTGCCGGCCAGCCCGACGACGTCGAGCAGCTCGTCGGTTCGCCGCGCGACCTCGTTTCGCGCGGAGCGCGCAAGCCACGGGCGCGTGTTCTGCCGTGCCGCGGTCTCGACGCCGACGCGCACGTTCTCGTACACCGACAGATCGGGAAACACCTCCGTGATCTGGAACGTGCGCACGATCCCCTTGCGCACGCGATTCACCACCGTGTTGTCGCGGATGTTCTCCCCGTCGAACCAGATGTCGCCCGCCGTCGGCGGCACGAAGCCCGTGATGAGGTTGAAGAACGTCGTCTTGCCGGCTCCGTTCGGGCCAATGACGGAGCGAAGCTCGCCCTCGTACATCGAGAACGAAACGTCCTGCACGGCTTGCAGCTTGCCGAAGTGGCGGCTGACGTTGTGCAAGCGCAGCAGGCTCACTGGGCCCCCACGCTTGCAGCTTCGCTGCTGCGCTGCCCCCCGAAGGGGCGCAATTCGCGCTCGGGGCGGCCCGTCCCGCTCACTTCATCTCCTGCTTGAGCGTCTCCTGCTTGAGCGGCGCGGGCGGCGGCTCGATCGTCGCCGTCCTGCGCTCGATCTTGGCACGCTGCCCGGAGAGGGCGACTCCAAAGTCGCGCCGGCGCCGCGCGACCAACCCCAGAATGCCCTTCGGGAACAGCAGCACGATCAGCACGAACAGCATGCCGATCGCCGTCATCCAGTTGTCGGTCAGGCTCGACAAATAGTCCTGCGCGACGACGAAGATCGTCACGCCGACGAGCGGCCCCCAGAACTTCCGCATGCCGCCCAGCACGCACATGATCACGAAGTTGCCGGACAGGATCCAGTGCAGATCCTGCGGCGATGTGAAGTTGAAAAGCAGTGCGTTGAGCGTCCCTGCCAGCGCGGTCACCGTGCCGGAGATCGCGAACGCTGCCCAAACATAGAGGTCGGTGCGAATGCCGAGGAACTGCGCACGCCGGCGATTCTCGCGGATCGCGACGAACGTATGGCCGAGCGGCGATGCGAGCACGATGCGAAGAATGACGACCGCAATGATGAAGCACAACAGGACGAGGTAATAGTATTTGGTTTCGTTCGCGAGGTCGTAGGTTAAGCCGCCGAGGCGAAGCGGCTGCCGGCTGAATCCCGCCAAGCCGTCCTCGCCGCCTGTCACGTTGTTCCAGCGGACGGCGATGAAATAGAAGAGCTGGCCGATCGCGATCGTGATCATCGCGAAATAAATCCCGCGTCGACGCATGACGAGCGGGCCGAGCAGCGTCGCGGCGAGTCCCCCGGCCAGCGTCCCGACGAGAATCGCGAGTGGCGTGGACGGAACGAGGTACTTGAGCGTCATGCCTGCGCCATAAGCGCCGAGGCCGAAATACGCCGCATGCCCGAACGACAAGCCGCCGGTGAAGCCGAGCACGAGATTCAGCGCGAGCGCGGCGATGCCGTAAATCAGGATCTTGCTGCCGAGCGCGGAATAGCCGCCGACGTAGTCGAGCCAGACCGGCACCGTCGCGAGCGCGATCCACAGCGCAATCTCCGGCGCGAACCTTCGTATCACTCGAACAATCCCTCGTGTCCGAGCAGGCCCCGCGGCCGTATGACGAGCACGATCAGCATGATCAGGTAGATGACCGCTTCGCTCGCCGCCGGGTAGTACGTCGTCGTGATGCCCGCCGCGACGCCGATCAACAAGCCGCCGAGGATGCTGCCGACAAGGCTACCGACGCCGCCGACGATGATCGCGACGAAGCTCGGCATGACGAGGCTGCTGCCCATCGGCGGCGTCAGCCCGAGAATGCCGGCCGCGAGCACACCGGCGAGCCCGGCGAGCAGACACCCGAGACCGAAATTAAGCGCGCGCAGCAGATAGATGTTGACGCCGAGCGCGGACACCGTTTCGAGATCGTGCGTGCCCGCACGAATGCGCACACCAAGCCGAGTGTAGCGCAGTAGAAGATAGAGCCCGATCATCACGACGATCGTGATCGCGACGACGAGCACGCGGTAGCCGGTGATGAAGAACAGCACGCTGCTGATCGGCGAATTGAGCGACTCCGGCACCTGGAACGGCAGACCCTGTGCGCCCCAGATCGTCCGCGTCAGATCCTCGATGATGAGCGCGAGTCCGAACGTCAAAAGCAGCGTGTACAGAGGATCGGGACGCTTGTAGAGCGGCCGGATCAGCACGCGCTCGACGAAGAGACCGAGCACCGCCGCGCATATCGGGCCGACGATCAACGCGCCCCAGAAGCCCAGGTACGGCGAAAGCGTGTACGCGAGATAGGCGCCGACGACGAGAAAGCCACCGTGCGCCATGTTGATTACCGAGTTGAGTGAGAGGATCAGTGCGAGCCCGAGCGCCATCAGCGCGTAGAACACGCCCTGGATCAGGCCGTTGAAGGCGTTGAACAGCAGGAGCTGCATGTCAGGAGTCAGTTGACAGTTGTCAGTTGTCAGAGGCGGCAGCGCTGGCGGCGCATTCGGTGGCGCGCCATTGAGGCGCGGTCGCCACCGTCACTGTCAACTGACCCCGGATTATGCCGTGCCGATCGCGCCGCGCGCGATCGGCACTACGCGCGCGGACGCGTTCGGCGCGTGCATCAAGTCGGGTAGTCGAGCTTGCAGCCCGTCTCGCTCGCCGGCAGCGCCGCCTTGTCGCCCGGAACGACGCTCGCGACCTTGAAGAGGTCCGGGTATTTGCCGTTCGTGTTGATCTCGCCGGGAAATTCGCTCGACATGAGCTGATGGTCCTCGCGACGGAAGTACACGTTGTTCGGCTGGAGCTTGATCTCGGGCGGCAACTCGAGGCCCTCGAGCGCCTTGGCGAGCTTGACCGGCTCGACGCTCTTCGCCTTCGCCGCGCCGAGCGCCAGCGCGTGCAGGCCGGCATAACCGAACCATGTGCGCGCGCTCGGGTAGCTGCCATCGTTGTACGTCTTGCGATAGCTCGCGACCCATTCCTTGACGTGCGGCACATTCGGCTGGTTCCAGTACCACTCGAGCGTCCACCAGCCGATGCGCGCCTCGGTCGGCAGTGCATTCAGCACCTCGAGCTCGGAGAGGCCGCCGCCGATGGGCATCTTCTTCTGTAATCCGAATTGCACCGCCTGCTTCATGCAATTGACGAGGTCCTGTCCGTCGACGAGCAGGATCAGCACCTGCGGATTGGTCGACTGCGCCTTGATCAGATAGGAAGAAAAGTCCGTCGTGCCGAGCGGCGACAGCGAATTGCCGAGCACCTGGCCGCCGAGTTCCTGAAGAATCTTCGCGTACGCGGCCTGAAGCGTATGGCCATACGCATAGTCGGGGGTGATGAAGTACCACTTGCCCCCGAACTTCTTGAACAGCGTGCCGGCAAGACCGTTGGCGAGCATGTACGTCGTCGTGCAGATGCGAAACGTCGTCCAGTGGCATTCCTTGCCGGTGACCGGATCGGTGTGGCCGCCGGTCACCATGTAAGGCACGCCCTTTTGCGCCGCCACCTGGTTGACCGACAAGGCAGTGGCCGACGACACGGCGCCCATGATCATCGAGCAGCCGTCCTTCTCGATCAGCTTGTGCGCCTTTTGCGCGGCGAGACCCGCGTTCGCATTGTCGTCCTCGACGATAAGATCGACCTTGCGGCCGAGGATACCGCCCTTCGCGTTGATCTCTGTCGCGGCCATCTTCGCGCCGCGCACTTCGCTTTCTCCTTCGGCGGCGTAGGTGCCGGTCAGCGGGTCGTGCATGCCGATCTTGATCGGCGATTCGCCCTGTCCAAACGTCAGGATCGGATGGGCGACGAGAGGCGCCGCACCGAGGGCAAGCCCGGTCTTCAGCGCCTTGCGACGGGTAAAGCCTTCCATGGAACTCCTCCTATGGCTCGTGTTCGGGGGCTAAGTCCCTGACGGTCCGGTCGTCCGAAGACGTGACGCCGGGCTCTGGTCTGCGGCAATTGTATCGTATTACGAGATATTCGACCTCCATCGCGGAGGGAGGGCTTGACGGGTCGAATGATCGTGTAATATATACACCCATATGAAGACAACCGTAGAGATTCCCGACAGCGTGCTGCACGAGGCGCGCAAGATCGCGGCGAAGCAGGGCACGACGCTGCGCGTCCTTATCATCGAGGGGTTGCGGCGGACCATCGCCGATCGCCGGCGCACGAATGGTTTCAAGCTCAGAAACGCAAGCGTCGCCGGGCAGGGGCTTCAACCGGGGATCGACGACGCCGACTGGAACGCCATCCGCGAGCTGGCATACGAGGGGCACGGGGGTTGATCGCCGTCGATACAAACCTCCTCGTCTATGCCCATCGTCGCGATTCCGCGTGGCATGACGCCGCCTACGCGCGGCTCGCCGAGTTGGCCGAGGGAAATTCTCCGTGGTATATCCCTTGGCACTGTCTGCATGAATTCCTCGCCATCGTCACGCATCCGAGGATTTACTTGCCGCCAAGCCGGCTGGAAGAGGCAATCGAGCAGATCGACGCATGGCTCGAATCGCCGAGCGTCGCATTGCTCGCGGAAGGCGAGCGCTACTGGGCGACGCTCAAACCGCTGCTCGAACACGCACGTGTCGCCGGTCCAATGGTGCACGACGCCCGGGTGGCGGCCGTTTGCATGATCCACGGCGTTGGGGAACTGTGGACGGCTGACCGCGACTTCGGCCGGTTTCGCGGTCTCAAGGTTCGCAACCCGCTGATCACAACCTAGTACGCCGACATACAAATTTGCGTAACTTGTGCGTCGGTCGCATTAGCCTGAAACGAGTGATTCTCCGGGCCTTACGCGGGTAAACGCGACGGGAACGTCGTCGACGCGCAGATCGCCGCCCACGATCATCCGGACTCGCGTGTAAGTCGACGCGTCGAGATCGCCTGCATCCGGGAAGTCGGCGCGAAAATGCGCACCCCGCGAGTTCTCGCGCGCCTTAGCGGCATGCACGATCGCCTGCGACACGATGACGAGGTTCGAGAGATTGAGCCAGTCGTGCCACGTCATGTTGAAGCGTCGATCGTGCGCAGCGGGCGGAAGGCGATAACGATCAAGGGCTCCTGCGAGATCTGCAAGCTCGCCCTCGGCTCGCGCGAGCCCTTCGGCATCGCGAACGATGCCGGCGTCGTCCCACATGGTCGCGTAGAGCCGCTCGCGCAATGCCTCCAGATCGCCAGCATCCGTGCCGGCACCTTCGTCGAACGCACGCGTCGCGCGCGCGAGGCTCGACGCGATTGCATCGGCGTCCGGCTCGTGCCATTCGCGGTTTCGCGAGAACATGTGCGCCATCGTGTCGCCGGCAATGCCGCCGAACACCGTCGAATTCGCCACGCCATTGCCGCCGAGGCGATTCGCGCCGTGCACGCCGCCGGAATCCTCTCCGGCGACGAACAATCCTTCACGCTCCGTCGTGCAGTCCGGCGCGAACTCGACACCGCCCATCATGTAGTGCGCCGTGGGCACGACTTCCACGCGGCCGGCTGCGAGATCGAACCCGCAATCGGCGCAGCGCTCCACCATGCCGCGGAATTGACGGCGCACGTTGTCGGGGCCGAGATGCGCCATCGCGAGGTAGACGCCGCCGTGCGGCGTCGTGCGCCCGGCGCGCATTTCGGTGAAGATCGCGCGCGACACGATGTCGCGCGTCGCCCGCTCGCCACGCGAATCGTATTTGTGCATGAAGCGCTCGCCGTCGCCGTCGAGCAGGTAGCCGCCGGCGCCGCGCAACCCTTCTTCGAGCACCGTGCCGGTTATCCGCGTATCGGCGCCGGCGAGAAGGCCCGTCGGATGGAACTGCACCATCTCCATGTCGCGAAGCGCGAGTCCTGCGCGAAGCGCCATCGCGAGCCCGTCGCAGCTCTTGTCGCCCGATGGCGTATGGAAGCGGTACATCGTCGGGCCGCCGCCGGTGGCAAGCAGCACCGCTTTCGCCTGCACGAAGAGCGGTTCGCCGCTTCGGATGTCGATCATCAGCGCGCCCGACAGCGCGCCGTCGCGCGATGCGACGAGATCGAGCGCGCGATGCTCTTCCAATCGTCGAATGCCGCGCGCCCATACCTGCTCGGCGAGCCGGCTCACGATTTCGATGCCGGTCAGGTCGCCCTTGTGCACGGTGCGATCGAACGTCTGGCCGGCGAACGCCTTCTGGTGAATCGTTCCGTCCGCGTTGCGATCGAAGAAGCAGCCGAGCTCGTTCTCGAGCTCGTGGACGCGCGTGATCGCGCCGGTGACAAGCGTCCACGCCAGCTCCTGGTTAGGCAGCCACTTGCCCCCCTCGATCGTGTCCATGAAATGGCGCTCGACCGAATCGCCGGGGGCAAGCGCGACGTTATAGCCACCTTGCACCATGCGCGTGCAGCCGCACTTGCCGAGGAGACCCTTGACGGCGATCGTGATGTCGAGGGCGGGATTGGCCTGATGCGCGTGGAGCGCGGCGAACAATCCCGCGCCGCCGGCGCCCAGGATCAGGACATCGGTTCGCAATTGCCGGATGTCCATCGAGGAGAGATCGGAAAATCCCGGTCAGCGATGTATTTCCCGAATCGAAAAAAGGGGCCAGGCTCGCGATTCAGCCCGAAACGCATCAAGTCGGACGGCATACCCGGAAATGCGAGCCTGGCCCCTTTCCCGCAACCAGCGGACGTTCATCGACTGGGATTGGCGAGCGGCGCCAATTACGCTCAACTCCTGACGCTCAACGCCGCGAGCGCCGCCGCACGCCGATCGCGCGCGGCATGATCGACGCTGTCATAGAGGCTGCCGCCGTGGCTGTCCATCGCGACGAGCAGCGGGCCGAAGTCGCGAATGCGAAACTGCCAGAGACTTTCCGGATTGAGATCGTCGAGATCGACGTCCTCGATCGCTTCGATCCACGTGGTCTCGAGAGCCGCGGTGCCGCCGATGATCGCGAGATAGACGCCGCCGAATTTCTGGAAGGCAGCCAGCGACGCGGGCCCCAGTCCACCCTTGCCGACGATGATCCGCACACCGAGCGCTTTCATCAGCGGCTCGGTGAAACGCTCGACGCGGATCGATGTCGTGGTGCCGATGCACACGGGTGCATAGCCGGTCGGAAACTCGGGCGACTTCTCGACCTTCCGCACGTTGGGCGCCGTATGAATCACCGCATGGCCTCGCAAATCGAGTCGTGTCGTGCGGCCACGGTCGAAGAGCGCGATGTGCGTCGCGTCGCGAATGCCGAAAAGCCGGCTTTGCAGCGTGACGGTATCGTTGACGCGAAGCTGTCGGACGTCGCTTTCCGCGACCGGCGTAGTCAGTTCGTAATGCATTGCGAGATGTCGACGAAGGTAGGAGGTCGTGTAGCGCTTGAATCAAAAGTGGCCGTTGCCCGACAGCCGAGCCGACGGTTGCGAGCTCCAATCAGGCAATCGGCAAAGTCGGCCCGAGCTTCGTTCCATTGGAACAACGCTTCCTCCACAGTGTCCTCGTCTTCGAATTTGACATCGGCCGAATGGAGCAAGCGCGTGATTGCATCGACAACGACATCCTTTCCAAGTCGGTAACGACTGCGCAGAACCCACTCGGTCTCGAGAAGCACCATCAGACTCACGAAGGCCCATTCGGTATCCGCGTCCTGCTGCTCGATCAGTCGACGAGCGATCGCGAATTGGGCATCGTCGTCGCGGACCAGGTACCTCACCAGAACGTTGGTGTCGAGGCCAATCACGTACGTTCAGCGCGACATCTCTTCGATCGGAACCGGTTTGCGCCCCTTTCGTTACAGCATCCCCGCGAGATCGCGCAGACGTTTCGTCTTCGCACGCATGATGACCGTCCCATTCGGCAACAACGTGAATCGGATGCGGTCTCCGGCTAGAAGGCCGAGACCGTCTCGAATCTCCTTGGGGATCGTCGTCTGGCCCTTGCTCGTAAGCGTCGAATCGCCGTCCACATCTGCCTCTGGCGCCCATCCTTACTTTTGCCATTATGGTAAGGAATGACATCCGCGGCAATCGGCCGCTAGGCCGACTCAATAGCCGTACTCCACGCCCGCCTCGGTCAGAAGCGCACTCGCGCGCCGCGCCGAGTGGCACTGCATGTTCACGGCGACCGGATTCATCGTGATGTGCGTCGCCGCGAGCTCGACGTGCACCGCGAACGCCGTCGCGTCGCCGCCGAGTCCCTGCGGACCGACGCCCAGCATATTCACCGCTTTCGTGAGCTCGGTCTCGAGCGCGGCCCCCTCAGGGTCCGCGCAATGCGTCCCGAGAGGACGTGTCGCGGCACGCTTGGCGAGATGTACGCACAAGTCCGACGTGCCGCCGATGCCCACGCCGACGATCGTCGGCGGGCACGTCCTGCCGCCTGCGTCGAGCACGCAGTCGACGACGAAACGTTTGATCGCATCGACGCCTTCTGCGGGAATCGCCATCCGCAGCCAGGAATTGTTCTCCGACCCCGAACCCTTCGGGATCATCTCGATGCGCACGCCCTCGAACGCGTCGCTGAAATCCATGTGGGTCACCGGAATGCCTTCGCCGCACGACGTGTGCTCGTTCTTGCGCGTGATCGGATGCACGATGGACGAGCGCAGCGGATGCTCGCGGGTGGCGCGCTCGCATCCCTTCCTGATCGCGGCCTTGAGCGCGACACCGTCGACGACGACATTGCGTCCGATCGTCACGTTGTAGATCGGAATGCCCGTGTCCTGGCAGAGCAGGTTGTCGGTCTGCTCGGCGACCGCGATGTTCTTCACCATCACGCCTAGCACCGACTGCGCGGTCGAATTCGTCTCGCGCGAAACGAGCGCCTCGAAGCCCTTCTTGATGTCGGGGGGCAGCTTCTTGAGCGCCCGGATGTAGAGCTCCTTGGCCGCGTCTTCGACGCGTTTTGAATCGATGCGCAATGTCATGGTGCGGACCTCACGTGGCCAGTGCAAAGAGCAGCGCGTAGGCAATCGAGGCGCCCGCCACCGCGGCGATCGCCGTCTTCTGCCACTCGGCGCGCCAGCCGACGAACTCGACGAACAACAATCGTACGCCCCCGGCAAGATGCGCCGCGAGCGCGAGCACGAGGAGCGTCTCGGAAAGTTTGACGCCCGGCAGGCGGGTCCAGTTCAGAAACCCATCGAGCCCGGCCGGATCGGAAAGCGCGCGCGACAGCACGAAAAAGTGCACGGGAAGGAACAGTGCGAGCGCGAGACCCGACACGCGGTGCACGACGAATGCGAGGAAGCCCGCATGACGGCGAGCGCGGGCATCGTTGCGGCGAATCGCGGCGGCGGCGAACGCGACCATCAGGCAGCGAGCGAGATCACTGCGTAAAGGCCGCCGCCGAGCAGCACGAGCGCAAATGCCGCAAGCACGACATCGGCGGCGCGACACCGAAAGGCGAGCCATTCGTCCGCGATCGCGCGCAAGCCCAGCGGCGCGTGGATGGCGCAGGCGACGACGAAGAGCGCATAAAACGCCGGCCAAACGAGGCTTGCATGCATCCGCGCGACGATCGCCTGCGCGGTCAGGCCATGGCGCATCGCGTAGATGATCGTCGCGAGATGCACGAGCACGCAAAACGCGAGCACCGCGGCGGAAGCACGCTGGAGCACGAAGCGCCACGCCGCGTAGCGCGCGCCTCGCAGCGCGTCGTCGACACCGATGTCGCGAGCGACGGACGCCTCCATCACAGCCTTCCGGTCACCGCCGCCTGCGCGACAAGCCGTTTCAGGCCTGCAATCGAAGCGGTCGGCGAGAGATGCTTCGGGCAGCGGTTCGTGCACGACTGGTGCGTGTGGCAGGCTTCGCAACCGCCATCGCCCGCGACAGCGCGAAGGCGCCCGATCCCATCGCCGTCGCGTACGTCTTTCGCGAGCGTAAACGCGCGGTTCAAGGCCGCCGGACCGAGGTAGTCGGGCTTCCAGCCGACGACATCGCACGACGCGTAACACACCGCGCAGCCGATGCATTCGATCGTCGCGTCGATCGCGCGCCGCGCACGCGTACCGGGCGGCACTTTCGCGAAGTCGTCGTATCGCGTGGCTGTCGGCTTGAACTGCCCGTGCGCGGCCGCCCATTTGTCGAAGAACGGCGCCATGTCGACGACGAGGTCGCGCACGAGCGGCAGGTGCGATAGCGGAGCGATCTCGAGCGTTCCGTCGGTTGCGACTGCGTCGACATGCGTGCGGCAGGTCCATCGCGCCTTGCCGTTCACGGTCATCGCGCACGAGCCGCACATGCCGACGCGGCAGGCGTAGCGATAGGCAAGCGACGGATCGATCTGACGCTGGACGTGCGTCACGACGTCGAGGACCGTTTGCGACGCGCGCCGGGGCACGTCGTAGCGCTTGAAAGCGCCGTCGGCGGCGCCGCGCCAGATGAGGACGGGGAAAGTGGGGTCGGCGCTCGTGCTCATCGCTAAATCGTCAAAGACCGATCGTAGCGCTCGTGGCCCGCGCGATCGCGCAGCCGCTAAATCGCAGTCATACGCTGGCGTTTGCGAGCGACTCTTCCAGGGCGCACACGTCGTCGTGGAGAAGTGGCGCCGACTTGTACCAGACGCGAGCGCCCTCGGTTCCGACTCGCGCGCAAAACCGATCGCCCCCAGGCAGCCGCAACCAACCGAGTCGATCGAGTCGTGTGGCACCTTCGGTGAAGCCGCCCCCGAGAACGAGCAGTTCCAGTCCTTCGCGGTTGGACAGTTCGATCACTGCGCCGGGCTGCCAATCTTCGAGCATCACGCGCTCGCCGGCACCTTCGAACAGCACCACCGACGAGAGCACGCCCGGACGCGATGGAGCGGGATCGCCTTCACCTGGGCGGCGGACCACGCGCTCGCGATCATCTTTGCTGAACTGCCACAGCTTGACGAAGATCGTGCATCCCGGCTCGCTGCCAGGCGCGTGTCCGGTGCCTGGCGGATTGCGAACGTAGGTGCCCGTCGGAAAATCACCGCTCTCGTCCTGGAACGTGCCTTCCAGCACGAGGAATTCTTCGCCGCCGTGATGTTCGTGACAAGCAAAGCGGCTGCCCGGCGCATACCGGACGATCGACGTCGCGCGCGCCTTTTCCTCGCCGATCCGAAACAGCATTCGGCGCTCGACGCCACGCGCGGGGCTGGCCACCCAATCGAGCGTGGCGGCATGCACGATCACGCGGGCGGAAAGATCGTGGTTCAGAAACACCGCTTACAGGTCCTTCGACTTTGGATGGCGTCGCGCCGCTTTCCAGAACACGGCCTATGCGTGATGCGCAGCTATGATGCGGTGCTAGTATGCCGACATACAAGTTCGCGTACGTGCCGAGACGCGCATCCGCGCGCCGAGTGCGCGAAGCGAACCGCAGCCATAGCTTATGTTATGGCGGGGATGAGCGACAGAGCAATCGGCGATGCGAGGCGCGTCGAACATAGCGAAACTTGTGTGTCGGCGTACTAAGATCGTTCGACGGACGCGCGACAGCACTGGGAGCGGGTCTATCGTACCAAGCTGCCGCAGGTCAGTTGATATGCTCCGCATCTTGACGTTTCTCTTCGCCTGATCGAGAAGGCGGCCCGAACCGAGCGCGTGTGATCGCCGACGACACCCACAGGTCGCACGATGATGCCATCAACGGCGGTTTGACTTCGATGAAGCGGGATGATCGATGACCAATCGCTTTGGGCTCGGTGATTTCATTCATGACCTCGAAGCGACCGTCTCGGCGGAGCACAACCAATGGAGGATCGTCGAGCGCGTGGAGCCACTGGTCGAACGCCTGGTCTCGAGCACCGACTCGAGCTGGCTCAAGGACGCGTACCGGCAGCCGCCCAAGGGCAAATCAGGCGTCGCCTCGGGATACGGGCAGTATTGCCTTTACCGGCGCGGAACCGCGCTTTCGGTCATCGCCTTTTGCTGGGCGCCGGGACAGGGAACGCCGATCCACGATCATCTGAGCTGGGGCGTTCTGGGTTTCATCGACGGGTGCGAGAAAGAGACGCGTTATAGACGTGTCGACGACGGCACCGACCCGGACTTCGCCCGTCTCGAAGAAATCGGCGTTCGCCACACGAAAAAAGGACAGACGTCTCACATCGTCACGCCCGGCCGCGACATTCACAAGGTCGAGAATCCGGGCGTCACGCCGTCGGTCTCCATTCACGTCTACGGCTGCGACATGGGGCGCCAGCGTCGCCGTCGCTACGATCTCGAAACGGGAAGAATCACCTGGTACTTGACGCCTCACGACGCGGACGAGATGGTCGTCGCGTAGCGGGTGCGGCGATCGGATTAGCGCGACGCGGAATCAGGCGGTGGGCGCCGCGACGGTCGGGTAGCGGCGCTGGGATATGCGCGACACGAGCGGGAACGCGAACGCGATGATCGCGAGTACCAGCATCGTGCAGCTCATCGGGCGCCGGAAGAAGATCGTCCAGTCGTTCTCGTAGCGAATCATGCTACGAAGGAAGGACGACTCGGCGAGCGGGCCAAGGATCGTGCCGAGAACCATGGGCGCGATCGGAAAACCGTAGCGATCGAACAGATAACCGACAACGCCGAACACGAGGATCATTCCGACGTCGGCAATGTTGTTTCGCTCTGCATAGGCGCCGACGATGCAGAACAGCACGACGATCGCGATGATGATCGGCTGGGGGATCGTCAGCACCTTGACGACGAGTCGTATCCAGAAGAATCCGATCACGCACATCCCGACGACGCCGACGAAAAGTGACGCCAGGATCGCGTAAGCCGTGTCCGGGTGCGTGACGAAGATCTGCGGCCCCGGCTGCACGCCGTGCAGAAGAAAGGCACCGAGGATCACCGCCGTCGCGCCGCTGCCTGGAATGCCGAGCGCGAGCAGCGGCACCATATGGCCGGCCACCGAGGCAGTCGATGCGATCTGCGGCGCGACGATCCCTTCGGGAATGCCCGAGCCAAGATCCTTGCGCCGCTTGCAGTATTGCCGCTCGATGCCGTACGAGACGAACGACGTGATGACGGCGCCGGCGCCGGGAACGACACCGAGCACCGTGCCGATCACCGTGCTGCGCGAGATCGTTTGGCGCAATGCCCAGATTTCGCGCCACGTTGGGAATCGAGTTCGCACGCGATTCGATTTTTCGTCCGTCGCATCGATTTTCAGCGTCCGCCCGAAGCGCGTGAAGACCTCGCCCAACCCATACGCGCCGACGAGCACGGTGATGTAGTTGATGCCGCCCGACAAAAGCGGCTGGCCGAACGTGAATCGCTCGGCGCCATAGGTGCTGTCGATGCCGATCGTGGCGATGATGAGACCGAAGAACAGGCTGATGAATGCATGCGCGAGCGAGCTGGTCGCAAGACATACCACGGTTGCGAGGCCGAGGACGATGATCGCGAAGTAATCCGGCGAGTCGAAAGTCAGCGCGAATTTCGCGAACGGCCCCGCGAGCGACACCATGACGCCGGACGAAACGAGCCCGCCGATCAATGCCGCGACGAGCGCCCAGCCGAGCGCCTTCGCCGCTTCGCCCTTCAGGTTCATCCGGTAGCCGTCCCACAGCAACGGCACATCGGATGGCTCACCTGGAATCTTGTAGAGAATCGCGGTGAAGCATCCGCCGTAAGTGCCCGCGATGTAGATCGCCGTCAGCAGGATGATCGCCGACTCGATGTCCATCGAGTACGTGAACGGAAGCGTCAGCACGATGCCCATGACGAGTCCGAGCCCCGGCATGATCGACACCGCCATGCCGATCAGAAGCCCGATCGTAAGCATTAGCAGGTTCCACGCAACGAACACGTGCGCGAAGCCAATGCCGAGGTCGTGAACGAGCGTGTCCACGGCGTTCCTACCTGATCCCCATGATCCGCATCAAAAACGTCGACACGTGCGCGAACGGCTCGACGCCGATCGGCAGCGACACGTAGACCGCGCGCATGAAAAGCAGCATGAAGGCAACGCTGGCCGTGACGCCGACAGCGAGCGCACGCAGCGGCCGGCGATAGTTGCCGAAGTAGACGAAGGCGACCACGTAGAGCAGCGTGGCGACGAAATAGCCGAGCAAGGGAAACGCGACGACGTACGCGGTCGTGAGCCCGATGCCGATCCAGGGAACAAAGCGGTTCGCGGGCGATTGCGGCTCGACGGCGTCGCCTTGCGGCAGCAACGATGGATCTTTGCTCGGCTCCGAGCTGCGATAACGGGATCCGAACAGCGTGCGCCGTGCGATCTCGAAGACGCACGTAATGATCGCGAGGACGAGGATCGTCTTCGGCCACAAACCTGCGCCGAGACGCGAATCGCCGGCCGAAGCGATCCCGAGCGAGACGTAAAAGAGGCCGGCGCCGACCGCGAGAACGACGAGATACGGTCCGCTACCCCTCATGCCTGCTCGCAAGCGCTACGGCGCCTTCCTGATCCTTCGCGCCTGCCCGAGCCACGCATCGATGAATTTTGCCGCCTCCTGCGCCGAAACGGTCGAGTTCTTCAACGCCGCTTCCCGTTCCAGCGCGGCTTTGTAGCCGGGCGACATCGTCGCCTTGTCCACCGCCTCGATCAGCTTCGAAACGATCGCGGGATCGGTGCCCGCCTTTACGTACATCGCGCGGAAATGAATCAGCGATGCGTCGAGGCCGACCTCCTTCGATGCCGGCACGTCGGGGAAACGCGCGTCCTTCGTGTCGGCGAACATCAGGACCGGTCGCAACTGCTTGCCGTCGACGTAGCTTACGACATCACCCGGCTGCGTGAATAGAAGGTCGTTGTGGCCGCCCAGCACCGATGCGACCCGTTCGCCGGGCTTGTCGTACGGGACGAGCTCGAACTTCGTGCCGAGCTTTCGATTGATGTAGTTGACGATCAAGTCGCCGGAGCTTCCATAGCCGTCGAAGGCGACGCTGACGCGCCGGCTCTTCGCTGCGTCGACGATCTCCTGCCACCCTTTGAACGCGCTGTCCGCGCGCACGAGCAGCCCCGGATTCTGCTGATCGATGATCGCGAGGCAGACAAACTCGTCGAGCTTGAAAAGCGGCTTGCCGGTGACTTCCAGGAGCACCGTCTCGGACGTCACCTCTTCGATCGTGTAGCCGTCCGCCTTCCCGTCGCGCATCTTGACGAGGCCGGTCTGGCCCGTGCCGCCCGGAACGTTCAACACGGGCAACGAGACGCCGAGCGACGGTTGCAACTCTCTCGCCAGCGCACGTCCCATGTAATCGGCGCCGCCGCCAGTGCCCCACGGGACGATGAAGTCGATCGGGCGGCTCGGATACGTATCGGCCGCCGCTCTTGCGGACGCGAGTGCGACGGCAAGCAGAAGCATCAGCCGAATGAAGCGCTGCATCCGCTCGTCGCGAAGCCGCATGGCGATTTCTCCTCCGATCGCCGCCGATGCATACATCGACGCCTTGACCACGCATCCCACCGCCTGGAAGTCGCGGCATTCGCCGTCTTGTCGCCAAACGATGCTTCACGAGAGGTATAGCAGAGTTTTATCGCATCATTTGTCGCCTATTTGACATTTTCCCGTATTGCGCTCGATGCAAAGCACATCGCCAAAAGCATCGTCGGCTCGCTTAAATCAATCGGCGAGCGCGCTTTCGACTTCGGCGAACGAACGCGCGATCGCGACGGGTTCGACGATCGTTCCAAGCTGCCTCGTGAGCTGCGACACCGCGAAGAGGCCACGCACGCGGCGCTCGCCGTTGTCGTCGCGGTCGATCACCATCGCATGCTGGCGCCCCACCGCGTGGAACGTTGCGACGATGTGCCCGACGCACGCGCGCAGGACGTCGGACATCTCGATCACCTCCAGTCGATCGGCTGGTGTCATGATGTCGCGAACGGTGATCTCGTCGCGGCGTATCCGGTGTTTCTGGATCAGGACGAGCGGCTTCCCGCCTTCGATGTCGGTCGACGTGACGAGGCCCCGGATCACGTTGCGGTCGTCGCTCACGATGAGCAGATGCACGCGATTCGCCCGCATTCGCTGCGCGGCGAACTCCATCGAGACGGTCTCTGGCACGGTGAGGGCGCGAACGCGCCGGAAATCGGTCATCACGGCGATCGCAGGATCGTCGAGCGTGACGCTCGGCGGTTGCGGGAGGATCGGCTGATGAAACGTCGCGTCGGACGGCAAGGGATGCGACGGCAGCGGCACATAGGATCGTTGCATGGCTGTCTCCGAAGCAGGAACGCGGTGGAACTGTGAATTTGCGCCTTGGCGTCGCACGTCGTCGAGCAAGTTCTTTGGAATGGCCCATCAGTCGTCTCTATGTGCAACGACCGTGGTGCGCCGCGCGTGCGCTCGTTGCACGCGAAAATTGTCGCGTTTGCGACAGACCAGTCGTAGCGCGACGCGCATCATTCATTGATGCACGCCAAGCTTCAGGCCCGCTACGACGAGATCGGTCGATCGCCATGACGCGCCGATTGCTGTGCAAAACGGGCGATGTGCCGATCGACACCATCAAGGAATTCAGTGTCGACGCCGATCGAGCGGTCTGCGTGGTGAACGCGGGCGGCAGCTTCTTCGCATGCCAGCCGACGTGCCCGCACGAAGGCGTTCGGCTTTGCGATGGGTGCGTGACGGATACGACGCTCACGTGCCTCGAGCATCTGTGGCAGTGGGATCTTCCGACCGGCGAGCCGCGGGGACTCGCCGAAGCCTCGCTGACGACGTATCCGGTTCGCGTCGAGGGAGAGTCGGTCTACCTCGACGATTGAAGCCGGCGCAGTTTTTCGATTCCGGGTCGGTCGCTACGCGTCGAAAGCGGGAAGCAGCGCTCGGAACTTCCGATAGTCGGTGAGGATGATCGACCGCTTCTCCATCCGAACATAGCCTCGCTTGCGAAGATCGCCGAGCGTCACGTTCGCGTATTGCCGTGACACGCCGGACATCGATGCGAGGTCCTCGTGCGTGAGCTTGAGATCGATGAGCATGCCGTCCGCGCACGGCAGCGCGAAGCGCTCCGCCAGCGCGATCAGCACCGCGCAAACGCGCTCGTACCCCGATTCGGTTTCGAGCATCACGGCGAGTCGCGAGACCCAGCGTAGCCTGATCGACAGCGCCTGGATCACGGCACGCGCGAGCTCGGGAAAGCGATCGATCAGTGGATCGAAGCGCGCATACGGCAACGTGTAGAAGACGCACGGCTCGAGGCAGCGGACGGTCATCTGCCGCGTGGTCTTCACGCCAAGGTCACCTGCGCCAAGAATATCGCCGGGGCACCAGAATCCCGTGGTGCCGACCTTGCCGCCGCGGCTCTGATACATCGACATCGCCTTTCCCTTGATCAGGAAGGCGATGAACGCGGCGGCGTCACCCTGCGACCAGATCGTCTGTCCCTTGCGCGCGGTGCGACGATCGCATTGCTCGATCACCGCGGCGCGATACTCCGGCGGAATCGACGCCAGCACGTCGAGATGACCATCCGCGCGCGGACGATCGGTTCTGGGTTTCATCGAAAACGGAACGCGCCGCATCGGCGCGCGCGCTATCGCGCCGAGTGCCCTGCCAGCTTGATCTCGACTTTCTCGCTTTCGTCGAGCGACGCGTAATACTCGCGCAGAATCGCGAGCACTTCCGGACGGCTGAATTCCGCGGGCACCGGCTGACCTTCCGAGAGCCACTTCCGTAACTTCGTTCCCGAGACGAGCAGTCGATCCTTGTCTTCGTGCGGGCAAGTACGCCCGGACGCCATGCCGGCGCAGCGGTAGCACCAGAACGTCCAATCCATGCGTAGCGGCTGGATGGCGAGCGAGCCCTTCGGAATCTCATCGAAAATCCTGTGCGAATCGAACGGTCCGTAGTAGCTGCCGACGCCCGCGTGATCGCGGCCGACGATCAAATGCGAGCAGCCGTAGTTCTGGCGAAACAGCGCGTGGAGGAGCGCCTCCCGTGGGCCCGCGTAGCGCATGTCGAGCGGATAGCCCGCCTGAACGACGGTATCGCCCCTGAAATAGCCGCGAATCAGCGCCGCGATCGCACGCGTGCGCACCTCGGCCGGAATGTCACCCGGCTTGAGATTGCCGAGCAGCGAGTGCACGAGCACGCCGTCGCATACCTCGATCGCAACCTTCGCCAGGTACTCATGGGAGCGATGCATCGGGTTGCGCGTCTGGAACGCAGCGACGCGCGACCATCCGAGCTGCTCGAATTTCGCGCGCGTTTCGGCAGGCGTCATGAACAACGCGCCGTATTTCGCCTTGAACCCGCCATCGGAAAGCACGTCGACCGGGCCGGCGAGGTTGACGTCGCCCTGCTGCATCACCATTCGAACGCCGGGATGGTCGGCGTCGGTGGTGCGGAACACCGCCTTGCATTCGTGCGCCTTGTCAATGCGGTATTGCTCGGTGACGCGCATCGTCGCAAGGAGCTCGTCATCGTCGTCGACAAGCGCGATCTCGCGAGCCGTTTCGGTGTCGCGCGCGGACGATTCGTCGACGGAGAGCGTAATCGGAATCGGCCAGAACGTGCCGTCGGCCATTCGGAAACGATCGCAAACGCCTTGCCAGTCGGCATGCGTCATGAAGCCCTTGAGCGGCGAAAATCCGCCGATGCCGAGCATGATGAGGTCGCCCTTTTCGCGCGAGCTCACGCGGACCTTGCGGAGCGACGCGGCGCGCGCGCGCTCCGCTTTGAGCGCCTCGCCTTCGAGGAGTCGTGGCTTGAGAGCGCCGCCATGCGGCGGGACGAGCGTTGACATGCGAATCCTCCTATCGACTTCGTCCCTTATTGTCTTGAGGGCCGCCGTCGCAGGCAAAGCGTCTCTATTGATCCGCCCATAAACTGCGCTGATACCAAGGGCGTCACGGTCGCGCCGCGGCGAGCGCCGCAAGGCGAGCCTTGGCAAAGGCGACAAAGCTCGTCACCATCTGCGAGTGGAAGCGCTCCTTGGGATAGACGACCGAAAGCTCGCGCACGAGCCGCGGTGCGAGCGGGATTTGCACGAGCTGCGCAAGCCGGATCTCGTTGATCACGGCGGCTTTCGAGATGATCGCGAAGCCAAGGCCGGCTGCCACCAGGCCCTTCAACGCCTCTGGACTGCCCGCCTCCATCACGACGCTCAGCGACTCCGGCGCCACGCCGGCCTTCTCGAAATAGTGATCGGTGACCTGGCGCGTTCCGGAACCGACTTCGCGCGTAATGAACGGATGCTGCCGCAGCGCAGTCGCGGTCAGCTCCCTCTCGCGCGCGAGCGCATGCGAAGGCGCGCAGATCACCTGAAGCTCGTCCTCACAACACATCTCGCTGATCAGCGACGGAAAATGCGAGTCGCCCTCGATGAAACCGAGATCGAGCGAACGTTCCTCGATGCGGCCTTGCACGGCTTCGGAATTCGCGACAAAGAGCCTCGGCACGAGCGCCGGATAGCGCGCCTTGAACTCGCCAAGGATGTGCGGCAGCAGGAATTCGGCGATCGTCGTGCTCGCGCCGATGAAGAGCGGACCCGCGATCTGGCCGCCCATTTCCTTGACGCGCGTATCGAGCTCCGCCGATAGCGTGAGGATGCGTTCCGCATAATCGAGAACGACGCGCCCCGCTTCGGTGAGCGAAATGCCACCGTGCACGCGATCGAAAAGACGCGTTCCGAAGTGGTCCTCGAGCTGGCGGATCTGGAACGTGACCGCCGGCTGCGTCATGAACAACGCCTCCGCGGCCTTCGTGAACGACAGATGCCGCGCGACCGCGTGAAAAACCTGAAGGCGTCGGTCCGCCATGGCTTGCCGGGTTCTTGAAAGCGTCTATTCAAGCACAACCGGTCGGCCCGCTGGCGATGCGAGCAGGTAACCGACGAAAACAGCGCGAATTTGTCAATTGCTTGACATCGCAAGCCCGATTCGCCGCGTAGCTTGGCTTTTCGTCATCGACACGCGGAGTCCGCGATGGCCGGCTATCGCCGCCATGTGTTCGTCTGCCAGAACGAGCGCGAGCCCAACCACCCGAAGGGCTGCTGCAAGCACAGGGGTGCCGATGCCATCTTCAAGGTGCTGAAGGAAGGCGCGCACAAGGCCGGGCTCATTGACGTTCGCATCAACCGTGCGGGATGCCTCGACCATTGCTCGTTCGGCCCGACTGTCGTCGTCTATCCGGAAGCCGTCTGGTACCACGTTCCGGACGTCGAAGACGCGCGAGAGATTCTCGCAAGCCACGTGATCGGCGGAAGGGTCGTCGATCGCCTGCTGATCGCGAACATGGAGTGACGTCGCGCGCACTCGTTCTCCACGCTCTTTCGTTTCAAGGAGTCGCCATGGACCAAGCCGTCCGCAAGGGATCGCTGCAAGATCCGTATGAAGCCGTCGAATCTGCTTATCGCTCGACCTCGAAAAAGCTCGGGCAGGAATACTTCGTCATCGACTGCGATCGTCACATCATCGAGCCGCCCGAGGCGTTCACGACGTTCCTCGATGCCGAATGGAAAAAGCAGGCGCCGAAGCTCACGACCGACAACACCGGTGCGCCGCGGCTGATGGTCGAGGGCCGCCTCTACCAGAAGCCGTCCGGCTTCGGACCCGGACGTACCGAAGGCTGCGGCGATCAGCGTCCGCGCGGCGAAGGTCTCTCGTACGAGCGGGCTCACAAGCACGCATTCGAGAATCGCGAGATCGACATGGACTTGAGCGGCATCGATGCGGCGGTGTGGATTCCGACGCTCGGGTTGTTCATTCCCGACATCGTCAACCTCGAATTACAGTATGCGGTCGCTCGCGCGCTCAACGACTGGACGGCGAAGGTCTGGGCGACGTCGAAGCGGCATCTGTGGTGCGTGACGATCCCGATCAAGCCCGAATGGGCCGTCGAGGAGATCAAGCGTTGCCGTAAGCTCGGCGCGACCGCCGTGTGGATGCGTCCGAACGTGATGCAGGGCGTGCGTTGGTGGGGTCCGGATTGGGATTCGGTCTGGAAGACGATGACCGACCTCGGGATGGCGCTCGTCTTCCACGAGGCGACAGGCACGTACAACGCGACGTACAGCACCGACTACAAGTACGACCGCTACTGGCTCGCGCACGTCGTGTCGCATCCGCTCGAGATGGCGACCGCGGTCTGCGGAATCATCGGTTATGGCGTGCTGGAACGCCATTCCGGGCTCAAGGCGCTGTTCTGCGAAGCCGGCGCGACATGGGTGCCGTACATCCTCTTCCGGCTCGACAACCACTACGAGGCGCGCCCGAGCGAGATGATCGGCTTGACGATGCCGCCGTCCGAATACTTCAAGCGGCAATGCGTTATCTGCTCCTTCGAGCCCGAGGAAGCACTCCTGAGCGAGACGATGCAATGGTTCAAGGGCGAGAACATGGCGTGCACGAGCGACTATCCGCATTGGGATTCGAGCGGCGTGTCCGGCGTGGTTCGCTACCTCAAGAATTATCCGGACATCAGCGAAGAGACGCGCGTCAACTTCTTCTCGCGCGCCGCGATCGACGCATTGCGGCTCCAGACCTGAACGAGGCGTGGGGAAGGTCATGCGCCGGCATGGCGCTTCCCGCATGATCGCGATAACGCAATCGCCGGCTACAGGCAGCGGGCGGTCGTGGTTTTGCACCTGAACGCCGGCATCTTCGCGCATCGCGGCCGCGGCTCGTGGAACATCTGCTCGTCGCTTTTTCGTGGTGCGTGCTCGCCGGCTTCCTGATGTCGATGGGCGGCGGGGGCGGCGGCATCCTGGTGGGCGTTGGCCACATCTCGATCCTGGGGATCGCCGACCCCAACATGATCAAGGTCGTGAACCAGATCCTCGAGTTCACGAGCCGCTTGATCTCGGTACCGCTCTACTATCGCCAGCGAAGGCTCGTGTGGAGCGTGGCGCTCATCTACGGCATCGGTGCGCCGCTCGGCGCGATCTGCGGGTCCTGGCTTTCGCGCTCGTACCTCGCCAACATGGCGGCGTACCGGGTGGCGTTCGGCATCCTGGTGACGCTCGTTGCCGCGCGCGTGCTGTACGAAGCATGGGCGAAGGCCGCGATGCGCCGCCTCGGTCACCGAAGGGCGCACGAAGCGTCGGAGCGCGTGAGCAGACATGCGCGCGTATCGGGATTCGCGAGCCTCGATGCGAACGATGCGCCACGAACGGTCGAAACGGCGTGGGACCGCATTCGCATCCGCTTCGGCGGCGAAAATTTCGACTTCAATCCCTGGGGCGCCGCGCTTGGCGGATTCGGTATCTCGCTCGTGTGCTCGCTGTTCGGCGTCGGCGGCGGGTTTCTGGCAACACCCTTTCTAGCAAGCGTGCTGCTGTTTCCGATGTATCTCGTCGTCGGGACGAGCCTCGTCGCGCTGATGCTTCCGCTCGCGGTGAGCGTGATCACCTATCTCGCGCTGCGCGTGCACGTCGACTGGGCGCTCGTCGCAAGCGAGGTCCCCGGCGTGCTGGTCGGTTCGTTCCTCGGCCCCGCGCTTAACCAGTATTTCAACGAAAAAGCGCTGCGAACGTTCGTCGCGACAATCCTTTTCGCGACCGGTCTTTACTACACGTTTACGTGACTGAACTCAGAGCTCGACGAGCTCGAGCCTCTGCACCGATCAGCTCGTGGAAGGTCGCAGGCGCAGTGGCGTCAGGCGTCATGCCAGGAAGTGCCGGTAATTGAGGTTGTCGGAAATGCTGTTGCGGCCCCACGTGCCGCAGCCCATCGCTTCGCGCGGTAGGCGCCGAACACGTCGTCGTCGGTCGGCTCGTGTACGCGCTCGGGCTCGAGCGGGCGCACCACGCGCGTGATGTTCGACAGCGAGAACGGCAGCGCATTGTCGAAACTGCCGCCGGTTGCGAAGCAATGCGCGTGATTGACGATGACGCGACATACGGGGAGCGTCAAGCCGAGCTCGCGCGCGCGATCGGTGGTGCTCGTGTGCAACCTCACCGAATGGCCGGCGCCCTGGAAGCGCAGGATCTCTTCGGCCCGCGCCACGACCGCAGCGAAATCGGGAGCGCGGTAGAACGCAAGCACCGGAGACAGCTTCTCGCCCGAAAACGGATGCTCGCGACCGACACCGCTTTTTCGGGAACGATCAGAAAGCGCGCGCGTTGCACGGCGGGCCGGGTGAGTCCGGCGAGCCGCGCGATGGTGGCGACGTCCTGCGCGACGACCGCCGACGAAAGCTTTCCGTCCTGGAACATCGTGCGCCGAAGCGCGGCCGTTTCGTTCGCGTCGCGCAACGCGCCGCCTTCGCGCTCGAACGCGCGCAGCAACGCATCGGCGATCGATTCGACGGCGATGACGCTGTTCTTCGACGAGCAGCTCGTCGCGTTGTCGAAGGTCTTCGATCTGGCAATCTTTGCGGCAGCATCGGCCACGTCGGCGGTCTCGTCGACGATCACCGCCACGTTGCCGACGCCAACGCCGATCGCCGGCGTTCCGCTTTCGTAGGCGCCGCGCACGTTTCGCGCCGACCCGGCGCGACGACGAGATCGGCGAGACGCATCAGCTCGAACGTGTTCTCGCGCGTGACCGATGTCGGCAACTGCCGAACGAGATCGCGCGGCGCACGAATGCGGTCGAGACTCGGCATGCACGTATTCGAGCAGCAGCGCGAGGGTCGACTGGCCCTTCGGCGATGGCGCGAGCACGATCGCATTGCGGCCTTTGAGCGCATTGATGATGTTGTTCGCAGGCGTCGCCGAAGGATTCGTAGGGGGGCGTGTTCGCGGCGACGATGCCCACCGGCCGCACGATCTCGATCAGTCCACGTTCGGGATCCTCGCTCAGAATGCCTACCGACTTCGCGCCCTTCAGGTCGCGCAGGAGACCAACCGTCTTGCGACGATTCTTCGCGATCTTGTCCGCGACGTTGCCGATTCCTTTGTCGCGCACGGCGAGCTGGGTGAGCGCGCGATTGCGCGAAGGCTCGACGATCGCCCAGCCGACGGCAAGCGCCGCCTCGTCCGCTTGCGCCTGCGTCCAGCGGTCGGCGATTGCCTGCGCGGCACGGGCGCGGGAAACGAGAGCCTCGACAACACTGCTCATGGCGATGAACGAATGGAAACGCGGCTCAAACGTTCGATTCTGCGCCTTGTTCGTGGAGGCATCGTCGTGAATTTGACGCAGCACTCGCTTCGTTCCGAGGACGGCCGCTATGTCGTCAAAGTGCTTGCCTTTGCGAGGAGCAGGATGCCGGCAAGAACGAGCAGGAAGGCAATCGCTTTCGTTGCCATGGCGTCACTGATGCGCCCATGCATCCGATTGCCGACGAAAAGCCCCGCCGCCATGGCAGGGAAGCCGATGCCCGCTGTCTCGATCGAAAGTGCGGGAAGCAACAGTCCACCCAATGCAAACACGACGAGTCGAAAGCCGTAATCGAACAGCGCAAAAGCGGAAAACGTCGCGCGTACACGCGTTCGATCGCGCAACCTGTGCGTCAGATAGATCATGAACGGGGTCGCGGCGCCGCTTCCGAACAACCCTCCGAGCGTTCCGCCGGCAAGTCCGGCGGGCACGACCCACGCGCGCGAGACGCGGCGCTGCGACTGCGAACTGCCAAGAGCGCGAAGCCCGAACGCGATGACGACGACCCCGAGCGATGCCAGCAGCCATGTCACGGGCAGCCGGACGAGCAGTGTCACGCCGAGCGCGACGCCGCACATCGCGAACGGAAGCATCGACACGACTTCCGAACGATCGATCTTGGTCTTGTCGACTCGCACCAGCACGACGCTCGATGCGAAATCGAGCATAAGCAGCAGGGGCACGGCGGTGCGCAGCGAAATCACTTGCGCGAGCATGGGCACCGCGAGCGTCGCGGAGCCGAACCCCGTCACGCCGCGCGCAACGAACGCGGCGAACACGATCGCGGCGATCGCCAGGAGATTGGCGACTGTCATGCACTGTCCGGCGGGTGTGTGAGGTCGCTCAACAATTCCTCGCTTTCGATCAGGATGCGACGGGTCTCGATGGTCAACACTCCCTGGCGCTTGAGGCGACTGAGCGCACTCGTGACAGTTTGGCGCGTCGTCCCAACCATATCGGCGATCTCCTGGTGCGTCAGCGGAATCTCCAGCCGAGTGACACGGCCATCGCGCCGGCCATAGCGCATTCCGAGCCTCAGGATCAGCTTGGCGATACGCGTGTCGACGTCGTCGGCAATCAGATTCACCATGACGTCGGAAAGACCGCGAAGTCGCGCGGACAGTACCTGAATCGCGAGAAGGCCGATGCCAGGATGCGATGCGACGATGCGATGGAATGCATCGTGCGCCACCGCGAGTACCGTGGAAGCGTCGCAAGCTTGGGCGCTCACCGTGCGTTCGCCACCGCCACCCGCCACCTCGGCAAGCCCGAAGATCTCGCCCGGCAGGCAATACCAGAGAATCACCTCACGACCCGACTCGGCCGGTTGATAGATCTTGATGCGCCCGGACTCGAGAAAGTAAACGCGAACGCCGGGATCGCCAATGCGGAAAACGAATTCATCCTTGGCGAACGCGCGATGCGATCCCGCCGCGAGCAACGCGTCGCGGTCGCCCCGCTCGAGGTTTCCGAAGAAGTCCGACGGCGTGCGCGCTCGTGTCGTCGGGTCGCGCTGATTCATCTCATTCGTGTCGGCTGGCCGACAGACAACCACAATCGTTATGATGAAATAGAAAACAACTATAGCTGCCGGAAGCGACGCCTGCATAGCAGTCCGACCTCGTGGGCGGCACCCAAGCCGGTTTTGGGGGCTCGAGGCAGCAGACCGCAAGCGCCGGGGAGGGTGGGTTACCTACATGAGCTCCATCGTGCAATCCGTAGGCGAAGTTCGGACGTCCGAAGGCTTCGTTGCGACCTGGCTTCGCAACACTCGAGCTTCCGGACGCAGTCCGACGAAGGCACTGGTCGGGTTCTGCATCGCGTGGGTCGCGCTGGTCGCAGTCCTGTTCGTCGTGCCGACGCCGCAAGGCCTCTCGCCGGCGGGCAAGGCCGCGCTCGCTGTGATGGTGTGGTCATGCGTCATGTGGATCTTCGAGGCGATACCGGTCGGCGTATCCGGCCTGCTGATCCCCATGCTGCTCGTGCTTACGAATGCAGTGAAGCCGTTTCCGGTCGCGGCGAACGGATTCGTCACGCCCGTGGTGTTCCTCTGTCTCGCGGCGTTCATTTTCGCGGCCATCATGCAGGTGGCGGGGCTCGATCGGCGTCTGGCGCTGTCGCTTCTCCATCGCTTCCGCGCGACGAGCGTCAACGGCGTGATCTGGTCGATGTTCGCGGTGAACGTATTGCTCTCGTTCATCATTCCCGCGGCCAACGCGCGCGCAGCAACGCTGCTGCCGGTAATCAACGGCATCACGCGCTTCTTCGGCGATACCGAGCGCGAGCGCAACGCGAAGAAGGCGATCGTGATCCAGTCGCTCGTGTATGGCTCGATGATCAGCGGCATGTGCATCCTGACGGCGCATCTGCCGAACTACATCATCGTGAGCCTCGTCGCGAAGCACGGATTCGGAATCTCGTATTGGCAATGGTTCACGCTGCAGTGGCCCTACCTCGGCATGTTCGTCATCACGCAGTGGTGGGTTCAGCACTATTTCCGTACGCGGGGCGTCACGGCGCGCGGTGGCCAGCAGGCGATCGAGCAGCAGTACCGTGAAATGCCGCCGATGCAGCAAAGCGAATGGCTGATCCTCGGCGCTTTCGTGCTCGTAGCGCTGTTGTGGGCATTCGAGAAGCAGATCGGCATCGCTTCACACAACGCGGCATTGATCGGCCTCGCCGTGTTGTTCGTTCCCGGCCTCTTCGGATACAAGTGGAAGGAGATCCAGGAGCGGACCATCTGGGGAACGCTTCTTCTGCTCGCGGGCGCGCTGTCGATGTCCGATGCGATGGGCAAGACCGGGCTTGCGCAATGGCTTGCCGACCTGCTGCATCCCGTGACCGCCGGTCGTCCATGGTGGGTCGTGCTTCCGCTCTTGATGGCGGGCACGCACGTGATGAGGCTCGGGATGCTGTCGAACGTCGCCGCAATCGCCATGCTGGCGCCGATACTGATCGCGATGGCGCCCGTGCTCGGCCTGCACCCGGTTTCGTTCACGATGCTCGTCGCCGATACCGACACGTTTGCCTACATCCTTCCGACGCAGATCACCGCGGCGGTCATCGCTTATTCGAGCGGAACGTTTTCAATGACCGACTATGCGAAGGTCGGTTGGGTCTGCGTCCTGATCGCGATCGCCTATGGAATCTGCGTGATGGTGCCGTGGTACGCGTTCATGGGCGTGCCCGTGTGGGATCCGAGCGCGCCGTGGCCCTTCGACAAGCTGCCTCTCGCAGCGAAATGAACGACAGGAATCAACGATGAAGCGCGATTTGAATCACCCGGCGCAGACGGAGGCTGGATTGCGCGATCGACTGGGCGAGCACTTTGCCCCCGAGGGCCTCTATGCGAGAACGAAGCAGATGCCCTTTCTTGGTCGGGTCACATGCAATGTCGACAAGCTGATCGCGGGCGAATGGACCGAGGTCGTGCTCGACTACGAGATCGGCGCGTCCGGAATGGCGGACGGTGCGTGGTTCAAGGCGACCTTCAAGTTCTATTCCGACTGGGCGCTGTTCCAGACATACGATCCGAAGGCGGCGAACTACGTGTCGGCCGAGTACCACGCCGGCCCGCTCGTCCAAGGTCAAAGCCCGGCCACCGTGCAATCGCTGAAAGTGCGATTCGACCAGAAGGGACACGAGCGGCCATTCCAGAAAGCGATCATCGTCGACACCGTCGACGGCTACCTGAAAGCCGGCGATCACATTCTCGTCCGCCTTGGCGATCGACGAATGGGGGGACCGGGGACGCGGGTTCAGACGTTCGTCGAGAAAGCATTTCGTTTTCGCTGTTACGTCGATCCGCTCGGCACATCGCGTTTCGCCGCGGTGCCGGGGGACATCGTCTTCGACATCGTCCCGGGCAAACCCGCGAAAGTGCTGATGGCGGCTTCACGCCTCGTGCGCGTCGGCGAGCGGTCCATGGTTCGCGCCCGGGTCGAGGACATTTGGGGCAACACGTGCTGGAATCTTCCGAAGGGAGCCTTCG
This sequence comes from Casimicrobiaceae bacterium, assembly GCA_035308425.1. Classification (GTDB taxonomy): domain Bacteria; phylum Pseudomonadota; class Gammaproteobacteria; order Burkholderiales; family Casimicrobiaceae; genus VBCG01. The sequence continues at coordinate 72,629 of DATGGP010000032.1, read as the reverse complement.
AAGTCTCGGCAACGCTCGACGGCGAGCCCGTTTACCGGAAGGAACACGACGTGCCGCGCGAGGGCTGGTCGGTGCTTGCGCTCGATGATTTGCCGATCGACCGGCCTGGCGAGCTCATCGTCTCGACGGGTCTGCTCGACTATCACGATGTCGCAAGCGCAACGTTCTACGTGACAGTCGACTCTCAACTCGACGTGCCGCGAACTTTCTATGCAGACTTGCACGTGCACTCGGACGACACGATCGGAACGAACGACACGAGCTACAACCTGACCTATGGGCGCGACGTGTCGGGGCTCGACGTCCTCGCTTTTGCACACAATGATTTCAACATCACGAAAGCGCGTTGGGACCGGACGGTGACGTTGATCGAGGAGATCAACCGCGACGGCAGCTTCGTTGCGTTTCCGGGTACCGAATGGTGTGGCAGCTCCTGCGCAGGCGGCGATCACAACGTTGTCTTCCTGCATGGAAGAACGCCCGAATTCCCGTTCCTCGCCGACGGCACGCACGTGCGTTCGTTCGAGTGGAACGAGGACATGAGGGGCAGCGACACGATCGAACCCGGCGCATGGCCGCTCGAAGAGCTGTGGGCGGCGTATTGCGACGATCCGGAGGGTCACCTGCTGATTCCGCACGTCGGCGGTCGCCGCTGCATCCTGGACTGGCACTACCCGAAGCTCGAGCGGTTGATCGAGATCGGTTCATCGTGGGGCCATTTCGGGTGGCTCTACGAGGAGGCGATGCAGCGCGGCTACAAGCTCGGAGCTTCGGCCGCCGGCGACGAGCATCGCGGACGCTGCGGCGGCGGCGTTCCGGGTACGGCGGTGTTCGGCACGAAGGGGGGCGTGACCGGTGTCATTGCCGAGCGGCTGGATCGACGGTCCATTGCGCGCGCGCTTCGCGCCCGGCATACGTGGGCAACCACCGGAGAACGCACCGTCGGATTGACCCGATGCGGGCAGTATCGCCAAGGCGACGAATTCGTTCACCGCGGAGCGGCGCGAATCGAGTACCGTTTCCTCGGTGACACCGGCTGGGATCACGTCGGCGCATTCGACGACGAAGGCATGTTCTGGGAGCGCAACCTGCACGAAGAGCATGGCTACTCGGAGCGAAGGTTCCGTCTCCGCTTCGGTGGCGCGCGAATCAAGGATCGTTACCGTTCAGCCGAATGGAAGGGGACGATCAGCGTTGCGAACGGCGTCATCAACGCGTTCGAGGGTCGCGGCTTCGAGCACATCGAGGAAAGCTGCTGGCGCAAGAGCGCGACGGAGATCGGCTTTGCGAGCGGCACGTATGGCGATGCAGATGCGATCGAAATCGACGTCGGCGGGCTTGCGAATGCATCGATTCGTGTCGAAGGCACGATCGACGGTTACGTAAAAGTCGGCAATCCGCTCGACGGCAATCCGTTCGTGCACTGTCCCCGATTCGAGTGGAATGTAGAAGGCGCCGAGCTGCTCGCGGCCGGAAGCATCCGAAGGAACCTGCCGGGTGTCGACATGTTCCTTGCCGTCGAACGTCTTTCCGATCGGCCGATGCCACGGGAGCTCCGCGGCACGCTCGAAGTGTCGCCTGGGAACGGCCGGCACGGACACCGGCCGATCTATTTCCTCGCTCGCCAGGTGGACGATGCCAAGGTGTGGACATCGGCGATGTTCATCACCTTCGAGCCGTAGCGTACCCGTCGCCGCGCGCAGCGCGTGACAAGGCGCCGGATTGCGTGGAAGCGTGTCGTCGCGCAGCCGATGACGATTGATGCGGTCGTGGCCGAGATGCGGGGCTACGATCGCGAGGATGCAGGTCGAGTCTGCGAGCGGATGCGCCGCGATGCCGACACCGAGCCGTGACTCGATACGCTGAGCATCTTTATGGGGAGGCGATCGATGCCGCCGTCGACGCCAAACACAACGGGGAGGATGCGGCGATTCGCCGGGCGCTGCGCGGGCAGTATCCGCGGATATCCGTGCTCAGGTACAAGCAGCGCCTTCGCAATGCGTTCGAGCGATTCAGGCCGGCGAGGGAATCACGCGAGCAATGAGGCCGGATCCGTCCACGCGTAGCCCTGCGCCTGCGCGACCGGCTCGCATGTCACCTTGCCGAACGCGACGTTCAAGCCCCGCAGCAAATGGACATCGCCAGCGAGCGCGCGTTTCCACCCCTTGTCGGCAATCGCCACGACGAAAGGCAGCGTTGCGTTATTGAGCGCGAACGTCGACGTGCGCGGCACGCCGCCCGGCATGTTGGCCACGCAATAGTGAACAACCCCATCGACGACGTACGTGGGCTCCGCGTGCGTGGTGGGACGCGACGTGTCGAAACAGCCGCCCTGGTCGATCGCAACGTCGACCACAACCGAGCCCGGCTGCATCTTTGCGATCATCGCGCGCGTGACGAGCTTCGGGGCCGACGCGCCTGGAATGAGCACGCCGCCGATCACGACGTCGGCATTGATGACGTGGCGCTCGATCGCGTCGCGCGTCGAGAAGACGGTGTCGAGCGGGCGACCGAACTGCGTCCAGAGGCGCCGCAGCACGTCGACACTGCGATCGAGCACCCACACGTCGGCGCCCATGCCGAGCGCGATGTGGATCGCATGCGTACCCACGACGCCGCCGCCGAGCACGACCACCTTCCCGGGATCGACCCCCGGTACGCCGCCGAGCAGAATGCCCTTGCCGCCGTGGGCTTCCTCGAGGAAATGCGCGCCCGCCTGCACCGCCATGCGCCCGGCAACTTCGGACATGGGCGCAAGCAAAGGCAGGCCGCCGCTCGCGGACGTGACGGTCTCGTACGCGATGCACACGGCGTTGCTGGCGACGAGCTCACGTGTCTGCTCGGGATCCGGCGCGAGATGCAGGTACGTGAAAAGGATCTGTCCGGGACGGAGCATCGCCCGCTCGACCGCCTGCGGCTCCTTGACTTTCACGATCATCTCGGCCGTATCGAAGACTTCGCGCCCGGTGCCTACGACGGTGGCGCCACCGCGACGATAGTGGTCGTCCGACATTCCGATGCCCTGGCCAGCGTTGTGCTCGACGACAACCTGGTGACCGTGCGCGACGATCTCGCGAACCGATTCGGGTGTGAGGCCGACGCGATTTTCGAGAACCTTGATCTCCTTCGGGACGCCGATCCGCATGCGCTTCCTTTAGTCGAAATGGAACGGGCGCAAGGTTACGCGCGCCGGCCGGCGCCGCCTAGTGGCGCAGGCATGCGCGGTTGGCTGCTCGAAGTGCTGCGTCAAGAACTGGCCCATGGCGGAACGATCCGGCTCCCTGCGACACGGGCGGCTTGCGCCGGAAAGGCATATGATGAGCCCATTGCAGCGGCAGCCAGCGTGCCGGGCGCCTCCCAACCTCTGTTACCCGACCTCTTTTACCTGACCTCCGTCACCTGAGACCTGAAATGGGCCACTCGGAATTCACGCTACGCAACCAAGCCGCGCAAAAGCCGCTCTCGCTCGACGAGCTGTGGATGCCTTTCGTGTCCAACCGCGAGTTCAAGTCCGAACCGCGCATGATCGTGCGCGCGGAGGGCATGTACTACTTCAACGATCGCGGCGACAAAATCGTCGATGCGTCATCGGGCCTGTTCTGCGTGGCGGCCGGCCATTGCAGAAAGGAGATCGCCGAGGCCGTGCACCGCCAGCTCTCCGAGCTCGACTTCGCGCCGTTTCTGCGCGGGCATCCGAAAAGCTTCGAGCTCGCCTCGCGCGTCGCGGCGCTGACGCCCGGCGATTTGAATCGCATCTTCTTCGTCAACTCGGGCTCCGAAGCCGTCGACACGGCAATGAAGGCCGCGCTCGCCTATCACCATGCGCGCGGAGAGACGGGCCGCACGATGTTCATCTCGCGTGAGCGCGCCTACCACGGCGTCAACTTCGGCGGCGTCGCGCTTTCGGGCATTGTCAACAACCGGCGCCGTTACGGGCCGGGCATCGCGGGCGTCGTGCACATGCGCCACACGCATCTCGACGCGAACCGCTTCAAGCCGGGCCAGGGCGATACGGGCGCCGAGCTCGCGGACGACCTGCTGCGCTTCGTCAACCTCTACGGCGCCGAGAACATCGCCGCGTGCTTCGTCGAGCCGATCGCCGGTTCGAGCGGCTGCCTCGTGCCTCCGAAGGGGTATCTCGAGCGGCTGCGCAGCATTTGCGATACGCACGGCATCCTCCTCGTGTTCGACGAGGTCATCACCGGTTTCGGACGCACCGGACAGCCGTTCGCCGCGCAAAGCTTCGGCGTGACGCCCGACATCATGACGATGGCGAAGGCGCTCACCAACGCCGCGCAGCCGATGGGGGCCGTCGCGATCTCCGAGCGCGTGCACGATACGGTGATGGCCGCCGCGCAGGAAGGCGCGATCGAGTTCTTCCACGGCTACACGTACTCGGCGCATCCGGCCGCGTGCGCCGCGGGCCTCGCCACGCTCGACATCTATCGGAACGAAGGCCTGTTCGATCGCGCACGCGAGCTGACGCCCTACTTCCAGGATGCGATGTTCTCGCTCAAGGGAACGAAGCACGTCACCGACATCCGCGGCTACGGCATGTTCGCGGCGATCGACGTCGAGTCCGACGGCGTCCCTGGACGGCGTGGCAACGCGCTGCAGAAACGGCTGTTCGACAACGGCCTCAACCTCAAGAATACGGGCGACAGCGCGCTCGTCGCGCCGCCGTTGATCGCCGAGCGCCAGCACGTCGACACGATCGTCGACATCCTGCGCAAGACGGTTTCATCGCTTTGATCCCAATGACCGTCGGCGCGGCCGGTGACCGCGAAGGCGCTAAAGGGTCCAGGCTCGATTTAACCGTGTAAAGGGACCAGGCTCGAATTAATAAAGCAGCGAGCCTCCCCTCGTTCAATTAAATCGAGCCTGGCCCCTTTATGCGGAACAGCTTCGCCGGTTACGAAACCGCCTGATAGTAGAGATTCTGCGGGTGGTTCGCCTGCGCGAAGAAGAACCACCGCTCGGCGAGCAGCCCCGCGTACTGAACCGCGAATGCAGCAACGAGCAGCGCGGCGGACGCGAGCGCGAACCCGCCGGCGAGCAGCAACAGCGGCAGCGGAAACGCCAGCACGAGGAAGATCCATTTCACGGACCGCGCGAACGCCGGGCGCTTGCCGTGAAAAAACTCGCGCGTGTTGAACGAGCCGCCCATCGCACCCTGTGCTTTTTGCACGATCTTCGGATGGCGAACGCCGATCGCGGTCTGCAGCGTAGACTTCGGCGTGATTCGCGCGTTGCGATGAAGCGACGCCGCGCGCGAGACGAACGCGAAGAGCGTCAGCGCCGCCGCGATGGCCGCGAAGATCGGCCACAGATCGGCCGCGAAGAAGAACGCGAACGCCGTGGCGAGCGTAAAACCCGACGCGCTGCCGAGCAGGAAATAGTTGGCGAGCGTGAGCGGGCTTGCCCACTCCTGCATGAACCTGATGCACGCGTAGATCATCCCCGTGCAAACGAAAAGCGTCAGGCATAGCAGCGTAGCGATGCCGCCGAGCGCAAGCGAGATGCCGCGCGGCGCTGCCGCACCGCCGATGTAGTGCGCCGCGCCGTAGAGGACCACCGTGCCGATGAACGCCGGCAGCACGATCACCTCCCGCGACAGCCACGACGTGCGCCACATCGCGGCCGCGCGCCAAGCACGCTCCGGATGACCGAGATGCAGGAACGACGCGGCCAGGCCGGCGACGAGGAAGACGAGCGCGATCGCGCTTCCCAGCGCATAGAAGCCAGGCGCAGGTGCGGCGATAACGGCAACGAGTGACAACAACTGCGCGCAGTAGAGCGCGAGAAAGAGCCCTTGCCCGACGCCGATCAGCGTGGTGAAGAAGATCACGGAAAGCGCCGGATTCATTCTGCCTGCCGTTATCTCATCGATTGCGCGGAGCGCTCACTCACCATGACGTCACGTCGTCGAGCGACGGCTCCTTCAACGCCGGCTTCGGCAGCTTGCCGTCGATCTTCAGCGGATTGTCGGCGCGCGTGAGCTGATCCTCGCGGATCGGGATCACCGTCTTGCGGCGCGGCAGGTAGTGGTTCGCCGGCTTCGTGCCCCACTCCGGCATCAACTGATAGCCACCCTGCTCGCGAATCGCGACGGAGACTTCCGAATCGGGATCGTGAATGTCGCCGAAGAGCCGCGCGTTGGTGGGACACGCCATCACGCATGCGGGCTTGCGATCGGACGCCGGCAACTTGGGGTTGTAGATGCGATCGATGCAAAGCGTGCACTTGGTCATCTCGTGTCGGCGCTCGTCCAACTCGCGCACGCCATAAGGGCACGCCCACGCGCAGTACTTGCAACCTATGCACTTGTCGTAATCGACGAGGACGATGCCGTCTTCCTTGCGCTTGTAGCTCGCGCCGGTCGGACACACCGGGACACAAGGAGGATCCTCGCAATGCAGGCACGACTTCGGGAAATGCACGGTTTGCGTATTCGGATACTCGCCCACCTCGAACGTCTGCACGCGATTGAAGAACGTGCCGGTCGGGTCCTTGCCGTAAGGGTTGTCGTCGACGAGCGCACCGGCCGATCCCGATGTGTTCCATTCCTTGCAGCTCGTCACGCATGCATGGCAGCCCACGCAGACGTTGAGATCGATCACCAACGCCATCTGCGTCATCGATGCGGTCCTCGACCGGCGAAATACGCACGCCACGCGCGCGGCGCGGCCTTCATTCCCGGCGCAGGCGCGAGCGGCTCGAATCGCGGCCAGGTGATCTGCGCGTCGTCGGCCTCTGCCTTGTATATCCGCACCCGAACGTCGTACCACCCCGCCTGTCCGGTAACCGGATCGGAGTTCGACGTGCGCGCGCCATCGGGTTGCACCGGCAACTCTTCGGAGAGCAGGTGATTGAGCAGGAAGCCCTCGCGCGCTTCGTTCGCGCCGGGCTCGAGATGCCACGCGCCGCTCGCCTTGCCGATCGCGTTCCACGTCCACACGGTGCCCGGCTCGACGGCCTCGCTGTAGCGGCAGAGGCATCGCACCTTGCCCCACGTCGATTCCACCCAGATCCAGTCGCCGTCGTCGATGCCGTGCGCGCGCGCAAGCCGCGGATTGACGAACAGATAGTTGTACGTATGGATCTGTCGCAGCCACGCGTTTTGCGAATCCCACGAGTGGTACATCGCCATCGGCCGTTGGGTCACCGCGTTCAGCGGATAGCGCGAAAGATCGGTGCCCTGCGCCTCCAGCGGCTCGTAATAGAACGGCAGCGGATCGAAATAGGTCCCGACGCGTTCGCGAAGGTGCGCGGGCGGCTGGCGTCCCGGCCGCTTTCCCTGCGCCGCCAGGCGAAAACGCTGCAGCACGTCGGAGTAGATGTGCACGAGGATCGGATCGGCGAAGCGGCGGATGCGCACGCGCTGCGCCCACTCGTGGTAGCCCTTGTTCCAGTTGCGCATGTAGCGATACGACGGCGGCAGCTCGTAATGGAAGAAGCAGTCGTTCTTCGCGTACATCTCCCACTGCCGCGGATTGGGCTCGCCCTTCATGAACTTCTCGCCGCCCGCGCCGCGCCAGCCGGCGAGGAACCCGATGCCCGAGCCGGGCTCGGTTTCGTAGTGGACGATGAACTCGGGATAGTTGCGAAACTTTCGCGAGCCGTCGGCGTTGACGAACGCGGGAAAGCCAAGTCGGCTCGCGAGCTCGATCAGCACTTCCTGGAACGGCTTGCATTCGCCCGTCGGCGGCACCACCGGCACGCGCACCGAGTCCACCGGACCGTCGAACTCGGAGATCGGTCGATCGAGCATCGACATCACGTCGTGCCGCTCGAGGTACGTGGTATCGGGCAACACGAGATCGGCGAACGCGGTGGTTTCCGATTGGAACGCGTCGCAGACGACAAGAAAGGGGATCTTGTACTCCCCGTTCTCGTCCTTGTCGTTCAGCATCCGGCGGACCTCGACGGTGTTCATCGTCGAGTTCCACGCCATGTTGGCCATGAAGATGAGAAGCGTGTCGATCCGGTAAGGATCGCCGCGCCACGCGTTCGTGATCACGTTGTGCATGAGCCCGTGCACCGACAGCGGGTATTCCCACGAGAAGCCTTTGTCGACGCGCACGGGATTCCCGTCGTCGTCGACGAAGAGATCGTTCGGATCGCCGGGCCAGCCGAGCGGCATGCCGGCGAGCGGCGTGTTCGGCTTCACGGCCGCGGGACTGTTCGGCGGCTTCGCGCTCGGCGGGATCGCGCGCGGGAACGGCGACTTGTGACGAAAGCCGCCCGGCCGATCGATCGTTCCGAGCAGCGACATCAGGATCGCGAGCGCGCGGATCGTGTGGAAGCCGTTCGAGTGCGCGGCGAGACCGCGCATCGCGTGAAATGCGACGGGATTGCCGGTGACCGTTTCGTGCTCGCGTCCCCAACTGTCGGTCCACGGAATGGGCAGCTCGATTTTGTGATCGCGCGCGGTCACGCCCATCTCGTACGCGAGACGGCGAATCGTCGCTGCGGGAATGCCGGTCAAGCCGCTCGCCCACTCCGGCGTGTAGCGCGTCGTCCGCTCCTCGAGCAACTGAAATGCGGGCGCGACCTTGGTGCCGTCGGGCAATACGAAGCGGCCGAGGAGGAACGGATCCGCGCCGTCGCGATGCGTCGCGACCGGCGCGTCGGTGAAGCGGTCCCACCACAGCTTGTTCTGCGGATATGCCAGGTTGGCTTCGTCGCTGTCCCTGTCCGCGACGAACAGGCCGAAGTCGTTGCTATCCGCATCCTGGTTCACCAGTTGCCCGGCGTTCGTATAGCGAACGAGAAACTCGCGGTCGTAGAGACCTTGCGCGATGATCTCGTGGATCAGCGCGAGCAGAAGCGCACCGTCGGTGCCCGGCTTGATGGGCACCCATTCGTCGGCGATCGCCGAATAGCCGGTGCGAATGGGATTGATCGAGATGAACTTGCCGCCGGCACGCTTGAATTTGGAGATCGCGATCTTGAGCGGGTTCGAGTGATGGTCCTCGGCCGTGCCGATCATTACGAAAAGCCGCGCGCGCTCGAGATCGGGACCGCCGAATTCCCAGAAGGAGCCGCCGATCGTATAGATCATCCCGGCGGCCATGTTGACCGAGCAGAAGCCGCCGTGCGCCGCGTAATTCGGCGTGCCGAACTGCCTGGCGAAAAGCCCGGTCAACGCCTGCATCTGATCGCGCCCGGTGAAGAGCGCGAACTTCTTGGGATCGGTCGCGCGAATCTTGCGCAACCGCTCCTCGAGCAACGCGAATGCCTCGTCCCAGCCGATCTCGGTGAACGCACCGTCTCCGCGTTGAGCACCCGGCTTTCGCAGCAGCGGCTTGGTGAGGCGCGCCGGCGAATACTGCTTCATGATGCCCGACGCGCCCTTCGCGCAGATCACGCCCTTGTTCAGCGGATGGTTCGGATTGCCGTCGATGTAGCGCACGTCGCCGTCGCGCAAATGCACGCGAATGCCGCAACGGCACGCGCACATGTAGCACGTCGTCGTCTTGACTTCGAGTTCGTTCGCCGGCTCGGACAGTGCCTCGATCGTCTGAGAGGGCCGCCTCATTCGGCGGTCCGCGTGGATTCGAGCAGCTTCAGCCGTTGCACCTTGCCCGAGGGGCCCTTCGGCAAGGTGTCCACAAACCGGATCAGCTTCGGTGTCTTGTAGCGGCCAAGCTCCGTGCGGCAGAACTCGCGCAGCTCCTGCTCGGAACATTCGTAATCCGGCTTCAGCACGACGCACGCCATGATTTCCTGCCCATAGTCGCGATCGGGAATGCCGACGGCGGCCGCCTCGAGGATGGCCGGGTGCTTCAGCAATGCCTCGTCGATTTCGCGCGGCGCGATATTCTCGCCGCCCTTGATGATCAGCTCCTTGAGCCGGCCGGTGACGAAGAAGAAGCCATCCTCGTCGCAATAGCCGAGGTCGCCCGTATGCAACCAGCCGTCCGGCTCGAGCGTCTTCGCCGTGATTTGCGCGGCCTTGTAGTAGCCCTTCATCACGTTGTCGCCGCGGATCATGATCTCGCCGGCCTGGTTAGGCGGCAGCGTTTCACCGGTTTCGACGCTCACGATCCTGGCCACGTTGCCGAACGGCTTGCCGGGGCTGCCGTACTTTCTTTGCGACGCGTCCAGCGGATTGGCGAATGCCGGCGCCGCCGTTTCGGTGAGACCCATCGTCTCGATGACGCTGATGCCGAATTTGTGCTCGAACTCCTTGTGCAGCGACGGCGCCAGCGGCGCCGACGCCGAGCGGCCGAAGCGCACCTGCTCGAGGTGCAGCTTCCTTTCGGGAGCGCGCGGATCGGTGCTGTTCAGCAGATACGAAATGATCGTCGGGACGACGTTGATCCAGGTGCAGCGATGCTCCGACACGAGCTCCCAGAAGTTCGAGACGCTGAAGCGGTGCGGCATGACGACGCTGCCGCCGTGCACGAGCGGGCCGACGGCGGTGACGATCTGTCCGTTGATGTGATAGAGCGGTAGCGCACAGAGCACGCGATCGCGGCTCGTCAGTCGATGCGCCTCGCTCGTGTACTCGCCTCCCGCGACGACGTTTCGGTGCGTAAGCACGACGCCCTTGGGGACGCCCGTGGTGCCCGACGTGTACATGAGCAGCGCATCGTCCTCCTCGTACACCGGCGCCGGCGCGGCGTCGCGGAGCCCTTCGCCCTCGAAGATGCTCGGCGCATCGGGATCGATCACGAACACGTAGACGGGGCGCGACACCTTTGTCAGCGCTGCCTCGAGGCGCGCGCGATATTCGGCGGCGACGAACACGAGCTGCGTATCCGAATGCCCGAGCACGTATTCGAGCTGCGAAGGTTGCGCAAGCAGGTTGATGGGCGAGACGACGAAGCCGGCGTACATGACGCCGAGCAGCAGATCGGCGGTCTGGTAGCCGTTGTGCAGCATCAGCGTCACCTTGTCGCCCTTGCGCAGTCCGAGCTCGTGCAGGCGGCGGGCAAGACGTTCGGCATCGCTTTTCAGTTGCCGGTACGTGAGCCTACGACCTGTTTCGGGGGCGATCAGGTACGGCTCGTCCGGCCGGGCTTCGGCCTGGCGATCGATGTAGTCGCGCACGGTTTGCATGGCGCCTCGAACCAGATGGCGTTAGATCCCGTGCTTCGCGCGGTACGCGCCGAACAGCATATCTTCGGTAGGCTCGTTTTTCGCGATCACGCGAGCGATGCGCGTCGTGTTCAGGAAATGGCGATAGTTGAGATTGTCCGAGATCGAGTTGCCGCCCCACGTCCCGCATCCCATCGACAGCGAGAACGGCAGGCCGTTGTCGAAATTGCCGCCGTTCGCAAAGCAGTGCGCCTGGTTGACGATGACACGGCAGACCGGCAATTCGAGACCGAGCCGCAGCACGTGGTCGTCGTCCTGCGTATGGATGCCTACCGAATGTCCCGCCCCCTGGTAGCGATAGATCTCGCGCACGATGTCGAAGGCGTTCGCGAAATCGCGCGCGCGATAGACGGTGAGCACCAGCGACAGTTTTTCCCCCGAAAACGGGTAGTCCTTGCCGATCCCGGTTTCCTCGACCATGATGAACTTCGCATTGCGACAGCGATCGAGGCCTGCGAGGCTTGCGATCGTCGCCACCGACTTGGCCGTGATCGCGGGATTCAGCTTGCCATCGGGCCACATGCAGCGTTGCAGCGACGCCTTCTCCGCCACGCTGAGCATCGCGCCGCCCGCCTTTTCCAGGGCGTCGATCATCGGCCCGTAGACGGCATCGAGAATCACCAGCGAATTCTCCGACGAGCAACTCGTCGCGTTGTCGAACGTCTTCGATCGCAGGATCTTGTCGGCGGCAGCGGCGAGTTCCGCCGAGTCGTCGACGATGACCGCCACGTTGCCAGCGCCGACGCCGATGGCCGGCGTCCCGCTCGAATATGCCGCGCGCACGTTGCTCTGCGATCCGGTAACGACCACCAGATCGACCTGGCGCATCAACTCGCCGGTCATCTCCTTCGTGACGGGCGCCGGAAGCTGCTGCACGAGATCGCGCGGCGCGCCCACGCGATCGAGCTCGGCATGAATGAACTCGAGGAGCCGCGTCGCCGTGCTGCTGCCCTTCGGCGAGGGCGAAAGGATCACCGCGTTGCGGCCCTTCAACGCATTGATCACGTTGTTGGCCGCCGTCGCGCCGGGATTGGTCGATGGGACGACGGCGCCGACGACGCCCACCGGCCGCGCGATCTCGACGATCCCGCGCTCAGGGTATTCGGCAATGATGCCGACCGATTTCGCTCCCTTCAGATCGCGCAACAGTCCCATCGTCTTGCGCCGATTCTTGATGATCTTGTCGCCGACGTTGCCAAGACCGGTATCGGCCACGGCGAGGTCGGCCAGCAGCTCGTTGTGCCCGGGGTTCACGATCGCCCAACCCGCTGCCGTCACGACCTCGTCGACCTGTTCCTGGTCGTAGCGCTCATAGGCCTGCTGCGCGATGCGCGCGCGGCGGACCAGGCCCGAAACCAGCTCCTTCGTTTGCGCATTCGCGGTCGGGCGCGCTTCGGCTAACGTTGCCATGGTGAACTCCGTTGATCGTGATGCGAGGCGTTCCTGCTCCGGGTCATGACTGCAATCATTTCGCGAAGCTCGGCCTCAACTGGGGTGCCCGCGTCTCGACGTCGATGTGCTTCGTCGGATCGATGAAAAGCGCGCATACGGCGCCCACGAGCAGCAACGCCGCCGTGATGACGAAAGGCACGATGTAGCTCCCCGTCGACTGGATCAGTACGCCGAAGACCGCCGGCGAGATCATCCCGGCCACGCCGAAGCCGGTATTCATCATGCCACCGGCGGTGCCGGCGTATTTGCCTGCGATGTCGATCGGCAGGCTCCACAGCACCGCGTTCGTCAGCTCGAGGAAGAAGAACGACGCCGACAGGCACCACACCGCGGTGATCGGGACCGCGGTGTAGATCGCCGGAAGGATGAAGACGAGCGCTCCGACGAGGCCGGTCACGAGAAGGCCGCGCCGCGCGAGCTTGAGGCTCTTCGTTTTCCGTAGCACGAGATCGGACACGACTCCGCCCAGCGTATCGCCGATCACGCCGGCCATCAGCGGCAGCGTCGCGAACAGCGCCATCTGCTGGAGGTTGAAGCCGCGCGCATCCTTGAGATACGACGGCAGCCACGTCAGGAACACCCACAGCGACCACCCATAGCAGAAATCGACGAACGTCACGAGCCACATCCGCTCGATCATGCGCTTCCACGGCGTTTTTCCCTTGGCCGCGCTTTTCATGTCCGCGGTATTGACGCCGATTTCCGCGAGCTCCCGCGGCTTCACCCATTTGTGCTCCGCGGGCGTGTTGCGGAACGTCCACACCCATAGGACGGTCCAGACCAGGCTCACGACACCGAGCAGGATGAACGATTCCCGCCAGCCGTAGGCGATCGCAACCGCGAGCACGATCGGCGGCGTGACGGCCCCGCCAAGACGGGCGAAGCTGTGCGTGATCCCTTGCGCGAAGCCGCGCTCGGTCACCGGCATCCAGTACGTGAAGGCGCGGGTAGCGGTGGGAAAGGCGCCGCCCTCCCCGACGCCGAGCAGGAAGCGGAACACGATCAGCGATGCGACGCCCCACGCCCAGCCGGTCAGGATCGTCGACACCGCCCAGATGAGACTCAGCACCGTCAGCACGCGCCGCGGCCCGTACTTGTCGGCAAGCCAGCCACCGACGATCTGCATCACCGCATACGGATAGGCGAAGGCCGAGAAAATGAGCCCGAGTTCGGTCGCGCTGATTCCCCACTCCTTGCGTATCAGCGGTCCCGCCACCGAAATGTTGACGCGATCGATGTAGGCGATGAAATACATCGCGCACAGCACGCCGAGGATCAGATAGCGGGTCTTGAGCACGCGCTTCATCATTCGGATCCTCTGTATTCGCGCGATCCGCGAACGGTTTTACGCCGCGGCGTTGCCCGGAGGGCGGCCTCGCGATTGGAGCACCGCCAGTGCGACCGAGGCCACCCGTGCCTGCGGCGAATCGGCGCGACTGGTCAACACGACCGGCACGCGCGTGCCGAGCACGATGCCCGCGCATTCGGCGTGCGCAAGATAGACGAGCTGCTTGTAGAGCATGTTGCCCGCTTCGAGATTCGGCATGATCAGGATGTCGGGACGACCCCGGCCGTGCAGGTCGACGCCCTTGATCCTCGCGGCCTCCATCGAGATCGCGATGTCGAAGCCGAGCGGACCTTCGACCATGCCACCGACGATCTGTCCGCGCTCCGCCATCTTGCTCAACGCCGCGGCTTCGATCGTTCCGGGAATGGCGGGGTTGATCGTCTCGATCGCCGAGAGGATGCCGACGTACGGACGCTCGATGCCGAGCGTATGCGCGAGATCGATCGCGTTCTGCGTGATGTCACGCTTTTCCATGAGCGTCGGGTTGATGTTGACGACGCAGTCCGCCATCAGCAACGGGCCCGCGTAATCGGGCAGGTCGAACACGAACGCATGGCTCATGCGCCGCTGCGTGCGAAGCCCGCTGTCCTTGCCAACGACGACCGCGAGCAGCTCGTCGGTGTGCAGGCTTCCCTTCATGATCAGGTTCGCGCTGCCGTCCTGGCAGAGGCCGACGCAGGCCTGCGCCGCGGACACCGGATCGTCGCCTGTCTCGACGAACCGCATATCGCGAATGTCGAACTGCCCCTGCTCGGCGATCGATTCGATCCTGCGCCGTGGCCCGACCAGGATCGGTTCCGCAAGACCCTTGCTTTGCGCGGTGACGACCGCCTCGATCGCACTGGCGTTGCACGGATAGGCCACCGCGACGCGCGCCGGCCCGAGCGCGACCGCGCGCTCGACGATCGCGTCGAGATGAGGACGGGGCATCATGCGAGCATCGTTGGCGGCACGGGGAGAACCAGCCTGCGCCCCGCTCCCCGTGTCGTCGAAAGTCATGGCCATCCGATGCTCCGCGTCAGTGGCGAAGGGCCGCCCCAAGCCACTGATTGCGAGGACAGCGAGCGTGGCGGTCGTTTCATTTCAAACGTACGCCTTGTACTTGTCGAGGAAGCGTTCCGGCTTGGAAAGCGCATCGCGCCGGAACGGATCGCCAAGCTCGCGCGTGACCATGATCTCGAGCACCGTCGTCTTCCCGCCTTGCTGCGCCCTGCACGCTTCGGCGAGCGCTGGTCCGACGTCCGACAGCTTGTCGACGACCTGTCCCTCGGCGCCCATCACGCGGCCGATCGCGGCGAAGCTCGGATTCTCGAGGTCGACCCCGACGAAGCGACGACTGTAGAAGTCGACCTGGTTCTTCTTCTCGGCGCCCCATTGCCGGTTGTTGAACACGATGCCGGTGACCGGGATCTTCTCGCGCACACAAGTGAGGAGCTCTCCGAAGCTCATGCCCCATGCGCCATCGCCCACGTAAGCGATCGCGGGCCGATCGGGTGAGGCAACCTTCGCGCCGATGATCGTCGGAAACGCATAGCCGCAATTGCCGAAGCTCATCGCCGCGAACATGCTGCGCGGGCGTTTGAAGCGCAGATAGCTGTTCGCGACCGAGCAGATGTTGCCGATGTCGGTCGACACCATCACGTCGTCCGGCATCGCCTTCTCGAGCTCGCGCAGCACCTGACGCGGATGCAACTCCTTCGCATTCGCGATCATGTCGCGGCTGTAAGCGTCGCGCTCGTGATTCCACTCGCTCAATTCCTTTTCCCACGCTGCCTTTTCGTTGCGAATCTCCGCGCTGCGCGAATCGCGGTTGGCGTTGCCCGCGAGTTGGCGTTCACGAAGACGTGCAGCAAGCGCTTCGGCCGCGGCCTTCGCATCCCCGCAGATGCCGACGGAGATCTTCTTCACGAGCCCGAGCATCCTGGGATCGGCATCGACCTGGATGATCTTCGCGTTCTTCGGCCAGTAGTCGAGACCATGCTGCGGCAACATGCCGAACGGCCCGAGCCGCGTGCCGAGCGCGAGCACGACATCCGCCTTCGAGATGAGCTTCATTCCGGCCTTCGACCCTTGATAGCCGAGGGGTCCGCACCACAGCGGATGATTCGACGGGAACGCGTCGTTGTGCAGGTAACTCGTGACGACCGGCGCGCCGAGCAACTCCGCGAGCGCGACGCTCGCGTCGACGCCGCCCGACATGACGACGCCGCCGCCCGACACGATCACCGGAAACTTCGCGGCTGCCAGCATCTCCGCCGCTTCGTTCAGCGACTGCTCGCCGCCGTGTCCGCGCTCGATGCGGATCGGTTCCGGAATCTCGAATTCGGCCGGGCCGTAGAAGAAGTCGCGCGGAATGTTGACTTGCGTCGGCCCCATTTCGAGCATCGCTCGATCGAACGCGCGGCCGGTCAGCTCGGCCATCCGCTTGGAGTTGTTGACGTTGACCTGATACTTGGTGATCTTCGAGAAGATCGGCATCTGGTCGGTCTCCTGGAAGCCGCCGAGACCCGTTCCCATGCTGCCTGCCTCCGGCGTGATCATCACCACCGGCGAATGCGCCCAGTACGCGGCGGCGATCGACGTCACGAAGTTCGTGATGCCCGGACCGTTCTGTGCCATGCAGACGCCGTGTCGACCGGACACGCGCGCGTAGCCGTCGGCCATGTGCCCGCCGCCCTGCTCGTGCACGACCGGGATATAGCGAATGCCCGCGGCCGGGAAAAGATCGAGCGCATCCATCAGCGCCGAACCGACGATGCCGAAAACGTCCTTGACGCCGTTGGCGACCAGCGTCTCCACGAACGCCTCCGACGGCGTCATCTTCGTCGGTCCGCTGGCCACGCTGCGGTGAAGCGCTGTTTCGGGCTTGCCCATATCGTTTGCTCCTCTTTCAATGCGATGCGTTGTCCGGAAATCGTGCGCGATGCGCGTCCGACTCAGATGATCTCATCCCTCAGGTAGTACCAGTGGTACAGCATCCGCTGCCCGAAGCGCCGGAACGGCGTGAATGCGCGCGACTCGACGCTGTTGAAGGCGATCGGCAGCGGCAGCGCCGAGTCGTAGATCGGCAGATCGAGCACCGGATCGCGCTTGCCGGCGATGCGCTCGGCCATTCGCCGCCCGGCCTGCGCGGAGAACGACACGCCGTTGCCGCCATAGCCCAGCGCATAGTAAATCGTCTGGCGCGGATCGGGTTGCACGACGCGCGGCATCATGTCGTGCGAAACGTCGATCCAGCCCCACCACGAGAAGTCGATCTGGATGCCTTTGAGCGCCGGGAACTTGCGATTCATGCCGTCGATCAGCAACTGCATGTGCCGCGCGTTCGGCGCATCGGCGCCGGTCACGGCGCTGCGGCTGCCGATCTGCAGGCGATTGTCGGGAAGGCGCCGATAGTAGAAGCGCAGCGTGCGGGTGTCGGTGATGACCTGCTTCGTGCGGAAATTGGTCGCGTCGAGCTCCTGTTGCGTCAGCGGACGAGTGACCATCGAGTTCGAAAGGACCGGCATGAGCCGCGCATCGACGAGCGGATTGAGCGCGTTCGACGTGTAACCGCCCGTCGCCAGCGCCACGGCACGCGCACGTACGATGCCGCCCGGCGTGCGCAGGTGATGCACGCCGTTACGCGTTTCCCAGTCGAGCACGGGGCTCGACGGATGCACCTTCGCGCCAAGCGAGCGCGCCTTCGTGAGGTAGCCGAACGCGAGCTTCAGCGGGTGAATGCCGATGCCGTCCGGCTCGTGCATCGCGCCGGCGACTTCGGCGTCGTTTACGTATTCGCGCCGCACCGTATCGGCGGAGAGGATCTGAGTGTCGTAGCCGAACACGTCGCGCATGACGCGCGCTTCGTTCTCGAGAAACGCCATCTTTTTCGCACGATGCGCAAGATACAGATGCCCGCCGGGTTGCGGATCGCAGTCGAACTCGTTTACGAGTCCCTTGAACGTCTCGAAGCCGCGCCTGATCTCCGCGTCGAGCCTCAGCGCTACGTCTTTTCCCCAGCGCTTGATCCACTGAGAGCGATAGAGGCGTCCGCTCGCGTTCTGGCCCTGGCCGCCGTTGCGGCTCGTGCAGCCCCATATGGCGCGATTGGCTTCCAGTACCGTCGCGCGAATGCCGTGCTCGCGTGCGAGAAAGAGCGCGGTCGAAAGGCCGGTGAAGCCCGAGCCTACGATCGCCACGTCGACGTCGATGTCGTGCGTGATCGGACCGTCGTCCTGCGGCGGCGTGCCCGCCGATGCGACCCAATACGTCGGCGCGTATTCGCGCCCGTGGCCCGGGTCGTGCGCGACGAGCGGGTCGTACTGCGGATCGTAGGGCGCACGCGCGGGTGTGGTGACTTTCATGTCCATGGCATCTGTTCCTTGGCGAGCACTGGCCCCGCTCATCTCGGCGCTGCGGGAAGCGGCGGACGATCCTTGCGAAACGCGTTCTTCACGGCGATCCTGCCGTCGCGGAACGTGAAGATGTCGCAACCGTTGGCGTGGATGCGTGTACCGTCGGCCTTCGTGCCGACGAACGTCCATTCCGACACGCCGCGATCGCCGCAGACGAAATGGCGCCCGTTCGTCCATTGCGCGTCCGGAAACGTCTTCCACGCTTGTGCAAAACCCGCGCGGACAGCCTCGCGGCCCGCATAGCGCGTCCCGCAAGCGTCGGGGCCGGCCGCGCCCTCGAACACGCAGTCGTCGGTCATCGCCGCCATCAGCGCGTCGATGTCGTGACGATTCCACGCATCGGTGAACGCCTGCAAAAATGCTTCGGTCACCGCATTGCCGCGCTCGCTCGCCATCCTTGGCTCTCCTTTGCATTCCGCATGACCGGTTCGCCGTGTCGATCGCGAAGAACCGGATTGGATGGCGGAAGCCTATGCCTGTGCGAAAGGCGGCTGTAGCACCAGTTCCGGGGATTTGCATGGGCCAGCCAGAAGTCAGTTGGCAGTTGTCGGGCGCACCGGTGTCTTCGGTGGCGCGAACCTGTCGCGTTGCAACTCCCGACCCCTGACACCGACCGCTGATGCGGCGGCCGTTTCGCCCTTCAGGAAGCGAAACGGACGGCAGGCGCCATATCGCGCATGACGTCCCCGAGCACGCGAATGCCGGGCTCGATGCGATCGATCGGAATCGACGAATAGCCGAGACGAAACGTGTTGCGTCCTGCGGTCTCGGACATGAAGAACACCTCGCCGGGCTCGATCAGAACGCCCTGCGATTGCGCGCGTCGCGCGAGCTCCGATGCGTCGAGCCACGACGGGCCGACGACCCAGCACGATGCGCCGCCCGAGATCGGGACGAACCGCGCCTGCGACAGATGCGTCGCGAGCGCTGCCGACAATGCGGTGGCGCGCTCGCGGTATGTGCCGGAGAGGCGTCGCAGCAACGCATCGTAATGGCCGAGCGAGAGGAACAGCGAGAACGCGCGCTGGATGTACGCGGAGGGATGGCGAAGCGCAAGCCGTCGCAGCGCCCGCAATTCGCGGATCAGCGCAGCCGGACCTACGACGTAGCCGACGCGAAGCCCCGGCGCGAACGTCTTGGAAAGGCTGCCGACGTAGATGACGCGATCGTTGCGATCAAGGCTCTTGAGTGCGGGCGTCGGATCGGCGTCGAAACGATTCTCGCTTTCGTAGTCGTCCTCGATGACGATCGCGTCGTGCTCCTGAGCCGCCGCGAGCAGGCCTTCGCGGCGTTCGAGCGGCATCGTGACGGTGGTCGGGCATTGATGGCTCGGCGTGACATAGATGTAGTTGCAGCGGTGCAATGCGGGACCGAGCACGAGCCCATTCTCGTCGATCGGCAGCGCGACGAGTTGCGCAGCGCGGCTCGCGAACGCGTTGCGGCCGTCGGGATAGCCAGGGTCCTCCATCCCGACGACGGTGTCCGGCGTCATCAAAAGATCGGCGAGCAGATAAAGCGCCTGCTGAGCGCCGACGGTGACGACGATTTCGTCGGGACTCGCCCATACGCCGCGACGGGGGAGAACGCGCGCCTGAACCTGCGCAACGAGCGATGCATCGTCGCGGAGGATCAGGTCGGGCGCCCAGTCGCGGATGTCGAGCACGCTCAACGCCTTGAGGCAGCACTCGCGCCAGTCGGCCGTCGGAAACAGCGTCGCATCGAACTGTCCGTAGAGGAACGAGTACGGGTACTTCTGCCAGTCGCTGCATTTGACGATGTTGCGCTGCTTCGACGGCTCGAAGCGGAAGCGTCGCGCCCAATCGACCGACGTTTTCGGCGTTGGCGTCGCGTCGCGGGCGGCAGGCTTGACGCGGCGCGCCACCGCTTGCGGATTGACGAAGAAGCCGCTGCGCTGGCGCGAGACGAGAAAGCCATCGTCGACGAGCTGCTGATACGCGAGCACGACGGTGTTGCGCGCGACGTGCAATTGATCGGCGAGCTCGCGACTCGACGGAATGGGCGCGCCGACGGGAAGCTGGCCGTCGAGTACCGCCGACACGAGCATTTGCCGGATTTGCGCCTGCAGGCTGATGCCGCCGTGCGGCAAGCGGCGGAAGAGTTGCGCCCACATGGCCGCCGTCGGTTTCGCCGTCATGAACGATTCGCGTCGTCAGTCGCGCCGGGCCGCCCCGAGTGAATGACTGCTCTCCCTTCGAAGGCAGCGAGCGAGCGCACCAAGCCGTCCCAAGCGCGAATCTGCCCCGAAGCGCGAAGGGTAGTCCAGTGAATCCGACGGGCCGCCCGATGGCGAATGCCGAGTGCGAAGCACGAGGATCGTCGGACCGAGCGTGGGGGTCGTTTCATGTGGCCAGCGGTGATTATTGCCGTTCGGGGGATGGCTGCATAGGGAATGATTCATCGGTTAGACGCGCATTCGCCCGCGTCCTCTGCAGGGAACGAATCTGTGGTGGCGCAAGCGATTGCCCGCAACTGGCTCTAACCGCGCCATGAGGGCAGGGGCAGTATCGTCGCCACTGGCGGGCGGACCGCGTTGTCCGAAAGCCGGCGAGTTGGACGCCGCGCAAGCGACCAATGGGATTACGATACCGGGAAGCGCCGCGCGCGCTTCATGTTGCGCCACGTAAGGTTCCCCACGACGTTTCCGGAGGAGAGAGCATGAAGAATGTTCGAAGCAGCAGATGGAAGGCGCTGGCAGGCGCCGTGGTCCTGCCGTTCGTTCTTGCCGGCGCCCCCTCGCACGCGCAGGACAAGACGGTGACGATCGGCTACCAGACGATCGTCGGGCCCTTCCCCGCGGCCATCGCGGACGGGAGCTTCGAGAAGGCGACCGGCTACAAGATCAGCTGGCGGCAGTTCACGTCGGCAGGCGACATCAGCGCGGCCTTCGCGTCGGGTGACGTGCCGATCGGCGTGCTGGGATCGACGGGCATCGCCGCGGCGACGAGCAACGGCGTCGACGTCGAACTGTTCTGGGTGCTCGACAATATCGGCAAGTCCGAGCAACTCGTCGCGCGAAACGGCTCGGGCATCAACAAGCCGCAGGATCTCGTCGGCAAGAAGGTGGCCGTGCCGTTCGTATCCACGTCGCACTTCCACCTGCTGATCGCGCTCGAGAAGATCTGGCACATCCCGCCGTCGAAGGTGCAGATCCTCAACATGAAGCCGCCGGAGATCGTTGCGGCGTGGTCGCGCGGCGACATCGATGCGGCGTATGTCTGGCCGCCCGCGCTGACCACCATCCTGAAGACCGGCAAGACGATCATCACGTCCGAAGAGGTGGGCGAGAAAAGCGTGCCGACGTTCGACGGCATCATCGCGGACAAGAAGTGGGCAGCCGCGCACAACGACTTCATGATCGCCTTCACGAAGGTGCTCGCGAAGGCGTACGCCGACTACAACGCCAACAAGGCGAAGTGGACGGCGACCTCGCCCGAAGTGAAGGCGATGGCGAAGCTCGTGGGCGGCGAACCGGCGGATGACGCCGACGCGTTGAAACTGCTGAGCTACCCCGACGCCAAGGAACAGGCATCGCCCGAGTGGCTGGGCGGGAAGAGCAGCAAGGCGGTGCGCGCGCTCACCGAAAGCGCCGACTTTCTGAAATCGCAGCACCAGATCAACAAGATTCTGCCCGACTACAGTTCTTACGTTACCGCGAAGTACGCGCAGGACGCGGAGAAGTAGCAGGGACTCGCGACGTGCCGGAAGGCCGTCCGGCACGTCGCGGATCCGCAAATCGCCCAGCGCACCGTCTCACTTCAGCCGACCGGCCGCGCTTCACCGGATCATCGCGAGGAACATCATGGCTACGCAATCCGAGGCCCTGCACGTCAACGGCGTCAGCGTCGTGTTTCCCGGCCGCACGCCGGGCGAGCAGGTGCATGCGCTCGACAACATCAACCTGACGGTCAATTCAGGGGACTTCGTCGTCGCGCTCGGCGCGTCGGGCTGCGGCAAGACGACGTTGCTGAACCTGATGGCCGGGTTCCTGTCGCCGACGCGAGGCACGCTGATGCTCGGAAACCGGAAGATCAGCGGCCCCGGTTCCGATCGCGGCGTAGTGTTCCAGAAGCATGCGTTGCTGCCGTGGCTCAGCGTGATGGAAAACACCGAGTTCGGGCTCCGGCTGCAAGGAAGCGCGAAGAACGATCGGCGTGAAGTCGCCAAGCGCAACCTCGCGCTCGTGGGCTTACAGGACTTTCATAATCACATGATCTACCAGCTCTCTGGCGGCATGCAGCAGCGCGTGGGCATTGCCCGCGCGCTCACCTGCAACCCGGCGACGCTCTTGATGGACGAGCCGATGGCGGCGCTCGACGCCTTGACGCGCGAGACGATCCAGGAGCTTTTGCTCGACGTCTGGCAGAAGACCGGCAAGATGTTCTTCTTCATCACGCACAGCGTCGAGGAAGCGCTGTTCCTCGCGACGCGCGTCATCGTGATGTCACCGCGGCCCGGACGCATCACGCATACGTACGACCTCGACTTCAACCGCCGCTTCCTGAAGAACAGGGACGCGCGCGCGGTCAAGTCGAGTCCCGATTTCATCCGCATGCGCGAAACGGTGCTCGGCATCATCTACGGCGACGAGCGAAGCGGCGAGCATGCGAAGGAGTTGACCCATGCCTAGCATCGAACCTCGCGTAAGCGGCGTCGCGGCGCCCGCAGCCGCCGCGATTCCTCCTCACGGCCGTTTCATGCGCCTCTTCGCAAGCAAGGCCGCGGCGCCGGGACAGGTTTACGGCGCGCCGGGCCAGGGACGCAGTACGACGATCAGCGTGATCACGACGCTCGTGCTCATCGGCCTCTGGTTCCTGATCACGAACATGGGCTGGATCAAGCCGCTCTTCCTGCCTTCGCCGCAGGCGGTGTGGGACAAGTTCGTGCTCGCCAACACCGAGGGCGTCGCGAACTCCACGCTTTTGCAGCACACGGCGACGAGCCTCATGCGCGTGTTCGGCGCGTTCTTCCTCTCGTGCGTGACGGCGATCCCGATCGGCATCCTGATGGGCACCAATCGCATCATGCGCGGCATCTTCGATCCGCCGATCGAGTTCTATCGCCCGCTGCCGCCACTCGCCTATTTGCCGCTGATGATCATCTGGTTCGGCATCGGCGAGCTCTCGAAGATCCTGCTCATCTTTCTCGCGATCTTCGCGCCGATGGCGATCTCGGCGCGTGCGGGCGTACGTTCGGTGGGCATCGAGCAGATCCATGCCGCGTACGCTATGGGCGCGTCGCGTTTCCAGATCATCTGGCACGTCGTGCTTCCCGCCGCGACGCCCGAGATCCTGACCGGCATGCGCATCGGCATCGGGTTCGGCTGGACGACGCTCGTCGCGGCCGAGATGGTCGCCGCGACGCGCGGCCTGGGCTTCATGGTGCTGAACGCCGCGCAATACCTGCAAAGCGACACGGTGATCATGGGCATCGTCGTGATCGGCCTGTTCGCGTTCGGCTTCGACTTGCTGATGCGCCAGATCGAGCGGCTGCTCGTGCCATGGAAGGGGAAGGTGTAGCGGCAGGTTGCAAGCGCGTGCCGGCCGCTTCGCGCGAGGTTCGCGCCAGGCGGCCGGCATCGACCGGTAACATGCGGGCTTTGCCCGACACGGGCCAACGCCGCAGACCGACGCCCCGGTGCCCCCGCTCGCGCTGAAGCTCTTCCCCTTCCTCGCGTGGCGTCATCGCGTCAATCGCGTGACGCTTCGCGCCGATCTCCTCGCGGGACTCGTCGCCGCGGTGATGGTCCTTCCCCAAGGCGTCGCGTACGCGACGCTCGCCGGCATGCCGCCGGAGTACGGCCTCTACGGCTCGATGCTTCCGGCGATCGTCGGCGCGTTATGGGGATCGTCGTGGCATCTGATGTCGGGACCGACGAACGCCACGTCGCTGATGGTGTTCGCGACCGTGAGCGCGCTCGCGGCACCGTTTTCGCCGACCTACGTCGCGTTCGTGCTGACGCTGAACCTCATGGTCGGCCTGATCAAGCTCGGCCTCGGCCTCGCGCGATTGGGCTCGCTCGTCAATTTCATCTCGAATCCCGTCGTGATCGGCTTCACCGCCGGCGCGGGCCTTCTGATCATCGGCGCCCAGCTTCGCAATTTCTTCGGCATCGACGTGCCGCAGCAGGCGAGCTTCATCCTGGGCCTGCGCGATTTCGTCACGCATCTCGGCGACACCAAGCCCGCGATTCTCGCCGTCGGCGTCTTCACGCTCGTCGCGTCGATCGCCGGGCGGCGGCTGCTGCCGCGCGTGCCGTACATGCTGACCGGCATTGTCGCGGGGGCGCTCTTTGCCGCCGCGCTTTCGATCTTCGGCATTGCGACGGTGCCGACCATTGGTGCGTTGCCCTCGGCCGTGCCGCCGGTTTCGGTGCCCGACATGTCGCTGCACGTGTGGCAGACGCTCGCGCCGATCGCGCTTGCGCTCACCGTCATCGGCCTTTCCGAAGCGATTTCGAGTGCGCGCGCGGTCGCCCTTCGCTCGGGTCAGCGGATCGACGGCAACCAGGAATTCATCGGGCAGGGACTCGCGAACATCGCGGGCGCGTTCACGTCGAGCTATCCGACGTCGGGCTCGTTCAATCGCACTGGCGCGAACTACGAAGCGGGCGCGCGCACGCCGCTCG
Source organism: Casimicrobiaceae bacterium (assembly GCA_035308425.1). Lineage (GTDB taxonomy): Bacteria > Pseudomonadota > Gammaproteobacteria > Burkholderiales > Casimicrobiaceae > VBCG01. The sequence goes on along the minus strand of DATGGP010000032.1, from coordinate 47,680 downwards.
CCTGCGTGTTCTCGGCGTTCCTGCTGCTCGCGATCCTGCTGGTCGTGCGTCCACTCGCGACCTATCTGCCGATCGCGTCGATGGCCGGCGTCCTGTTCATCGTCGCGTTGGGGTTGATCGACGCCGGCGCGATGCGCCGCGTCTGGCGCACGAGTCGCGCCGATGCGCTGGCGCTCGCGATCACGTTCATCGCGACGCTGACGATCAGGCTCGAAGTCGCGATCCTCGTTGGCGTGCTCGCCTCGCTGCTCCTCTACCTCAACCGGGCGACGCATCCGCTGGTGCTGCGCGTGACGCCCGATCCGTCGCAGCAGCGACGCTTTCGTCGCGTCGCGACCGACGCGCTGCTCTGTCCGCAGGTCGACATGCTGCGCATCGACGGCGCGCTGTTCTTCGGCTCGGTCGAGCACATTCGCGACGAGATCGAGGCGCGGCGCGCGCAATGCCCGGTCGCACGCCACGTGCTCCTGATCGGCACCGGGATCAATTTGATCGACACCGCGGGCTGCGAGCTTCTCGCGAATCTCTCGGCGCAATTCCGCGAATCGGGCACGACGCTCTGTCTCTGCAAGATGCGTCCCGAGGTGCTCGCGCTTCTCGACCGCGGCGGCTATCTCGATACGATCGGGCGCGACAACGTGTTCATCACGAAGGACCGCGCGCTCGCGACGATCTATCGCAAGCTCGACTCGGCGGTGTGCGCCGCGTGCACTGCACGCATCTTCACCGAATGCGCGGTGACGCTGCCGGACGGCAGCCTGCGTGAGAAGCCGCGGCCGGAATTGACGCTGATGCCGGGAAACGGCTGACCATCGTCGCCGTGCCGGTGCGTCACGCCACGTCGAGCGGCGCACGCGCGACTGACGGCGCCCTGCTCTCCGCGTCGATGGCGTCGTGCGCGAACAAAAGCTCCGGCTTGATCTCGATCAACCGCTTCTCGCGAAACGACTTCGTGTCGATGATGCGAAACGCCTCGCCGAGCAGGCCCTCGACGTTCTGCCGCACCATCAGAAGCGGAAAGCTCAGCACGCTGGCGAACGGGTCCCAGTCGTAGCAGCCGAACGCGCAGCGCGAAAGCTCGTCGGCGGGCAGCGTTTTCAGGAACCGGACGACGCCTTCGAGCGCGATCGTCGAGTTGATGAAAAGCGCACGCGGCAGGTCGCCGAGCCGCGCGTGCAACGCTCTCACGGCCGCTTCGGCGAGCGAGCCCTCGTAACCGCACGCATCGATCTGATCGCGATCGACGTGCCCGAAGCGCGCCGTGACGGCATCGGCGAAGCCTTCCATCCGCCGCCTCGTCGCGTAATCGCTCGCGATGCCGCCGACGAAATACGCTTTGTTGCGCGACCGCGCACGCGAAGGCTGCGAGCGATCGATCAGCGCCTGCGTCAGTTGCTGCGCACCCCAGTAGTTGTCGCTGATCACCGAGGCGGCCTTCGTGCCGGGCAGGTCGACGTTGACATGCGCGACGCCGTGCCCACGACAGACGCGGCTCACCGAATCGGGATCGGTCGCGCCGGCAACGACGAGGTATTCGATCCGATATGAGATCAGCGTGCGCACCGTCTCGAGCTCGAGCGCCGGATCGCGCAGCGTGCTGACGACGATCGGATACCAGTGGCGCTCGCGCGCGAGACGCTCGAACACCTGCGACATGCCGCTGAAGAAGCGGTTGTCGTGCATCGGGATGATCATGCCGATCAGCCCCGAACGGTTCCGGCGCAAACCGCTCGCCTGGCGATTCACCGTGTAGCGCTGCGCGGTCGCGAGACGCTGCACCTTCTTCGCGGTCGCCTCGGCGATGCGGCGTTCCTTCCAGTTGCCGCTCAGCACCGCGCTCACTGTCGATGCCGATACGCCCGCGAGCTCGGCAAGATCGTAGATCGTCGATTTGCGCTTGCGCATCGCAAAGGCAGCTTGCGTTCTCCGGAGCATCGATTGTCACACGTTTCTTCGTGGCTTGCGTCCGGCGCACGCCGCTGGCACAATCGATTGTGCACAAAGGCCCGGCAAGCCGGGCCGCACGATCATGCCGAGGGGAGCGCGAGCTTTGGCAAGCAGGCAGGCACAACGCCCGAACGTCCTGTTCATCGTCAGCGATGATCAGGGTCCTTGGGCGCTGCGCTGCGCGGGCAATCGCGAAATCCTCACACCGAATCTCGATCGCCTGGCCGAGCACGGCATCCGCTTCGACAATTTCTTCTGCACATCGCCCGTCTGCTCGCCGGCGCGCGCGTCACTTCTGACCGGCGACATTCCGTCGCGACACGGCGTGCACGACTGGATTCGCGCAGGCGGCGTCGGCGACGATCGCATCGACTACCTCGCCGGACAGACGCTCCTCACCGACGTTCTCGCGCGCGCCGGCCACCGCTGCGGCCTGATCGGCAAGTGGCATCTCGGCGCAAGCGACGTCCCGCGGCCGGGCTTCGTCAAATGGTTCGCGCATCAGTTCGGGATGGGCCCCTATTACGGCGCGCCGATGATCGATCACGATCGGCCGGTTGTCGTCGACGGCTACATCACCGATGTTCTCGGCGACAAGGCGATCGAGTTCGTGCGCGACGAGGCGCGAAACGACGCGCCATTCTTCCTTGCGCTCACGTTCACCGCGCCGCACTACCCGTGGATCGCCAGCCATCCAAAAACGTTCGCCGAGCTCTATCGCGATTGCCCTTTCGAATCATGTCCCGACGAGCCGCCGCATCCGTGGTTCATCGGCGGCAAGGCCGCGGTCGAGCGCGGCCGGGCCGAGCGCCGCGAGAGTCTGATCGGCTACTTCGCGGCGGTCAGCGCAATGGACGTGGCCATAGGACGCGTGCTCGCCGAGCTCGACGCGCAGAAGCTCACCGACAGCACGCTCGTCGTGTTCATGAGCGACAACGGCATGAACCTCGGCCACCACGGGATATGGGGCAAGGGCAACGGCACGCGTCCGCAGAACATGTACGACACGTCGGTGAAGGTGCCGTGCATCGTCGCGCAGCGCGGACGCATCGCGTCAACACGCGTGAGCGAAGACCTGCTGTCGGGCTACGATGTATTTCCGACGCTCGTCGATTATCTCGGGCTCGACTACCGCTCGCCGCGACCGCAGCCCGGACGAAGCTTTCGTGCGCTGCTCGAAGGCGAGCCGGGCGCCACGCACGATGCCGTGGTCGTCTACGATGAATACGGTCCGGTGCGGATGGTGCGAACGCCCGAATGGAAATACGTGCACCGCTATCCCGACGGACCACACGAGTTGTTCGACCTTCGCGACGATCCCGGCGAGCGGCGGAATCGCATCGACGATCGCGCAAGCATCGCGGCCGAGCTTCGCGCGCGTCTCGAAGGATGGTTCCGTGAATACGTCGATCCCGCGCGCGACGGCGTCGACAAGGGCGTCACCGGCTGCGGCCAGGTTCACCGCGTCGATGTCGCAGCGGCGACACCTGCCTTCGCCGAGGGGCACACGCAGAGCACCGATTGGGATTTGTGGCTTTCGAAGGAGGAGTCGAGATGAACGGCCCTGCGCAATCGCGGATGACGGCGATCGTCTGCCACGCGCCGAAGGATTACCGCGTCGAGAAGATCGCGAAGCCGGTCGCCGGTCCACGCGAAATGGTGATCCGCATCGGCGCGTGCGGCATTTGCGCGAGCGACTGCAAATGCTGGTCAGGCGCGAAGATGTTCTGGGGCGGCAACGGGGCTGCGCCGTGGGTGAAGGCACCGGTCGTGCCCGGTCACGAATTCTTCGGCTACGTCGAGGCGCTGGGCGACGGCGCCGCCGAGCACTTCGACGTGAAGCTCGGCGATCGCGTCATCGCCGAGCAGATCGTGCCATGCGAGCGCTGTCGCTACTGCCGCTCGGGCAAGTACTGGATGTGCGAGGTGCACAACATCTTCGGCTTCCAGCGTGAAGTGGCCGACGGCGGCATGGCGCAGTACATGCGCATTCCGCCCACGGCAATCGTGCACAGGATCCCGCCCGAGCTGCCGCTCGAGGACGCGGCGATCATCGAACCGCTTGCGTGCGCGATCCACGCGGTGACACGCGGCGACATCCAGTTGGACGACGTCGCCGTGATCGCCGGCGCGGGTCCGATTGGACTGATGATGGTGCAGGTCGCGAAGCTCAAAACACCGCGCAAGCTTGTCGTGGTCGACATGGTCGACGAGCGCCTGGCGCTCGCGCGCCGCTACGGCGCCGATGTGACGATCAATCCGAAGACCGACAACGCGCTTGCGATCGTCAGGAGCCTCACGAACGGTTACGGCTGCGACGTCTACATCGAGGCGACCGGCAGCCCGAGCGGCGCCGTGCAGGGACTTGGCCTGATTCGCAAGCTCGGCCGCTTCGTCGAGTTCTCGGTGTTCGGTCATGACACGACGGTGGACTGGTCGATCATCGGCGATCGCAAGGAGCTCGACGTGCGCGGCGCGCATCTCGGTCCGTATTGCTATCCGATCGCGATCGATCTGTTGTCGCGCGGCCTCGTCACGTCGAAGGGCATCGTCACGCACGACTACCCGCTCGAGCGATGGGACGAGGCGATCGAGGTCGCGAACTCGCTCGATTCGATCAAGGTGCTGATGAAGCCGTGGGGGTGAGATACCAATTTCTTCTTTGGAAATGGTGCCTGACCCCAATTACGAGTATCTGACGCCTTTCAACCAAGGAGGAAGCATGAACCGTTTGCGCCGTACGCTCGTCGCCTGCACCGCATCGTTCGCGCTCTTTGCCGCGATGGCCGGTTCGGCGAAAGCCGCCGATCAGCCCGGCAAGGGCATCACGATCAACATCGGCTATTTCCCGGTCGTCTCGCCGGTGCCGATCATGCGCACGCAGCACATGCTCGAGGACAAGGGCTACACGGTGAACTGGGTGCCGATCAACCAGGGGCTGCCGGGGGCTGCGAGCGCGATCGCCGCAGGCAAGCTCGACATCGCGTGGGGCAACAGCATCTCGGCGGTCGTCATCTTCTCGCAGTCGCCCGACGCCGCGCAGTTCGTCGGCCAGTCGTTCGTCAACGCGAACGTGACCGTCGTATCGACGAAGAGCGACATCAAGGGCGCGAAGGACATCGTGCACAAGAAAGTCGTCGTGAGCGGCATGAAGACCGCATCGACGCTGTTCTTCCAGATCGGCCTCAAGAAGGCCGGCGTCGACCCGAGCGCGAACGAGTACTTCGTCTCGGGCACGGGCCCCGGGATGGTGGGCGTGCTGGATTCGGGCGGCGCCGAAGTCGTCGCCGGTTACGTACCGTACGTGTCCGAGATGGTGCTGAAGGGCATCGGGCGCGTGCTCTTCACCGGCTCCGACGCGATCGGCCGTCCCGCGCCGGGTGACGGCTTCATCGCGAGCACGAAGTTCATTCACGAGCATGCCGATGCCGTCAAGGATGTGCTGCGCGCGCAATTCGCCGCGACCGACTTCATCAAGGCACACCCCGACGAATCGTACAAGTCGATGGCCGAGTTCGCGAAGGTGGACGAGCCGGCGGTTCGCTACTCGTTCGAGAAGAATCTGATCGGCGTCGCGCCGACGTACGTTCCCGATGTCGAGGGCATCGTCGCGACCGAAACCGTCGCGCAGGAGCTCGGCTTCGCGCCGAAAGGCGTCGACCTGCCGTCGTTCACGCGCAAATTCGAGAACACGACGCTCGCGAAGGAAGTGCTTGGCAAGCATTGACAACGGTATCGCGAGCACGGTCGATATCAGCGCGACCGCTTCGCCGCGTCTGTCGCCCCGCGTGCGGGCGTGGCTGCTCGGCCTCGCGGGCACCGCCGTCGCGATCGCCGTCTGGTCGCTGCTGTCGCACTGGCTCGCGCATGGCGGCGGCGTCATCAACCGGCTGCCGGGACCAATCGCTGTCGTACGCGAGCTCGTGCAGTACGCGACGAGCGACCTCGCCTCCGATCTTCTCGCGAGCCTGCGCGTATTCGCGATTGGCTGGCTCGTCGGTGCGGCGAGCGCCGCCCTCGTCGGCCTCGCGCTCGGCCGCGCAAGCTTGCTCGGCGGCATCTTCCTGCCGATCGTCGAAGCGATCCGGCCGGTGTCGAGCATCGCGTGGGTGCCGCTGTCGATCGTCTGGTTCGGATTCGGACTGACGAGCAAGGTCTTCCTGGTCGGGCTCGCCGTGTTCCTCGTCGTGATCGTTTATGCCGTCGACGGATCGCATCGCGTTCCCGCCGATCTCGAGCGCACCGCGACGATGCTCGGCATGAACGAATGGCAGCGTTTCGCAAGCCTCGTGCTGCCCGGCACGCTCGCCGAAGTGCTGATCGGATCGCGCGTCGCGCTCACCGCGGGTTGGGGCACGGTGATCGTGGCCGAGTTGGTCGCCGCCAATTCGGGGCTCGGCGCGCATCTGATCGCCGTCGAGCAGAGCTACAACGTGTCGGCGGTGATGGCCACGATGATCTGCTTCGCTGCCGCCGGCTTCGCCATGAACGCGGCGTTCACGTTCATGGAGCAACGACTGATGCCGTGGCGACACGATCGCGCGCGCCAAGAGCGATGACGCGAAGCCCGCATCCCGCTGCGCGACGCGTGCTCCTGCCGCTTGTCGGCGTCGCATGCGTGCTCGGCGCGTGGGAAGCCACGCTCGCGCTGTATCGATTGCCGGCCATCGTGCTGCCGACGCCGTGGTCGGTCGCGACCGCGCTCGCCGATTTGATAACGACGCGCGCATTCTGGCACGACGTTGGCGTAAGCCTCTACGAATTCGCCGTCGGCTACGCGATCGGTGTCGTGCTCGGCGTGGCGATCGGCATACTGATGGGCGAGCGACGGCATTTCCGCATGGCCGCGACGCCGGTGATCGAGTCGCTGCGCTTCATCGTCCCCTTCGCGTGGATTCCGCTGACGATCCTGTGGTTCGGCACGAGCTACACGGGCAAGATCCTGCTCGTCGCGTACGCGGTGTTCTTCGTGATGGTCGTGTCCACCGCGCGCGCCGTCGCGCAGGTCGAGCCGACGCTCTCGCGCGTCGGCACGATGCTCGGCATGGGATCGTGGCGCCTTGCCTTCACCGTGCATCTTCGCGCGGCCGCGCCGACGCTCGCGAGCGCCGCGCGCGCGGCAGCGGCCATCGGCTGGATCGCCGTCGTTGCCGCCGAATACATCGGCGCGAGCGCCGGTCTGGGCCTCATGATCACGAACGCCGCGGCGTCGCTCGCAACGCCCGTCGTCATCGCGGGAATGTTCGTGATCGGCGTCGTCGGCGCAGGCGTCAGCGCGGCGATCGGGACGCTGTCGCGCAAATGGCTCGATTACCGATGACGCCGAGCGCGGCATCGTCAATCGACGAGCGCGCATCGGCCATCGATCGCGCGAAGCAAGAGGTCGCGCGCAACACGCGCGAAGGCGAGCTTCTCGTCGATCGCGTCTTCCATCGCTACTCGACGTTCGGGCGGCAAACCGAGGTGCTGCGCGACGTTTCGTTTCGCATCGCGCCCGGCCAGGTCGCCTGCGTCGTCGGTCCCTCGGGATGCGGCAAGAGCACCCTGCTCGGCCTCGCGGCCGGCTTGCTGCGTCCGACCGCCGGCACGATTCTCTGGGACGGCGCGCCGGTCGTCATCGGTCGCAATCGCCATCTCGGCATGGCGTTCCAGCAGCCGGGGCTCTTTCCATGGATGTCCGTGCGCAAGAATGTCGCGATCGGATTGCGCACGCGCGGGTATCCGCGCCGCGATGCGCGAAGAATCGCCGACGAATTCCTGCACACGGTCGGCCTCTCCGACTTCAAGGACGCGTATCCGAGCCAGTTGTCGGGCGGCATGGCGCAGCGCGTCGGCATCGCGCGCGCGCTCGCGCTTCGCCCGCGGCTGCTTCTGCTCGACGAGCCGTTCGCCGCCGTCGATGCGTTCACGCGCCTCAAGCTGCAGCAGGAGTTCAAGGCGCTGCTCGCACTTACACGCCCGACGGTCCTGTTCGTCACGCACGACGTTGCCGAAGCGATCGCGCTCGGCGACGTCATCGTCGTGATGACGCAGCGACCCGCGACCGTGCAACGCATCATTCCCGTCGCGCGCGAGGAGCGCCATCGCGCGAGCGCGGCCTACGCGCGAAAGCTCGCCGAGACGCTCGAATGCCTGGGTGTCACGAGCGACATGGGCGACGAGCATTGAGGACGACGATGAGCGACTACGTGATCGGGGTCGACATCGGCACGCAAAGCACGAAGGCGCTTTTGACCGACGCGCGCGGGCGAATCGTCGCGCAGCGCTCGAAAGCGTATCGGCCCGATACGCCGAGGCCGATGTGGGCCGAGCAATGGCCGCAGGTGTGGCTCGATGCGGTCGTCGAATGCATCGCCGGTTGCGTCGTCGACGCGAAGACTTCGGAACGCGATTTCTCCCCGCGCGCCGTTCGCGCGATCGGGATCGACAGCCTCTACGGCGGCTCCGGGATCCCGGTCGACGACGCGCTGCGCCCGCTCCATCCCTGCCTCATCTGGATGGATCGGCGCGCGACCGAGGAGGTCGATTGGGTGCGCGAGGCGATCGACGTGGCGCGCCTTGCGGACGTGACAGGCAACGGGGTTGACAGCTACTACGGTTTTACGAAAATCCTCTGGCTGCGAAACCACCGACCCGACGTCTTCGACAAGACCCGCTACTTTCTGCCGCCGAATGCGTTCGTGGTCCATGCATTGACCGGCGAGATCGCGGTCGACCGGTCGTCAGCGGGCAACATCGGGGGCGTTTACGACCTGCGCGCCAGCACGTGGTCGCGCGAGATGCTCGACGCGCTCGGCATTCCAGAACGCACGATGCCGGCACGGCTGGTCGCGTCGAGCGATATCGTCGGACGGCTCACCGAAAGCATCGCGTCATCGCTCGGACTTGTCGCCGGCACGCCGCTGATCGCGGGTGGCGTCGATGCCGCGGTCGCCACGCTCGCGGCGGGCGTGACGCGCGAAGGCCAGCACGTCGCGATGATCGGAACGAGCATGTGCTGGGGCTACATCACGCGCCGCCCCGACCCACGCCACGGCCTCGTATGCATGCCGAACGTCTTCGGCGGACCGCATGACATGTACGTGTTCGGCGGCGCGATCACCGCCGGCTCGTCGGTGACATGGTTTCGCGAGCAGTTCTGTCGCGACGCCTCGGGCGCCGACAACGACGACCACGCACTGCTCGATGCGTTGGCGCGCAACGTTCCTCCGGGCGCCGAAGGCGTGCTCTTCCTGCCGTACCTGATGGGCGAGCGAAGCCCGATCTGGGATGGCAAGGCGAGTGCTGCGTTCGCGGGCTTGAGCCTCTACCATCGTCGCGAGCATCTGTATCGCGCGGTGCTCGAAGGCGTGACGTTCGCGCTCGCACACAACATCGAGGCAGGGGCCGCCGGCGCCGGGAAGCTCGATGACGATCTCGTCGTGGTCGGCGGCGCGGCGCGCTCGGACCTTTGGATGCAGATCATTGCCGACGCGACCGGACGTCGAGTGCTTACGATCGAGCAGAATGTCGAAGCGGCGATGGGCGCCGCCCTGCTCGCTGCCTACGGGGTAGGACTCGCGAGCGAAAACGACGTGCGCCGCGGTTGGGTCACGCTCGTTCCGCGCGCAACGCCCGTTCCATCGTCGACGAAACGTTACGAGCACGCGTACGCGACGTACAAGGCCCTTTATCCCGCGCTACGGGAGACTATGCACGATCTGCACGATCAGCGGGCGCCAGGCACGGGTTGATCGGGTCGCACCGCGCTGCGGTGTCAGCCGTCGCGCTCGCCGCCGCGCGCACGTGCGCCACGCGCGTGAAGGACCGCTCGAAAGCTCGAAGTCGACGAACTCCGTGCAGCGCACATCGCAAATCGCTTCGTGGAGCGCAACAGCCTCTTCATCTTCGAGCGGCATTTGGGGGCCACTTTCCCGCCCGCGGCGCGTGAAGATCAGCGGCGTCTCCCGCGCGAGGGTCCTGATGCGTTGCTGTGTCGATCACGCGACCGGGATCCGCGATTGCGCTGAAATGATCGGCGCCGCCATTCGATTACGTCGCGCGATTTTCGAAGCACCGCGGCGACTTCGGCGAGGATCGCCTCCGGAGTGCTTCCCCACGAGGGCGACACAGATGGCGGGCACGCCGCCCGCCGGCGACGGCGAGCCGTTCGCTACGAGCGGCCTGTACGAGCTCATCAGGTCATCGCGGGCGCGAAGCGCGTTCGTTGTCCGCATCCATCGCGGTTTGCACGGAACGCTCGAGCGGTGCCGAGGAACGGGGTTCGCGCAAATCGGCGGTGATCGCCGACATGAGGTCGTCGATGCCCAACGGTTTCACGAAGTGGCGATCGAAGTCGCTGCCCCGCCCGGTGCCGCCGTCCTTCGACTCGCCCCAGCCACTCAACGCATAGAGCAGGACATCGCGGCCCCATGAGCGCTCGCGCAACGCGCGCGCTGCGGCGTGACCGTCGATCTGCGGCATCCGGATGTCGAGAATGACGAGGTCCGGGCGAATCTCGTCGGCCATTGCGATCGCCGATCCACCGTCATGCGCGCGATGGGTTTCGTGCCCCATGAGCTGCAGAAGCGATGACAGCGTCGCCGCCGAATCTGTGTCGTCGTCTGCGATCAGGATTCGCGCTCGGCCGGGCCGCTGCTCGGTCTCCACGCCCGGCGTCTCCACAACCGCGCGCGGGCTGCACAGCGGCAGCTCGACGGTGAACGTGCTTCCGTGTCCGATCCCGTCGCTATGCGCACGAATGGCGCCGGCGTGCAGCTCGACGAGACGTTTTGCGACAGACAGCCCGAGTCCGAGCCCCTCGGGAAACGATGACGCATCAGCGGATGCCTGCACGTACGGCTCGAAGATGTGCTCGAACTGATCGGGCGTGATGCCGATGCCATTGTCCGTCACGGCGATGCGCACGGCGGGCACGCCTTCGAGGTCGGCGCGGCTGGCGGCGACGTCAATGCGACCGCCATGCGCCGTGAATTTCGACGCATTGAGCAGGAGGTTCGCGAGCACCTGCGCGATCCGCACCGGATCGGCGTCGACATGAAGCGTCTCGCCTGGCGCCTGCACAGCGATTGTTTGCCCTTTCGCCGTAAGGTTCTGGATGACCGCGCCGACTGCATCGTCGATCGCTCCGCGCACGTCGACAAGTTTGCGCTGAAGGACGATCTTCCCCTGGTTCAACCGATGCACGTCCAGGAGGTCGTCGACGAGCCGCACGAGGGTCTCGCTCTGGCGCGCGATCACAGTGAGCGCTTTTCGCTCGCGCTCGCCGAGATTGGACCGTTCGAGGATGGCCGCGGCGTTCCGGATCGCGCCAAGCGGATTTCGCAGCTCATGCGCAAGCACCGCGAGGAAGTGGTCGTTTCGCCGTGCACGCTCCTGCATGGCGCGCAGGCGTTCGCGCTCGCTCAAGTCCTCGACGATGAGCGTGAGCGCATCGATCGCGTCGACCCGCTCGGCGGTGATGCCGACGGGCAGCAGCGAGCCGTCGCCGCGCACCAGCGTGACCTCGATCTGTTCCGAAACCGCGCCTTTCGCCAGCAGGGTGTCGACGGCCGAAGTGCCGACCACGTTGCGAAGCCGCTTGCCCAGCAGCGTTTCCCGCGCCCGTCCGACCATCGTCGCGAATCGATCGTTCGCATAGAGCACGTCACCCTCGGACGAGACGGTCACGGCGCCTTGCTGCATGCGATCGACGAGCGCACGATAAGGTGGCTGCGCCTCGGCGAGAAGCATGACGCGCTCGCCGCCGACGACGACGCCGTCGATGTTGCCGGAAGCGATCGCCTGCAATGCGTGCTCCGCGTCCTCGTTGCGATCGCTCGCGCTTTCCTCGACGATCAGAAGCGACGTGTAATCGTTGCCGCTCGCCATCAACCTCGCGCGCGCGGCGACCGGCGCAGCGTCGGCGCGCAGCAGCGAGACATGAAGCGACGAATCGGTTTCGCCCGCAGCGAGGAACCGCTGCAAAGCCGCGCGATCGCCGCTTGCGGCCAGGTCGAAGAGCGACGTCGAGAACAGGTGAACCAGTGCATGGCCGACGATCACGCCGAAGCGCTGGTTGGCGTAGAGGATCGCGCCATCGCGTGAGACGGTGACGACGCCGTGCGGCAGATGCTCGAGCAGCGCATGTGGTGCGACGCTCGCTTTTTCGAGCAGGACGATTCGCCCGTAATCCTCGCCCACCACGAAGGCGTCGACCTGCTCCGCGACGATCGCGCGCCGCATCTCCTCGGCGCTTTCGAGGCGCTCTCGCAGCCGGGCGATCTCCTCGTCGAGCCTTCCCTGCGAATCCGACGCCATCATTCGAGCCGCTGTCTTACCTGCCGCGCGGGCGCAGTTGCAGTCCCACGAGCGTTCGCTCGGTGTCCGAAAGATCGCCGATGATCTTGCGCAGCGGCTGCGGCAGCTTCCGCACGAGCGTCGGGATCGCGACGATCTGATCTTCCTTCGCAAGGCGTGGATTGCGCATCAGATCGATGACTTCGATCTGATAGCGGCCGGGCATGTGCTCTTCGCAGATGCGCTTCAGGTTGTTGAACGCGAGCACCGACTTCGGCGTCTGGCCCGCCGTGTAGAGGCGCAGCTCCCATTGTTCGTCGGTGTCGGCACCGGACGGCGAGTCCTCTTCGGGGTTCGGGGATTGCCGCTTGCCTGCCGCGAAGCTGCCGTTGCTGGTCATGCCGTTTCCTCGCCGCCGCGACGGCGCACCGTTGCCTGTCGCTGCTGCTCCATTGTATCGGTTGCCAGCACGTATTGCTCGGACTGCGCGCCGATCTCCTCGTCGAGCATGCTCGCTTCCTGCTGCAGCGCGCGGATCTGCGCGTCGAGCGCAGCGCGGCGGAACGCCAGTTCTCGCTGCCGCTGCTGCTGCTCCTGCTCGCGCGCGATCGCAGCGGCTTTCTCGCGCGCCTCCTGCGAGGCGCGCAGCGATCCGGTGAGGACGCCCTCCGGGCCGGCATAGACGTCGAGCAAATCGATGCCGTGCGACGTGATCACGAATTCGCGAATCTGGTTCGAATGCTTCATTCCCCGCGACTTCAGGACGTAAAGGCCGCGGTTGCGCTCGCCGCCCGCTTCGATGTCGCGCAGCATCAGCCACGTGTCGATCAGCGAGGACACGCCCACGTCGGTCGCCTCGAGCGTATGGCCGCCGCCGGTCAGGTTGACGAACATCGCGGTGATGCATCTGGACTTGAGATGATCGATCAAGCGAAGCAGCATCGCCGAGGCGTCCAGCGTATGGTTGGAGTTGGCGAGATTGCTCATCGGGTCGAGCACGACGGCATGCGGCTCGAATTCGCCGACCTGCGCATGAATCTGCGCGAGATGCGTCTCGAGCCCGTAGAGCGACGGGCGACAAGCCTCGATCCGGAGATTGCCCGCCTCGAGGCGCGCCCGGAAATCGATGCCGACCGAACGCATGTTGCGCACGATCTGCCCGCGCGATTCCTCGAACGCGAGATAGAGGCAGCGCTCGCCGCGGCGACACGTCGCGTCCGCGAAATGCGCGGCCAGTGTCGACTTCCCCGAACCCGCCGTGCCGGAGACGAGGATCGACGAGCCCCGGAAGAAGCCCCGACCGCCGAGCATCGCATCGAGTCCGTCAACCCCGGTGCTGACGCGCTCGTCCGTCACCCGGTGCTCGAGGCCGACCGATGTGATGGGGAGCACCGAGATGCCCTGCTCGTCGATCAGGAACGGATATTCATTCGTACCGTGGCTCGTGCCGCGGTACTTGACGACACGCATTCTTCTCGTCGAGATCTGCTCCTCGATCCGGTGATCGAGCAGGATCACGCAATCGGACACGTATTCCTCGAGACCCTGACGGGTCAGCGTGCCGTCTCCGCGCTCGCCGGTGATGACGACCGTGACATCCCGGTCCTTGAGCCAGCGAAACAGGCGTCGAAGCTCGGAGCGCAGCAGCGCCAGGTTGGAAAAGCCGGCGAACAACGACTCGATCGTGTCGAGCACGACCCGCCGGGCACCGACGGAGGCAATCGCATCATCGAGTCGCAGGAAGAGCGCCTCCAGATCGTAATCGCCGGTCTCCTCGATCTCATGGCGATCGACATGGACGTAATCGAACGCGAGCTTGCCTTGCGCAACCAGCGCTTCGACGTCGAAGCCGAGCGAGCGTACGTTGGCCGCGAGTTCCTCCTCGGACTCCTCGAAGGTAACGTAAACGCCCGGCTCGTCGAACTGCGCAGCGCCGCGAACCAGGAACTCCATCGCGAACAGCGTCTTTCCGCACCCCGGGCCACCGCAGACAAGCGTGGGGCGTCCGCGCGGCAATCCGCCGAGCGTGATCTCGTCGAGGCCGGAAATGCCGGAAAGCGCTTTGGGCAGACCGTTGGCAAGACGGCCGGCTGCGTCGCGCGGCAAAGCGACAGTGGGGGCGGCGTGCGTGGACTCGGTCATCGATGACGAGGCCCGACCCAAAAGCGGGGGATTTTAACCGGTGCCATCACGCGAACGCCGCGACCGCTGAAACGGTGATCACGAACCGCTACGGTGCGCACCGCTTAGGTGTGGCCGTGCCCGGCGCGTCACGATGCCGCAGGCTGCGACGCGCGAAGCCGCGCGCGGAGCGCGACGACCTCTTCGCCAAGGCGCACGAACGCGACGCGCTCGTAGCCGCTGGCGGCGCGCTTCGCGAGGCTTTGCAGCATCATGCCCTCGTCCTGGTCGACGTCGTTGCCGTCTTCGTGCGGCCCGTACAGCACGACGCCGATCGGACCAAGCGCACCGCCTTCGACGGGCACGGCGAGGCATGGCGCGTGCACATCAACGTCGAGGCCCGATCGGTTCCACGCGCTCGGCGAAAGACGCACCGGCACCGACGTCTCGATGCAGCGAAGCACCGGCGCATCGTGGTCGTCCGTCAACACTGTCAGCGACGAGGAGTCCCAACCGGTGGCGCGCTCGCGCCGGAAGACGCCATCCTCGATTCTGAACAGCGCCGCCGAAGCGAGACCCAGTACGGCCGCAGCACGCGTGACCAGCAGACGGTCGATGTCTTCGACGCTTCCCGCGCGAAGCATCGCGTCCGCGGCGGCGTCGAGTTGCCGGCGCGCGGCATGAAAGCGGCGGTTCAGCACGCGGTCGACGAGGTCGACGCCGAGCTCGTGCAGCCGCTGCAGCAGGATCAGCGCGATCGGTGCCACCACGAGCAGCCATACCCATTCGGGAACGCGGAACGTGTCCTGGTAATGCGACAGCAGCTCGTGCACGTTGACGATCGGGATGCCGACGGTGAGCGAAAGCAAGCCCAGAATCGTGCCGCGACGAAGCGGTATCGATACGTCCACGACGCGCCGGCGCAGGATCGCGATCGACACGAAGTAGATCAGCACGCCGTTCAGCAGGTACAGGAACTCGATCAGCAACGTCGAGGGCATCCAGCCGAGGACAAGCGGGAAGAAGGACGTCGACTGCGCGACTTCGCCCAGGATAAATGCCGGCAGGCCGATCGTGCAGCCGCAGATCACCCACAGCATTCGCTGCCGCTCCTGCGCGCGCAGAAGCGCGCGTCGTTTCACGAGCACGATCAGAACGGCGACATCGACCGCGTACCCGACCAGAAATGCCGTGAGCGTCAGCGTCTCCGTCGGCATGCCAAAGCCATTCGCGAAGCTCGCGAGCCAGACGATCGCAATTGCTGCGGCCAGCACCCATGCGAAGCGATCGTAGCGACGAAACGCGCTCTCGGAAGCGTCGCCGGGAAAGCGCAGCGCGAACACCAGCAATCCGGCATAGCCCGCGCCGTGCGCGAGCGCCTCGGCGACCTCCTGCGTCAGAATCGCGGCGGGCCACGGCTGCAGCAACGCGTAATACGCGAACGTCTGGCCGGGATTGAACCACATCGCATAGAGGAAAAAGCCCCATGTCATGCGGCTTTCGCGCAGCCAGACGAGTCGCGCTGCGGCGAGTATCACGATGATGCCGACGATCGTGTCTGCGAGCAGCATGACTCGTTCCGGGAGTCCCCGTTGTGCCGGCCGCGCTTCCAGATGCACGGCGCGTGCAGAACCGCCCGCGGACGGAATGACCGCAAGATCGATCGTGCTTCCGGGCAGCACGACCTGAGCGCCGCCCAAACCACCGATGAGCGACAGCAGGCTGCGACACGCCACGGTATCGACCGGCAAGCAGCGCATCGCGCGCAGGTCCAGCCGATCCCCGACGGCAATGCCGGCGTGCGCGGCGGGCGAATTCGCCGTGGTCTCGAAGGGTCCGGCAACGTCGACAACGCGCCCGTCGTTGTCGACGACGAGTCCGAACGAGGCAAGCGAATTGAAGACGCGGTGCAGGTCGGGTGCGATCATGGCGATCGCCCACGCGGCCAGCGCAATGAGCACGACGCGGCCAACGTCGAGCCGCGGCCGGCGAACCGCGTCGGCGCGCATCGGGGATGCGCTCGGCGTCGCTATCGATCTCGCATCGGCCTCCATGACTTCCATTCTACGAACTGCGCCGACCGATCGGCCCCGAATGCGCGAGGCGCGCAAGGTCACGCGAACAGTACCGAGAATCTCCCGAGTGCCTGAACCAAACAACCGCTTGTACGATTCCCCACTCTCGGAGCTTCGCTGCTTCGCTGGCCCACGCAGGGGCGGAATTCGCGCTTTGGGGGGCCCGGCTGCGCTCATACAACCTGTCACGCCAACGCGCAAGGCTGCGATAGCGAGCGTAGCGGCTTGTCCAGCGCTTACCTTGGCGCGCCGCCCACGCCCTCCGGCCGCGCCTCGTCGTCGCTGCGTGCGTGCACGATGTGCTCGTGGATCGGACTATTGATCCGGTGCACGCAGAGGAGCAGCAGATAGACGTAGAGCGCGAGGCGCCTGTTCTCGAACGCCACCAGCATCGACAAGATCGGCACGATCGCGAAGATCGCGGCACGCATCTCGAACAGCTTCATCACGTCGGGCGTGAAATGCGCGGTCGCGAGCGCCGGGTGGCGCGCGAGGTAGCGCGCTTGCGAGAAGGCCACGAGGCTCAGCGCGAGGAGCGTCGCGCCGTAAATCTCGCATGGCAGCACGAGCGTCTTGTGGTCGCCGACAAGATCGGTCGCGAACGGCAGGAAGCTCACCAGCAGCAGCCAGAGCAGATTGAGCCAGATCAGAACTCGGTTGGTCGTACGGACGAAATGAAATTGCAGGTGGTGTCCGTACCAATACATACCGGTCACGAAGAACGTGATCACGTAGATCACGAAGTGGCGTTCGAGCCCGACCAGGCGTTCCCACAGCGCCTGGTCGCTTGCGAGCACGATGTCGTCCGGCAACTTGAGATCGAGGACGAGCAGCGTCATCGCGACGGCGCAGATGCCGTCGACGAGCGCCTCGAGGCGCTGCTTGCCGAGCCCGCCTATATTGGCGAATTCACGCACCGGCCGCGGGCTCCTGCACTTGCCTGCCGCAATTGTCGACCAGCAACGCCAACGCGACCCGTGCGCTCGCGTGCCCGATGTTCATGCGCAGCAACGCTACGCTTTCGTCCAGGCGAAGACACGCGCGCGGCCTGTTGGCGCCGCTATCCGCCCTTGCGCACCGACCGCACGCGTAGCGTCGGCATCGCGGCGATCACCTTGGCGCCGGCCACGCAGTCGACGAAATAGCGCTTGCGCCCTGCGATCTCCTCCTCGACGAGACCGTGGATGTCGGTGTCGAAGCCGGGAAAGCGCTCGTTGAAATCGCGCGCGAACTGCAAATACTTGACGATTTGCCGGTTGAAACGCTCGCCGGGAATCAGCAGCGGAATACCTGGCGGATAGGGGGTGAGCAGCACGCTCGTGACACGGCCTTCGAGATCGTCGATCTCGACGCGCTCGATCTCGCGATGCGCCATCCGCGCGAACGCGTCGGCCGGCTTCATCGCGGGCTCCAGGTTGGAGAGGTACATCTCCGTCGTCAATCGTCCGATGTCGTTCGCGCGGTAGATGCCGTGGATGCTGTCGCAAAGATCGCGCAGCCCGATCTTCTCGTAGCGCGGATACGCCTGGACGAACTCTGGCAGCACGCGCCAGAGCGGCTGGTTCGCATCGTAGTCGGATTTGAACTGCTGGAGCGCGGTCAGAAGCGTGTTCCATCGGCCCTTCGTGATGCCGATCGTGAACATGATGAAGAACGAGTAGAGACCGGTCTTCTCGACGATGACGCCGTGCTCGGCGAGATACTTCGTCACGATCGCGGCGGGAATGCCCTGCTCGGCGAAGTCGCCCGCGACGTCGAGTCCTGGCGTGAGCACGGTCGCCTTGATCGGGTCGAGCATGTTGAAGCCGGGCGCGAGATTGCCGAAGCCATGCCATTTGTCCTCGGCACGAATCATCCAGTCCTCCCGATCGCCAATGCCCTCCTCGGCGAGGTTGTCGGGACCCCAGACGCGGAACCACCAGGAATCGCCGTATTCGATGTCGACCTTGCGCATCGCACGGCGGAAGTCGAGCGCTTCCATGATCGATTCCTCGACGAGCGCCGTGCCGCCGGGCGGCTCCATCATCGCCGCGGCGACGTCGCACGACGCGATGATCGCGTACTGCGGCGAAGTCGACGAGTGCATCAGGTAAGCCTCGTTGAAGCGATAGCGATCGAGCTGGCGCGTCTCGCTGTACTGCACGAGAATCTGCGAGGCCTGCGACAGCGCCGCGAGCAGCTTGTGCGTCGACTGCGTGGAGAAGATCAATGCGTCCTTGGAGCGCGGCCGGTCCTTGCCGATCGCGTGCATGCCGCGGTAGAAGTCGTGGAACGCCGCGTGCGGGAGCCACGCCTCGTCGAAGTGCAGCGTGTCGATCTTCGTCGACAGCAGCTCCTTGATCGTGTCGGCGTTGTAGAGCACGCCGTCGTAGGTGCTTTGCGTGATCGTCAGGATCCGAGGCTTCGTCTTCACGTGGCGCGCGAACGGATGCGCGCGGATCTTCTTCTCGATGTTCTCCCAGCGAAATTCTTCCATCGGGATCGGACCGATGACGCCCATGTTGTTGCGCGTCGGCGTCAAAAAGACCGGAATCGCGCCGGTCATCGTGATCGCGTGCAGCACCGACTTGTGACAGTTGCGGTCGACGACGACGATGTCGCCGGGCGCGACCGTTGCATGCCACACGATCTTGTTCGACGTCGACGTGCCGTTGGTGACGAAGAACAGCTCATCGGTGTTGAAGATCCGCGCGGCGTTGCGCTCGGAAGCGGCTACCGGTCCCGAATGGTCGAGAAGCTGCCCGAGCTCGTCGACGGAGTTGCAGACGTCGGCGCGCAGCAGGTTCTCGCCGAAGAACTGGTGAAACATCTGGCCGACAGGGCTCTTGAGAAACGCGACGCCGCCGGAATGGCCAGGACAGTGCCATGAATACGAGCCATCGTTCGCGTAATGGACGAGCGCGCGGAAGAACGGCGGCGCAAGGCTGTCGAGGTAGGTCCGCGCCTCGCGCAGGATGTAGCGCGCGACGAACTCCGGCGTGTCCTCGTTCATGTGGATGAAGCCGTTCAACTGCCGCAGGATATCGTTCGGGATGTGGCGCGACGTGCGCGTCTCACCGTGCAGGAACACCGGGATTTCGGAGTTGCGGAAGCGGATCTCCTCGACAAATGCGCGCAGTTTCGTGAGCGCCGCCGCGGTCTCCTCGGGCGAGCCGCCGCCGAACTCCTCGTCGTCGATCGACAGGATGAACGCCGAAGCGCGCGACTGCTGCTGCGCGAAGCTCGCGAGGTCGGTGTAGCTCGTCACGCCGACGACGTCCATGCCCTCGGATTCGATCGCGCGGGCGAGCGCGCGAATGCCGAGCCCGCTCGCGTTCTCCGAGCGGTAGTCCTCGTCGATGATGACCACCGGGAAGCGAAATTTCATCCTGTTCTCCACTAGAGGACGGTCAAGGTCAACGTCCTGACGACGATGATGGGGTCATAGACTCCGGGGAGCGGTAAAGTTCCGGCAGCGCGCAAAGATACACGCGAGCCGCCGCGGCGCCTCCCGGGAGCAAATCGGCTGCAAGAGACACCGGCTACTGCGAGGCGCCCGCGCGCTTCGCGGGAAGTTGCAGCCGGCCCGGAAGCGGCGCCGCCTCGCCACGTCGCTCGCGCACGAGACGTTCGACGTAGCCGCTGCATTCGTCGCGCTCGATGTGCGGATGGTCGGCAAGCGTCCAGTCGTCGCCGTAACCGTAGCGCTGCATGTAGTCGGCGAGAAGCGGCCGGTAGTGCCCGACGTCCTCGTCACAGAACCAATGGCGCCAGTTCCCGGCACGCCGCGTGCGGACCACGCGATTAAGGCCGGGCGGGATGACCGGCCGCATCGCGTCCGCCTGCAAATCCAGGTAGTCGGCGAGCGCGCCGTAATCGCTTTCGACCATGGCCTCGTAGCGATACACGAACGCATCGGGAAACGCCTCGTGAAACGCAACGTAATCGCGCAGGAGGCGCTGAACGCCTTCGTCGGAGTGCAACGTCGGCCCGACCATCGCCTGGAAAGCGCGATTGATCTCGGAAAGCGAGACGGAGCGCGGATTGGATTCCTTGGCGCGAAGCAAACCGAGATAGCGCTCGAGTTTCGTTCGATCGTCGAGAACGGACTTCGCGTTGAACATCCGGTACAGCGCCTTGCTGATCAGCAGGTCGCGCGGATCGCGCACGAGCAGCACGCGCTTGTCGAACTGGCGATAGAAGCCGTGCTCGATTGGAAAGCGTGGATGGAGCAGCACTTTCGCGACGACATCGTTCGCCTGCAACGCGATGTAGCGGCGCGGCTCGAACAGCATCCGCGTGCCGGCAGGCATCGCCGCATGAACCGCGTACACGAGGGCGGTCGTTCCCGATTTTCCGAGACCCACGATCACTACGCGCATGCGACGCCGGTCCTTTCGATTTGCAATGAACGAAGTGGCACATCGTAGCGCAACGTGGATGAAGACACGTCGTCAAAGAATGCCGCGTTCCGGATAGGGAGCGTTGTCGGCGATGCGCCGATAGCCGAGGCGCGTCAGGTCGAGCGACTCGAACCGGCCGTGCACGATCAACTCCGCAACCGCGCGTCCGGCGGCGGGCGCGTGCATCATTCCGTGACCGGAAAAGCCCGCGGCGACGTGAAAATTGTCCATGCGGCCGGTCCAGTTGCCGATCACCGGATTGCCATCGAGCTCGTTCTGCTCGTAGAGGCCCGACCACGTGCGGCGGCACCGGCAGGCTTCGAACGCGGGAAAGCGATCGGCGAGCGCCGGCCACACGACCCGCTCGAAGTAATCGTGGTCGACGTCGAAGTTGAAGGCCCGCGGCTCGCCGGAATCGACGAGCCCGCCCGAATAGCCGCGGCCCTCGGGACGAAATGCCAGCCGAGCCGTGTCCTTGACGTACGGCAGCGGCTCGATCGCGTTCGGCGTTTCGAAGTAATGCTCGAAGCGGCGCAGCGGCTCGATCGGCAGCGGCATCCCGACCAAGGCTGCGATTTGCCGCGACCATGCGCCAGCCGCGTTCACGACGTGCTCGGCGGTGATCGCCGCTCCGCTCGCAAGACGTACGCCGCGCACGCGCCTCCCGCCGTGATCGATCGCGACGACGCGATCGTCGATGTACGAGGCGCCGAGCGAGCGCGCCTTGCGACGCAATGCCTGCAGCAAGCCGTTCGGATCGCACCATCCGTCCCGCGGCGTCAGCACGCCGGCCGCAATGCCATCGAGATTCATCGACGGGAAGCGTGCATGGAGCGCTTCGGGTTCGAGCCATCGCGCATCCACGCCGTGATCCCGCTGCACTTGCCAATTGGCGCGCAGCATGCCTGCATCGGCGTCGCCGACGATCAAGAGATAGCCGCCTTCGCGCCAGTCGACATGCGACTTCTCGCCGTCGATCGCAAGCTCGTCGTCCGCATGAACGATGAACGGAATGCTGAAGTTCGACATCTCGATGTTCTCGGGGCACGAGAACTGGCGTCGCGCACCGCCCGATGCGCGAAGCGTCGACGCGAATTCGTAGGTGCGATCCGGCTCGATCACGACGACCTTCGCCCCGGGCGCCATGTGCTTGGCGAAGTACGCTACCGAGGAGCCGACGACGGCACCGCCGATGATCGCGATGTCGCATTTCGCGGGCAGCGGCTGCGCCGCCGTGGTGCGTGGATCGGAAATATCTTCGGAATGCATGATGATGTCGGCCGCAATGCCATTGTGCCAAATGCGGTTGCGAGCATGGCAAGCAACGATTTGCGCGCGCTCAGGTACCATCGCGCTGCCGGGCATCGCATGCTTCCGACTCGCCGGCATTGCGAGGCGCCAATTCACTTCGACCGCGAATTGTTCATGACCCTCAACTTCTTCAGCCGCCTGATGCCGCCGGAACGAAGCTTCACGGGCCTGTTCTGCGAGCAGGCGGAATGCATCATGGACGCGGCGGTCGAGCTTCGCGATATCGTGGGGACGCGCGAAGCGGCGATCGACGCGCGCGTCGCGTCGATCCGCGCGATCGAGCAGAAGTCCGATGCCGTCGTGCGGCAGATCTTCGTGTCCGCCAACCGCACGTTCAACGCACCGATCGATCGCGAAGACATCCTTGTGCTCGCGCACGAGCTCGACGACGTCGTCGACCTGATCGAGGACAGCGCCAAGGGCATCCAGCGCTACAAGCTGTCGGTGTTTCCCGCGGAGATGCAGACGATGGTGGGCGCGATCGTCGAAAGCGCCGAGCTGCTCAAGAAGGCGATACCGTTCCTCGATTCGATCTCGAGCGATTTCCGCGAAATCTATGCCGTATGCCAAAGGATAGGCCAGGTCGAGGAAAAGGCCGACGAGACGTTCGACGCCGCGCTGTCGCACATCCGGGACGACCTCCGCCAAGGTCGCCTCGACGCGATCGGCTACCTCGACCAGAAGGAGCTCTACGAGTGGATCGAGCGCGTCGTCGACAAGTGCGACGACGTCGCGAACCAGATCGAGACCATCACCGCGAAGCACGTCTGACGCCTGCGATGCAGACCATCGCGCCGGCGTTCGTGTTCGGGCTCGTTGCCGTTGCGCTGCTGTTCGACTTCATGAACGGCCTGCACGACGCGGCGAACTCGATCGCGACGGTCGTATCGACGCGCGTCCTGACGCCGCGCATCGCCGTCGTATGGGCGGCGTTCTTCAATTTCATCGCATTCGCGGTCTTCGGGCTGCACGTCGCGAACACCCTGGGCACGGGGATCGTCGCGGCGAACGTCATCGACGCGCACGTCATCTTCGGTGCGCTCGCGGGCGCAATAGCGTGGAACGCATTCACGTGGGCGCTCGGCCTTCCATCGTCGAGCAGTCATGCGCTGATCGGTGGACTCACCGGCGCCGGCGTCGCGAAGGCCGGCTTCGGATCGATCGTATTCGAGGGCCTGGGCAAGACCGCGCTTGGCATCGTGCTCTCGCCGCTTCTCGGGTTCGTGCTCGCTCAGTTGATCGCGCTCGTCGTCGCATGGGCCAATGTGCGATCGCTGCCGTTTGCCGTCGACCGGCGCTTTCGCATGCTGCAACTCGTGTCAGCCGGCCTCTATTCACTCGGTCACGGCGGCAACGACGCGCAAAAGACGATGGGCATCATCGCCGTGCTGCTCTATTCCCAAGGCATGCTCGGCGGCGCCTTTCACGTTCCGTTCTGGGTGGTGATCGCGTGCCAGGTCGCGATGGCGCTAGGCACGCTGTTCGGCGGCTGGCGGATCGTGCACACGATGGGTTCGCGGATCACGCATTTGAAACCGATCCAGGGCTTCTGCGCCGAGACCGGCGGCGCGATCACGCTCTACCTCGCGACCGCCTTCGGCGTGCCGGTGTCGACGACACACACGATCACCGGCGCGATCATCGGCGTCGGCGCCGCCCGACGCACGGCAGCGGTGCGCTGGCATGTCGCGCAGCGCATCGTCGTCGCGTGGGTGATTACGTTGCCGGCCGCGGCGCTGATGAGCGCGTTGATCTATTTGGCGACGAGCCGGTTGGCTTGATTGGCCAGTATGGGGTCAGACACGATATTCGCGAACGGTCGGTGCAATAGCGGCCGCCGGCACCGCGAGCATCGTGTCTGACCCCATACTGGCATTGCCTGCTACATCTTCGGTAGCGTTACGCCCTTCTGCCCCTGGTACTTACCGCCGCGGTCCTTGTACGACGTCTCGCAGACTTCGTCGGATTCGAAGAAGATCACCTGCGCAACGCCCTCGTTCGCGTAGATCTTCGCCGGCAGGGGGGTCGTGTTCGAGAATTCGAGCGTGACATGGCCCTCCCACTCGGGCTCCAGGGGCGTTACGTTCACGATGATGCCGCAATTGCGGACGAAAACGCCCGCTTCGAGCGCGAAGTTCCCGGCTTCTGGTACCGTCAGGCAATACACATCGTGATGACCGGGCATGTCACGGATCGAGACGATGGCGTGATTGCGCGAATGGGCAGCCGATCGACGAACGCGATCGCCGTTTCGCGGCAACCGCTCGAATGCGAGCGATGCGTCGTTTCGCCGATCGAGTGCCTGCACCGACTCCCAATGCTCGCTCGATGGCTGGTACACCCATTCGCCGCCCCGAACGACCTTCCGGTACAGCGGCATGAGCGAATGTCCCGGACAAAGCGAGGCTGCAGCCAGCATCCGTCCATCGCGCAGCATGAAGTCATGATCGGGCGTCGCGTGAATCAACTCGCCGCTATCGAGCCCGACCTCGAGCAGCGCATCCCTGCCGATGTAACGGGGCGCATCGAGCAGCGAAACGATGACGCGGCCGTTGTCGCCGATGCTGTAGCCCCGGAAGAGTTCGCCGGAACCCGCGCGCCTGGCCATCTCCTCCAGCGTTGGCGACGTGCCGTCGATCAACGCCACGCGCGTATCGCCGCGAAAGCATCTTGCATACGTGCTCTTGCCCAGGCAGCACACCAGCACGTTGCGCGGAATGCGGAAGTACTCGATCGTCCGCGCAAGCGCGAACGAATTCGGCGGGATGATGCAAACCTCGCCGCGAAAATCGACGAACGACCCTTCGTCGAACTTCTTCGGATCGACGATCGTCGAGTTGATGTTCGTGAAGATCTTGAATTCGTTCGAGCAGCGGATGTCATAGCCGTAGCTCGACGTGCCGTACGAGACGATCCGGTGGCCGTTCGCCTCGCGCACCTGTAAGGGCTCGAACGGCTCGATCATCCGGTGCGTCGCCGCCATGCGGCGGATCCAGCGGTCTGACTTGATGGCCATTGGCAACTTTCAGATGCCGCGCGTTCTGAATCCCTCGTGTTGCGCGGCGGAGCCGAGCCGCGCGTCGAAAGTCACGAATTCGGGCGCGCTTGTGAGTCCTTCGGAATAAGTCATGGCGGCGGCGAGCTGAAGTGCGTCCGCGGCGCGAATGGAGTGTCTCAACGCGAGCGTTTGCGCGATATCGCGAAGCGATTCGGTCGGCTCGATTTCGATCCACTGTCGGGAAATTTCGTGCAACCGTCTCGAGGCCACGTGCACCGGCTCGGCGTCGAGGTGCCTATCCCGGAGCAATCTTGCAAGCGCCGATCCACACTCGACCGGCGTAGCCCACCATGCGGCGATGCGGGAATCGTCGCTCAAAAGCGACTCGGCCGCGTCCGTCCGTCGTTGTCGAACGAGCAGCGAGACGATGCCCGAGCTGTCCCAGAAGCGTGTCAACGATCGCCGCGCTGCTCGATGAGAATCGAGACGACATCGACATCTTTCGCGATCGCCGGGGCCTTGGGAAGGCGCGCGTACCACCCTGGCCGGGCGTTCCGTCGCGGCCGGCGAACGATCCCGAGGCGTTCGAGCTCGGCAAGATGCGCCTCCTCGGCGTTGCGACCGTTGGCCGGCTCGATCGGCACGAGGCGCGCAATCGGCTTGACAGGCATCGTCAACACGACGTCAGGCTCATCCTCACGGACACTCGCGCCGCGACCTCACACACATTACGTGTTCTGCACGACGATGTTCGGAAACTTCGCCGAGAAGTCCTCGGCCTTCTTCGCGACCGCGATCGCGACTTTGCGCGCGATCGCCTTGTACGACTGCGCGATCGGTCCGTCGGGATCGGCAATGACGCTCGGATGACCGGAATCGGCCTGCTCGCGAATGCGGATGTCGAGCGGCAGGCTCCCAAGGAAGGGAACATCATAGTCGCGGCACATCCGCTCGGCGCCGCCCTCGCCGAAAATGTGCTCCTCGGCGCCGCAATTGCTGCAGATATGAATGGACATGTTCTCGACGACGCCGACGATCGGCACGCTGACCTTCTCGAACATCCTGAGACCCTTGCGCGCATCGATCAGCGCGATGTCCTGCGGCGTCGTCACGATGACGGCGCCGGTCACCGGCACCTTCTGCGACAACGTCAGCGCGATATCCCCGGTGCCGGGTGGCATGTCGACAATCAAAAAGTCGAGGTCGCGCCAGTTCGTGTCCTTCAAAAGTTGCTCGAGCGCTTGCGTGACCATCGGTCCGCGCCAGACCATCGGCGTATCGGTGTCGATCAGGAATCCGATCGACATCGCCTGCACGCCATAGGCCTCCATCGGCTCGAGCGTCTTGCCGTCCTTCGATTCAGGACGTCCGACGAGACCCAGCATCATCGGCTGCGACGGCCCGTAGATGTCGGCATCGAGCACGCCGACACTTGCGCCTTCGGCCGCGAGTGCGAGCGCGAGATTGACGGCCGTCGTCGACTTGCCGACGCCGCCCTTGCCGCTCGCCACGGCGACGATGTTCCTTACACCGGGAACGAGCTTCACGCCGCGCTGCACCGCGTGCGACGTCGTTTTCTGGGAAACATTCACGGTGACACGCGAAACGCCGGGCAGCTTCGCGAGCGCGTCGTGCACGAGACGCTTGATCATTTCGTGCTGGCTTCGCCCCGGATAGCTGAGCTGGATGTCAACGCTGACGTTGCCGTCGACGACGCGAACGCTTTTCACCGATTTCGCCGACACGAAATCGCGCTCGAGATTGGGATCGGCGACCTGCCGCAGACACTGCTGCACGTCTTGCTCGGTCACTGGCATGGGATTCCTCTGATTTGGCGTTGCGCGACCGCGCGAAACCGCCGCCGTTTATCGCCCATTCTAGCCCGCGCCCGACGCTCCTGAGCGCGAACGACGCGTTTGCTAGACTTGACGGTCCTCCGCGCCGCGCAAGCGATCGAACAAACCGGATGCCCGCCTCCCCGTCCCGCACGCTGTTCGTGACGACGGCGCTGCCTTACGCGAACGGCCCGTTCCACATCGGGCATATCATGGAATACATCCAGGCGGATATCTGGGTGCGATTCCAGCGGATGCAAGGCCATCATGTCCACTTCGTCTGCGCCGACGATACGCACGGCGCGCCGATCATGCTGGCGGCGGAAAGCGAGGGCATCACGCCGGAGGCGCTGATCGCGCGCGTGGGCGAATCGCACCGCGAAGACTGGGCGCGCTACAGGATCAGCTTCGATACGACGTACTCGACGCATTCGCCGGAAAACGTCGAGCTTGCGCAGTCGATCTTCCGTGCGCTCACCAGCCGCGGCCTGATCGCCACGCGCACGATCTCGCAGTTCTACGATCCGATCAAGGGCATGTTCCTGCCCGATCGCTACATCAAGGGAACCTGTCCGAAGTGCGGCGCTAAGGATCAATACGGCGACGCATGCGAAGTCTGCGGCTCGACGTACGCACCTACCGACCTGATCGATCCGTATTCGACGCTGACGGGCGCGCGGCCGGAGATGCGGCAATCGGAGCACCTGTTCTTTCGACTTTCGGCGCCGGAGGTTGTCGAGTTCCTGAAGAAGTGGACCGCGCAACCGGCGCCCGGACAGTCGCTGCAGCCCGAAGTCTTCAACAAGGTGCAGGAGTGGCTCGGCGACGACGGCAAGCGCCTCGACGACTGGGACATCTCGCGCGATCCGCCGTATTTCGGGATCGAGATTCCCGACCAGCCACGAGGCGCGTCGCGCAAGTTCTTCTACGTCTGGCTCGATGCGCCGATCGGCTACCTCGCCGCGCTCAAGAAGCATTTCGATTCGGGCGCGGCGAAAAAACTCGGCGAGCCGCGCAGCTTCGACGAATTCATGTCGGATGCGAATGTCGAGCAATATCATTTCATCGGCAAGGACATCGTCTACTTCCACACCTTGTTCTGGCCGGCGATGCTGCACTTCGCCGGGCGCAAGACACCGACGAACGTGTTCGTCCACGGCTTCATCACCTTCGAGGGCGGAAAGATGTCGAAGTCGCGCGGCACGGGGATCTCGCCGCAGCGCTACGTCGAACTCGCGCTCGATCCGGAATGGCTGCGCTATTACATCGCGGCCAAGCTCAACGCAAAAGTCGAGGACGTGGACTTTACGCCGGACGATTTCATCGCGCGCGTGAACAGCGACCTGATCGGCAAGTACGTGAACATCGCGAGCCGCGCCGCGCCGTTCGTCGCGCGTCACTTCGATGGAAAGCTCGCGACGCCCTCCGAATCGGCAACCGATCGCGCGAACAGGCTGACAGCCGCGCAGATGGAGGCCGAAGCGGCTCGCGCAAACTATGACGCGCGCGAGTTCGGCCGCGTGCTGCGCGACGCGATGCGCTACGCGGATCGCCTGAATGAAGCGTTCGACGCCGCGCAACCCTGGCTGCTTGCGAAGAACGCAGCGAAGCGCGACGAATTGCAAACCGCCTGCTCGCAGGCGCTGCAGGGGTTCCAGGCGCTGACGGTGATGCTCGCGCCGGTCCTCCCCGGGGTCGCGTCGCGCGTCGCGCGCGAGTTGTTCGGCCTCGATCGCGATTTCGCGTGGGAGGACGCGTGGCGCGAACCGCAACGCGTCAATCCGTACAAGCATCTGATGGCGCGGATCGATCCGAAGAAGATCGATGCGCTGCTGGGGGTTGAACCGGCCGCCCTCACCCCTTCCCCCTCTCCCGGAGGCGGGCGAGGGGAAAAGGCGAGCGACGCTCACGCGTCGCAAATCACCGTTGACGACTTCGGCAAGGTCGATCTGCGCATCGCGCGCATCGTCGCGGCCGAAGCGGTCGAAGGCGCGGACAAGCTCGTCAAGCTGACGCTCGACATCGGTGAAGCGCGTCCGCGCACCGTCTTCGCCGGCATCAAATCGGCATACGCGCCGGACACGCTCGTGGGACGGCTGACGCCGATGGTCGCGAATCTCGCGCCGCGCAAGATGCGCTTCGGCGTCTCGGAGGGCATGGTGCTCGCCGCCTCCGGCGAAGGTCCGGGCGTCTATCTGCTCGCGCCCGATTCCGGCGCAACCCCGGGCATGCGCGTCAAGTAGCAGGGCGATCCACGTACTACGGTTTCCATCGTCTGCGGGCGATGGCGGGCCACGCGCGCTCGTCGCGGCCGTGACGTATGTGATTTACATGTGCGAATCATGTGAATACAATGGTAAGGTGATGGAGCACAAGACCGCGCGGCTCACGCTGCTCATCGATCCGCGCAAGAAGAAGCTGTTCGAGGAAATCTGCGCGGCGCAGGACCTGACGCCGTCCCAGGTCGTGCGCCGGCTGATCCGCGAGTACGTGATCGCGCACGCCGGCGACCGCAAGCTCCCTCCCTGGCTGCTCGAGGGTCGCGGCGCCGACGTCCCCGACAAGGCTGGGCCGAGGTGATGGGTCCAAACGGCTTCGGGGCACTCGAGGGCGTCGCGGCCGTCGTCGCGACATGGATGGCGATCGGGGTCTTGGGCCTCCTGCGTCCGCGCGACTTGCGTTTCGTGCGCGCACTCTTCGTGGGCGGCGCAGCGACCGCCTTGGCCCTCGTCGCGATCGCACTCGTTGCGCTGTGGCAGCCGGCGCAATCCACGACGCTCCCGCTCGGCTTGCCCGATCTGCCGTTCCACCTGCGCATCGACGCGCTCTCCGCGTTGTTCCTCGCGATGCTGGGCTGCGCGAACGCGCCGATTTCGCTCTACTCGTCAGGCTATTTCCGCGCCGGCGAAGGCACGGCGCCGGGACTCATCTGCTTCCAATACCACGCGTTCCTCGCAGCGATGGCGATGGTGCTCGTCGCCGACGATGCCTACCTCTTCATGGTCGCGTGGGAATCGATGGCGCTCGCGTCGTTCTTTCTCGTGACCACCGACCACCGGATTCCGGAGATCCGTCGCGCCGGCTTCCTCTACCTGCTGATCGCGCACGTCGGCGCGACCGCGATCCTGCTCTGCTTCGGCGTGCTGCAAGGAGGGCGCGGCGACTATACGTTCTCCGGCATGCGCAGCGTCGCGCTTGCGGGCGCGTGGCCAAGCGCCGGGTTCTTTCTCGCGCTCTTCGGATTCGGCGCGAAGGCGGGCCTGCTGCCGTTGCACGTCTGGCTTCCCGAAGCGCATCCCGCCGCGCCGTCGCCGGTGTCCGCGCTCATGAGCGGCGTCATGCTGAAGACCGCCATTTACGGACTTCTGCGCGTCACGTTCGACCTGCTGCACCTGCAACTGTGGTGGTGGGGCGTGATCGCGCTGACCCTCGGCCTCCTGACTGCGCTGTTCGGCGTCGTGTTCGCGGCCGTGCAAACCGACATGAAGCGGCTGCTCGCCTACTCGTCGATCGAGAACATCGGCGTGATCGTCGCGGCCATCGGCTTGGCGATCCTGTTTCAGGCGAACGCAAAGCCGCTCCTCGCCGGCATCGCGCTGACCGCGGCGCTCTACCATGCCCTGAATCATGCGTTCATGAAGAGCCTGCTGTTTCTCGCCACCGGATCGGTGCTGCACGCCACGCGCGAGCGCAGCCTCGGCAAGCTCGGCGGGCTCATCCACAAGATGCCATGGGTCGCCGCTTGCGCGCTGGTCGGCACGCTCGCGATCGCCGGCTTGCCGCCGCTCAACGGCTTCGTCTCCGAGTGGCTTCTGTTGCAGGCATTCCTGTTCACGCCGAGCCTGCCTCAATCGTTCGTCACGATGCTCGTGCCGCTCGCCGCGGCCGCGCTGGTGCTCGCGGTCGCCGTCGCGGCGTACGTGATGGTCAAGTTCTACGGCGTGATCTTCCTCGGCCGGCCGCGCGAGTCGAGCCTCGCCAACGCCCACGATGCCGGGCGACGCGAGCGCGCGGCGCTCGTCGTGCTCGCACTCGGTTGCCTGTTCCTCGGGCTGTTTCCGGTGAACGTGATCGGTGGCATCGATCGCGTGAACGCGCTCCTGATCGCGACGACCGTGCTGCCCGCCGGCCACTCGAATTGGCTGCTGCTCGCGCCGATCGCGACCGGGCGCTCGAGCTACATGCCACTGATCGTCTTCGCGGTGATCATTGCGGTCGTGCTGATCACGATCGTCGCGATTCGCCGCGTATGGCACGGTCGCCTGCGCCGCGCGAACGCATGGGACTGCGGCTATCCATTGCAAACGGCGCGCATGCAGGACACTGCCGAAGGCTTCGGCCAGCCGATCCGCCAGGTGTTCGAGCCGTTCTTCCGGATGCAGCGGCATTTGCCGTCGCCGTTCGACGAGCGGCCGCGCTACGAGGTTCGCGTGAGCGACCCTTTCTGGGAAGGCATATACGTTCCGATCGCCCGCGGCGCCGAGCGCATCGCGAGCGTCGCCGGACTCATCCAGCATCGGCGGATCGGCGTCTACCTGACCGTGAGCTTCTTGACGCTGATCGCGTTGCTGTTCTTCGGAAGATGAGCGTCGCAACCACGAGGGCGCCGTGACCCTTACCGGCCTGCTGTTGCAGATCCTGCAGGTCGCGATCGCGCTCGCGCTGGCGCCGCTGCTCGTCGGCTGGGTCAACCAATGCCGCGCCTCGCTTGCGAACAAGCGGCCGCCGTCGATCCTCCTGCCATACCGGACGATCCACAAGCTCTTCGTCAAGGACGCGGTCGTCGCCGAGAACGCCTCGCCGATGTTCCGCCTCGCGCCGTATGTCGTTTTCGGCGCGATGTGCTGCGCATCGGCGATCGTGCCTTCGCTCGCGACCGACGTGCCGTTCGCAAGCGCCGCCGACGCGATCGCGCTCGTGGGCCTGTTCGCGCTCGCGCGCGTGTTCATCGCGCTCGCGGCGATGGACATCGGCACGTCGTTTGGCTCGCTCGGCGCACGCCGCGAGATGTTCATCGGGTTTCTCGCCGAGCCGGCGCTTCTGATGGTGCTCTTCACCGCGTCGCTGATCTCGGGCTCGACGTCGCTGCCGACGATCGTCGACACGCTCGCGCACCGCGAGCTCGCGATCTATCCGAGCCTCGCCTTCGCGGGTGTCGCGTTCACGATGATATCGCTCGCCGAGAACGCACGGATTCCGATCGACAACCCGGCGACGCATCTCGAGCTCACGATGATTCACGAGGCGATGATCCTCGAATACTCGGCGCGGCATCTCGCCCTGCTCGAATGGGCGTCGGCGCTCAAGCTTTTCAACTACTCGTGCATCGGCATCGCGCTGTTCGTTCCGTTCGGCATCGCCGAGGGCGCGTCGGGACTGGGCATGCTCGCCGCGGTGCCGGCGCTGATCGCGAAGCTCGCGGTCGGCGGCGCGGCACTTGCGCTGATCGAGACGGTGTCCGCGAAGCTGCGTCTGTTTCGTGCGCCGGAGTTCCTCGGCGCGGCGTTCCTGCTCGCCGTGCTCGGCATGCTCGTCAATCTTTTGCTCGGGAGTTGAGGTGATCAGTACCACCCCCGTGGGCTTCCAGCTCATCAACCTGTTCGCGGCGATCCTGCTCCTGCTCGCGTTCGCCATGCTCGCGCAGCGGCGAGTCGTGTCGCTGATCGACCTTTTCGTCGCACAAGGCTTCGTGCTCGCGCTCTCGACGGCCGTGGTCGCGTACACGACGAACCAGCCGCACCTTTACCAATCCACCGCGCTGACGCTGGTGCTCAAGGTGGCGCTGCTGCCGTGGATCCTGCATCGGCTCGTGCGCAAGCTCGACGTTCGATGGGAGTTCGAGGGGCTCATCAACATTCCGACGACGATGCTGATCGGCATCGTGCTCGTCGTGTTCTCGTTCAATCTCGCGTTGCCGATCTCGCAGCTCGCGAGCACCGTCACGCGCTCGACGCTCGGCATCGCGCTCGCCAGCATCATGCTGTCGTTCCTGATGATGATCACGCGGCGCAAGGCGATCCCGCAGGTGATCGGGTTCCTGTCGATGGAGAACGGCCTGTTCTTCGCCGCGACGAGCGCGACGTACGGCATGCCCATGGTCGTCGAGCTTGGCGTCGCGCTCGACGTGCTGGTCGGCATGCTGATCCTCGGCGTGTTCTTCTTCCAGATCCGCGAGCAGTTCGACAGTCTCGATCTGGCGCACTTCGAGAACGTCCGCGACCAACCGCCCCGATGATCGAGATCGTCCTGGTCCTTGCGGTGCCGGTCGTCGGCGCTACGACCCTGGGCGCGCTCGGCGATCGCCCATATGCGGCGACGATCAACGCGGCGACCGGCCTTTGCACGCTGCTCGCCGCGATCGCGCTGACGGCGCACGTCGTCGCGCATGGACCGCTGCTCGCGCTGGGCGATCAGTTTCTCGTCGATCCCTTCAACGTTTTCCTGGTCGCGCTGACCGCGCTCGTCGGCTTCACGACGGCCGTCTTCTCGCGTGGCTACATGACGATCGAAGAGCAGCGCGGGCGCGTCACGCTAGGCCGGCTGCGGCTCTATCACGCGATGTTTCAGCTCTTCATGTTCACGATGCTGCTCGCGCTGCTCACGAACAACGTCGGCATCCTGTGGGTGGCGATGGAGGCGGCGACGCTTACGACCGTGCTCCTCGTCTCGCTCTATCGCACGCCGGCGAGCCTCGAAGCCGCGTGGAAATACTTCATCCTTTGCGGCGTTGGCATTGCGCAGGCACTCTTCGGAACGATCCTGCTCTACTTCGCCGCCGAGAAGGTGCTCGGCGCCGGCGGCGGCGCGCTGCTGTGGACCAAGCTGCAGTCGGTGCGCGCCGGTCTCGAACCCACCGTCCTTTCGCTCGCGTTCGTGTTCCTGCTCGTCGGCTACGGCACCAAGGTCGGCCTCGTGCCCCTGCACAACTGGCTTCCCGATGCGCATGCCGAAGGCCCGTCGCCGGTTTCGGCCGTGCTCTCGGGCCTGCTTCTGAACGTTGCGCTCTACGCTGTCGTGCGCTGCAAGATTCTCGTCGACGGAGCGCTACCCGGCGCGTTCGCGCAAAACCTGCTGATCGGCTTCGGCCTCCTGTCGGTCGTCGTTGCAGCATTTCTGCTGCTGAGGCAAAAGGACATCAAGCGCCTCTTCGCCTACTCGTCGATCGAGCACATGGGCATCGTCACGTTCGCGTTCGGGATCGGCGGACCGATCGCGAATTTCGCGGGTCTCTTGCACATGACCGTGCATTCGCTCACCAAGTCGGCGATCTTCTTCACGGCTGGGCATGCGGCGCAGAAGACCGGCACGCATATCATGGATGACATCCGCGGCCTCATCACGATCAGCCCGATTGTCGGCTGGGGCTTGGCGCTCGGTGCACTGGCCATCCTCGGCATGCCGCCGTTCGGCGTCTTCGCAAGCGAGTTCCTGGTGCTCACCACCGCGATGCGCGAGCAGCCTTGGGCGACGCCATTTTTGCTGGCCGCGCTCGGCGTCGGCTTCGCCGCCATCTTCTCCAAGGTGCAGCCGATGATCTTTGGCGAGACGACGGACGCACGGCTGCCCGCGCGTCCCGCGATGCTGCCGGTCTTCATCCACCTCGCGCTGGTGCTGATGCTCGGCCTGTGGATTCCGCCGTTTCTCGCCGACTGGTATCGCGCGGCGGCGCGACTCATCGGATGAACGTCGCCCCGCTCGGCCTCGCCGCAGCCGCGCTCGCCGCCGCCGTTCCCGCGCAGGTCGCATCGGTGAGCTCGGGTCAGTTGCTGACTGCGTCTCGCCTTGCATGGGAGAACGGCGGACGCCTGATCGCACTCTGGGGCAGCGACGAGCGGGATCGCCATCGCGGGTTTCGGCTTCGCGTCGCGCTCGAAAGTCAGGACGGCATCACGGTGCTGGAGCACACCCTGCCTGACGCTGACGCGCGGTATCCCGATCTGTCGCCGATCTTCGCGTCGGCAAATCGAATGCAGCGGGCGACTTATGATCTTTTCGGCATCGCAGCGGAAACAGACGATCAGCGGCCATGGCTCTGGATGGCGAGCTGGCCGGTCGACCAGTTTCCATTGCGCCGCGACTTCGCCGCGTCGTCTTCATGGGAGCCCCAGCAGGAGGAATACGAGTTCGTGAAGGTCGAAGGCGATGGCGTTCACGAGATCCCGGTGGGCCCGGTGCACGCGGGCATCATCGAGCCCGGTCATTTTCGTTTTCAGATCGTCGGCGAGAAGGTGCTGCGCCTCGAGGAACGCCTCGGATACGCGCACAAGGGCGTCGAGAAGCGCTTCGAGGCGTTCCCGATCGTCGACGGCGGCCGGCTCGCGGGACGCGTCAGCGGCGACAGCACCGTCGCCTACGCGTGGGCGTACGCGCAGGCGGTCGAAGCGATCGCACGCGTCGTGCCTCCGCCGCGGGCGTTGTGGCTTCGCGCGCTGTGCCTCGAGCGCGAGCGTCTCGCCAATCACCTTGGCGACGTCGGCGCGCTCGGCAACGACGCGGGATTCGCCTTCGGCCTCGCGCAGTTCTCGCGATTGCGCGAAGACGTACTGCGCACGAACGCCGCGGCGTTCGGCCATCGACTCTTGATGGACGTTATCGTGCCGGGCGGCGCCATGCGCGATATCGCGTTCGAGCACGTTCACCGGATGCGCGACGAAGCCGATCGCATCGCTCGCGAGATCCGCGAGCTGCGGGAGATCTACGACGAGCACGCGGGCGTGCAGGACCGCTTTCGCAACTGCGGTCGGGTGTCGCCGGAGCTTGCTGCCAAGCTCGGCCTTCTGGGACTCGCGGGGCGGGCGAGCGGCCTTCCACGCGACGTGCGCTGCGACTTCCGAAGCCCGCCGTACGACGTGTTGGACGTGCGCATCGCCACGCAGACGGCCGGCGACGTGTGGGCCCGTGCGGCCGTTCGCTTCGACGAGGCGATCGAGTCGACGCGGCTCATCGTCGCCATCACGGCAGCGCTCCTCGATCGGGCCACGTCGGGGGAAATCGGCGCCTCCATCGACGACGTGCCGGCCGATCGCCTGGCGCTCGGTTACGTCGAGGGGTGGCGCGGACCCATACTAATCGCGCTCGAAAGCGGCCCGAACGGAACGATTCGCCGCTGCCATGCGCACGATCCCTCGTGGAGCAACTGGCCGGCGATCGAGCACGCGGTGATCGGCAACATCGTTCCCGATTTTCCGCTCATCAACAAGTCGTTCAATCTCTCGTATAGCGGCCACGATCTCTAAAAGCCTGTCATCGCCATGTATCAAACGCTGCGAAAGATCATGCGCACCGGCATCGCGACGGAGACGCCTCCTGCGCCGGCCGACGACAACGTCGTCGTCGCTCGCCTGCACGAAAAGATC
Organism: Casimicrobiaceae bacterium; assembly: GCA_035308425.1. Taxonomy (GTDB): domain Bacteria; phylum Pseudomonadota; class Gammaproteobacteria; order Burkholderiales; family Casimicrobiaceae; genus VBCG01. The sequence continues at coordinate 11,377 of DATGGP010000032.1, read as the reverse complement.
CTGCGAACGCTGGGGCGCGCGCTCGCGATCCGTCACGTCGATGCGGGCTCGTGCAACGGATGCGAGCTCGAGGCGCATGCGCTGTCGAACCCCTACTACAACCTCGAGGGACTCGGCATCCGCCACGTCGCGAGCCCGCGGCATGCCGATGCGTTGATGGTGACGGGACCCGTGACGAAGCACATGGCGATCGCGCTACGCAGGACCTACGATGCGATGCCCGATCCGAAGCTCGTCATCGCGGTCGGCGAGTGCGCGTGCTCGGGCGGAATCTTCGGCGAGACTTACGCGACGATCGGCGCGTTGTCGAAGGTCCTGCCGATCGATGTCGCCATCCCCGGATGCCCGCCGTCGCCGACCTTGATGTTGCAGGGCATCCTCGCCGCGATCACCAACGGCCGAGGTGGCGAGGTGCGCTGATCCGCCGCCGTGACTTACCGCCGCGCTCGCGCATCTGTTAACGTTACGCGCGCCACCGAGGGAGCCGACATGAACTCGAACCACATTTTTGCAGCGCTTGCGGCGCTCGCAACGCTGCTCGTAGCGACGTCGACCCTCGCCGCCGAGCCGATCAAGGCCGGCTCGATCACGAACAGCCCGCCGATGATTTCCTATGCATCCGACGGCACGACGATGCAGGGCGCGATCGTCGATCTCGCCGAGGCGATGAGCCAAAAGATGGGACGCCGGATCGTGTTCGAGTCGATTCCTTTCGCGGGCCTTCTGCCCGCCATGGAAGCCAAGCGAATCGATATCACGTTCACGCTGATGAACGACACGCCGGAGCGCGAGAAGCTCATCGATTTCGTCGACTTCTTCAATCTCGGCACGATGCTGCTGATCAAAAAGGGCAATCCAGACCACGTCGAGAGCCTCGAAACGATGTGCGGCAGGACGGTGTCGACTGTCCAGGGATCGACGCAGATCGCGCTCGTCGACGAAACGAGCGCGAAGTGCAAGGCGGCCGGCAAGCCGCCGATCGAGAATCTGCAATATTCGCAACCTTCCGACGCGCGGCTGCAGGTGCAAACGGGTCATGTCGCCGCATTCCTCGGCAACACGCCGGTGATGGTCTATCTCGCGAAGACCGCCGGCGACGGCACGATCTTCGACGTCGTGCGCGGCCACGAATACCAGCCGGTGCCGCTCGGCATCGGCGTCGCGAAATCGAACACGCCGCTGCGCGACGAGCTTAAGCGCGTGCTCGATGCGCTGATCGCCGACGGCACCTATCGGAAGATCCTCGAGAAGCACGGCGTCGAAAGCGGCGCGATCACGGCGGCAACGATCAACGGCGGGGCGCATCTCAAAATCTAGCACGCCGCTGGAACCTTGCGTCTGCGCGTCAGGGAGGCGCGAGATGCCTTACGAAGAAAACGCGCAGTCCGCCTATCATACGGCCAAGTTCGGTGCTTCGGGCAGCGTCGATCGCGACATCTTCGAAGCGATGCGGCGTTACCTGGTGGAGGATCTCGGTCGCGGCAGCGAAGAAGCTTTCGATCGCGCCAGGAGCGAGATTTCGCGGGAGATACCGCGTGCGGTGCTGGCGTGGCTGTCGCGCAGCGGAATCTCGATCGAAGGCAAGACGGTTCTCGATCTAGGCGCGGGTCTCGGCGGCATGTCCGAGGAGTTGATGTTGCGCGGCGCCAGCGTGCTGGCCGTGGAACCTGGCGCCGCGTTCGCGGACATCGCGAAGCGCCGCCTCGAGCGTCACGATGGCTCGTTCCGGGTCATTCAGGCATTCGGCGAGTCTCTTCCGATGCCGGATCAAAGCGTCGATCTCGTCGTAAGCTGGCGGGTTCTCGAGCACGTCCGCCAACCACGACAAGTGCTCGCCGAGGTTTGGCGCGTGCTGCGCCCCGGAGGCCAGTTCTACCTGTCGTGCGAAAACTACCTTGCATTCCGCGAAGCGCACTACGGTGTGGCGTGGTTCCCGCTCCTGCCCAAGACGCTGGGAGCGGTCTATCTGCGAATGCGCGGGCGATCCCCTTGCTTCCTGCAGCAGGCGGTAACGTATACGACGTATCCGCGTGTGCTGCGCGACTGCAGGGAGCTGGGGTTCGTTCGGCGTCGCGACGAGGAAATCGCCGAGAGTCTACGTACCAAGCCCGGCACGTATTGGCAAACGCTGAGACTGCTGTCGAAGTTGACCGACGGCAGCGGACCCCTGGTGCTGGACCGACTCTCGAAGACTTTCTCTTTCGGCCTGACGGAGCTCTTTCGCAAACCCGCGTGAAGGCTGTCGCGAAAACGCCGCGCCTCGAGCGATGATTCGCACCACCGCTGGCGCTACGCGCACGCTGCGCGTCGTCCCGCTGCCGCGGCCCGGGCTGTGGCTCGGCAGCGCCACCGTCGTCGTGCTGGCCGCGATCGTCGCGGTGTCGGTGTTCGAGAACCGCAATATCCATCACGACATCATCGCGCAATACCAGTTCGCGCCGGCGATCCTGCGCGGCCTGCGGATGACGATCATTCTCGCGGTGCTTGCCGCGCTGATCGGCGTCGCGCTCGGCGTGGTCCTTGCGCTGATGCGCATTTCGTCGTCGCTCGTACTGCGTTTGGCGAGCGCGTTCTACACTTGGCTCGTTCGCGGTACCCCGCTTCTCGTGCAGATCCTGATCTGGGGCAATCTCGCGCTGCTGTTCGAATACCTGGGTCCCTTTCGCACCAACGACGTGATGACGCCATTCGTCGCGTCGGTCGTCGCGCTCGGCTTGAACGAAGGTGCCTACATGGCCGAGATCGTGCGGGCCGGCATTCTCGCCGTCGATCGCGGCCAGTTCGACGCGTCGCGCGCGCTCGGCATGTCGCGCGCCCTCGCGATGCGCCGGATCATCCTGCCGCAAGCGCTTCGCGTCATCATTCCGCCTGCCGGCAACCAGTTCATTTCGCTGCTGAAGGCAACATCGCTCGTGTCGGTGATCGCCGGCGGAGACCTTCTCACGGCTGCGGAAAACATCTCGTCCGCGAACCTCCATACGATCGAGCTCATGCTCGTTGCCACGTTCTGGTACCTCGTGCTGACGACCATCACGAGCGTCGGCCAGTATTTCGCCGAGCGCCGGCTCGGGCGCGCCGGCCTCGGTCTGCATGGCGCCGCCTGAATCGGGCGCGTCGCGCCCGATGCTTCGCGCGCAAGCGGTGCACAAGCGCTATCGGCGAATCGAAGTGCTGAAAGGCATCGACCTCGACGTCGCGGCCGGCGAAGTGCTGTGCCTCATCGGTCCGTCGGGATCGGGCAAGAGCACCTTCCTGCGCTGCATCAATCATCTCGAGCAGATCGACGACGGGCGCATCTATGTCGACGGCGAGCTCATCGCTTATCGCGAACGTGGCGAACGGTTGCACGAGATGCACGAGCGCGACGTATGCCGGCAGCGCGCGGAGATCGGCATGGTGTTCCAGCGCTTCAACCTGTTTCCGCACATGACCGCACTCGAGAACGTCATCGAAGCGCCGATCCGCGTGCGCAACGAATCGCGGCGCGAAGCGACCGAGCACGCGCAGGCGCTGCTCGCCCGCGTCGGATTGCTTGGGAAAGCCGACAGCTATCCAAGCCAGCTATCCGGCGGGCAGCAACAACGCGTCGCGATCGCGCGCGCACTCGCGATGCGACCCAAGCTGATGCTGTTCGACGAGCCGACGTCGGCGCTCGATCCGGAGCTCGTTGGCGAGGTGCTCGGCGTCATGCGCGGCCTCGCGGAAGACGGCATGACGATGGTCGTCGTCACACACGAGATGAGCTTCGCGCGCGACGCGGGCGACGGGATCGCGTTCATGGACGACGGCGTCATCGTCGAATCGGGAACGCCGCGCGAAATCCTCGCCCATCCGCGGCACGATCGTACGCGCGCGTTCTTGTCCCGCCTTCTCGCGGAGAAATCGCAATGAACCGGACACGGCTCGTGCTGCTCGGCACCGGCGGAGGTCCGATGCCCAAGTTGACTCGCTCGGCGCCTGCCTACGCGGTCGTCGTCGACGGCGTCACCTACGTCGTCGACTGCGGCAACGGCGTCGCGCGCCAGATGGCGAAGGCGCGTCTCCCGTTCAGGAGCCTGCGTGCAGTCTTTGTCACGCACCATCATTCCGACCACAACGCCGACTACGGCAACCTGTTCCTGCTGCTTTGGGCCGGCGGTCTCGATCAACCGGTCGACGCGTTCGGGCCACCGCCGCTTTGCGCGATGACGAAGCAGTTCCTTGCGCTGAACGCCTACGATATCGGCACACGCATCGTCGACGAAGGTCGACCGCCGCTCGCGCCACTGATTCGACCGCACGACGTCGACGCGCCCGGCGAGATTTATCGCGACGAGCGGGTGTGCGTGCGGAGCGCGCTCGTGCGCCATCCACCGGTGACGCCGGCGTTCGCATTTCGCTTCGACACCGATGATCGCTCGATCGTCTTTTCCGGCGATACCGCGCCCTGCAACAGCCTGATCGAGCTTGCGCGCGGCGCCGATGTTCTGGTTCACGAGGTGCTGCACGAGCCGTCGCTCGATGCGATCTGCGCGAACCTGTCGAATGCGACGCGGTTGCGGCAGCATCTGCTCGACAGCCATACGACGCACGACCAGGTGGGGATCGTTGCGCGCGAAGCCGGCGTGGCAACGCTCGTCCTGTCGCACTTCGTGCCGGCCGATTCCGTCGCCGACGAGACGTGGCGCGACGCGGCGGCGCGGCATTTCGGAGGAAACATCGTCCTCGGCCGGGATTTGCTCGAGATTTGATCGGTCCGGGCCTGTAGACTAGCGGCCGGTTCGACGACGGTCGCGAGGTCCGCATGGCCACCCTTCCGAAAAAATCCGCGGTGCGCAAGCGCGTGCCCGCGAAGAAGGTTTCGACGCCCAAGCGACTGCAATCGGGCAAGAAGGTGAGCGTCCCCAAGGTCGTTCCCTACAAGCGACCGAGCGCGACCGCGCCAAAAAAGCGCGCGCCCGTCTCGAAGTCGCCCCCGGCGAAGCGCGGGTCGAGCCTGACCATCAAGGCGGCATCGCCTCGCGAGCTGCTCGCGCTACGCGACGCGGAGCTCGCGCTGATCAACGCCGTGCAGCACGGTGTCACCGCCAAGCTCGGCTTCCAGGAAATCGTCGACGTCGTCGGCGACAAGGTGCGCGAGCTTCTCCACACACGGGAGCTCTCGATCAGCTGGTTCGACGAGAAGGCGAACCTCGTGCACATGCTTTACGCCTACGAGCACGGACGCCGCGTCACGGTTGCGCCGACGACGCCCAAACCCGGTGGCATGTACGAAATCATGCGAAAGACGCATGCGCCGGTCGTCGTGGGCAACGTCGCGGATTACATGCGCCGGAAACTGCTGACGCACGCGCCGGGCACCGACCAGAGCAAGTCGATGGTCACCGTGCCGATCTTCGTCGGTGACCGGCTGCTCGGCGACATCAGCATCGAGAACTACGAGCGCGAGGACGCCTTCGGTCCGGAGGACGTGCGCGTTCTGAGCTCCGTCGCCGCATCGCTTGGCGTCGCGCTCGAAAACGCGCGGCTGTTCGACCAGACGCAGCGGCTGCTCAAGGAAACCGAGCAGCGCAACGCCGAGCTCGCGGTCATCAACAGCATCCAGGAAGCCGTGGCGGCGGAGCTCGACTTCCAGAAGATCGTCGACGTCGTCGGCGACAAGCTGCGCGAAGTCTTCGCGACGCAGGAGCTCAGCATCGGCTGGCACGATGCGAAGACCGGCCTCAACCATCATCTCTACACCGTCGAGCACGGGAAGCGGCTGCACGTTCCTCCCGTGCGCCCCACACCCGGCGGTCCCTGGGAGAGGATGCGCAAGACCCGGCAGCCGATCGTGCTCGATACGCCGGCCGAACTGGCGGCGAGCGGCGCGAGCGTCGTCCCTGGAACGGATACGAGCAAATCGCTGGTCCGCGTGCCGATCATCAATGCCGACCGGGTGCTCGGATCGATCACCATCGAGAACTACGAGCGCGAGTACGGATTCGGCGAGTCGGATGTCCGCCTGCTGATGACCGTTGCCTCGAGCATGGGTGTCGCGCTCGAGAATGCACGCCTCTTCGACGAGACCCAGCGCCTGCTCAAGGAGACCGAGCAGCGCAACGCCGAGCTTGCCGTGATCAACAGCATCCAGCAGGGAGTCGCTGCCAAGCTCGACTTCCAGGCGATCGTCGACCTCGTCGGCGACAAGCTGCGCGAAGTATTCCGCGTCGACGACATCGGCATCCGCTGGTTCGACCATGCGAACCGGCTCGTCCATTATCTCTACGACTACGAGCATGGCGTTCGCCTGACGATTCCGGCGGCGCCCCCTGCGAAAACGCCCTGGGAAACGCTCGTATCGCGTCGCGAGCCGCTCGTGCGCAATACCCAGGCTGAAGTCGCCGAAGCCGGCGTCGTCCCCGGCACCGATACGTCGTTGTCGGTGGCATCGGTCCCGATCATCGGCAGCGAGGGCGTCATCGGCGGCATCACGATCGAAAGCTTCAGGCGCGAGTACGCGTTCACCGATTCGGACGTGCGCCTGCTGATGACGGTAGCCTCGAGCATGGGCGTCGCGCTCGAGAACGCGCGGCTCTTTTCGGAGACGCAGCGGTTATTGAAGGAAACCGAGCAGCGTGCGGCCGAGCTTTCGGTCATCAACGGCGTGCAGCGCGGCCTCGCCGCCGAGCTCGACTTTCAGGCGATCATCGATCTCGTCGGCGACAAGCTGCGCGAAGTCTTCGCGACACCCAACCTCGGGATCCTCTGGTACGACGAGGACGCCGGGCTCATCCGTTACATGTACACGTACGAGCACGGCGCCCGCATCAGCGTTCGTCCGCAACCGCCGACGTCCGGCGGAACGTTCGAAACGATGCGACGCACTCGCCAGCCGATCGTCTACAACACGCCCGAGGAGATGCGCGCGAACAACGTTTCGCCGGTGCCGGGCACTGACCCGTCGCGCTCGATGATCAGCGTGCCCGTGATCAGCGGCGATCGCATCCTTGGCAATATCACCATCGAGAACTACGAGCGCGAGAACGCGTTCGGCGAGGCGGATACGCGCCTTTTGACGACGATTGCCGCGTCCCTCGGTACCGCGCTCGAGAACGCGCGGCTCTTCGACGAAACCCAGCGCCTCTACAAGGAAAGCGAGCAGCGCGCCGCCGAGCTTGCGGTCATCAACAGCGTACAGCAGGGAATGGCGGCGAAGCTCGAGTTCCAGAGCATCGTCGATCTGGTCGGCGACAAGCTGCGCGATGTATTCGCGACCGGCGACATGAGCATTCGCTGGCACGACGAAAAGACGAATCTCAGCCATTACCTCTATTCGTACGAGCACGGCAAGCGGCTGACGATTCCGCCGACGACACCGACCCCCGGCGGCCTGTTCGAAACCATGAGGCGGACGCGGCAGCCGGTCGTCCTGAACACCGCGGCCGACTACGCGAAGCTGCCCGGCGGCACGGTCCCGGGAACCGACACCAGCAAATCGATGATCGCCGTGCCGATCGTGAGCAGTGACCGCGTCCTCGGCAACATCATGATCGAGAATTACGAGCGCGAGAACGCGTTCGGCGAGGCCGATCTCCGGTTGCTGACGACGATCGCCGGCTCGCTAGGCAACGCGCTCGAGAACGCGCGCCTGTTCGACGAAACGCAGCGGCTGCTCAAGGAAACCGAGCAGCGCGCGGCCGAGCTTTCGGTCATCAACAGCGTCCAGCAGGGGATGGCCGCGAAGCTCGAGTTCCAGAGCATCGTCGACCTCGTCGGCGACAAGCTGCGCGAAGTGTTCGGGACCGGCGACATGGGGATCCGCTGGTACGACGAAAAGACGAACCTCAGCCACTACCTCTATTCGTACGAGCACGGCAAGCGATTGACGATCCCGCCGACGGCACCGGTGCCAGGCGGCCTGTTCGAGACGATGCAGCGCACGCGAGGGCCGGTCGTCCTCAATACCGTCACCGAATATGCGCAAATGCCGGGCGGCACCGTCCCGGGCACGGACAGCAGCAAATCGCTGATTGGCGTTCCGATCATCAGCGGCGACCGCATCCTTGGCAACATTACCATCGAGAACTACGAGCGGGAGAACGCGTTCGGCGAGGCGGATACGCGCCTATTGACGACGATCGCGGCGTCGCTCGGCAACGCGTTGGAAAACGCGCGCCTGTTCGGCGAAACGCAGCGCCTGCTCAAGGAAACCGAGCAGCGCGCCGCGGAGCTTTCGGTCGTCAACAGCGTGCAGCAGGGACTCGCGGCCGAGCTCGATTTCCAGGCGATCATCGACCTGGTCGGCGACAAGATCGCGGAGATCTTCGGCACGCGCGACATGTCGATCGGACTCTACGATGCGGCGGCCAATACTTTGTCGATCCCCTACTACCTGGAACACGGCCAGCGCTTCGCGATCGAGCCGATGCCGGTGTCGAAGGGATTCGCCGCGCAGGTCATCCGTACCCGCAAACCTCTTGTCATCAACCGCGACATCGAGCGCTGGAAGGTGGACCTCGGCTCGAAGCTGATCGGCGATCCGAACGCGACGGCGACGCCGGAGCAGAGCTATGCCGGCGTGCCGATCCTCAAAAGCGACGAGGTACTCGGCGTCGTGACGCTCTACTCCGAAAAGGAAGACGCGTTCGATGACGGCGCCGTGCACCTGCTCACGACGCTCGCGAACACGATGAGCGTCGCGCTCGAAAATGCACGACTTTTCGACGAGACGCAGCGCTTGCTCAAGGAAACCGAGCAGCGCGCGGCCGAGCTCGCCGTCATCAACAGCGTCCAGCAGGGACTCGCGGCCGAGCTCGACTTCCAAGCGATCATCGATCTCGTCGGCGACAAGATCGCCGAAGTACTCCACACGTCGAGCATGTCCATTGCGCTCTACGAGAGGCGCGGCGACGTGTTGACCTTCCCGTACTACCTCGAGGACGGCAGGCGGTTCCCCGTCGAGCCTTCGCCGCTTGGCGGCGGATTCACCGGCGAGGTGATCCGCAGCGGGAAGGCGTTGATGGTCAATCGGGAGCTCGTGCGACGCGCGGACGAGCTCGGCGCCCGAATGATCGGTGATCCGTCGAGGCCGACGATCGACGGGAGTTATCTCGGCGTCCCGGTGATGAAGGGCGGTGCGGCGACCGGCGTCATCGCGCTTTATGCCGATCAGGAGAATGCGTTCACCGACGCCGACTTGCGCCTGCTGATGACGCTCGCGAACACGATGAGCGTCGCGCTCGAAAATGCACGGCTTTTCGACGAGACGCAGCGCCGCACGCGCGAAACGGCGGCCCTCGCCGAAGTGGGACGCGACATCTCGTCGACGCTCGATCTCGCGCGAGTGATGGAACGGATCGCGCATCACGCCAAGGAACTGCTCCATTGCGACAACAGCGCGATCTTCCTGCCGACGCCCGACGGCACATATCGCGCGATCGTCGCGATCGGCCGGGTCGCCGAGCAGATCCGCGCGACCGAGATCAAGCCGGGCGCGGGAATTATTGGCGCCATTGTCGCGGCCGGGCGTCCGGAGTTCGTCAACGACACCGGTTCCGATTCTCGCGGCATCCAGATCGCCGGGACCAACCGCGAGGAGAACGAGCGGCTGATGGTGGCGCCGTTGACGGCGGGCAACACGGTGAGGGGCGCGATGGCCGTATGGCGCACCGGCGGCCGCGTCTTCGACCAGACCGAGCTCGAGTTCCTCGTCGGCTTGTCACAGCAGGCGGCGGTTGCGATCGAGAACGCGCGCCTCTTCGACGAAACGCGGCAGGCGCTCGAGCAGCAGACGGCGACCGCGGAGGTACTGCAGGTGATCAGCAGCTCGGTGGCGAACGCTGCGCCGGTCTTCGACAAGATCCTGAACAGTTGCGAGCGTCTCTTCGACAGCGAGCAACTCGGCATCTTCGTCGTCGGCGACGATGGCGAGGTGCGCGTCGCCGAATGGCGCGGATCGGCGTTCGACGCAGTGCGCGGCGTCGACCACATGCCGTTGGAGGAGACGTTCACGGGCCAGGCGATCCGCGAACGGCGCACGCTGCACGTCCCGGACGCGGCATCGATCGCGAACTCTCACGAAAGCGCACGCCGCGCCGTTGAAGCGCTCGGCAACTATTCCGCGGTCTACAGTCCGATGTTGTGGGAAGGTCGCGGAATCGGCGCGATCTGCGTGTTCCGCCAGCCGCCGCGTCCGTTCAGCGACAAGGAAGCCGCGCTGCTCGGCACGTTCGCCGACCAGGCCGTCATCGCGATCCAGAACGCGCGGCTCTTCCGCCAGTCGCAGGAAGCACGGGCACTCGCCGAAGCCGCGAACGAGGCGAAGAGCTCGTTCCTCGCGACGATGAGCCATGAGATCCGCACGCCGATGAATGCGGTCATCGGCATGAGCGGGCTGCTGCTCGACACGACGCTCGACACCGAGCAGCGCGACTACGTCAACACGATTCGCGATTCGGGCGATACGTTGCTCACGATCATCAACGACGTGCTCGACTTCTCGAAGATCGAAGCCGGGCGCATGGACATCGAGAAGCAGCCCTTCGACCTGCGCGAATGCGTCGAATCGGCGCTCGATCTCGTGAGCCCCCGCGCCGTCGAAAAGGACCTCGATCTTGCGTATGTGTTCGAAGGCGACGTGCCGGCCGCGATCGAGGGCGACGTCACGCGATTGCGCCAGATCCTGCTGAACCTGCTCTCGAATGCGGTCAAGTTCACCGACAAGGGCGAGGTCGTGCTGAGCGTCACGCCGAAATCGCTCACCGGCAATCGCGTCGAGCTCACGTGCGCCGTGCGCGACACCGGCATCGGGCTGTCCGCCGAAGCGATGAGCCGCCTCTTCCAGTCGTTCTCGCAAGCGGATTCGTCGACGACGCGCAAGTACGGTGGCACGGGCCTCGGCCTCGCGATCAGCAAGCGGCTTGCCGAGCTGATGGGCGGCGAAATGTGGGCGCAAAGCGAAGGCCCCGGCAAGGGTTCGACGTTCCATGTGAGCATCGTCGCCCCGATCGCGTCGCTGCCCGCCGCGCGCCAGCGCGAATTCGTCGGCGTTCAGCCGGCGCTCTCCGGCAAGCGACTGCTCGTCGTCGACGACAACGCGACGAATCGCCGCGTGCTCACGTTGCAGACGTCGAAGTGGGGCATGGCGCCGCTCGCCACCGAATCGCCGCAGGAAGCGCTGCGCTGGCTCGACGAAGGCAAGACATTCGCGGCCGCGATTGTCGACATGCACATGCCCGAGATGGACGGCGTCGAGCTTGCGCGCGCGATCCGCTGGCGAAATGCGGCGCTGCCGCTCGTGCTCTTCAGCTCACTCGGACGCCGCGAGGTCGGCGAAGACGAGAAGCTGTTTGCCGCCTACCTGATGAAGCCCGTGCGTCAGTCGCAGCTCTTCGACACGCTCGTTGGCGTGCTCGGC
>DATGGP010000031.1:0-3531 GCA_035308425.1 Casimicrobiaceae bacterium | reverse complement strand
AGGTTGGTGATGATCGGGATCGACGCGTTGCGCAGTACGTGGATCCACATGATCCGGTTTTCCGAGACGCCCTTCGCGCGCGCCGTGCGCACGTAGTCCTGGTTGATCTCGTCGAGGACGAACGTCCGGTAAAGGCGCAGGTCCGGCGCAATGCTGACGACGAGCCCGATCAGGACAGGCAGCGATGCGTAGATGAACAGGTTCTGCACGAAGCTGTCGCCCCAGCCTTGCACGGGAAACCAGCCCAGTTTGTAGGCAAACACGTACTGGAACACGATGATGTAGACGAGGATCGAGATCGAAAGCCCGACCGTGCACACGATCATCACCAGCCGATCGGTGAGCGAGCCGCGGACGTAGGCGACCGCGAGCGCGAGCCCGATCGAGATCAACGTGGAGAGAATCAAAAGCGGCACGAGCACCGTGAGCGACGGTCCGAGTCGCGTCACGAGGATGTGCGACACGCGCTCGTTCGTGCTCCAGCTCGCGCCGAAGTCGGCCGTGACGATCTGCTTCAGGAAGATGCCGAGCTGCACCCAGTACGGCTGGTCGACGCCGAGCTGACGGCGGATGTTGTCGATCTGCTCCTGGTTGCTGATCTTGCCGGCGAGCACGTAAGCGGGATCGCCGCCGACCCAGTTGAAGAGGAAGAACACGAGCAGCACGACCCCCAGCATCGTCGGAATCATCTGCCACAAGCGACGAACGATATATCCACTCATGAGCTTGCTACCTCGCTAATCAGCGGGCGCCTTGGCGCCGGCATCGAGCGCCTTCTCCTGCCCTCGCGGCACGATGTCGACATACTGCCACTCGGCATGCAGGATCGGGTGTTTCTTGTAGCCCACGACTCGCGGCTGCACCAGCATGTTGCGATAAGTCGCGGTATCGAGTCGCCACGGCGCGTACACCTCGATGATGCGCGCCATGTCGTGATAGAGCCTGTCGCGCTCGGGCGAATCGGGCATCTTCGTCGTCTGCTCGTAGAGCTTGTCGTATTCGGGAATCGTCGCGCAGGCGTTGTTGTTCTGGCCGATGTTGCGCCCGTACAGAAGCTGCATGAAGTTGTCGGCATCCGGGTAATCGGCGATCCACGACGCCGTGCGCATCATCAGCTTGCATTGCCGCTCGAGCTTCAGAAGCTCGGGGAAGCGATCCTTCTGCACTTCCATCCGGACGCTGATCCGGTCGAACGCCTGCTTCCACAATTCATCGAGCTGGCGGCCGAGCGAATCCGGTCGCGACGCATAACGCATCGTGAACGGCTTGCCGTCAGGCAGATTTCGAAACCCGTCGGGGCCCTTGCGGTAACCGAAGTAATCGAGCAGCTTGTTCGCGAGCACCAGGTCGAAGCGCACCGGCGAGCGATAGTGCGGGTCGTAACCGACGACGCCGGGCGGTATCGGATACTGCACCGGCGCCGCCTGGCCGTTGCGCACGACGTTCACTTCGTCGTCGACGTTGTACGCCATCGCCATCGCGCGTCGCAACGCGATCTTTTCCTTTGAAAGGCCGCCGACGATCGGATCCTGCAGGTTCCAATATACGTACGAGATCGCGGGATCGACGATGCGCGAAAGCTTGATGCCTTTCTTCACGAATTGGGGTTTCAGCTTGTCGCCGTCGAGGACGTTCGGCGCGAGCGGTCCGCCGAGATCCATGAGATCGAGCTCGTCGTTCTGGAACGCGAGAAGCCGTGCCTGGTCCTCCTCCATGATGCTGACCTCGACGCGACCGACCTGCGGCATCCGCTTGCCCTTCATCGCGTAGATCAGCTTCTGGTCGTCGGGATCCGACGATTCGAAATCCCACGTGAAGCCGCGATACTCCGGATTCGCCGCGAGGATGATCTTCGAGCTTCGCACCCATTGCGCGAGTTTGTAGACGCCGGTGCCGACCGGATTGGACATCGCGCGTCCCGCCTCGTCCGCGTACGCCTCGATCACCTCGCGCGCGACCGCCGACGTCGGCTCGTGCGCGAGGATGTACGACAGGTTGTAATCGGTGTCCTCGAGCCTGATGACGAGCGTGTAGCGGTCGGGGGTTTGCAGGCCCTCGATCTTCGCATCGTAGTCGAAGCGGCCCGACTTCCTTGCCGCGTCCGCGAGCTCGTCGAGACCCACGATCTTGCCCTCGACGAGCCACGCCCACGGCGAATGAACGCGCGGGTCGATCAGGCGCTTCAGCTCGTACGCATAGTCGGCAGCCGTCAGCTCGCGCTTTTTGCCCTTGAACGCCGGATCATCGATGAAGTACATGCCTTTGCGCACGCGTACCGTGTACGTGCGCCCGTTGTCGCTGATCTCCGGCAATGCTTCGGCGGTGAGCGGCACGAGCTTCGACGGCCGCGCAAGGTAATCGTAGGTGAGCAGCGTCTCGAACAGCATCTGCTCGATCGTCGCGGAATAGAGATCCTGCACGCCTGCGGGGTCGAACCCGGTCTCCGCGGCCGGGAAGACGGTGCGCAGCACCTTGCCGGGATCGGCCGCGTGCGCAATCGTCGCGGTGCACGCGCACGCCAACACGACGATTGCCGCGAGCACGCGAAGCGGACGCGCTTTCATTAGGGCCTGTTCACACTATGTCCACTAACGCGTTGCGATGCCGAAATGGCCATGCGCGAGGCGCGAAGCCGAAGGCAGGCTGGCCGCCTGGCGAGGCTTTGCAACGACGTGCATGGCCATTTCGGCCGCAACCCAAAGGGAACGGGCGCCTTGGAGCGCCACTCTTCGTTGCTCTCCTTGCGCAGACGGCCAGTCTGCGCTTCGTCAAGCGCCTCGATTGGCGCTCCAGCCCACCCGTTCGCGTTAGCGGACATAGTGTGAACAGGCCCTAATGCGCAACCGATGCCGACGGGCCGCCGCCGGCAGGTTCCAGATCCATGTAGACGAATTCCGCCTGGAGGATCGGATGTTTCTTGTAGCCCTTGACCCACGGGCGGATCAGCTCGTTGCGGATCGGCGAAGTCTGCAGGCACCAGGCTCCGTCCACCTCCATCTGACGGGTCATGTCGATGAACAGATGCTGCCGCTCGACCGAATCGGGCGGCAACGTGAGCGACTTCTCGTACGTCGCATCGTATGCCTTCGACTCGTAGCAGCCGTTGTTGCTCTCGCCCGTGTTCGGACCGTAGAGAAGCTGCATGAAATTGTCGCCGTCGGGATAGTCGGCGGTCCATGCCGCCTGCCACATCGTCAAATGGCAGGCCTTCGCCGCCTTCAAATGGTCGGCGAACTTCCCGGCGTCGTACACCATCCGAATGCCGATCGCGTCCATCGACCGCTTCCAGAGCTCGCTGTATTCGCGGTCGATCGCCGCCGTGCCAACCGCCTGATGGATGACGAGCGGCTTTCCATCGGGCAACGTCCGATAACCATCCGGCCCCTTCCTGTAGCCGAAGTAGTCGAGCAGCCTGTTCGCGAGCGGCGGGTCGTACTGGTTGACGCCGCGGTAGTTCGGCTCGTACCCGACGACGCCGTACGGGATGGGCATCTGCGCCGGCACCGCCTGGTTCTTCTGCACGACGCGGAT
>DATGGP010000030.1:0-5757 GCA_035308425.1 Casimicrobiaceae bacterium | reverse complement strand
GGCACCGATTTTCGCCTTCTACCTCGCCGCCTGCTTTTCCTTCGCCAGCTTGTACTGCTTCTCGAACGCTTCGAGCACTTTCATTACGTGCTTCGGATCCTCGGAGGGCACGACCTCCGCCTCCGAAATCCCAGTGCCCTCGCATGCCACGATCGCGCCGGTCTTTCCTCGCCAGCGCTTGTTCACGACTTCGAGATTGATGCGGCAGCGAACGACCTTTTCCGGCTTGTCCCAGCCGGTGGCAGCGTTCGGGTCACCCTTGAAGCCGAGCTTCTCCAGATCGGACATCAAGTCGGAGATGCGTTTGAGCGCACGCGCGTCGTAGTTGGGATCGTTGCGCCAGAAGTTCGTCTCGATGAACACCTTGTCGCCGGCGGCATTGCGCATGTAGACGTATGGGCTCAGCTTGCGCGCGGACTGGTCGGCGCCTTCGGTGGGTTGCGCGAGGACGCTCGCCGAGGTGAGCGCCAGCGCGACGACGACGACACGAATCATCGCTTTGAACATTCGATTCAACCTTCGCAAAGGTGGAGAACCATTCTTGCACATCCGCACGTCGGGTCGTATGCCGACCGCGTTTGCACGGCAGGCGCTACGTCGCGTGCGACAGCACGCCGTCGGCCACCGGCGCACGTCCGTCGAGCGTGATCCGCCAGACGCCGGAAAAGAGCAGCCAGAAGCCCGTCAGCAGACCGATGAACGCGATCGAGCTCGCCGGCCATCCCCACGCGATCAGGATGCCGATCACGATCGCGAGAATGCCATCGAACAGCACCCATCCCCAGCCCTTCGCGGGGCGCACCCGGAACGCGAGAATCACCCGCACGATGCCGCCCACGAAGATGAACGCGCCGATCCAGAGCGCGATCGTCGCGATGCCGGCGACCGGGAACACCAGGAGGCAGATACCGAGAATCAGCGTGATGATGCCCGCCACGAGCTTCCAGCCGAAGCCGGCGCGATGGTGAGTCTGGAACGCATGCACGATTTCGACGACGCCTGCGAAGATCAAGAGCCACGCGAGCGTCAGCACGGTCGCAAGCGCCGCGATGCCGGGCATCAGCAGCGCAAGCACGCCGATCACGATCAGCAGGATGCCCCAGGCGATCGACCAGCCGCGATGATGGACGGGGTGAGCAGCGCTCGATGTGGTAGCCATTGAATCCTCCTCTGTAGGAACCTTGGGCCAACTCGCGCGCGCGACGGTTCCCTATTCGCGCGGCGTCGGACCGAAGCGGCGCATTGCCGGCACTTCGTGTGCCGGCACGCCGTGAAGCCTGGCGCCGGCGTTCGCGTGGCGGATGACGACGCTGCCGCCGGCGACCATTGCCTCGGTGCCGATGGCGACATTGTCGACGACGACAGCGCCGATGCCGAGAAGCGCATCTTCGCCCACCGCCGCGTGTCCTGCAATTGCCGTTCCGGCGGAGATCCACGCGCGCGCGCCGAGCACGACGCCGTGGCTCACATAGACGAGGCTGCCGAGCTTCGCATCGTCGCCGATCGACGTATGCGAGAGCATACCGCGACAGATGCAACTCATCGCTCCGATGTCGACGCGGTCGCCGATCCGTACGCCGGCCAGGTGCGGGAAGAAGCTGCGGCGGCCGTCGGCGCGATCGTGATACGCGAGACCGACGAAGCCGATCGACGCGTTGGCGCCGACGATGCAATCGCGACCGATTTCGGTGTCCGAGTAGACAACCGTGCCCGGACCGATTCGCGTGCGCGCTCCGATGACGACGTTCGCACCGATGCACGCCGACGGCGCGATCGTTGCGCCTTCGTCGATCGCGGCGCCGCGGTCGACGCCGGGCGGAGGATCCGCGGGTCGCGCGGAATCGGGGCAGAGCCATGCAACGGTGTCGATGAACGCGGAGCGAACATCGGTCACGGCGATCAACGTCTTGTCGTCGCGAAGTGCGGCGGCAACCGATCGCGGCACGATGACGACGGTCGCGTTCGTTTCTGCAAGTCGCTCCGCAGCGCGCGCCGCATCGCAAAACGCGAGCGCATCATCCGCAAGCACGGACAATGCACCGATTGCACGAACCCGCCGGTCAGGATTGCCGATCAACGCGGCTTCGCCGAGCCGCTCGCTCACGCTGCGCGCGGTTGTCGGAGCAACGAGCATGCGCGCGAACGTCATCTCGTCGCTTCCGCTGCTGTGGACGAGGAGGGCGCCGCGTCTCCCTTCACAATGATCATGCGACGCTGCTTTCCACCGCCTGCGTTGGTCCGGCGGCTTGTCGATCGTGCTCGGCGCACTGTCGCCAGATCGCATCCCCTGGAATCTTTTCCGCCGGCATGTAGCGCGCGAGATCGACGCCCGCGCATTTGAACTTCCACAGCAAATAGGAATGCAGACCCTCGAGGCGCGCGCGGTAGAACACTGTGTGCGCGCCATTGGTGCCGAACGGGCGGCCGCGCAACTTCGCGAGCACTTGCCGGTCCCCGCCTGTGCCGCCGTCGAAGCGCGTCATCGCCCATTCGCAGAACACGTCCTGGCAGGCGAGCGTGTCGAGGAAAAAGCAATTGGTGTCGACGAAGCCGCCTTGCGCTTTTGCGTACACGCCGCGATCGGGGCCCATCGATTCCCACGTGTCGAGACACAGAAGATCACCGCTTTTCGCATCGACGAAATGACGAAGCGAGAACGCCCACGCCTTGCCGGCTACGGCGGCAAGCATCGATGCAATATGCGTTGGCGCATACCAGTTGTCGTCATCGAGATAAGTGACGTAGCGGCTGTTCGCCGCGTAGCTCAGGATCGTTTTCAGCGCGCCGCCGTAGTGACTGGGATACAGCCCGCCGTTGCGCTTCGACGTCGAATAGCCGAGATCGAGCATCGTGACCACGACGTTCGACGGGCTTTGGCGCGCGAGTTGCGCGACGCGTTCGCGATCGCCGATCCAGCGGTCGATCCCGACGAGCACCTGGATGCGTCCGGCGAAATCCTGCGCGAACACCGACCGCAGCGCTTGCGCGAACGTGTCGCGCGCGACGGTGACCATCACGACGCTTGCATCGAACGGCGTTTGCAGATCGACCATCGTATATCCTTGTTGCGGCGCGCGCCGCGTGTTTCTCATCGATCTTTCCGTATGCCGCTTTCCGTGAATCGCTCTCTTTCGATCCTTGTCGTAACCATCGTTGTCGTGGTGGCCGCGTATTATGGATTCAGCCGGTTCGCTTCCACCAGCGAGCCGCCCGGAAACCCGACCCAGGCGCCGCTCGTCGCGACGCAAAACGCAACAGGCAAGGCCGCTCCGACCGCGGAAGGTGCTGGTCAGCCCCCGGCGCCGACGTCTGCGTCAGCGTCCCCGCCGGCGGCGTCGATAGGCACCGACGGCGCGGAGCCGCCGCATGGCGCGTTCTCGATCGTCATCGACAAGGCGCATCCGCCCGCGCCGACGGACGTCATCCGCGTGTCGAAGGACGACCCGGTGACGCTATCGATTACGACCGACCGCGCGGGCAATCTGGAGGTGCACGGCTATCGGAAGGAAGTGAAGGTGCAACCGGGAACGATGGGCACGCTGTCGTTCGTCGCGAACATGACGGGCCGCTTTCCCATCGATCTGCACGCGAGCGACGGCGAGCATGTCGAGGTGACCGCGCTCGAGGTGATGCCGAAGTAGCGAGCACGCCGTGTCCCGGTCAGCCCGACACTTCGCGCGGGACTTTTTGGCGAACCGGCGGACGCAACCTCCAGCGATAGCCGGAAGCGGCAGGCAACAAACCTTGCGAGCGACTTACTACTATGCAGCCGTCGAGAGCTTGACGGCAGCAAAATGGTTGACGGGAAAACCGTGACTCAGCCGGTGGGCACGATCACCTGACCGCCCGCGATCGGCAGCGAAAGGATCCACAGGCCGACGGTCGTAAAGATGATCATCAGGAAGAGCATCGGGAGCTGGCTCACGACAGCGCGGCGGGCGCCGCGGAACACGTGCAGCGCTTCGAGAT
Organism: Casimicrobiaceae bacterium; assembly: GCA_035308425.1. Classification (GTDB taxonomy): domain Bacteria; phylum Pseudomonadota; class Gammaproteobacteria; order Burkholderiales; family Casimicrobiaceae; genus VBCG01. Next base: position 1,788 of record DATGGP010000030.1, on the reverse strand, counting down.
GCGACAGGTAGACGCCGAGAACGTGGCCGATCAGGATCAGCGCGACCTGCGTGTGCCACACGGCGCCGGCGTCGAGGATCACCGGATCGGTCGAACGCATCGCGGTTCCGAACAGATGCCAGTGCCAGCCAAACGGATCGGAAGCAATCCGCACGATCTGCGTGCCCTGCGATACGAGCAGCGTGAAGTAATGCGTCACGTTGTAGACGAACGCGATCGGCACAAGCGACAGCGTGAACGCGAGCGCCAGCGTACGTAGATCCTTGTCGCTTCCCGCTGCGAGCCTGGAGGCCGCGATGAAGGCGAGATAGACCGCAAGATAGAAGAAAGGCGAGAGTACGAGCATCGCCCACTGCCAGTAATAGTAGTAGTCGACGGTGACCGTGTACGGCATGTGCGAGCCCGCGGTCAGCACCGGGAAGATGTGCTTCCAGAATATCGTGACCCACGGCAGCGTATCGTGCAGTCCGTCGAACGCCGTCGACGAGAGCATGAAGAGCACGAACAGAAGCAGGCTCATCCGCTCGGCCGGTTCGTCGAGGATTCCGGCGAGCGGTTTGCGATACGCGACCGACCATCCGCCGTCGCGTTCGCGCACATAGAACACCGGCGCCATCCGTCCGACGAGCCGGAACATCACCGCGAAGAATTCGCCGTAGCGGAACCATGCATCGCGGCCGAACAGCGCTGCACCTCCCAGATTGATTGCCGTGTAGGCGATCAGCACGAGCGCGAGCGAAAACGGCTGCGAATGTCCGAAGAGCTCGAACCAGATGAACCCTGCGTACAGCACGAGCGCCGGGTAATACGCAAGCCATGATGGATATGATGCAAGTCTAGCCCTGGACTTCGTCGATGCAACGATCGCATCGCACAGCACGCGCCACGGATTGACGAACGCATACAAATCGCCGATCAAAGCGGTCACATAGAGAAAGCCGAGGGCGAACACGATCCAGAAGAACGTCATGTTGAAGTTCGTGTAGACGTTCCTGGTGCCGACGAGTCCGGTCACGATGCAAAGCGCGAGCAGCGCGACCGAGAGCGCTCGCAAGGGCGCCAGCAACCCGTCCGGAATCCGGCATCCTCCGGTTACCCGCGTGGGCGCAATGCGTTCGACGCTGATCGGCTGGCCGGCGAAATACGCGACGATGCCGAACGACACGGCGAGCGTCGCGCTCGCGCCGTACGCGTACATCCAGAACGGTACCGGCAGGTTGTACGCCGTGCCGAACGAATGCGCGAATGCGGCGCCCGGGAGCAAGAGGAGCGGGAGCGCGGCAAGAGTGTAGAGCGCACGCTTCAACGTGCGCGGATGCGAGTTCTCTTTCACATGCGTCGATTAAGATTCGCGACAGGCGCCCCGCGCACGATATTAGAGGACAGGCAGGCGTTGCGCGATCGGCAACACTCTGCGGGTGCAGGCGATACCCGACTACGCCGCGGTGCGCGTAAATGCGACCAAGGTCGCACGCAACTTGACAACGACGGGCGCGCGCGGATCATCCGCCCGAGATCGCGGGGTTTCAGAGACACGACCGCGCATCGACACGATTTCCGGGAGTTGGAAAAATGATGAACACCAGGCGAAAGCTGCTGCTCGTCTTCGCACTTCTTCTGTCGCTCTGCGCGAGCGGCGTTGCGCCGGCGCAGGACAAGGCGCCCCTTCGCAAGGTGACGCTTCTCATTTACTCGAACGTGCCGGATCTCGGTGACGCGCCATACTGGATGGTGCCGCACGCGATGGGCTATTTCGCCGAGGAAGGCTTGCAGGTCGAGCCTGTGTAC
>DATGGP010000029.1:0-4438 GCA_035308425.1 Casimicrobiaceae bacterium | reverse complement strand
GCGCTGATTATCACGATCGGTCTCTGCTTCGGCGCCGAGATGATCTTTTCGCATCCCGCGTTCGGTGCGGTGCTCGGCGGATTGGTACCGACGGGGCAGATCATCACCGATCCGAACATGCTCTACATCGCGATCGGCATTCTTGGCGCCACGGTCATGCCGCACAATCTCTATCTGCACTCGTCCCTCGTGCAAACGCGAATGGCGCCCTCGACCGCCAAGGCCATCCAGCGTGCGCTGCGCTACAACCTGGTCGACACCCTCGTCGCGTTGAATGTCGCATTCGTCATCAACGCGTCGATTCTCGTACTCGCCGCGAACGTGTTCCACGCATCGGCGATCGTCGTGACCGATTTGCGCGAGGCGCAGCGTTTGTTGAGTCCCCTTTTGGGGACCACGCTCGCCGGGCTGCTGTTCGCGGTCGCATTGCTCGCCGCGGGCCAGAGCTCGACGATCACCGGGACACTCGCGGGCCAGATCGCGATGCAGGGATTTCTTCGCCTGCGCGGTTCGCCGCTTGCCGTGCGCTTCGTCACGCGCGCGATCGCGGTGTTTCCCGCCGTGGCGCTGCTTGCGATCGAAGGCGACGGCGCAACGGCATCGCTTCTCGTCGCGACGCAGGTCGTGCTGAGCCTGCAGTTGCCGTTCGCGCTGGTGCCGCTGATTCGCTTCACCGCATCGCGCGAGGTGATGGGCGATTATGCTAGCGTCTCGTGGATACGATTGCTGGCCTGGCTCGGCGCCGCGTTGATCGTGGCTTGCGGTGCATGGCTCGTCGCGCAGATGCTGGCGCAAACATTGTCGCCGGCGATCGTTCCCGTCGTTGCCATTGTTGCGGTTGCAGGCGTTGTCTTGCTCGTCTACCTCGCGTGCGCGCCGCTACGCGTGCGCGGCGCGGTCACTGCGAATAGGTGATTACCGGCTGCGGCCGCGTATTTGCGGTCCCTTCGCGTGTCGGCGTAGGTCTTCAGTCCAAACGTGGCGCTCCTTGGAGAACGAAAAACAGAGGGAACCGCGCTCTGCTGTAGATGCTGAGCTTCGCCGAAGTGATCGTCGCGCCGTCGGGCACCGGTCCGCCTTGCGATTCGAACACTGCAAAGCGCACCAGGTCCGCGTACGAGGTCCCTTGGTCCAGCATGCGGTTGGCGCCCCCACAGACATAGTCCCGGTTGTAGGAATCGAGATACGTGTCGCGCGTGCCGCCGTACCCGCCCGACGGCAGTCAGACGTCATCCGGCATGATTTCCTGGGTCAACGGCGCGTCGTGAGTTCGGGCCGCCGATTCTTGCGCGTTCGCGCATCGATGCGCGATCTTCGATGCGCGATCGGACCGCTCTTGGAAGCCCGCGTCGCGCCAACCCGGTCGCTATAATCGAAGGCTTCTCGCGGGCCGTTAGCTCAGGTGGTAGAGCAGCGGACTTTTAATCCGTTGGTCGCTGGTTCGAGTCCAGCACGGCCTACTTCACGAACAAATTCGTTGCGCTAGGCGGGAACCCTGCGTTTTCCGGAAACGTACGAAAACCGACAAGGAAATCACGTTTCTGCGTCCTCCGGTCAAGACGCAGAGATCTGGGTCGAGGGCAGCGCATACTCGAATAGAGTCGACCTGCCCGAGAACGCCTGCCGTCGAGCCGTCGAACGACACTTCGTCTACGGTCCGATGTGTTGGTGGAGAAACTCGACGACTTGGTTCCAGGCATCCGCGGTTGCCACCGGATCGGGCTTGATCGGATGACCGGCGTAGGTGCGCATGCTTCCCTGCGCGTCGAAGGCGTGGGTGGCTCCCGGATAGATTCTGAGCACGAGCTGACCGGCCTGATCTTCCGCGGCGATGCGTTCAGCAAATCGCCGGCAGACTTCGGCTTTTGTCCATTCATCGGCATCGCCGATGAGTATTAGGGCCCGGTCAGACCGGCCTTGGTCCAGCCGCAGCCCGGATACCACGCTATGCAGCGAGTACTTAGCATTCGGGACCCAGTATTGGATGGGGTGCTTGTTCGACGTCCGAAGCACGGAGTACCAAAGAACTCAGTAATACAACGGTGAGCGACGCCCCCACCCCGAGCGCGTGAGCTCACGTTGCGCATTGCGACAACCGGACGTTCGCCAATTTCCGAGTTCGGCCAAGAGCGGGCCGTCACCGATTCTCGCGGTCACGTCAGCGGTCATCGCACCTATCACGCGATGGGAGTCTCCGCTTCCGCACAGCGCACCACCCGGCAGCGTCAGCTCGTCCGCCGACTCGACCCCAGTCGGGTTGTGGCGGTCAGCAATGCCAGACCCGACACGAACGACGCCACGGCCGGTGCCGTCACGTCGCTCTGGGCACTTGGGCGCGTTCGAACGCCGAGTTTCAGAACGTTTAAGGTCGGCTCAAGGACTGAAGATTCCCGTCGAAGGCAAGGTTCGCCGCATGCGGTCGGCAACGTGTCACGCCGCCCAACCCAAGGGAGATCAACATGCGCGCCAACCCTGCCTTTCCTCGCCATAGTGGCCTCGGGACAATTATCACTTCCGCCGCCGCAACGCTCATCGCCCTCGGAATCCTGATCGGGACCACCATGCTGTTTCAGAGCCGGGGAAAGCCGATGGCGGAGCTCGCGGCAGCCGAGCGCGCGTGTGCTGGGCAAACCTACGTCCCAGATCGTGAACGCTGCATGCGCGAATGGGTGGCTGCGGCACACGGCGATCGCCTCGCCGACCGGCGATAGGCCCACCAATTGCCGATGTTCGAGCGCCCATGCAGTCCAGCACGCTTTCGGTTTGTGCCCGAGCTCCAATGTACTGCGTATCTCGCATGGCCGCTCCGCAATACACTGTTTCGTGTGATTCGTCAGGGGAAAAGGGGCGGTGCCATGAACAACGGCGCGGGTCAGGCAAGCTATCGCTTTGGGCACTGCGAACTACAGCCCGGACAACAGCGCCTATTCGTCGAGGGCCAGGCCGTGGCTGTGGGCCCGCGAGCGTTCGACCTGCTGGTGGCGCTGGTCGAGCGCGCGGGTGAACTCGTCAGTAAGGATGAGCTGCTGGCCCGTGTTTGGCCGAAGCTCGTCGTTGAGGAGAACAACCTGCAGGTGCAGGTCTCGGCCTTGCGAAAGATCCTGGGCCAGGACGCGATCGCTACTGTTCCGGGCCATGGCTACCGGTTCGCCCTGCAGCTCGAAGGGCACGCTTCGGGTACTTCTAGGGTGCCCGCAGCGCCAAAGCACAACCTGCCGCGCCCCCTGACAAGGTTCATTGGCCGCGAAGACGCCCTCGCCGAGTGCGCACAGATTCTCGAGCGTGTCAGGCTGCTGACGCTGACTGGCATCGGCGGCTGTGGCAAGACTCGCCTTGCGATCCGCCTCGCCGAGCTGTTCGTACCGTCGTTCGACGGCGACGTGTGTTTCGTTGACTTGGCGCCGATCGCGGAACCCGGCCGTGTTGCATTGTCCGTAGCAACCGCCTTTGACGTTCGCGAGGAACCGGACAAGACGATCGAAGAGACACTGGTACGACACTTTGCCGATCGCCGTGCGTTGCTCGTGCTGGACAACTGCGAGCACTTGCTCGATGCATGCGTCGCGCTTGCGGAGCCGCTGCTCCGTGCGGCACCGCGCTTGCACATTCTCGTGACCAGCCGCGAAGGACTTGGCATCGCCGGCGAGCGCATGTTCGCAGTCCAATCGCTGGCGATGCCGGCGGACGGAGATGAGAACATCGAAGCTGTGCGGGACGCTGAATCGGTCCAGCTCTTCGTCGAGCGCGCGGCCGATGTGGTGTCGCAGTTTCGGCTCGATGACGCAAACGTCCGGGCTGTAGCCGAGATCTGCCGGCGCCTCGACGGCATACCGCTGGCGATCGAGCTCGCCGCTGCGAAGCTGAAGATGCTTTCGATCGATCAGATTCGCGGCAGGCTTGCAGACCGGTTTACCCTGCTTGCCGGCCGCGCGCGGGCGATGTCACGACATCAGACGCTACTTGCTACGCTGCAGTGGAGTTACGAGCAGCTCACACTGGACGAGCAACGATGGATGCAAGGTCTTTCGGTGTTTGCCGGGGGCTGGACGCTGGAAGCTGCCGCCGCTGTTGTGGGCGAACGTGGCGACGAGGGCGAAGCCCTCGAGCGACTCGAGCGACTCGTTGACCTGTCGCTCGTGGTCGTCGAGCGCAGCGCAGCGGCGGAGCTGCGCTACAGCATGTTGGAAACCGTGCGGCAGTACGCGCAGGATCGCCTGGTCGAATCCGGTTCTACGGATGCTGCCAGGAGTCGGCATCTCGCCTATTTTCTCGCCTTCTCCGAACGTGCTCGTCCCAATCTCTACGCTCGCGAGGCGAAAAGCTGGCTAGCGCGTGTCGACCGTGAGCTGTCGAACCTGCTGGCTGCACACGCATGGTGTGACCATGATCCGGATGGTCCTGATCGAGGGTTGCAACTCGCATTCAACATTTGCATGTA
>DATGGP010000028.1:0-22350 GCA_035308425.1 Casimicrobiaceae bacterium | reverse complement strand
GCGAGCGCATTGCGAGCGAATGTTCGGTGATGACGTCGACCATCTCCGAGTCGAGGTTCGCCACGTCCATCGACTTCCAGTAGTAGTGCCAGCCGTGAGGAACCGCCTTGTCGTTGCCGCACTGGTGCGCGACGTACGGCCTCGGACCCACGCCATCGAACAGCGGCGTGCGGCATGAACGCAGCGGTGCGAGCACCGGTTCGCCCTTCGCGATCTCGCCTGCCCACAGCGCGGCGATCTGAAGCACCTTCCGGCCGTGGAGCTCAGTGGGGAAGCTCGGAAACGCGGGCAGCGTTCGATACTGGATGATGGTCGTCAGCTCGTCCGGCGCTTCGCGCGCGAAGTCGGTGTAGAAGCGCATCACCTCGGGAGCGTTCTCCATCGGCCAGAGGATCGGGCCGGCGAGCACCGTGGGCCCCGCGCGATGCAGCGCGAATTCGAACCGCGTCACGATTCCGAAATTGCCGCCGCCGCCGCGCAGCCCCCACAGGAGCTCCGGATCTTCGCGCTCGCTCACGAAGACCTTCCCTCCTTCCGCCGTGACGAGTTCCGCGCGCGCCAGGTTGTCTGCGGTCGTGCCGTGCTTGCGCATCAGCCATCCGATGCCTCCGCCGAGCGTGAGCCCGGCGACGCCGGTGTGCGAAACGATGCCGCCGGTGGTCGCGAGCCCGAATGCCTGGGAAGCGGCGTCCACATCGCCCCACAGCGCGCCGCCTTCGACATACGCACGGCATTGTCGTGCGTCGACGCGCACGCCCTTCAGCGGACCGAGATCGATCACGATCCCGCCGTCGTTCACTGCGTGGCCGGCGACGCCATGTCCGCCGGCGCGCACCGAGACGAGGAGATCGTTCTCGCGCGCATGGCGAAGTGCGGCGACGACATCGTCGGCGCTGCTGCACAGCGCGATGATTTTCGGGATCCTGTCGATTGCGCCGTTCCAGACGCGTCGCGCCGTTTCGAATTGCGCGTCGTCGCGGGTCAGTGCTCGTCCGGTGAAGCCAGGAATCTGCATCATCGCGCTCCTTGATGCGGCTCGTGACCCGGCATCCCATGAGGGTGCACGATGGTCGCGGTCGGGGTGACGGCCTCCTGCTCGTGCGGTCGAGCGACGCCGGAGAAATGACTGAGCATCAGCCAGCCAGGCAAAGCCCGCTTGAGCTCGCGCGCTCCGGTCAGTTTCACCGCACCTGATCGCGATGCGGCGTCGAACGACAGATCGCCAAGCCATACACGGGCCATCGTCCCGACATCGGCCTCGATGTCGAGGTCGACTTCGTGGCCGGGGTCGTCGACGCACAACTCCACACCCGATCGCTCGAGCACGAGCCAGAAGACCTTCGGTCCGCGATACGCCCGAGGAACGCCGGTGAATCGAAAACACGCGACCACCCGCCGGTCGGGCAGGCGCTCCCGTGCGATCCGCCGCCGCATGTTCCACATGAGCAACCCGGCGTCGAGATTGCCGCGCTGCACGCGGACCGTCCAGCGCTGTCCCCAGGCGCCGAGCGCGTCGACGATGGGTTTGAACTCGCAGCCCGCAGGCGTGAGGGTGTATCGATAGCCGCGTCTGCCCGGCAGCGGCCGTTTGGCGATGACGCCGGCATCCTCGAGATCGCGCAACCTGCGAGACAGCAAGGCACGTGACATCAGCGGGACTCCCCGGTGGATGTCGTTGTAGTGCTCGGATCCCGCGAAGAGCTCGCGCAGGATCAACGGGGTCCACCGCTCCGCGAAAACCTCGCAGGCGACCGCCACCGGGCAGAACTGACCGAACCCGCCTTTCACGTTGTCACCCCCTCGAATCCGCGCACACGACGCTCGCACGCTATCGCCCGGTCGCAGCCGCCGCAAGTTCACTTTCTGAACTAGGCGGGTCCGGGTAGCGGAGGCACGCTGTCCTCACGGCTGACACGCCGGCGTCTGCAACGAGTCAGGTGGAGGGTCCATGAAATCGCGTCTGCTTCGGTTTTCCGTCCTCGCAACGACGATGCTCGGCGCCCCGATCGCCTTCCCACACGACCAGGCTGCGCATGCCGACCACGATCATGTGGAGCCGCTCGGCAACGTTCAATTCCCCGTGAGCTGCTCGAAGGAGGCACAACGACGTTCCGGGACGCGAGCGCGAATCGCTCGAGGTCACGCGCAAGTACGACCACATCGCGCCGCGCAACCCGCATGCGCTGCACATCCCACGCACATCCATACGCGCATGGGCGATTGGGATGGGTCGATTCGCGGCAACCTCGCCGCCGCGCAAGCGGCACTGGAAAACGCGGGAGGGCGATCGGGGACAGTTCGTATGGGACGAATTTCCGCACGCCGTCGAGTACCTCGTCTACGCCCTTTCTGCAGAAGGGCGAGGACGACGCAGCGCTCACGCAGGTCGATCGACTCCGGAATACGCCGTCGATCGAGCCGAGCTTCAAGACCGCGTTCCATCTCGCTTCGACACAGGCGCGCTACGCGCTCGAACGACGCGAATGGGGCCGGTCGGCGGCGCTGGTACCGCGCATGCCTGCCTCGCTCGACTGGGATCGCTTCAGCTGGCCCGAGGCGATCACGCGCTTTGCGCGCGGCCTTGGCGCTGCGCACCTGCAACACGTGAACGAGGCGACGCAGGAGATCCGCAAGCTCGAAGAACTCGAGGTTGCGACGCGCAAGGCCGGGGAGAGACCTGTTCGCTCGCAACGTCCAGGTGCTGCGCCTTCGAGCTGAGCGCGTGGCTCGCCCACGTTCAGGGCGATTCGCAGTCGAGCGTTGCGCCGATGCACGAAGCAGCCGAGATCGAAACTGCGACGGCGAAGCACGCGGTAACGCCCGACCCTGCCCGCCCATGAACTTCTCGGCTTTGGTGACCGAGCAGTAGCGTCCGGCGGAAGCGCTGCTCATCGCGTATCGACGCGCACTCGAGTTGTACCCGCGCCGGTTCAACAGCGTGCTCGGCGCAGCTCGCGCGGCGCGTGCAAGCGGGGACGAGACGCTCGCGCCGTCTATTACGCGCAGCTCCTCGAGACCGCGAGCGACGGTGCGCGGCAGCCGGGCTTGACCGAAGCACGCCCATTCGAGTCTCGACTACTGCACGCCGCGAACACTCGGCGCCATCACGAGCCCACCCCACCAGGGAGCCGTTCTCAAGTAGCCAATGATCCGATTTTCCCCGGGCAAGGTAAGACCGGGCTCATCTCCGACGAGCGCGGACCGCAACGCTACGTCTCAGACCCTCGAGGTCATGGTGTCCGACCCGGTGCGCTTGGCTCGCCTTTCGAACCGCTCGAGCGTTCGCAAAGCAGGTCCTGCGAGGACGGCGCTGCATCTGCGAGCGCTAGGCGGCTTCGCTGCGCGACGTTGGCAGGTTTCGCCGCGATCGTGCGCCGGAACGCGCAGCGTTCCGCGTCCGGCGCACTGCAAGCTCGGATCGGTTCACGCGGAACGGCTTCGCTTGCGCAAACGCCATGCAGCGAGCGCGCCACCTCCGAACAGCAACAATGTCGATGGCTCGGGAGCGTCCTGACGCAGGCAGTTAGGAGACTGGATCGTGCAGCCGTTGATGACGAGATTGTCCATGCCGATTTCAGCCGGCCAGTCGACGAACGTGAGCGTCGTCACGCCATTCACTGCGAGGTTGGACAAGTGACCTATACCTTGCGGATCCTTGTCTCCGCTCACAGGCGTCGTCGCAAGCGCCGACCACACGTTCACACCGTTCGCCAGCAACTCGATATCGGGATAGTTGCTGTTCGACGGATTGTTCGCGCATGCCGTGGGCGAGCTTGACGCCGGGCACGAGGCGTCGGGAAAGATCTGCCAGTCAAAGCTCACCGAATAAATGTAGAAGCCGGTGAACGTCAGTGAAAACTGACTCGTGGCCGAGCCATAGATCCCGAAGTCGTCGTTCATCAGGAACGTGTCGTTCCCGGTGTGGTGTACGCCGTTGTCGGAAGTACCGAGCGAGTCGCCGTTCACATGGCCCTCGCCGTTGTACGTCTGTGTTGCGAGCGCACCGCTCGAATTGGCGCTGGCGCTCGGGCCGATCGACGAGTGGAGGATGCCGGTCATGTACGTCCCGATGGCCGTGTCTCCGCCTGTTGCGCCGAGACCATTCGAGTGCGAACCGCTGATCGCCACGGTGTTGAAGTCGAAAGTGATGGGTACGGCATTGGCTTGCAATGCGAGCCCATACGAAAACCCGCCAAAAAGCGCGAGTGCAACATGATTTCTGTTCACGAAGTTCTCCCTCCCGGAGGCTTGGTCTAGCAAGCACCGGACCATGCGCTAAACTTAATGCGCATCAAAGAGATAAGCTTGTGCTCTACACTCGCTTATAAAGAGTCTCGACGACCCGTGCGAGGTGTTCAGTACGAGTGGACGACCGCGTAAACTGCGCGAAATGAGATTCGGCATCGTGATCTACGACGGCGTAGAGCCGATCGATCTCGCCACTTACGGTGTGTTGTCGATGGCGCGCAGGATCGCGCCCGAGATCGAGATCTGCACGATCGCGCCGCGCGCCGGCGTCGTGCATCTTTCGAATGGCCTGCGCGTAATCGCCGATCATGCGGTCATCGATGCGCCCGATTGCGATGTTCTTGTCGTCACCGGTGGCCCAGGATGGGAAGCCCAGGCCCGTAATCCGGAGATGATCGATTTCCTTCGTTCGCGAAAACCTGCGACGAGACTCGTCTCCGTATGCACAGGTGCGATGATCCTCGCCGCGACCGGCGTGCTCGACGGCTGCAAGGCGACGACCAAGCGCGAAGTGGTGGTGCCCGAAGTCTCACCGCTCGCGGTGATGCGCGAGCGTTATCCCGCCATCGATGCGCGCGAGGCGAGTCTCGTCGACTGCGGTGTGACAACCGGCGGCGGCGTAGCGCTGTGCATCGACACGATGCTGCACGTGCTTGCGCGCGAACTCGGAGCGCACGTCGTCCAGGAGACCGCGCGCATCATCGAGTATTCGCGCGCGTGGGAAGCGAATCGGCGCGAGTTTCCGCCGATGGTGTTCGGTTAAGTCAAGCGTTTCACTCGCCCGTGGCGAACGTCGTCGGTGCCTTGTCGGTCTTGATGCGCTTCCTGCCGCCGGCCTCGAAGCCGGCGCTGTTCCGGAAAATGTTGGGTTTGCGATAGATCGCCAGGATCGTGCATCCTTCGGCGCTGTGCGTCTCGTGCATCGAACCCGGATGGCGATAAACGTATTCGCCGGCGCGGCAGATGCCGTCGTGATCCGAGAACGAGCCTTCGATGACGTAGCTTTGCTCGAGCTCGGGATGCTTGTGAAACGGCAGCGTCGTTCCGGGCGCCCAGCGCAGCAGGCACGTCAATTCGCCGCTCGCCTTGTTCTCGTACAGCACCTTGATGTCGACGCCCTCGAACTGCGAGGGGCGCCATTCCATGTCCTGCGGCTTGACATAGACCGAGCCGTTCGGCGTCGGCTCCAGATGTCCCGACAACCGTTCCTGGTAGTACGTAGACCCTTGCTCGTTCGGCATGGCGGCTTTCCTTTCGAGGCTTCGGCGCGGCTGGTGTGCCGGAGCGATGGACGCGGGTGAAGCGGGAACACGCGAGCCGATGCTAATCGAGCGGCGCGCGTAACGCAACGCGCGTCCCACGTGCTTCACTCGCGCGTCGGCGACATGCGGAAATGCAGCACATCAGGCAGCGCAACGAGGCTTCGCTCGAGGTCGCGCAGGCGCGCCGGCGCATTCGCCCAGATGACGCCGCGATACTCGAGCGATTGCGAGTCGCCGTCGAGGCGATACGCGAACTCGCTGATGCGAAAGTCGTGATCGCGGATGATCTCGCGCAAGCGATCCTCGTCCATCGCTGAAGCGCGCCGGAACGCGACCTCGAAGTGCACGAACGTCTGCGACGGCAGGCGATCCTCGATCCGGCGCAGGATCGAGAGGGCGACCAGCGTCAGCCCGGTCGACGCGAGCCCCGTCCAGTACGAGCCGGTGCCGAGTGCAACGCCGATCGCGGCGGCCACCCATATCGACGCGGCGGTGGTCAGGCCGCGTACCGAAAATCCTTCCTTGACGATGACGCCCGCGCCGAGAAACCCAACGCCGGTCACGATGCCCTGGATGATCCGCGCGATCTCGCCACTGTCGCGTGCGCTGATCAGGACGTATTGTCCGACGCCGACGAACAGCGCCGAGCCGAACGACACCAGCGCGTAAGTGCGAAGGCCGGCGGCGCGCCCGTGATAGGTGCGCTCGAGGCCGATCGCGCCACCCGCCGCGAGCGCGACGATCGTGCGCAGGATCACTTCCCATTCGTTCATGGCTGCTCGTCCGTTGGTCGTATTGCGTCAAGCTGCCCGGGGCCGAACCTATCGCAAAGCGCGCGGTCGGCCAAGCGCGCCGGCGATCGGAGGTTGGCGCCTCGCCGTCGTCCGTCGCCTGGCGCCATTTCGCATTCACGGGGCCGTATAATGCCGCGGCCACTACGGGATCGGGATCGCGGATAGGCGGGAGGCGTCGTGCAGTTCGAGAGTCGCCACATCGGCAACGTTGCGGTCGCCGCGCCCGCCGGTCGACTCGATCATTCCGTTTCGGAGGCGTTCGAGCAGTCGCTGCTTCCGCTCGCAGGGGATCCGAACACGCGCGCGCTCGTCGTCGACTTCTCGGGCGTTGATTACATCAGCAGCGTCTGCCTGCGGGTGCTGATGCTCGCCGCAAAAGCGTTGCGCGCGCGCAAGGGCCGCATCGCCGCGGTGTCGCTGCAACCGATCGTCGCGGAGATCTTCGCCATCAGTCGCTTCGATTCCGTGTTCGAGATGTTTCCGTCGCTTCCCTACGCGCTAGGCGCGCTGTCGCCCGGCTCGGCGCCCGCGCAGGGAACGCCGGCAGCACCCAACAACGCCTGATGCAAGGTGCCCGGTTCTGGGGAACGCGCGGCTCGCTTCCGGTCGCGCTCGGCGCGGCAGGGGTTCGCGCCAAGCTGATCGCCGCGCTCCGCAACGCGAATGGACGCACGTTCGATTCGGACGGTGATCTTCGCGCGTATCTCGATGCGCTTCCGTTCGAGATTTCGGGGACGTTCGGCGGGAACACGGCGTGCGTCGAGCTTCTGACGGGCGGAACGGAGTACGTCATTTGCGACTGCGGCAGCGGCCTGCGCTCGTTCGGCCAGGCGACGCTCGCGCGCCATGGCGCCGCGTTGCCCCAGACCTATCACGTGTTCGTGTCGCACGTGCACTGGGATCACATCATGGGATTGCCGTTCTTCGGACCGGCGTACATCCCGGGCAATCGCGTGGTCTTCTACGGCGGCCACCGCAACCTCGAGGCTGCGCTTCGTCGACAGATGGAAGCGCCGTCGTTCCCGGTGAGATTCGACGTGTTCGGTGCGTCCATCGAATTCGTTCATCTTTCACCCGATACGGCGCACGACGTGGCGGGGATGCGCGTGACGCTCAAGCGCCAGCACCACACGGGCGACTCGTACGGATACCGGTTCGAGAAGAATGGCCGCACGATCGTTTACTCCACCGATTCCGAGCACAAGCTGACCGAGCCCAATGAGCGACCGGCGTTCGCCGATTTCTTTCGCGACGCCGACCTCGTGATCTTCGACGCGATGTACTCGCTCGCGGAAGCAACGTCGATCAAGGCCGACTGGGGCCATTCGAGCAACATCGTCGGCGTCGAGCTTTGCCAGCTCGCGCACGTCAGGGAGCTTTGCCTCTTCCACCACGAGCCCGCGCTCGACGACGCAGCGCTCGCGAAGGTGCTCGCCGAGACGCGGCGCTTCGAGGAGATCACCCGCGGCGACACCGCACTTCGCGTGTCTGCCGCCTACGACGGGCTGGAAATCCTGTTGTGACCGGCGTTGCGCCGGCCACGCCGCCGCTCGCGACGGCGCGCGTGCGGCTCGTCGCCATTGCAGTCGCGGTCGTGCTCGCGGTTTTGCTCGCGCTGGATGTCGCGCGCTTCGTGCCCTTGCGCGAAGCATGGTTCGATGCATGCGAGCGCCTGTGGCCGAGGCACTTCGAGACGACACCGGTCACCATCGTCGCGATCGATGACAGGAGCCTGGCGGCGCTCGGTCACTGGCCCTGGCCGCGAACGCGCCTCGCCGCCCTGTTGCGTAAAGTCGCCGACTTCGATCCCGGCGTGATCGGCATCGACATTCTCATGCCCGAGGCCGATCCGTTGTCGCCTGACCGCGCGATCGCGCAATCGGATGCGGATGTCGCACTGCGCACACAGGTTGCCGCGCTGCCGACGAACGACGGCGTGCTCGCCGGCGCGCTCGCGTCGTCTCCGACGGTGCTCGCGATGGTCGGCACGGACACGACGACGAATCCGCTTCGCGTTGTTCCGATGCCCGTTCGCGGCGTGCGCGACGATGCCGATCTCGCGCGCGCAAAGGCGCGGCTTCTCGAGTACGACGGTGCGCTTTCCAGCCTGCCGTCCCTCACGGCGGCCGCGCACGGCTGGGGACTCATTTCCGCGGAGGACACCCAAGGCATCCTGCGACACGTGCCGCTGGTCGCCAACGTCAAGGGCACGCTCGTGCCCGGACTTGCCGTCGAAATGTGGCGCGTCGCGGCGCAGGTGAAATCGCTGCGCGTGTCGGTTACCGATGGCGTCGTGAGCGGCGTCCAGATCGGACCCAGGCAACTTTCCGCGCAAGCGGATGGCAGCGCGCGTCCCTGGTTCTCCCTGCATCGTGAGGAGCGGTTCGTTCCGGCGGTCGATGTGTTGAACGGCAAGGTGAGCGCCGACGCGCTTCACCGAAGCTTCGTTCTCATCGGCGTGACGGGACTCGCGCTCGGTGATTACGTCTGGACGCCGGTCGGCAAGATGCCGGGCGTCGAAGTGCATGCGCAGGTGCTCGAGAACATGACCGACAACGTGTTCCTGTCGCGTCCAGGGTTTGCACCCATCATCGAGGCGATCGCGCTTCTTGCGGTCGCGCTGCTGGCGATTCTGCTCGTGCCGCGATTTTCGATCCGCTACGGCGCGCTGCTGGCGGTCGCTTGCGTGGCAGCGCTCGTCGGCGCCGCGTTGGCGGCGTTCCGAGCCGATCGCTTGCTGTTCGACGCGGCGACGCCGGCGATCGCGTTCGCGCTGCTCTTCGCGACGCTCCTCGGATTGCAGCTCGCCGAAGCGACGCGCCATCGCAAGGCGCTGCAGCAGACGCTGCAGCGCGAGCGCGAAGCGGCGGCGCGCGTCGCGGGCGAGCTCCAGGCGGCGCGGCGTGTGCAGCTCGACACGCTGCCGCGTCCCGAATCGCTTCACGACGATCGTGTGGAGATCGCGGCGACAATGGAGCCGGCGCGCGAGGTCGGCGGCGATCTCTACGACTTCTTCCGACTCGACGACGATCGATTGTTCTTCATGATCGGCGACGTCTCGGGCAAGGGATTGTCGGCGAGCATGTTCATGGCGGTCAGCAAGGCGTTGTGCAAGAGCACCATGCTTCGCGCGCACGACGGCGATCTCGGCGTGCTGCTGTCGCAGGCCAACGTCGAGGTCGGCCGCGACAATGCGTCGGCGTTCTTCGTCACCGTGTTCGCGGGAATTCTCGATTTGCGGACAGGCGTTCTCGACTACTGCAATGCCGGCCACGAGAATCCGTGGCGACGCGAGTTTTCAGGAACGCTTACACGGCTTCGCGAAGGTGGCGGGCCGCCGCTTTGCGTCGTCGACGATTTCGACTATCGCGCGGCGCACGTGACGCTGGCGCGCGGTGATCTCGTCTGCGCGGTCAGCGATGGTGTGACCGAAGCGCAGGATGCCGCGAATACGCTGTATGGCGCGGCGCGCGTCGAGACGCTGTTGGCAAGGGCGACGTCGGCCGGTGTCGCCGTCGATGCGATTCGCGACGACGTGCATCGTTTCACCGGGGAAGCCGAGCCGTACGATGACATGACGGTGCTCGCGATAGGGTGGCGCGGATCGGAGAATGGCGGCGGCGAGGATATGGGTCGGAGGCATCGGCCATCCGACCGATGGCGCATGCCGCCGGCGCGTGCGTCAATGGCGGCGCGTTGATTGCGCCGGGAAGGACATCAATGGGTATCGTTTACCCCGCGATTCGCCTGAGCAATCCTGTGCGGCCGGACCTCGGGGAAATCACCGTGATGGCAGTCGTCGACAGCGGGGCGATCGATCTTGTCGTTACGGAGCACCTCGCCGCACAACTTCATTTGGCGGAGCTTCGCCCCGCGCCAAGTGAGACTCGCGCATGGCAGCAGCCTGCGCGTGCGCTACGTCGGGCCGGTCAAAGTCGAGACGAAGGGACGCGATTGCACGACCTCGGCGTATGTCCTCGGCGAGCAAATCCTGCTCGGCGCCATTCCCATGCAAGCGATGGACATGATCATCCATCCGCGCGATCACAGGCTCGTTCCGAATCCCGAGCATCCCGAGCTGCCGGGTGCCATGATTCTCGCAGCGTAGCGCTGCCCGCTTTCTACCGCACGACGATCTCGACGCGCCTGTTGAGTGGCTCCGCGGTGCGGTCCGGCGTAGGGACGAGAAGCTGACGCTTGCCACGCCCGATGGCGACGACGTCCTCCGCCGGCACGCCACGCGAAACCAGCATCGCCTTCACGGTATTCGCGCGTTTCCTGGCGAGGATGTCGTTGGCCTCGTCGCTGCCGACGGTGTCCGTATGGCCGACGACGACGACATCGCGCACCGGCCGCTTCGCGAGATTCGCGAACACCTCGTCGAGCATCACCTTCGATTTGTCGGTCAATTCATCGCTGTTCTCGATGAAATACAACGTGAAGTGCGTAGCGTGCTCGGGCTGCGCAGCCAGCGCCGCGCCGAACGTTCCGCGCACTTCCTCGGGCGTCGCCTGATAAGGCCAGGGATTGGCGATCGTGAGATCGGTCGCGGCGTAGGGCCGATCGAGCAGCACCTCGCGACCTCCCTGATCCACCGCGAGCGACGTTGGACCTCCGCCAGGCTCGGGAAGCAGAATGATGCGCTCCTGCATCGCGCACGCGTTCACGCAAATCGCGAGCACGGCGAGCATCCCGCGAAGCGATCGTGCGTGCTGCACGCGGCGCAACGCCGAGGCGAACGACATTCGGCTCCAGCGTTCGCTATCGGCCATCGCCGACGCTGACGACGAACTCGGTTCCGCGAACGCCAAGCACCGCCGAGGGCGTGCGCACCTTCATCGCATCGGGCGACTGCTGGGCGAGCCGCCCGGACACGACCGCGAGCGTGCCCTTGCGAAGCGATGCATCGAAATGTCCCTCGCTCGTCACGTCGTCGAAATCGTAACGGTCGAGCGCGAGCACGCTGTTGGGGCCGGCCGACAACAACGAGTTGTCGGTCATCGTGATGCCGACCGATCCGTCGCTGCCGGTGGCGACGACGTCCGAGGCCTGCACCGCCATGCCGACGCTAACAGGAAGCGATGCGCCGCCGCGCTGGATCGTGACGGCGCCGCGAGCGACCTTGATGCGTCCGATGTCCGCGGCTTGCGCGAGCGTCGCGAGCGCGATCAGTGCGACTGCAATCGACGATCGAAACACTGCGATCGCTCCTCTTTTTTCGAAAGTGAACGGTCGGCCAATGCTCGGCCGCCAGCAATCGTGCCCGAAACCATGGCGTTTGTCGAAGTAGCGGCGGCCGGCAACGACGGGTCATCGCGCAATGGCATGTGTGTTGCGTCGCTTCTCGTAACCGCAAAGGGGAGAACATCATGGCACGCAGCACGTTGAACACGACCGGCGAAGGCAAAGGTGTCACGCAAAAGGGACATGGCACCGACGCGCTCGGCCCCAGCGACTCCAGCGACAGCGGCAGCGATGTCGTCGGGGGTCCCGGGCTCAATCGCGAGGGTGGGCTACCGCTCGAGCATGGGACCACGTCCGATCCAGACGTGGACTCGGCGCCGACGAATGCCGGCCCGGATCTCGGTGACGCCAATCTCGACTCGGACAGCGACCGCAACGGCACGGGCGAGCGCGCGGCCGTCGGTCGCGACTCGACCGAGGCAATCGACGAAACGTTGACCGAGCACGAACCGGACGAAGCCGGCGATTTCGAGATGATCGACGAGTCATCGAGCGAGCGCGAGGCCGACAGCATCGAATCCGACGACAATCCCGAGCAGGAGATGGAAGCGGCCGAGACAATCGAGAAGCGCAAGGGCCTCAACGGCGCGGAGCGCCTGCCGCGGCGCGGAAAGTCGCTTCCGTCGAGTTGAAATTATTGCGCCGGCCGGCGTAAGCGTTACACGCCTCGGCCGATTTACGATTCGCGCCGCAGCGCCAGTGCCGGATCGAGCGGCGCCAGCGCGGTCGAAAGCTTCTTCGCCGTCTCGCACACGGCGTCCGAGAATGGCTCGATGTTCGATTCCACGCGCTCGCGCGGACCGGAGATGCCGACCGCCGCGATCACCTTTGCGTGCCGATTGAAGATCGGTGCGGCGATTCCCCACACCGATGCGCGCCACTCGCCGCGATTGACCGCGTAGCCGAGCTTGCGCGTCTTCGCCGCTTCGCGCGACACTTCGTCGGCGCCGCACGTTGTCGCATCGGTGAAGCGCTGTGCGCGACGACCGATCTCCGCGATCTCGGCTTCGTCGCGCCACGCAAGCAGCGCTTTGCCGGTGGCCGTCGCGTATGCGGGCGAGCGCCCGCCTACCGCCGTGTACGAGCGGATAGGATGCAGTCCATCGACCTTCTCGATGTAAACGCTCGATCCGTCTTCGTACGCGGCGTAGTGCGCGGTTTCACCCGTGCGCTCGACGAGCCGGCGCAAAAGCGGCAGCACCTCGTCGCGGATCGCGCCCGAATCGAGCGCATTGCATCCGATGCGCCACATCTTGAGGCTCACCGCGTACTCGCCGTGCGCGGTGCGTCGCAGGAAGCCGCGCGCGATCAGCGCGTGAATGAGGCGCAGCAGCGTCGATTTCGGGAGCGCGACGTCCTTCGCGATGTCGGTCAGCGTTCGTCGATCGGACAGTCCGACGCATTCGAGCACGAGCAGCGCTTTGGCGACCGAGCTCATCGGTGCTTCGCGCGCTGCCGTTGCTGTGGTGGAACCATCGCCACGCGAACGCGCCGATCTCGACGGCTTCGCAGCTCGGCGCGCGGGCCGCTTCGTCGCGTGCGATGTCGTCTTCACGCCTGCTCGGCGCGCCGGCGCTCGCGCTCGTCACGTACGCGTCGGGCGTGATTGCGAACGCGCTCGGCGAATCCCGCGCGCGACACCGATGCGAGCAGCTCCATGCGATCGCGCTCCGACGGCGCATCGCGCAGCAGCCGAAGCATCGCGCGTAGCGTCTCGACGTCGAGGCTTTCGGAGCGCGCCACGATATCGTCGATTCGTGCGGCGACGGATTGCGGGTCGTGGATCTCGCTCAAGACGCCGCACGCGAGCGCCGCATCGGCGTCGAGCGTTTTGCCTTCGATGAGAATCTCGAGCGCGGCCTGCCTGCCGATGATGCTCGCCAGATGCCGCGTGCCGAGCACGACGCCGAAGCGGCTTCCCGGAAACGCGAAGCGTGCGCGCGACGTGCCGAGCCGATAGTCGCACGCGCAGGCGAGATCGGCGCCCGCGCCGAGCGCCGCACCGCGAACGACCGCGATCGTCAGCAACGGCGCGCGGCGGATCGTCTCGAGCAACGTTTCGACCGCTTCGAACCGTTCGCGCAACTCGGATTCGCCGATGTCTTCGACGTCGTGCAGATCGAAGCCGGCGCAGAAGCGATTGCCGCTGCCGTCGAGAACGATCGCGCGCGCGTCGTGTGCCATCGCTTCGCACAGCGCATCGGCAACGCTCGCGATGAGATCTGGTGAAAGCGCGTTCGCATGCGACGCATCGTCGAGGACGAGGCGCCAGCATCCGACACGCGGCGAATCGCGATCGACGCAAAGGAGATCGGTCACGTTGCCCGTGGCGCCGCGAGCCATTCCGCGAACACTTCGTCGGTGTGCTCGCCGAGGGCAGGAGGCGGACGCATCGCGCGAACGCGTTCGCCATTCATCTGCACCGGATAAGCAACCGTTGGCGTCGTTTGAGCGACCGGAACGCTCATCGGCTGGATGAGCCTGCTTGCAACGAGCGCCGGATCGCCGAGAATGTCGGCGAACGTATTCACGGGGCCGCTCGGGACGCCGCGGCGCCCGAACTCGTCAAGCCATTCGCGCGAGGTTTTTGTGCGGAACACCGGTTGCAGAATGTCGACGAGCGCCGCCTGGTGCTTCGCGCGCTCCGCGATGCCGGCGAAGCGCGGATCGTCGAGCAGGTCGAGCCTGCCGGTCGCCTCGCACACCTCGCGCCAGAGGTTGTCATTGCCCGCGGCGATGATGAACTGCGCGTCGCTCGCGTCGAACGCCTGGTATGGCGCGTTGCGCGGGTGCGCGGAGCCGAGTCGCGCCGGCGCAACGCCGGTGCCCCAGTATTCGCTCGTCTGCAGCGCGGAAATGCCGAGCAGGCAGTCGAGCATCGCGCAATCGAGATGGATCGCGCGTCGTTCGCGAACCGCACGCGGATGCGCGGCGACGATCGTGTACGCGGCATAGAGTCCCGCGGTGAAGTCGGCCACCGGAACGCCGCATTTCACCGGCGGACGGTCGGGCTCGCCCGTGACGCTCATCAGGCCCGACGCGCCTTGCACGACGACGTCGAATGCACCCTTTCGCGCGCGCTCGCCCGTCTGGCCATAGCCGGAAATCGAGCAGTAGACGATCGATGCATTGCGCTTCGCGACTTCCTCGAAGCCGAGACCGAGCCGATCGAGCGCGCCCGGACGATAGTTCTCGATGATGACGTCGACGCGTGCGCAAAGCGCCGCGACGCGCGCAAGTTGCGCGCGGTCCTTCAGGTTCGCGACGAGGCTGCGCTTTCCGCGATTGAGCGAAGCGAAATTGAGGCTGAACGCCTGGCCTGCGGCGTTCTTCACGATGGGGGGCCACGCGCGAAGGCCGTCGCCCTCGGGTGCTTCGACCTTGACCACGTCGGCGCCGAGATCGGCGAGCAGCATGCCGCAAAACGGCGCCGCCGCGATGTGCCCGAATTCAAGCACGCGCAGGCCATCGAGTAATCCGCCGCTCATTGGGCCCCCACGCTCGCGGCTTCGCCGCTCCGCTGCCCCCGGAGGGGGCGCAATTCGCGCTCGGGGCGGCCCTTCGCACTCATGTCGCTGGCTCGTGGGCGCGCGCCGCGTCTTCAACGATGCTCGTGTACGTGGGTACACGATGCGGGCTGTTCAGCAGGAGCGCACCTGTGGCGACGCCGTTGCGCTCGAACAGCACGACGAATTTGCGTTCGCCGAGGCTGCCTTCGACGACGCGAATCGCATCGTTCGGCGAAGGGGCGCCGACGAGTTGCAGCTTGCAGTCGTACTGATCCGACCAGAAGAACGGAATCGCCGTACATGGCTCCGCGGCGCCCGGCGATGCGAGAAGCGTCCGTGCGGCGAAGTCGCCTTGCGCGATCGCGTTGTTGACGTGCTCTATGCGTAGCGGACCGTAGTACGGATGGTCGCAGCGCGCGACATCGCCAGCGACGACGATCCGATCGACACCGGGTACGGCGCACGTCGCATCGCACGGCACGCCGTCGTCGAGTGCGATGCCCGAACCGTGCAGCCATTCGACGTTCGGCACGACGCCGAGGCCGACGACGACGCCGTCGGCATCGATCATGCGTCCATCCGCGAGCCGCACGCCCTCGACCTTCGCCGTGCCGACGAAACCTTCGACCGCGTTGCCGAGCGCCATCTGCACGCCATGCGCTTCATGCAGCCGAACGCATACGCCGGCGAGCGTCTCGCCGAGCACCCGCAACATCGGCAGCGGTTCGATGTCGATCAGCGTGACGTCGCAGCCAAGATCGCGCAGCGTTGCCGCGGCTTCCGATCCAATGAATCCTGCGCCGACGATCGCGAATCGACGCGCGCCGCCGCGCACGTGCGCCTTAATCGCCATGGCGTCGTCGATGGTGCGAAGCGTGAATACGCCGGGAAGGTCGGCGTACCAGCGCGGCTTTCGTGCGCGTGCGCCGGTCGCGATCACGAGACCGTCGAATCGCAGGCCCCGGCCGTCATCGAGCGCGACCTCGCGATGCGCGAGATCGAGCGAAGTCGCGCGCGTGGCGAGGATCCAGTCGAGACCGAGGCTGTCCGGCATTCGATGCTCGATTCGCGTGCGATCCCACGTGCCGGCGAGAAATTGCTTGGACAGTGGCGGGCGCTGATAAGGCAGATGCGCCTCGTCACCGACGAGCGTGATCCTGCCGTCGAAGCCGTGCTTGCGTAGCGATCTCGCCGCCGACACGCCCGCGAGCGATGCACCGACGATGACGACGGAGCGCACGCTCAAAGGTCGATCAAGGACGATCTTTCGCGGATCACACTTCGATCGTGATCGCCTGCGTCGGACAAAGCCGGGCTGCTTCCTCGACGGCCGCGCGCAGGCTTTCCGGCGGCTGTTCCTGGAGAACGTAGAGGAAACCGTCCTCGCGCACCTCGAAGACGCTCGGCGCAGCGCGCACGCATTGCGCATTGCTCATGCACGCGTCGAAGTCGACGACGATCTTCATGCGGCGGCTCCCTTCGCGTCCGACGCATAGCGCGCCATCTCGAGCGAGGCCTGTGGCAGGCCGAACGGCTGGTTGTGCTCGGCCTTCTCCATGCGCGACAGCACGCGGCGTGCATGCACGACTCCGATGTCGGAGCGCACGTTGATCTCGCGATAGCGCGAGTTGTCGGACAACGCGTCGGAAAACTCGAGCATCTCCTGCTGCTTCGCGAGTGCCCATTCGTCCTGCGCGACGACTTCCGGGAACTCGAACGCCATGCCCTGCGCGATCGTCATCGAGCGATCGGGCGGGAAGCGCATGTCCGCGCGCGAGATCATGATCCAGTGCCATTCGAGATGCTGCTCGTCGATCGGCGTGTCGGTGTGGCAGAGGATGTAGCCGCGCTCCTCGTCGGTGCCGAGTTTTCCCGGCGGCGCGAGGCGAAGCTGCACGCGCACGAGGCCCGGACCGATCATCGCGTGCGTGTGATGACGATCGACGACACCGAGATCGAACCAGCGCTGGTAGTACGGCGGCAGCTTGTAGTTCTGGACGCTGCGTGTCGTCATCACCTTCGGGTTGCCGTCGACGTCGCCTTCCACGATGCCGACCGGAATCATCGAGTTGGCGAGATCGCCGATGTTGCCGTCGTGCAGGGGGAAGAAGTGCGTGATGTCGAGCAGGTTCTCGATCAAAAGCCGATAGTTGGCGCGCACGCGCACCGGCGGGTCGGAGATCACCGCCTCGTAACGCGGATCGACCAGTTCCGGAATGCGCGGCGGCTTCACGTTGCCGATCTTCGCGGGATCCCCGGGCCAGAGCCACACGAGCCCGTCCTGCTCGACCAGCGGATACGCGTGAAGCTGCGCAACGGGCGAGATCGGAATGTCGCGTTGCATCGGGATGTCGATGCATTTGCCGCTCTGGTCGTAGCACAGCCCGTGATACGCGCAGCGCAGGATGCCGTTGTCGAGGAGCTTGCCGTCCCAGAGCGGAAAGCGCTTGTGGCAGCAGCGGCCATCGAACGCGACGACCTTGCCGTCCTGCGCGCGCCACATGACGATCGGCATACCGGCAATGATCTTCTTCTCGAGCTTGTACTTGAAGCTGCGCGAAAGACCGGCGACGTACCACGAATTGCGAATCATCGTGTTACCTCCAAATTCTCAATATGTGAACCTGTGTTTCACACAATAACACTCTGCGGCAGGCGCTTCAACCGAGATACGCCTGCCGCACGAGGTCGGATCCGTGCAGATTCTCGGTCGGTTGCGAGAAGCGAATCTTCCCGTGCCAGAGCGCGTAAGCGAAGCTCGCGAACTCGAGCGCGAGCGTCGCGTTCTGCTCGATCAGAAGCACCGAGATGTCGTGCTCGCGGAATTTCGCGATCGTCTGGAAGATGTGCTCGACGATGATCGGCGCGAGGCCGAGGCTCGGCTCGTCGAGCAGCAGAAGCTTCGGCTCGCCCATCAGTGCGCGACCGATCGCGAGCATCTGCTGCTCGCCGCCGGAGAGCGTACCCGCCGATTGACCGAGCCGTGATCGAAGCGCCGGAAACATGTCGAGCACGCGATCTAGTTGCGTTCGCCAGTGGCCGCGCACGTAGCTTCCGAGCACGAGGTTCTCGCGCACGGTGAGCCCGGGGAACACCTGCCTTCCCTCGGGGCAGTGGATGATTCCGCGTCGCACGATGTCCGAGGGATCGAGCCGAGAGATGTCCTCGCCGTCGAAGCGGATGCGGCCGCGCGACGGTTTGACGATTCCGGAGATCGCCTTCAGCGTCGTGGACTTGCCCGCGCCGTTCGCGCCGAGGAGCGCGACGACCGCACCGTCGGCGACTTCGAGCCTGACGCCGCGAAGTGCGTGCACGTGCCCGTAGCGAACGTGGATGTCGTCGACGTTCAGCATGCAGCGTTTGCGGCCGCGCGTTGCCGGCCCGTGCCGAGATAGCAGCGGATGACCTCCGGGTCGTCCCGCATCGCGGTCGGCGCGCCTTCGGCGATCTTGCGCCCGAAGTCCATTACGGTCATTCGCTCCGCGATGCCTTCGAGAAGCTCGAAGTGGTGTTCGATCATCAGCACCGCGCAACGCTGGCCGGCAGCTTCGATGCACGTGAGAAGTCGCGGGGTTTCGGCTTCGGTGAGTCCCGCGAACGGCTCGTCGAGCAGCAGCAACGCAGGCTCGGAGATGAGCGCGCGCGCTACGTCGAGCAGCTTCTGGTGGCCGTACGGCAGGTCGGACGGCGATGCGTTGCGAAGCTCCCACAGATCGAGATCGCGCAGCACGCGCTCTGCACGGGCGCGCGCCGCCTTCTCCTCGGCGCGCGTCGCCGGCGTCATCAGCGCACCCGACAATCCGGTTTTCATCGCGCTGTGCAAGCCGACGAGCAGATTTTCGAGCACGGTCAACGTGGGGAACAATTCGGCGCGCTGAAAGCTTCGCGCGATGCCGGCGCCCACGACCTGATGCGGCGCGAGCGCGAGCACGTCGGTATCGCGCAGGCGGATCGTGCCGTTGGCGATCGGGCAAACGCGGCTCAGCGCATTGATGAGCGTCGTCTTTCCCGCGCCGTTCGGACCGACGAGCGCGAAGATGCCGCGATCGGGTACGTCGAGATCGAGCGCGTTCACGGCGACGAGGCCGCCGAAGCGCACAGTGACGTTTCGCGCTTCAAGCATCCTGCCGCACCACGCGCTTCGCCTCGGTGCGCGTTGCCGCGCGCGGCGCGCGCGAGCGCATCCATGCCTTGAGGCCGCCGGGGAAGAACAGCACGACGAGGACGATCATGCCGCCGAGGATCGTGAGTGACAGCCCGCTCACCGTCGCCGCGCCGTGCTTGATCGCATCGACGACGATCGCGCCGCCGATCGCGCCGGGGATCGACCCCATGCCGCCGACGACGACCATCGCGAAAAAGAGCAGCGAGCTTTCGATGCCGAAATCCTCGGGCGCGACGAAGCCGGCGAGAAACGCGTAGATGGCGCCCGCGGCGCCGGCGAGAAACGCGCTGACGATGAACGCAAGCACCTTCGTGCGCGCGACCGGCACGCCCATCGCCGCCGCGGCGACCTCGCTGTCCTTGATCGCCGCGAACGCGCGGCCGATGCGCGTCTGCGTCAGGCTCCAGACGAGCAGCACCGCGATCACGAGCGCGACGAGTGCGACGTAATACATGTGCACCGGCGAGCCGACGTCGAGGCCGAGCAGGATAGGACGATGCAGATGGACGCCCTGGTCGCCGCCGGTCAGCGTGTCCCATTTGAGCGCGATCTGGTCGACGGCGATGCCGAAGCCCAGCGTCACGATGCCGAGATAATGGCCGCGAAGACGCGTCGCCGGAAATCCGAGCACGAGGCTCAAGAGCGCCGCGAGGCATGCACCCGCGAGCATGCCCGCGAAAAGATCGACGCCGAACCGCTGGTTGAGAATCGCCGCCGTGTACGCGCCGAGCGCGACGAAGCCGCTCTGCCCGAGCGAGATCTGGCCGCTTCGTCCCATCAGAAGATCGAGGCTGATCGCGACGATCGCGAACACGTAGAACTCGGAGACGATGAAGAGCCAGTAGACCTGTCGCTCGCCGATCAACTGGAACAGCAGGGGCAGCGCCGCGCAAACGACAATGATGGCAATGGCCGCGTTTCGCACCATGCGCCGCGCTACACCTTCTGCACCTGGACGCGGCCGAAGAGCCCGTCCGGCTTCACGTACAGCACGAGGAGCAGCAGCCCGAACACGATCGACATCGCGAGCTCGGGGGCGAGGAACGCGTCGATCATATTGACGACGACGCCGAGGATCAATCCGCCGACGAGCGCACCCGTCATCGAGCCGAAGCCGCCGACGATTGCTGCGACGAAGCCGTAAACGACGATCGTGTCCATCATGTTCGGCGTGACCGACGTGGTCGGTGCGGCGAGGATCGCGGCCACCGCCGAAAGCATCACGCCCACGCCCCATGCCGTGGCGAGCACGCGTCCGACGGGAATGCCCATCAGGCGCGCGGCGTACGGGTTCTCCGTGATCGCGCGCATGCCGAGGCCGACCTTCGTCGCGGCGAAAAGCGTCGCGAGCGCGATGCCGAGGATCAGGAGCAGCGCGAGTTGAAGCACGTCCTGCGGACGCAACACCAGGTTGCCGAGGATCACCGGCTTGATCGAGATCGATTCGCTCATCCGGCGCGGGTTGTAGCCGAACGCGATGCCAAGCAAGCCTTCGAGCAGCATGAAAAGTCCGAGCGTAACGACCACCTGCGACATCAGTGGCGCGTTGCGAAGCCGCGCGAGGAAGAGCGTCTGCACCACGACGCCGAGCACGAACGCCGCGACGAGCGCGGCGATGAAGGCAAGCGGAAACGGCACCTGCCAGCGCGCGATAAGCACGTAAGCGACGTAAGTCGCGGCCATGCCCATCGCGCCGTGCGCGAAATTCACGACCGAGCTCGCGTTGTAGATCATCACGAGCCCGAGTGCCGTCAATGCGAACAGGCTGCCCTGCGCGAGCCCGGCGAGCGCGATCTGCAGCAGGTACTGCGTCATCGACGCTACGCGATCAACGATCGTGCACGAATGCGCTCCGCTATCGCGCGCGGCCTTCGTGCGGTGCGATGGCCGCCAAACGTCACTTCATCTCGGAGCCGTTGAACTCGCTCCCGGGCACGATCTCCCAATTGCCGCCCTTCGCCTGCCACAGCAACTGGCAGCAGCTTCCCTCGTGGCGCTCCGGCGAGTAGTTGATCTTGCCGGCGATCGTCTCGAAGTCGCGCAATGTCTCGAGGTGCGCGACGAATGCGTCGCGCGTGATCGGGAGCGTGAGATCCTTCAACCCTGCGTAGGTCACCTGACCCGCAAGCCAGCCCCACGCCGCGTAGATATCAGGCGGATGGCCGGGTGCATACTTGGCCATTGCATCCGCGAACTCGGTCCATCTCGGATCCGTGCTTCCGGGGGGAGGAAGGAACGCCGTGCAATACGTGCCTTCGAGCGACTTGATCGCGGCGAAGATGCCGCCGTAACCACACGCCGACGACGTGAGGATGCGCGTCGGGTGATAGTCGAGGCTGTCCATCTGATTCAGGATCTGCGCACCCGAGGTCGCGATCGTCGCAAGCATCACGACCTTGATTCCCGATGACTTGAGCTTGATCACCGCGCTGCTGAAATCGACCTGCGAGGGCACGTATGGAATCTCGATTTCGACCTTGCCGAGCGCCTTCTTGATGCCGGCGAGGATCGGCTTGCCGAAGCCGTCGTCCTGGTAGATGACGGCGGCCGGTTGATCGGCGAAACGCTTCTTCACGTAGCTGCCCATCGTTTCGCCGTCGGTCGTATAGATGGGCCACGACGGGAAGACGTACTTGAGCCCCGGCTCGTAGAAGATCGGGCTGCCGCTGCCCATCGACACGAGCGGAACGTGCGCGTCATTGAGCGTCTTGTAGACGGCCGCCGTCGTCGGGCTGCCGATGCTGCCGACGATCGCGAAGACGCGATCCTCGTAGACGAGCTTCTTGTCGAGCGCGGTCGTCTGCGAGGGCTGGTAGCCGTCGTCGTAGCTGATGAGCCGAAGCTTCTTGCCGGCGACGCCGCCCTTCGCGTTCGCCCAGTTGACGAACGCCTCGAGGCCCCACTTCGATGCGCCGATCGGCGCCTGCGGTCCCGATTGCGCGGCGGTCTGGCCGAGCACGATCGTGTCGCCTTCAACCGTCGCGCCCGGCGCGAGCGCCGCCTGACTCCATGCGATCGATGCGAACGCGGCGCTGCCCAGCGCGATCGCGAGCGTTGCCGCGCGCCGAAAGAAAACCTCCTCCATATCTTCCCCCTAACCGGAAAGTCCCATTATGTGGAACGCTTGT
>DATGGP010000027.1:0-177264 GCA_035308425.1 Casimicrobiaceae bacterium | reverse complement strand
GCTCGCGACGGCGATTTCGCTCGTCAAGGCCGTGCTCTGGCTCGTGATCGTGATCGTCTTCGCGCAGGCGATCCTGTCATGGGTCGCGCCGGACGGGCCGCTCGGCGGCGTGCTGAATGCGCTGACGTTTCCCGTGCTGCGCCCCGTGCGCCGCGTCGTTCCGCCCATCGGCGGAACGCTCGATCTGTCGCCGCTGATCGTGATCGTGCTCGCGCAACTGCTTTTGATCACGATCGTGCCGTGGCTCGAAAGCTCGGCCACGCGCCTCTTCATTTGAAATTGAGCGTTGCCGCAGGAGCAAGAACCTAACGCGGCGGCATCCGGTCTCACGGGCACTCGGCACGACAATGACCGGGCGCGAAAGGCGCCCGGAGTGGCGGCCTGCGGTCCTCGAAAAATTCGCGCGCCGCGCCACCCGACCGAGAGCCTCGCAACGGGTCGATCCCGTTCCCCCCCGACAGCTGCCCGACGACGCCGCAAGCGACTCGGCGTGACCTGTCATGAGCTGCCCGCTCGCATCACGACAGCCGCGTTCGAGCGGCCATTTCGTGCTCTTCCTCGGCCCCGCCGATGTTCCGACGCGGCAGTGACGACTACTGCGGAGTACCGCCCGCTATCGAGTGGCGCGCCAGCATATTCGCGAGCCGGACGAAATCCGCGACGGCTAACGCTTCTCCTCGCGCGCCCGGATCGATGCCCGCATTGCGCAGCGTCGCCTCGTCCGCAATCGACGAAAGCGCGTTTCGCAGCGTCTTCCGTCGCTGCCCGAACGCCGCCGACACGACTCGCGCAAACAGCGCCTCGTCGACAATGGCCGGCCGCGATTCGCCCAACGGCACGAGCCGCGCCACCGCCGACTCGACCTTCGGCGCCGGCCGGAACGCGCCTGCGGGAACCGTGAAAAGTCGCGAAACAGCAAAACGCGTCTGCAGCATCACCGTCAATCGCCCGTAATCGGGCGTCCCGGGAGCAGCCGTCATCCGCGCGACGACTTCACGTTGCAGCATCACGTGCACGTCGCGAAGCTGCGCATCGAACGAAGCTAAATGGAACAAAAGCGGCGAGCTGATGTTGTAAGGAAGATTGCCGGCCACGCGCAATCGATCGCCGAGCGTCGCGAAGTCGAACGTCAGCGCATCCGTTTCGTTCAGCGCGAGTCGATCGGAATCGAATCGATCGCGCAAACGTGCCGCAAGATCACGGTCGATCTCGATCGCGGCGACGCGCCCCGCGCGCTCGAACAACGCGCCGGTGAGCGCGCCGAGTCCCGGCCCGATCTCGACGATGTTGTCGCCGGGTCGTGGATCGATCGCGTCGACGATTCGCGCGATGTAATGCGGATCGACGAGAAAGTGCTGGCCGAACCGCTTGCGCGGCCAGTGACCCTTGATCAATCGGGCGCGCGGCGCGCAAGCGCGATCGCGAGCTCGATGGCCGCGACGAGGCTGCCCGGATCGGCGGTTTTCGCAAGCTCGGCGTCGGATGCGAGGTCGAGCGCCGTGCCATGGTCGACCGACGTGCGGATGAACGGCAAGCCCAGCGTCACGTTGACGCCGTGCCCGAAGCTCGACGCCTTCAGCACCGGCAATCCCTGGTCGTGATACATCGTGATGATTGCGTCGTAGCGTTTCGCGATGTCGGGCACGAACACCGTGTCTGCGGGGATCGGTCCCGTCACGTCCGCGCCCTCCGCGTTCGCTGCATTCACTGCCGGCGCGACGACCTCGATGTCCTCGCGTCCGAGATGTCCGCCCTCGCCGGCATGCGGATTGAGGCCGCACACGGCGATGCGCGGATTCTGGATGCCGAACCGTGCCGACAATTCGCTTCGCACGATCGAAAGCGTTTGCGCAACGGCGTCGCGCGTGATGGCATCGGGCACCGCGCGAAGCGGCAGATGCGTCGTGACGAGCGCCACGCGAAGCGCGCGCTCGCCGGTTCCCGAGACCAGCATCATCACGACACGCCGCGTGCCTGTGCGCTCGGCGAAAAACTCCGTGTGGCCCATGAACGGAATGCCGGCGTCCTGCATCGCGCTCTTCTGCACCGGTGCGGTGACGAGCGCCGCAAAAGCGCCGCTCGCGCACGCATCGCAAGCCGCTTCGAGTGTCGACAGCACGCTTCGCGCGTTCGTCGGATCGGGATGCCCGGGAATCGCCGGCGCGGCGAGCCGCTGGTCCCATACTTCCATCGCGCTTCCGAGCGGCGCGAACGCAAGCGGATCGTAGCGCACGTAGCGCGGCGTGACGCCAATCCGCGTGGCGCGCGCGCACAGCAGATCGTAATCGCCGATGACGACGAGCCGCGCCGCAAACGGCTGCATCCGGTGGTGCGCAGCAAGGCGAGCGATGAGCTCGGGGCCGATGCCGGCCGGCTCGCCGGCGGTGATGGCGACGGTCGGATGCGCGCCCATCAGAGCGGCAGCACCTGCACGGCCGAAGGATCGCCGAACACCTGCACGTCGACGTTCAGCATCGCGCGCACGGTGAATCCGGCGATGCGATCAACCTCGATCCGCGCCTGACGGTACGCGGAAAGCGGCTGCGCCGACTTGCCGAACACCCATAGCGCTTCGAGCGGCACGTCGGCATTGATTTCACCGGTGTGCTGGACGGCGCGTCCGAGCGGCAGCGCGAAGCCTTCGCGCCCGAACACGGGAAACTGGTCGAGCTTGGCCGCATAGCGCAACACTTGCGAACCGGCATAACGCGCACGCGTATTCAAATCGTACCAGGCACCCGGCGGTAGCGCGATGTCGACTTCGCCGCCTTCGCGCAGAATCGGCGCGACGAGCAGCGCATCGCCGCACATGAACTGCGTCTCGAAATCGCGCGCGAGCCGGCTGTCCGGAAACGCGAGCGCCATGGCGCGCGACACGGGCAAGCCCGTGCGCGTCGCTTGCTCGATCGCCTGCTCGAGATAGGGAATCAATCGATAGCGAAGGGCAAGCCATTTGCGCGCGACGCCTTCGGCTTCCGGACCGAACACCCAGGGCTCGCGTCCGCCAACACCGTTCATCCGCATGTGCGAGAAGAACACGGCCGTCTGCAGCCAGCGAACGTAGAGCTCGCTCGACGGCGGCTTTGCGCCATAGAACCCGCCGATGTCGGAGCTGTGATACGGATTGCCGCTCATGCCGAGCGACAATGCGCCGCGTATCGACGCGGCAAGGCCTTCCCAATCGCTTTGCGGCGCGCCGCCGAAACCGATCGGGTGGCGTTGGCTTGCCGCCCACCCTGCGCGGCTCCAGACGATCGGCGGTCCGTCCTGCGGCTTCTGAAAGCGCGCGGTCGCCTCGTGCACGCAGCGGTTGTAGAGCAGCGGATAGACGTTGTGCAGACGCGCGCCGTGATCGCCGTTGAAGGCGAGCGCGTCGTCCGGCACCTCGGAGCCGAAATCGCTGGCGATCACGTCGACGCCATCCTCGAAAAGCGCGGCATGCGCATCGCGCCACCATCCGAACGCATCGGGATTCGTGAAATCGACGAGGCCGCTTTCGGGGCGCGGCACCGGTTGCGGATCCGCGTCGAACGCCTGCACGTACGGATCGCCTTCCTCGGTCAGGAGCAGCAACCGCTGCGACGCGAGCTCCTGGAACAGCGGCGAGTCGACCGACACGTGCGGAGATTCGGACACGCACACGCGAAAATCCTGTGCCTTGATGCTGGCGATCGTTTGCGGCGCGTCCCCCATGCGTTGCGAGTCGAACGTGAAATCGAACTGCGTCTGCGGATCGTACGTGGATGACGCGTCGAGCATCAGCACGTCCGCCGGAATCTTGCGCTCGCGAAGCCGCGCGGCTACGCCGATCGCCTCGCGTGCCGTGCCGAACGACGCTCGCGACACCCAAAGCCCGAGGCTCCAGCGTGGCACCGGCGCGGGTCGGCCGGTCAGCTCGGTGTAAAGATCGATGATCGCCGTGGGCGTTTCGGCCGCGAGCACGAAGAGATCGAGCGCCTCGTCCTCGACGACGAGTGCGAGGCTTCGATGCGACCAGTCGGGATGACCGGCGCCGCACGTCACCGTGCCGGGCGTATTCACGAACACGCCCCATGCGCCCTTGCCCGATCCCGTGCTCCACGCGAACGGCGTCGGCTTGTACGCACGCGCCGTGTTGACGCCCTGCGCGTCCTCGACGCGCGCGCAGACGAGTTGACCGCGCTTGTCGAGGCGCCCGAACTGCTCGCCGAATCCGTAAACCGCCTCGCCGGTCGAAAGCGCGAACGCGACCGACCACAAGCCGCCTTGTCTCAGCCGCCCGAGCGTCGGCAGGCGCGTCCCGCCATCGATCGCCTCGTCGGTGATCGAGTGCAACACCATGTTGCCCTTCCACGCGAGACGCAGCGCGAGCGGCGAGCCGGTCAACTCGAGCGTCGAGTCGCCCGATGTGAACTTCCACGCGCCGGCCGCGGGCTGGGCGACCTCGCACCCGCGCGCTCGTGCGAGAACGAGGCCGTAATCGGGCTGCGTGCTCGGTCCGACGCGGAGGCGAAACACGCCGGGACCGAAGCATTCGACGTCGAGCACGTCGCCGCTCGAAGTCGCGAATGCCGCACCGGATGCCGTCGCGCCGAGTCCGTGCGGGACATCGAGGCGCAGGTAGTCCGCCGAGTCGAGCTGCACGGCCAACGCTTACACGCGCATGGGCACTTCGTTGATGCCTGGCGTTTCGATCCGCATGGCGAAAATGCTGCCGCTTTGCGGGAAGCGCGCGAGCTCGTCCGCGTCGCGTTTCTGCCGCGCGGTCGTGACAAAAAGCGTCCGCAAATCGTTGCCGCCGAATGCGCACATCGTTGGACACTTCGCGGGCAGCGGGTGGTAGGCGATGAGCTTGCCGTCGGGTGCGACCTGTGCCAGCCTGCCGTCGCCGTAGAGTGCGATCCAATAGCTGCCGGCGCTGTCGACCGAGCCCCCATCCGGGTTTTGCGTGTCGCCATCCCAATGCGCGAATATCCGCGGGCGGCTCGGCGTGCCGGTCGCGATGTCGTAGTCGAATGCGCGAATCGTGCGCGTCGGCGTATCGGCGTGATACATCGTGCGGCTGTCGGGACTCCACGCGAGCCCATTCGCGAGCGTGATGCCGCCGAAGAGCGTCGTCAGCTTGAAGTCGACGTCCATCCGATAGAGCGCCGCATCGGGCCCGTCGCGCTTCTCGTTCATGGTGCCTACGACGAAACGACCCTGGCGATCGTTGCGGCCGTCGTTGAAGCGGATGCGCGCCGTGTCGTACGGCGCTTCGACGACCCGCCGCTCGAGCTTGCCGTGCGGATTGCAAAGCCAGATGCCGCTGCGCAGCGCGACGACGAAGCCTCCCGCCTCGCGCAGCGCGAAGCTGCCGATCGCTTCGGGCATCGGCATCACTGTGTTGTCCCGCGTATGCGGGTCGAAGCGATTGAGCGACGGCGCGTTGATGTCGATCCAGAAGAGCGCCTGCTCGTGCGCCGACC
Organism: Casimicrobiaceae bacterium; assembly: GCA_035308425.1. Classification (GTDB taxonomy): domain Bacteria; phylum Pseudomonadota; class Gammaproteobacteria; order Burkholderiales; family Casimicrobiaceae; genus VBCG01. The sequence goes on along the minus strand of DATGGP010000027.1, from coordinate 171,817 downwards.
AGACGGGGCATTCGCCAAGGCTTGCGCGAACGTCGAGGACGCAGGTGAACGCGGTGTTCATGAGGACGTGCGAGGATGCGCTTTGGCGGCGACGGCCGCGGCAACGCGCATCGTACAAGAAAAGGCGGCGCTCGGCGCGAGGATGCGCATGCCTGTTCCGCTCGCGCCGGCCGCGTTGCGATTGAATGCGTCGGTCTCGTGCGTCACCGGCTCGAACGCGACGAAATCGGCCCCGGATGGCGCGTAGACGACGACGAAGCCAAGCGAGCGATCGGCGTCGATGCGCACGCTTCGCTCACGCGACGCGTCGCCAATCGTCGCCGTTCGATCCCAGCCAACGAAGACATTGTCGAGGGCGATGTCGTCGAGCGTGCGTCCTCGTTCGAAGCTCCACGCAGGCGGAAGCGCGACGCGCGAGCGTGGAAGCTGCGTCGCGTCGTTTTCCCATACGCGTTCGGCATGGAAGCGGAGCCTGGTGTCCGCGCCGCGCGCGAAGAACGGATGGAACCCCAGCCCGAAGGGAAACGGCTCATGGCCGGTGTTGGCGATCGTCAGCGTAACGGTAAGGACTGCCGACGGGCGCTCCCCACGTGAAGGATCCGGCGCGAGATGGAACGCTTGCGTTGCCTCGAACGGCCACGGCCATGCGCGCGCATTCGCGTCGTGCGTCAGCGCAAGGCGCGCATGCGCGCGCGATGCCTCTAGCACGGTCCATTCGCGCTGCCAGCCAACGCCGTGGATCGAGTTCGGATGCTCGCCGAAATTGCGCGCTAGCGCGAACGTGCGGCCCGCGAAATGCAAGCGCGCATCGCGGATGCGATTCGAATAGGGCACGAGCGGATAGCAGGCGACGCCGCGCACGTCGCGTGCGGCGAGCGTCGCGTCGGCGGCCGGACGCAGGATCGGCACGCCGGCGATGTCGAACGAAGCCATGGACCCGCCGATGTGCGGTGCGATGCGTAGCGAAGCATTCGCCGTCGCGAGCGTAAGGAGGTGCATGCGCAGGATCGCGGTGCAGAGACACTTGCGCACATTGTACGAAGTGGGCCAAACTTCGCGCGCTCGGCGTTCCGCGAGCGCATCGTTCAACCAATTGTCAGGGGGACAAGCCATGAAGCAGGGACCGCGCAACGCCGCGATCGCGATCGCCGCGGCGGTGTGCCTCGCCGTCACCGCCGGCGCGAGTTTCGCCGCCGGGAAAAAGCCGCGCGGCGAATCGCATGCGCGTGGCCGCTACCTCGTTGAAATCGGCGGGTGCAACGACTGCCATACGCCCGGCTACGCAATGAGCGGTGGGAAGGTCGACGAGGCGAAGTGGCTGACCGGCGACTCGCTCGGCTGGCGTGGACCCTGGGGGACAACGTACCCCGTGAACCTGCGGCTTTACATGCAGGCGCTTTCGGAAAAAGAGTGGGTCGACAAGGCGCGGCATCTGACTGCGAGACCACCGATGCCCTTCTGGGCGCTGAACCGCATGACCGACTCCGATCTTCGTGCGATCTATCGGTTTGTCCATACGCTCGGACCGGCGGGTGCGGCCGCGCCGCAATACGTGCCGCCGAACCAGGAGCCGAAGCCGCCTTACGTGACGTTCCCCGCGCCGCCGAAATAGCTCGTCACGCTTGCGGGGCGCCGCGCGATTCGATCGCCTGCCAGCCGGCGACGCCGAGCGCGTCGTCGAGCGCCGCGCGATTCTGCGCGCTATCTTCGGCAGGCGACATCGGCTCGGCGCCGGCGGCATGCCGGCGAAGCATCGCAAGCGTCTCGCGCATCGTGCCGACGATCCGGAACACGAGCGATGCCGGAAAGCTCACGTGCGCGTACCCCATTTCGCCGAGCTCGCGCGGCGTGAGCCAGGGGGTGCCCACGCCTTCGAAGATGGCCGCGGATAACGTCGCGCCGCGAAGGTCGCGCGCGACCCGCGCGTACTCCTCGGCTGTGCGAAGGCCGGCAACGAAGACGCCGTCGACGCCAAGCGCGAGAAAGCGTTCCGCACGCGCGATGGCGGCGTCGAGGCCGAGCGCGCCGTACGCATCGGTGCGTCCGATGATCAGCGTGTCGGCGCTTTGTCGTGCATCGAGCGCGGTCGCAAGCTTTTGCGCCATGACCGGGATGTCGACGACGCCTCGCGCCTTCTCGGCGCGCGGCTGCTTGCCTTCGCGGCGCTGGTCCTCGATCAGGATCGCCCCGACGCCAAGACGCTCATACGCACGCACGGTGTGCGCGACGCTCTTCGCATCGCCATAGCCATCGTCGCCATCGGCGAGGAATGGGAGCGACGTGGCCGCGGCGATGTCGCGAATGCCGTCCGCCATCTCGCCGAGCGCGGCGATGCCGAGGTCGGGAAGCGCATAGCGCGCGGCGAGCATGGCCGATCCACCGATCGCGAACGCGCGAAAACCGGCGCGCTCGATCAGCCGCGCGGAGAGCGCGTCATGCGCCAGCGGCGTGACGAGCGGCCGCTCGGCGGCGAGCGCGCTGCGGAAAGTCGGTCGGGTCATGGGACCCTATAATCTCGCACACGGAGGCTTCTCGCCTCCTTTTTTCTTTCGAGGACCTGCGTCGCGATGCGCCGCGTCATCGCCAATCCCGATTTTCGCGCCGGCTTCATCGACATGCTGCCGGCGGCCCTCGCGCTCGTTCCGTTTGGCATCGTCTGTGGCGTTGCGGCGGCCGCGGCGGGCGCGTCACTGCTCGGCGCAGTCGGACTTTCCGCCATCGTTTTTTCGGGCGCCGCGCAGATCATCGCCGCACAACTGCTCGCGGCCCATGCGCCGCTCGCGGTGATCGTCCTGACCTGTCTCGTCGCGGGGCTTCGCTTCCTGATCTACAGCGCTGCGATGGCACCGAACCTGCGGCCGTTGCCCGCGCGCTGGCAGAACACGCTCGCGTTCCTGATGACCGATCAGGTGTTCGCCGTCGCCGTGCGGCGTTTCGACGCCGGCGGCGACCCGCGCGCGGCGGGTGCGCATTTCCTCGGCAGCGGCTTCGCGTTGTGGCTCCTCTGGCAGGTGACCAACTCGATCGGTTATTTCGCCGGCAACCTGATTCCCGTGGAATGGTCGCTCGACTTCGCGGTGCCGCTCTGCTTCCTGGCCCTCGTCGCGCCGCAGCTTCGCACGTCGCCGACGATCGTCGCCACGCTCGTCGCGGGCATCGCCGTCCTCGCGCTCGCGTCGTTGCCGATGAAGCTCAACCTGATCGTCGCCGGCGTCGCGGGCATCGTCGCCGGGACGGTCGCTGACTTCACGAAGGAGCGATGGACGGCGCGCTGAAGCTCTGGAGCGTGGTCGCGATCGTCGGAGCGCTCAACTATCTTTCGCGGCTCTCGTTCATCGCGATCTTCGCGCATCGCGGCGTGCCGGTGCTGCTGGCGCGCGCGTTTCGTTACGTGCCGTCGGCGATGCTGACGGCGCTCATCCTGCCGATGATCGTCCATGTGCCGGACGAAGCGCTGTCGGCGTCATTGCCGAGGATCATCGCCGCGCTGCTCGCCGGCGTCGTCGCGTTCGTCACGCGCAGCACGCTCGCGACGCTCGCCGTCGGCATGCTGGCGCTTTGGGCGCTTCGCCTGCTCGTGGCGATGATCGGCTAACATCGGAGCGTCTTCCGCTTGCAAAGAAGGTCGATGATGGAGAAGCGCTTCATCGAGCCCGTCACGCTGCGCGGCCGGTACGCGACGGTCGAGCCGCTCGCGCGCTCGAACGAAGAGGGAATTCGCGCCGCCGCCGCCGACGGCGAGCTGTGGCGGCTTTGGTATACGTCGGTGCCCGCCCCCGACAAGACATCCCACTGGCTCGACTTGGCGCTCGACATGCGGGAGAAGCAGGGGGCGATGCCGTTCGTCGTGCGCGACAACGCGAGCGGCGACGTGATCGGCAGCACACGCTATTTCAACGTCGACGCGCAAAATCGGCGTCTCGAGATCGGCCATACCTGGTATGCGAAGCGCGCGCAGCGTACGGCGATCAATACCGAATGCAAGCTGTTGCTGCTCACGCACGCGTTCGAGACGCTGCATTGCATCGCCGTCGAGTTTCGCACGCACTGGTTCAATCATGCGTCGCGCGCGGCGATCGCGCGCCTCGGCGCCAAGCAGGACGGCGTGCTGCGAAACCACCTGCTCCTTCCCGACGGCAGCCGCCGCGATACTGTCGTGTTCAGCATCATCGACGGCGAGTGGCTCGCGGTGAAGCGTCACCTGCAACATCTGCTCGAGCGTCCGCGCTGAACCTTTGGCTGCGCACCGATGGATGACGAAGTACGACGAATCATCGAGCGCGCGGTCGGAGCCATCGGGCCTGCACGATGGCGCGATCTTGGCGCAACCGGACGGGCGCACGCTTTCGCGCTCGAAGCTTCCAACGCGCGAACGTTCGTCAAGATCGGCGAGGCGGTGCGCGTGGCCGACATGCTCGACTGCGAGGCCGACGGCCTTCGCGCGATTCGCGGCACGCGCACCGTTCGCGTTCCGGAAGTGGTGGCAACGGGACGTGCAGGCGGTTGCGCATTCCTGGCGCTCGAATGGCTCGAAATGACAGCCGGGTCCGGCGGCGCAGCGCTCGGCTGCGCGCTTGCGCGACTGCATGCGATACCCGCACCAGGCGACCCGCACGGCGGGCGCTTCGGTTGGCATCGCGACAACTGGATCGGCGGCACGCCGCAGCAGAACGGCTGGTGCGAGGACTGGTGTGGGTTTTTCGCGCAGCGCCGGCTTGCGCCGCAACTTGCACGGGCCGCCGCGAACGGATTCGAAAACGCGCTTGGCGATGACGGCCAGCGCGTGCTCGCCGCGCTGCCGAATCTATTGCGCGGTCATGCGCCCGCGGCTTCGCTCGTGCATGGCGATTTGTGGTCCGGCAATGCGGCGAGCCTCGCGAACGGCGAGCCGGTCGTGTTCGACCCCGCCGTGCATATCGGCGATCGCGAGACGGATCTCGCGATGGCGGAGCTTTTCGGCGGTTTCGACGGCGCGTTTTTTCGTTCGTACCGCGAAGCGTGGCCATGCGCCGACGGCTACGAGAGGCGCCGCGACGTGTACCAGCTCTATCACCTGCTCAACCACCTGAACCTTTTCGGCGCAGGCTACCTTTCGCGCGCTCGCCGCTCGACGCAGCGAATCCTCGCTGCCGCGCGCTGATCGCCGCGGCGGCGGACGAAACGGCGGGTCACCGTTCGCGTTGCCGGCCTCCTGGCATCACTCAGGAAGGCCTCGGACGTGAGCGCCGCCAAGCGCACCAAATGCAAGTAGTTCATGGCGTGGCTCCGTGCAATTGCAATGCCCCGATTGTCGTGCACGGGGGGCGGCTTTTCTGCCGGAGCGGTCTCAAAACGATGTAGGGCGGTCGCCCAATGCGATTGGCCGGTGCGCTGACAAACGACGAAATGAAAAAAAGGCCGCGGAAACCGCGGCCCTGTGCCAATGCGGGAGCAAGGCCCCGCAGGATTCTGCTTCAGCCGATCGTCACCGGCACGAAAATTTTCTGGCCGTTGCGCTCGATCAAAAGCGCGATGTTCTTGCCCGACTTGTCGACCTGTTGCTTCAAGCCTTCGACGGTCGTTACCTGATGCGGTCCGACGCTGATGATCACGTCGCCCGGCTGGATGCCGGCGAGCGCGGCGGGACCCTCCGAGTTCTCGACGACGAGTCCGCCGTGGCCCACTTCCTGGCGTTCCTGCGGCGTCAGCGGCCGCACGGCGAGGCCGAGCTTTTCGTGCGCCGATGAGTTCTGGTTGTTGCTCGCGACCTTCTGGGTGTTGTCCCACGAGCCGATCGTCGCGGCCAGGGTGACCGGCTTGCCATCGCGCCACACGTCGATCGTCGCTTTTTCGCCGGGCGACATGTTACCGATGCGCTCGGTCACGTCGGTCGCGTCGGTCACTGGCTGGCCGTCGATCTTGCGGATGATGTCGCCCGTCTTGAAGCCAGCCTTCGCCGCCGGGCTGTCTTCCTCGACGGTGCCGACGAGCGCGCCGTTCGAGTCGGGCAGGTTGAAGCTTTCCGCGAGCGTCTGGTCGAGCGCTTGCACGCCGATGCCGAGACGGCCGTGATTCACCTTGCCATGCTCCTTGAGCTGCATCGCGACGTTCTCCGCGACGCTCGCCGGAATCGCGAACGACAGGCCCATGAAACCGCCCGAGCGGCTGTAGATCTGCGAATTGACGCCAACGACCTGCCCGGCCGTATTGAGCAGCGGGCCGCCCGAGTTGCCCGGATTGACGGCGACGTCGGTCTGGATGAACGGGGTCATCTGGCCGCCCGGCAGCGCGCGGTGTACGCCGCTCACGATGCCGGCGGTGACGCTGTTCTCGAAGCCGAATGGCGAGCCGATCGCGATCACCCATTCGCCCTGCTTCGCCGGCGCGGGATGCGACAGGTCGAGCGCGGGAAGCGGCGTCTTCGCGTCGATCTTGATCAGCGCGATGTCGGTACGCTTGTCGGCGCCGATCACCTTGGCTTTGAATTCGCGCCGGTCGGTGAGCTTCACCGTGACCGTCTTCGCATCGTCGACGACGTGCGCGTTCGTCACGATGTAGCCGTCGGGACTGACGATGAAGCCGGAGCCGACGCCGCGCGAGGGCACGACGCGCGGCTGAATGTTGAAGCCCGGCCCGTTCGGCATGCCGAAGCGCTTCAGGAAATCGTTCAGCGGATTGTCTTCGTCATCGTTCTGGTCGAGCCCCATCGTCTTCGTCGTGCCGACGACGCTGATGTTGACGACGGCGGGGCCGTCGCGCTCGACGAGCGACGTGAAATCGGGAAGCCGCGCGGCGGCTGTCGAGGCCACCGGCGAGGCGACGGCGGGCGGTGTCGCGGCGTTCGCAAGCGACAGCGCCGGCGTGTCGAGCCGGGTGTAGCCGGTCCCGACGGCGAGCCCGAAGCCCGCGGCCGCGATCGCGACGGCCACTTGCTTCAAATGAAATTTGGTTTGCATCGATGCACTCCTGTGGATTCGAGGGGCCCCTTCTGGATCGAGGCCGGCAGGGTGAATATACGGGGGCGGGCTTAACCGAGCCTTAAGAGCAAAAGCGAACGCGCACCACCAGTCCGCTTCCCTCGGATGGCGCATCGAGCCCGATCGTCGCCCCGTGCGCGTCGGCGATGCGCTTGACGATCGAAAGACCGAGTCCGCTTCCCGAACCCTCGCTCGCTTCGCCCCGATAGAAACGGTCGAACACGCGCTCGCGCTCCCCGGCCGCAATGCCGGGGCCCGTGTCCGCGACGCAGAGAATCACGTCTTCACCGTCCCGATCGACCGACACGTCGATGCGCCCGCCGCGCGGCGTATAGCGAATGGCGTTGTCGACGAGGTTCGAGAGCAGGATGCGAAGGCTCTCCGGATCGCCGCTCACGGTCGCCGGTGACTCGCGCGCAAGGCCGAGGTCGATCGATTTGTCCGCAGCGAGCGCGGCGCGCGCGACGATCACGTCCTTCGCGAGCGCGACGAGATCGCATTGCGTGCGCGTTTGCTCCATCGACTCGGGCTCGGCGCGCGCGAGCGTCATCAATTGCTCGACGACGTGCGATGCGCGCGCGACACCCGCATCGAGATCGTCGAGCGCTCTCGACGCTTCGCCCGGCGACGCGCTGCGGCGCGCGAGACCGAGCTGCAGCGTCAACGCCGCGAGTGGCGTGCGCAACTCGTGCGCGGCGTCCGTGGTGAAGCGGCGCTGCGACGCGAGCGCATCGGAAAGGCGGGCGAGCAGGCCGTTCAAGCTCGCGGCGAGCGGCTGCAACTCGTCGGGCAGCGCTTGCTCCTCGATGGGCGCGAGCGCATCGGGACGCCGCCTGGACACGGCCTTCGACATCGCTTCGAGCGGCTCCAATCCCCGACCGACGCCGACCCAGATCAGCACGCCGAAGAACGGAATCAGCGCGAGAAACGGAACGAGCGTGCGTAGCGCCGTCTGCGTCGCGATCGCTTCGCGCTCGTCCTGCGGCTGCGCGATCTGCAGCGCGTGCGTGCCCTGGACCAGCGTATAGACGCGCCAGTCGCGGCCGTTGTGGTGAATCGTCGAATAGCCTTGCGTGGCGGGCACCGGCAGTCCCGCGCCGGGCTGCGACCAGTAGACGAGAACGCCGTCGCGATCCCAGATTTGCGTCACGATCTCGGTGACGCCGACCCCCTGCGGTGACCGTCGCGTGTCGAATCCCGGCTGTCGGCCGCGCAACAGATCGTCGATGCGCGTCGAATAAGCGAGCTGTTTGAGTTGCAGATCGAGCAACTGCCCGACTTCACGCCGCGCGGCGAGATACGTGACGCCGCTCGCGGCGAGCGCGATTGTCGCGAGTCCCGCGAGCAGCCAGACGAGCAGCGTGCGCCGAATGGAATTCATGCAAGCGCATACCCCACGCCCCGCAGCGTCCTGATCATCTCGCTGCCGAGCTTCTTGCGCAGATTGTGGATGTGGACCTCGACCGCATTGCTCTCGACTTCGTCTCCCCAGCGATAGATGCGCTCCTCGAGTTGGGCCTTCGATAGCGCCGCGCCCGGCCGTTCGAGCAGCGCGGCGAGCAGCGCGAATTCGCGCACCGACAAATCGATTCTTCGCCCGGCGAGCGTCACCGCGCGCGTTGCGGTGTCGAGCGACAAATCCCGATGGCGCAGCACATTTCCCTCGCGGCCGATATCACGGCGCAATAGCGCGCGCATCCGCGCGCCAAGCTCGTCGAGGCTGAACGGCTTCGTCAGATAATCGTCGGCGCCGGCGTCGAGGCCTGCGACCCGGTCTGCCACCGCGTCGCGCGCCGTCACGATCAGCACGCGCACGCGGTTGCCCGCCCGGCGTAGCTCGCGCAGGAGCTCGAGCCCGCTCTTGCGCGGGAGACCAAGGTCGAGCAGCACCAGTGCGTAGGCGTCGTTTCCGACGTCGAGCGCGGTTCGCGCCGCAACGCCATCGTTCACCCAATCGACGGCGTACCCGTCCTGCGAAAGCGCCTGCGAAAGCGTCTTGCCGATCATCGGGTCGTCTTCGACGAGCAGGATGCGCATGGGCACTCCGTCTTTCGGGCGATTCTAAGGCGGCAAGCTTAAGCGATGCTGAATCCAAAACGATCACCGCCGCGTATGGGGCCTTGTCACCCATCCGAAGGAGGTCGCCATGCCGAAGTCCGATCGCCGCCGTCGCCCCGCCAGCCGTCCGGCGCGAGCGCTTCTCGCCGTCGCCATCGCGGCGAGCTTGTCAGGTCCCGCTCTCGGCTCGAGTCACCGCGAGGCCCCGTTCATCGCGACGCAGCCACAGGTCGACGGGACCGATTTCTACATGTTCCGAAGCTACGAGCCGGGGCGCGACGGCTTTGTGATCATGGTCGCGGATTACCTGCCGCTGCAGGACCCGTACGGTGGCCCGAACTACTTCCATCTCGATCCGAACGCGCTCTACGAGATCAACGTGAGCAACGACGGCGGCGCGAATGCGAACCTCACGTTCTCGTTTCGCGTGCAGAACACGCTCGACGACAACGCGATTCCGGTCGGCGGCCGGATGGTGTCGATCCCGCTGGTGCAGAACGGCTCGGCCGATGTGGCGACGCCCGATTCGCCCGCGCTCAACGTGCACGAGACGTACACGCTCGACGTCGTTCGCGGCGGAGTTCGGCAATCGGTGGTCAACCTTGCAACCGGCGGCACGACGTTCGACAAGCCGGTCGACTACATCGGCACGAAGACGATCTCGAGCTACATCGCGTATGCGAACAAGCACATCTGGCCGATCGGCATTCCAGGATGCGACACCATCGGCCGGGTGTTCGTCGGTCAGCGCAAGGATCCGTTCGTCGTGAACCTCGGCGAGACGTTCGATCTCGTCAACATCAAGTATCCGGCCACCGAGTTGAATCCGCTCGCGGAATTCGCGACGACCGACTCGCTTTCGGATGCGAACGTCACGTCATTCATCATCGAGGTACCCACCGCGTGCCTCGCCAACGGCCAGGAACCGGTCATCGGCGCGTGGACGACCGCGAGCCTCCCGATGTCGCGCGTGCTGTCGAGTGCGCCCGGCGCCGGTCTCGATCCGACGACGCAGAACGGCGATTTCGTGCAGGTCTCGCGACTCGGCATGCCGCTCGTCAACGAAGTCGTGATTGGCCTGAAGGACAAGAACAAGTTCAACGCGAGCTCGCCAGCAGACGACGCGCAATTCGCGACGTACGTGACGAATCCAACGCTGCCTGCGCTGCTCGAAGCTTTGTTCGGCTCCGCCGGCGTCAAAGCGCCGACCAACTTTCCGCGCACCGATCTCGTCGCCGCGTTTTTGACCGGTATCCAGGGATTGAACCAGCCGGCGAAGGTGACCGCATCGGAGATGCTGCGGCTCAACACAACGACGCCGCCGACACCGGGTCCGCAGCAAAATCGCCTCGGCGTCCTCGGCGGTGACAACGCGGGATTCCCGAACGGCCGGCGTCCCGGCGACGACGTCGTCGACATCGAGCTTCGCGTCGCGATGGGTGTGCTTTGCACATTGAACATCGGCGGTTGCAAGCCGTCGGATGCGCCCGCCGGCTCGCTGCACTACACCGACGGCGGTTACATCAGCTCGGCGTTCTTCGCGAACGAGTTTCCGTTCCTGCGTGCGCCGCTCAAGGGCTCGCCGAACGACGACGATGCGATCAAGGCGAAGCCGACGCGCTGACGCAAACGGGCACATGCCCACGCCGGACGACGGACGCAATCGCCGGCGCATCGATTGCGGCCCCAACTTCACCGACAGCAACCCGTTCGCTGCGCGTTCAACCGCAGCTCGCGCTTCTCTACCGGTACTGATCCGGGTCAGAACTTACGTGCTCGCGACCGCGGCGTAGCACAGCACGGCGCCGATCAGCGTGATGAACGCGGCGCTCGAGAGAGGCAGCAGGCGCACGACGCGGCCGACCGAAACGCGGCTGCCGATCCGGTTGCGGGCGTAGAGGAATACGATGCCGACCCCGATCAGCGTCGCGGCAAGGCCCACGCTGAACGCGAACACGAGGGCAAGTCCGTACGCGGTCTTGTTGAGCGCGATCGCAGCAAGCAAGAGCACCATCGCCGATGGACACGGGACGAGGCCGCCGGATACGCCGAGAGTGAGCAGGCTCTTCCAGGAGACGTCGCCCGCGGCGCCCGGGGGCAGGTGAGAATGCGCGCGGCCGCCGTGCGAGTGCACGAGCGCGCCGTGCGAATGGTACTGATCGCCATGAACAGGGTGATCGTGCCCGTGGCTCGCGCTTCGATAGCCGTCACCGGCGTACGCCATCACGAAGCTACGCGACGGCTGGTTGGCGATCGTGCGATACGCGCTCGCAGTACGAAGCGGGCGGCGCGTCCAGAGCTCGCGCGCGGCGGGCCAGCGCCGCACGACGAGCGCAACGCCCATCCCGAGCACGAGCAAGCCGGACAACAGGCTCAGCAGCGGGAACAGGCGCTCGGGCACGACGTAGCGCGAAGCGAAGAGCGTGGCGAAGCCGAGCGCAAACACGCCGATCGTATGCGTGATCGTCACCGTCGCGCCAAGGAACGCCGCATGACGCAACGTCGCCCGCGAGCCGATCAGGTAGGCGCCGACGATCGTCTTGCCGTGCCCCGGCGAAAACGCGTGCAGCGCTCCCAGCAAGGCCGCGGCGAGCAGCGCGAGCAACGCGATCGACGGCGCGACGCTTTTGGTCGAGATCAGGTCGACGAGGCGCCGCGTCTGGCGATTGAGCCAGGTCGCGTCCCCCGTTCCGGCGCCTGTCGATGCGCGCGCCTGCGCGGGTGGCGTCCGCGTGCGTGCGGCGATCAACTGCGCACCAGCAGGCGCTGCACCGCGAATGAACGACAGGTGGATGGCGCGCTCGCTCAATGGTCCGCGCGGAGGCAGCGCGGCGAGCGCTTCCGTCAGATCGGCGGTGAGCGACGTGCTGAATGCATCGGTGGCGAATACGCTCACGCCGGACGACGGCTCGACGACGATTTCCTGCCAGCCAAATCGTCCTGGAAAATTGTCGTTGGCGAGTGAGAGCGTGTGCTGGCCGACGGCCACCGAGCGCGGAAGCGATCCCACGAAGTCGACGTCAAAGCGCAAGGAAAAGCCGCCTTGCTCGGTCGGCAGGCTGGTCGTCCAATACGTCACCCGCAACGGAACCGGCGCGCCGTCGACGGCGAGCCGCAGATGATCGGCGAACGTCGGTGCGAGATGCGCGACGTAGGCGTCGCGCTCGGCCTGCGTCGTCACGCCGTCGCCGTCGGTATCGGCGACGTGCAACTCGCGCAGCGCCGGGAGCTGCCCGAAGACCACCGTGTACCGCAGGCGCGCGTCATCGCCGCCAAGCCGCAACCCGCAGTATTGATTGATCGTGAAGTTGCCGAGCAGGCTCGCGACCGTGTCGGCGCGACTGACAACAGGCAGGACGACGAGCAGCGCCAGCGCGATTGCCGCGCACACGCGGGCGGTAAGGCGATGGGCGCCGGCAGGACGCATCAATGCGTGTGCTCGTGCGAGTGCGCGATTCCGACGCCGTGCGTGTGGAAGTGGCTGTGCACGTGGAGCCGCGTCGCATAGCGCGCCTCGATGCGGCCGAACTTCCAGTAGGCGAGCGACAGGCCCCATGCGAGCAGGAACAGGCCGACGATCACGTAGCCGAGCGTACCGAAGTCGAGGCCGGCCACGGCGTCCAAAAAGGGGCCGTGCAGATCGAGCATGCCGATCAGCACCTGCAGAAGCTCGATCGTGCCGATCACGAGTGCAACGGCGATCGACAGGCTCGTCGTCGTCAAGTTGTAGAAAATCTTGCGTAGCGGGTTCAGAAACGCCCAGTTGTACGCTTTCGACATCAGCACGGCGTCGGTCGTGTCCATCAGCGACATTCCTGCCGCGAACAGGATCGGCAACGCGAGAATCGCACCCATCGGAAGATTGCCGGCCGATGCGCCCGCCGTCATGGCGAGCAAGCCTACTTCGGATGCGGTATCGAAGCCGAGGCCGAAGAGGGCTCCAAGCGGATACATCTGCCAGCTATGCTCGACAAACTTTTTCAGGCGACCGCCGAATAGGCGATTCAACAGCCCTCGCTGCGCCAGCAATTGCTCGAGATGCCGGTGGTCGTGGTGGCCGGTTTTCGCCTTGTTCCAGACGCCGAGGATGTCGAGCAGGACGAGAAAATTCAGGATGCCGATCAGCCAGAGGAACGTTCCGGACACGCTCGCGCCCAGGACCCCGCCGATGTTCTTCAGAGCCGGCAATTCCTGCTTGACGGCAGCGGCTGCGAACGCGATGCCGATCGTGAGGCACAGCACGACCGTCGAATGCCCGAGCGAAAAGAAGAACCCGATGCCGAGCGGCTTCGTGCCTTTTTGCAGCATGTAGCGAACCGTGTCATCGATCGCGGCAATATGATCGGCGTCGAACGCATGGCGCAGGCCGAACATGTAGGCAACGAAGCCCAGGCCGATCAGCGCCGGATAGTCGGCCGCGTACCGCAGATAAAGACCCCAGCCCAGCAGGTGCAGGAACGCGATGAACCCGTACAGGGCGGCCAATCGAAGCCATTCGGCGGATGTGAAGACCCTGGTCGCGGCCCGAAAATCCACCGACCGCGAAACATACGTATACGTAGGCATGTGCGCTTCGTGCGTTGGAATGCTAGTCCGATACGCGAGATTCGAAAGAATGGATGCAATATCGGCGCTACGCCGTGCATCGGGCCGCGCGTTGCTTGGCGCGGTCCTGTTCGCCGTGGTGCAGGCTGCGAGTGCGCTCGATTCGTCGATGGTTTCGCCGCCAGCGCCGTATCGCGCCCCTTACCTGCCGACGTCCGATGCCGAGGTGCTGCAACAGGTGCCGCCTGCGTCGGACGCGAAAGTTCGCGAAATGAAGACGCTGCGAACGGCGCTCGACAAGGCACCGGCCGACCTGCGAACCGCCGATCTGCTCGCCCGCGCCTACATCGGTTTCGGGCGCGAGGTCGGCGACGCGCATTACGCCGGCTATGCGGAGGCCGTGATCGCGGCTTGGATGACGCGGCAGCCGCCGCCGGTCGAGGCGCAGGTGCTGCAGGCGGTCATCCTCCAGTTTCGCCACCAGTTCGCCGACGCGCGCGCGTTGCTCGAAAAGGCGCTTGCGCGCGACCCGCGCAATGCGCAGGCGTGGCTCACGCTCGCGACGCTCGACATGGTCCAGGGCCGATATCCGGCGGCCAGGGACGATTGCGCACAGGTCACGCGGCACGGCAGTTACGTGCTCGGCATCGCCTGCGTCGGCAACCTCCGCTCGTATCTCGGCGAGGCGCGGCAAAGCGTTGTCATTCTGACGCAGATCGCCGGCGACGCGCCGCGCCTGTCGGCGTCGTTCAAGGCATGGGTCGAGGGGCTTCTCGCCGAGGCCAACGAACGACTCGGCGACTGGCCGCAGGCGGAGGCGCACTACCGCAAATCGCTCGAATACACGCCGCACGACAATTTCCTGCTCGTCGCGTATGCCGACTTTCTGCTCGATCGCGGGCGGCCGCAGGAAGTGCTTACACTGCTTGCCGATTACAGGCAGTCGGACACGGCGTTCCTGCGCATCGTGCTCGCGCAGGCCGCGCTGCACAGCGCTGATCTGCCGCGCTACGTGTTCCTGATGGCGGCCCGCTTCGAGGCGCTGCGCGCGCGCGGCAGCGACTACTATGGTCGCGAGCAGGTGCGCTTCGCGCTGCACCTGCAGCATGATCCGCAAAGTGCGCTGGAGCTTGCGCAGCGCAACTGGGAGGTGCAACGCGCACCGTGGGATCTGCGCATATTCCTCGAAGCGGCCGACGCCGCCCGAAAACCGCAGGCGGCAAGCGACGTGCTCGCATTTCTCTCACAGACGAAACTGCAGGATCCGATCATCGAGCCATTGGCGAAGCGGCTGCGCGCGGAGCTCGTTACGCGATGACCGCGCGCTTGATCGCCGCCGCCGCGGGTCTGCTCGCCGCGCTGATCGCGACGCTCGTGTTCGCGCATTCGGCGAGCGACGCGTACCTGACACTCGATTCGATGAAAGCCTCCGCAACAATGTCCGGCGACACCCTGCTGCACGGACAATGGGACATCGCGCTTCGCGATCTGGATTTCGTGCTCTCGCTCGACGCCAATGGCGACGGCGACATCACGTGGGCCGAATTGCGGCCGCGCCAAGGCGACATCGCCGACTACGCGTACCGGTACCTCCGCATTGCCAACGATACTGGCCCGTGCACGATAAGGCCGATCCGGCAGATGGTCGACGACCACGCCGACGGTGCGTACGCAGTGCTGTTCTTCGACGTCGCGTGCAGCGGACGGGCGAAGAAGATCACGATCGACTACCGGCTGTTCTTCGCGATCGATCCATCGCATCGCGGTATCTTCGTATTTCGTTCCGGTGCAGGTGCGGCGACCGCGCTTTTTTCGCCGGAAAAGGCAACGATAGAGCTTTCGCCCTGACATCACGGCCGCATAGATCCGCGGCGCGCACCGGTCGAACCCCGCTCGTCATGCTTCGACTGCGACGACCCCGACAGAACCGTTTCCGTAAATGTTTCTGTTCACTGCGGTTCGCCGAGGGGAATTGCTTCAGGTTTTCAAGCGTGTCGATACGCTGATTGCCGTAGCGCTCGCCCATGGATAGGGCAGCGAGAGGCGGTTGCGCGCGTGCGGGGAACGTGAAGCAAGGCCGGCGCGGTAAAATGCCTGCATGCGCGGGCTTCGTTCTTTCGCCGCCTCCAGGAGTGCGGCGCAAATCCTGGCGCGCCTCACCTCGCTCCCGCTGGCAGCAGTCGTTGCCGTCGCTTTGTCGATCGGCGCGAAACCGACGCAGGCGCGTGACTATGCGCTGCACCATCTTCGGATCGAGCATCCGTACGCGATTGCAACGCCGCCGGGCGCGCGCACCGGCAGCGCGTATTTCACGATCCATAACGACGGGACCGGCACGGATCGCCTCGTGCACGTGACTTCGCCCGTCGCGAAGAGCGCGGAAGTGCATTCGATGGCGATGGACGGCAACGTGATGCGCATGCGCGCGGTGCCGGCGCTCGGCATCCCGGCGCGCGGCAGCGTAACGCTTCGACCGGGCGGTTATCACGTGATGCTGGTCGGGCTCGCGCATCGGCTCGTCGACGGCGACAGCGTTCCGATGACGCTTACGTTCGAAAAGGCCGGGACGATCGACATCGTCGCCGACGTGAATGCCGTGCAGGGCCATCCGCACTGATGGCGACGATCGCCATTCCGGCCGACGTTGCGACCGCGCGCTCGCATGTTGCCCCGTTGTCGTCGCGTCGCGCGATCGTTGCCTGGCTCGGCGTCTGTTGCGCGCTCGTCTTCGCAATGGTTGTCGTGGGCGGGATCACGCGCCTCACGCATTCGGGATTGTCGATCACCGAATGGGATCCCATCGTCGGCGTCGTTCCGCCGTTGTCGGCCTCCGATTGGAAGGACGCGTTCGCGAAGTACCAGCAGACGCCGGAGTTCCGCAAGGTCAACCCCGACATGACGCAGCACGAATTCAAGCGAATCTTCTGGTGGGAATACTTCCATCGGTTGCTCGGACGCGCGATCGGGATCGTGTTTCTCGTGCCGTACCTGTGGTTTCTTGCGCGCAATCGGATTCCACGCGGTTATGCGTGGCCGCTTGCCGGGATCTTCGCCCTCGGTGTGTTGCAAGGCGTCGTCGGCTGGTTGATGGTGGCGAGCGGCCTCGTCTCCGATCCGCACGTGTCGCAGTTCCGATTGGCCGCGCATCTCGGCCTTGCGCTCGCGATCTTCGCCGCGATGGTGTGGACGGGCCTTTCACTCGCGTTGCCCGCGAACGCGAATTCGCGCGATCGGCTCGTGCGACGCGCGCGGCGCGGCGCGTTCGCGGTGGTCGCGATGGTGTTCGCGATGGCACTCCTGGGTGCGCTCGTCGCGGGCACTCGCGCGGGCTTCGCGTACAACACGTTCCCGTCGATGAACGGTTACGTCGTGCCGCCCGAGATCATGATGCTCGCGCCGTGGTGGAAGAACTTCTTCTGGAACATGGCGACCGTGCAATTCGATCATCGCATCGGGGGATGGCTGCTCGCGTTCGCGGTTCCGCTATTCTGGTGGCGCTTGCGTGCACCGGTGATCCCGAGACGCGCACGTCGTGGTGCGACAGCATTGGTCGCGATGCTTGCTCTGCAACTTGCGCTCGGCATCGCGACCCTCGTCAACGTCGTTCCGTTGCCGCTTGCGGCGTTGCATCAGGCGGGTGCGGTGATCGTGTTCGCGCTGGCCCTGAACGTCGCGCATGCGCTACGCTTCTCCCGCGAATCGGTGACGAACGCATAACCAGGAGGTCCAAACCAGATGAAACATCCCCCCACGCTCGGGCGACGATCCTCGTGCTTCGCACTCGGGTGTTCGCCCTCGGGGCGGCCCGTCGGGCTCACGCGCTCGCTGCCGCGTCAGGAGTCAGTCAGCCGTCAGTTCACAGTTGTCAGACGCGGCAGCGTCGAGTTGGCTTCGGTGGCGCGCGATTCACGCGCGATCGACGCCCTGACTGTCAACTGACAACTGACAACTGACATGGCCGAGCTACGCGCCCTCGACGAACCGCTGTCCGATCCCGAGCTCGACGAGCTCGAGGGATTCCTCGCGTCCGATCTCGTGCCGCAGGACTGCATGGATCTCGAGATGCTGGACGGCTTCCTGACTGCGATCGTCAGCGGGCCGGACAACGTGCAGCCCTCCGAATGGCTGCCACAGGTGTGGAGCGACGGTGGCCGATCGTCGAATCCCGTGTTCGGGAGCAACGAGCAGGCGCAGCACATCATGGGACTGATGCTGCGTCACATGGTCGGCATCCAGCGCACGCTCGGCGAATCGCCGACGCGGTTTCGGCCGCTTCTCTACATGCCGGACGAGAGCGCGCGAAACGAGAAGACGCCGCCCGAGGCGTCGGCGTGGTGCGAAGGCTACATGGCGGGCATCAAGCTGCGTGACGACGAGTGGCAGCCGCTCTACGACTCGACCGACGCGCGCGATTGGGTCTTTCCGATCGAGGCGCTCGCGTTCGGCGACCAGGATCCGGAGTTCGCGGACTGGATCGACGACAAGGAAAAGCGCGCGAGCCTCGTCGACGAGTTGCCCGTGGCGTCGGTCCTGATCTATCGCTTCTGGCAGGAGCGGCGCAAAACGCACGAGGCGCATGGCAGCGGCTCGCGGCGCGAACGCCGCGAGACGGCGCGCAAGTCACGCCAGCGCTTGCACTAAAGCCGCTTGAAACGCTGCTTCAGGCGGCGTTGCGAAAGGATTCGTCGGCCCAGTCGGGGACGAAGCGCGCGCTCGCCTCGTAGTCCTCGATCCATTCGAGGAGCTCGTCGGCGCGGCGCGCCTCGGATGTCGTGAGCGACGCGGCAAGGAGCGCCTCGAACTCGGCGGGTGCGATGGGCTCGCCGCGACCGAGATACGAATAGCCACGATGCGCCATCACGCCTCCGGTAACGCTCTTACGCTTCATTGGACGCTCGGATGCCGGCCAAGTTTCGTGGCGGAGATCTAGTAGCGGTAGACGCGGCGGTTGACGATGCGTACTCGATCGCCGACGCGCAATTCACCCGGCCCCACCTGGTCGAAGGCGACCGTACCGCCGTTGTCGAGACGGACGACGACGCGGTAACGATCGGCGCTGTTCGCGCGCTGGACCTCGTTGCCGACGGCCGCGCCGCCGAGCGCACCCGCGATCGTGGCCGCGGTGTTGCCGCTGCCGCTGCCGAACTGATGACCGATGATGCCGCCCGCGATGCCGCCGATGATCGCGCCGAGGCCGACCGGTGCGCCGCCTCCGCCGCGATACATGTCGATCGCTTCGACGACGCCGTACTCGGTGCGCTGCGCGACGACCGGAGCGCGATAGACCGGGTAGGGCTCGGGGTATGCGCAGCCTCCGACGACTGCGGCGGCCACGACGAACAGGATTGCGACGCTGCGAAGCTGCATGCGAATCTCCAATCGTTATCCACTCTACGAGACAGGCCGATCCGCCAGGGATAGGCAACGCCCCGATTCATGCGTCGGACGCCGACCGACATTCGCTTGATCCGTGTTCAAGTGTAACCCTTCGCTACTTTGTTACGAATGACGACGCAGCGCCACGCGAATATTCCGCATGCGCCCATTAACGCGTATGGCGCGAACGCGTTGACGCGTCGGGTTTTAGAGACGGCGGAAGGCGGCGCGCAGCGACCGAACCCGCGAACGAGCGACCCGAAGTGAGGAGCGCCGCGTGGCGCGCGCGGCAATCAGGGAATCTGAATCTTCCCGCCGCCCCCGAGCGCTCCCCCGGGGCCCAGCGTTGCGCCGGCGGGCGGAAGAACGATCGACGACGACGCCTGTCGCCGCATCTCCTGCAGTTCGCGCATCGCGCGCTCGACGCCCGCTTTCGTCGCGTCGGCGTATTTCGCAACTGCGTCGGCGAGGTTGTTCGCATCGATGTCGAAGCTGATCGGCAGCGGCCCGACGTTCGTCATCAGTTGCGCTTCGCCCTGGTACACGGTGCGCCGAAGCGTGTCGGGCGTGCCATCGGCTTTCACCGGCAGCAGCACGCGCAACGTTCCGATCCTGCGATCCGTATAGATTTCCTCGCGGTACAGCGACGTCGCATCCATCGCGGCATCCGCCGTTCGCACCCCCGGTTCGCTTGCCATGTTCCGCCTTTCCCTGCATGTCTCGATACCCAAGCGTAATGGAAATATCCCTGATAGGGCAACCTTCGTGAACAGGCGGCAAATTGTGCATGGCAGCGCCGGTAAAGCTTGCGACAGGGTTGCAACGCCGCGCATTCAAGTCGCTGAATCGCCGACCACTTTTCGCGTGGTACGCGCCTTGCGCCGACGCTCTCCAATGCAGCCGAAAGCCACGATGCGCGTACGTCACGCTGCCTTGTCCCGCCGCTCGTCGCCAGCGCTCGATATCGCGGGCGTCGTCATCAGCAATGCGGAGCGTCCGATCGCCGCCGCGCCGGGCCACACGAAGCTCGACGTCGTCCGCTATCACCAGGCGATGGGACCGTTGCTAGTGCGCGAGATCGCGCCGCGACCGATCGCCGTCGTCAAGTGCCTCGAAGGACGTTTCGACGACTGCTTTTTCCAGAAGCATCCGCTGCGCGAAAATGATGACGACGACGATTCGCCGCCCTTCATGCGCTTCTCCGACGTGGCCGACATCGTGCGAGCGGTGCAGAACGGCACGTACGAATTCCACACGTGGGGCGCGAGCTTCCCGCGTCTCGAACGGCCCGACCGGATCACGATCGATCTCGATCCCGATCCCGATCTCGCGTGGTCTTCGCTGCGCGAAGCCGCCGAGCATGTGCGATCGCTTCTCGAAGACCTCGACTTGCGCTGGTTCGTGAAGACGACGGGCGGCAAAGGCCTCCACTTCGTGCTCCCGATCACGCGCCGCCACACGTGGCTCGAGACGCGCGAATTCGCGCGCGCGATCGCCGAGATGCTGGTCGAACGCGCGCCTGGCCTGTTCGTCGCGAAGGCCGCGAAGGAGGCGCGCGCGGGGCGCGTGTTCGTCGACCATCTTCGCAATGCCGAGGGCGCGACCACTGTCGCTGCCTATTCGTTGCGCGCCCGCGCCGGCTTACCCGCGTCGATGCCGATCGCGTGGACCGATCTCGACAACGACGTTCGCGGCGAGCGCTTCAACATCGATAACGTCGCGACGATCGTGCGCACGCGTGCGAGCGATCCCTGGGCCGATTACGAGCGCTCACGGCAGACGCTGTCGGCGTCGATGCGTCGCGCGGTCGGCGTGCAATCTCAGTAATGGCTCGCGTGGTCGACGCCCGGCGCGCGGCGCACGCGGGTCGGTGGCGCGATCGCGATCGCAAACCGCAGCTCGACGCTCCTGCCGGCCGCAAGTGTCACCTCGCGTCGCCTGTCGGCTTCGGGGCCGATGAGTTGCGGGTGCCACACGCGAACGAAGAAAGCGCGCGGTGGCAGGCCGACGATCGTCGCGGTTCCACTCGCATCGGTCTTCGCGAAGAACGGCGATTCCGACACGTAGATGTAGCCGATCATCCAGTCGTGAATGTTGCAGCCGAGCACGACGACGCCGGGCTTGTCGAAAAGGACCGGCTGCGCCGGCACGCCCGCGTAGAGCGGAAGCTCGAAGTGTTTCGCCGGCGAGAACGAGTAGACGTGATGGCGCACGTTGTCGTGATTGGGGAAGGCGACCGTCGATCCGACGAACACCGGCTTCACCTTCGGGACGAACTCCTTGTCGATCTGGTCGAGCGACTCGGCGTGCGGTTTCGCGTTCGCGATCACTCCGGGATCGGCCGGGGACGCCACGACGACCGCATCGGCAAGCGGGCGTCCCCCACTGTCGGTGACGCTCGCATGGATCGATGCCGGCGCCTGCGCGAACGCGATCGGCACCGCGAGCGCCGCGAGTGCCGCCACGCATGCGATCGCGCGCCTGAACCGAGTGCGCGGTTTCATCAGTAGCGCCACACGAACGAAGCGGACACGATGTTCGAGCGGTAGTCGACCCCCGCGGGCGCGCTCGTCCATGCGAAGGTATAGCCGACGTTCACCGCGGAGCGCGCGTCGACTGCGTAGCTCATCGCGAGCGACGCGCTTCGCGTCGTGCCGCGCACGCGGTAGCCGTAGCGGTTCGGGCCGAACGCCGGATCCGGCGCGATCGCGCTCGACGCGAGGAAGATCGGCAGGCTCTCGGGCGTTGTCGCGACGACGTCGCCACGGCGCACGCGAAGCTCGCCGTCGACGAGCACGCTCGGCGTGATGGCATAGCCCGCGCGCGCGAAGACGCTGTCACCCTCGTTGTCATAGATCGCGCCGGAGATGCCCGGCACCACGGGTTGCGCGTTTTTCGCGAAACGCCCATCGTGCACGTAGCCGCCGCTCACGTCGAGACGCTCGTTGACGCGAAGCCCCGTCTCGAACGCGATCAAAAGCATGTCGCTGTCTCGGATGTCGTCGCGCACGTTCTCGTGGGTCGCATCGACGCGCAATACGATCCATGGCGCGGTGAGGCCGAGGCCGAGCTTTCGTCGACATTGCGCGGACGCGTCGATCGACACCGAATCGAGCAACGAATAGCGCGCGTACGTCCTTGCGCTCGCGCCCGCCTGCAACGAGACGCTGTCGTCGTTCTCGAGCACGAAGAACTGGCCGAGATGGCCCGCGACCGTGGCAAAGCCGTCGCCCAGCCGGTCGGCGGACGCCGAGGCGAGCGTCAGGTTGTCGTCATGCGCGACGCGCACGTCGGCGCCGTAAAACGGCTCGCCGAGCGCGCAAAGCGGCAGCGCCGCGGCCGTCAGTGCGGCGGCGATGCGCAGTCGGCGCCCCCGGGCGGGCATCCGGTGTTTCATGCGGCCCGGAACGCACGGGCCGTGCCAGTCAGGAGTGAGTGCAGATGACAGTTGTCAGACGCGCCGACATCGCGTGTGATTTCGGTGGCGCGACGCGAGGCGCGTTGCAACGCCTCAAACCTGGCTCAGAGGCAATCGAATTCGATGATCTCGCGGGGATCGGCCGCGTGCGCGTGTCCGAAGCTGATGCGTCCGCGACCACGCAGCACGAATTCCTCGCGGCGAAGCGGAATTTCGGCTTCGCCTTCCGGGGTCACGAACGTGCCGTTGGAACTGTGATCGACGAGCACGAAACGGTCGCGCCGCCGCTCGATGTGTCCGTGCAGGCGCGAGGCGAGTCGGTCGGCAATGACGACGTCGTTTTGCGCATCGCGGCCGAACGAGAGCGTCGATTGCTCCTCGTCGAGAAAGATCTCCCGTATGCCATGGCGAAGCGCGAGGCGCGCTCGCGGCACGCTGACGCGCGTCGCGAGCGTCGTCAGATCGTCGCGCGAATCCTCCCAGATCAGCTCGAACACGTCGACGTCGTGCAGCTTGCCTTTGACGGTCAGCGCGGCGAGCGAGCGCGTGCGCGCGCGAAGCCACGGCGACAGGCTGCCCGCCGTCGCCGCGGACGTGATCACCTGCGACGCGTGCGCGACGCCGGCAAGCCGCGCCGCGACGTTCACCGAATCGCCGAACACGTCGGTGTCGGTCTCGAGCGCGGGCCCGAAGTGAAAGCCGATGCGGATCGCGAGGCGCGGGCCGTCGCCACGGGGTTCGCTCGCCACGCGCAACTGCATCGCCGCGGCGGCCTGCGCGGCGTGGTCGGGGGTCGCGAAGACTGCCATGACGCCGTCGCCGATCGTCTTCACGACGCGTCCCGAATTCCGCTCGCAGCCTTCGCGCATCAGCGCGATGCAACGGTCGACGGCGGCGAGTGCCCGCTCGTCGCCAAGCGTTTCGTAGAGGCGCGTGCTGCCGCTGACGTCGGCGAAAAGCACGGCGAGGTCGGTCGCGGCGGTCACGGGGCGAAAAGGGCGCGAATTCGGCCCGGGTGCGAGTATAAGGCCCCGAAACAAAACATGTTTTGCGGCCCGCCCTGCGTGTGATTTTTCGCGATTGACGCGACGCAAGGGGCAAGCCTAGTATCGACCAAGCGTCCGGAAGCCATCGCCGCCGATGAACGTCGTCCACGCGGGAGTTTTCTTGCTGCTCGCGGTTTGGGCGGCGACGTCGTGCGCCGCCGAGCACGCGATCTACACGCTCGCCGACGGCGAGGCGCGCGTAATGCGCAAGACCACGTGGTATCGGCTGGAGCCCGGCGCGCGCGCCGAGCGCGGCGATATCGTCGAGGCGGGCGAGCGCGAGCAGGTGCTGCTCGAGTTGCCGCACGCCGCCATCGTGGGCATCGTCGGACCGTCGGTGCTCTACGCCGAGACGCTCGCCGACGAGGCGAAGCCGGCGCCGGTCGCACTCATGCTGCTTCGCGGCTGGCTCAAGTTCTCGAACGTGTCGAAGGCGCCGCCCATCGTGCTTTCGCTTCCGGGAGCAACGCTCAAGCTCGCCGACGGCATCGTCGTCGTGCACTGTGATCCGACGCACACCGAGTTCTTCGTCGAACGCGGTCGCGTGATCCTCGTCGCCCCGGCCGCACGCGGAAAGGACGCCTTGCGAGATGCGACCGACGGCGAATTCTGGCATCGGCTCGGCGACCGCGCGTTCGAAAGCGACGATCATCCAACCATGGCGTTCGTTACCGCGATGCCGCCGGCGTTTCGCGACACGCTGCCGAGCCTCGCAAGCCATTTCGAGACGCCGCCGCCGCCGCTTGCAGCTGGTCGCGAGGTAACGTTTGCCGAAGCGGCGCCATGGCTCACCGTATCGGCGGCCACACGCCGCGCGTTCGCGCGGCGTTTTGCGACGAGCCTTTCCGATCCCGCGTTTCGCGCGCAGGCCGCGGCCGCGCATCCCATTCCCGAATGGGATCGCACGCTCCATCCCGAACGGTACCGGCCGCGCCAGGACGCCGGCCCCGCCGCATCGAACGCCGTGACCGCTCCCATTCGCTGAAGGAAGGTGGCCGAACATGAAGCTCATGTGGAAGTTCAACCTGGTGCTGCTCGGCATCTTCATGCTGGGCTTCGTGGTCGCCGGCTACGTTTCGTACCAGGTGCTGCAGGCGAACGCGCGCGAGGAGATCGTCCAGAACGCGCGGCTCATGATGGAAGCCGCGCTTTCGTCGCGTACCTACACGAACACGCAGGTGAAGCCGCTGCTCGACACGCAGCTCAAGTACGCGTTCCTGCCGCAGACGGTGCCCGCGTACGCGGCGACCGAAATGTTCAACGAGATGCGCAAGAAGCATCCCGACTACGGCTACAAGGAAGCGACGCTCAATCCGACGAACCCGCGCGACCGCGCGAGCGATTGGGAAGCCGACGTCATCAACGTGTTCCGCCAGTCGAAGGACACGGTCGAGCTGGTCGGCGAGCGCGACACGCCGACCGGGCGCGCGCTCTATCTCGCCCGGCCGATCCAGGTGCAAAGCCCCGCGTGCCTTGTCTGCCACAGCACGATCGAAGTCGCGCCCAAGACGATGACCGAGCTTTACGGCACGGCGAACGGCTTCGGCTGGAAGCTGAACGACATCATCGGCGCGCAGGTCGTATCGGTCCCGATGTCGGTGCCGATCAGGCGTGCGAACGAGACGTTTCGCACGTTCATGCTGTCGCTCGCCGGCGTTTTTCTCGTCACGTTCGTGCTCTTGAACGTGATGCTGCACCTGATGGTGATCAGGCGCGTGATGCGGCTTTCGGCGGTCGCCGACCAGGTGAGCCTCGGCAACATGGACGCGGGCGATTTCCGCTCGCGGAGCAGGGACGAGATCGGCGTCCTGACCGAGGCGCTCGGGCGGATGAAGGTGAGCCTCGTCCAGGCGATGAAGATGCTCGAATGACGGGTCAAGCCATCGCGACGACGCAACGACCATGAGCGCGAAGGGCCGCCCCGAGCGCGAATTGCGCCCCCTCCGGGGGCAGCGCAGCGGCGGAGCCGCAAGCGTGGGGGCCACCTCCGCGCGAAGGGCCGCCCCGAGCGCGAATTGCGCCGCCTCGGGGGGCAGCGAAGTGGCGAAGCCGCGAGCGTGGGGGTTCAATGACCCACCCGACGCGCATCGGCAAGTACGAAATCGACAGCGTCCTCGGCAAGGGTGCGATGGGCGTCGTCTACAAGGCGATCGACCCGCATATCGAGCGCAGCGTCGCGATCAAGACGGTCCGCAAGGACCTGCTCGACGCCGAGCTCGTCGAGCAGCTCATGGCGCGCTTTCGCAACGAGGCGCGCGCGGCGGGAAGGCTCCATCACCCGAACATCATCGCGATCTACGAGTACGGCGAGGACGAGAGCGTCGCCTACATCGCGATGGAGTATGTCGAGGGCATGGGCCTTCGCGAATACCTGAACCGCAACGCGCGCTTCGAGCTTCATCAGATCGCCGCCATGATGGCGCAACTTCTGAAGGCGCTGGAATTCGCGCATGCGCAGGGCGTCGTGCATCGCGACATCAAGCCGGCGAACCTGATCCTCACGAAGACGGGCGTGCTGAAGGTCGCCGATTTCGGCATCGCGCGCATCGACGCGACCACGCTCACGATGACCGGCATGGTGATGGGCACGCCGTCGTACATGGCCCCCGAGCAATGCCGGGGCTTGCAAAGCGACCATCGCGCAGATCTCTTCAGCACAGGCGTCGTTTTCTACGAGCTTCTGACCGGCACGCGGCCGTTCGCGGGCTCGATGGAATCGGTCGCCTACAAGATCTGTCACGAGCATCCACGGCCCGCGTCCGGGCTTTGTCCGTTCGCGATCCCGGCATCGATCGATGCGTTGCTTGACAAGGCGCTCGCGAAGGAGCCTGCCGACCGCTTCGCCGACGCGCGCGCGTTCGCGCTCGCGCTTCGGCTCGCATGCGGCGAGCCGACCGGCGGGCCCACCGGAGAAACGACCGTGATCAATCTCTCGGAGTTGCCGCTCAAGCCGCCGACCGTGCAGCCCACGTGGGACGACGCCTCGCTTGCGACGGTGGAGCGACAGCTCGTGCGCTTCGTCGGGCCTTTGGCGCGCATCCTCGTGCGGCAGGCCGCGTTGTCGGCACACGACGCCAGCGAGCTCTATGCGTTGCTCGCCGTGCACATCGACGATCCCGAGGAGCGCGAGCGCTTCGTTGCGCTGGCGCGGACGTCGGAGGCGAGCGGCTCGCATGGGAAGCGTGCAGGCACCGAGGGGCGGCCGACGACGGGCTCGCGTGGCGCGCCCACGTCGTCGCGCACCCACACGCGCACGCCGCGTCCCCTCGAGCCGGCGTTCGTCGAGCACACGACGTCGCGTCTCGCGATCTACCTCGGACCGATCGCGAAGGTCGTCGCGAAAAAGGCCGCGCAGCAGGCGCACGACGCCGACGAGTTCGTGCAACTCGTCGCCGAGCACATCGGCACGCAGGAACGCGAGCAGTTTCTGCGCGAGGTGGGGGACGCGTAGGCCCGCGGTAGCATCGAACTTCGGAGATTGCCCATGCGTCATCTGCGTAACGCCTTCGCGGCAGCGCTCGCCGTCGTTCTCGCCTTCGTTTCGGTCGGCGCGCGCGGCGACGACTATCCTTCGCATACGGTCAAGGTCATCGTGCCGTTCGCGGCTGGAGGCCCCGCGGACATCTACGCGCGCTATCTTGCGCAACGATTGCAACAATCGATGGGACAGTCGTTCATCATCGAGGACCGCCCGGGCGGCGGATCGGTCGTTGGCACCGAGGTCGTTGCGCAAAGCGCACCCGACGGCTACACGCTGCTCCTGATGTCGAACACGCACACCGTCAACGAATCGCTGATGCCGCACAAGCCGTTCGAGCTGATGCGCGACTTCACGCCCGTCGCGCCGATCAACTATTCGGATCTCGTGCTCGTCGTCAATCCCGCCGTCAAGGCCGACACGCTGAAAGCGCTGATCGCGCTCGCGAAGTCGGAGCCCGGCAAGCTCAACTACGCATCGTCGGGTCCCGGCACGCCATACCACATGGCCGGCGAGCTTTTCAAGGCGATGGCGGGCGTCGACATCGTCCACGTGCCCTACAAGGGAAGCGGAGGCGCGCGCACCGGCGTCATCTCGGGACAGGTCGAAATGATGTTCGACGCGGTCACCGTGATGAACGAGCACATCAAGGCCGGACAGGTGCGGGCGCTCGCGACCACCGGCAAAGTGCGCTCGACGGTTTTGCCGACCGTGCCCACGGTGTCGGAAGCGGGCGTCCCGGGCTACGAAGCGGTCATCTGGCTCGGATTGATGGCGCCGAAGGGCACGCCACGCGCGATCGTCGATCGGCTCAACACGCAAATCACGAAAATCGTGTCGCAGCCCGCGACGCGGTCCGAATGGGAGAAGCAGGGCGCGACGCCGATGACGATGAGCCCCGACGCGTTCGGCAAATACCTGTCCGACGACATCGTCAAATGGGCGAAGATCGTGAAGATCTCCGGCGCGCGCGTGGATCGGTGAGATGAGCGCGAAGGGCCGACCCGAGCGCGAATTGCGCCCCCGGTGGGGGCAGCGCGGCGGCGCAGCCGCAAGCGTGGGGGTCCAATGACCGGCACTGGTCAGTTGCTCGTCCTGTCGGCCGGCGCCGCCAAAGGTGTCGTGAAGTCGCTCGCCAACTCGTTCGAGGCCGACACGGGGGTCACACTCGACGCGACGTTCGATTCGGCCGGTGCGATTTGCGAGGCGGTCGCCCGCGGCAACGGCTGCGATCTCGTCATCCTGCCCGCGCCAATGCTCGGCACGCTGGCGGCTGAAGGCTTTGTCGACGCGAATTCCATCGCTGCGCTCGGCCGCGTGCCGACCGGCATCGCGGTTCCCGACGGCGATCCGCGACCCGACATGCACGATGCCGAATCGCTTCGCGCGAGCCTTGTCGAATCGAGCGCGCTCTATTGCCCCGATACGATTCGCTCGACCGCCGGCAAGCACTTCGCCGGCGTCTTACGCACGCTCGGCCTGCTCGACGCGTCGAAGGCGAAGCTTCGGACGTATCCGAATGGCGCCACGGCGATGGCCGCGCTCGCCGAGCAGCGCGGACGGCACGCGATCGGCTGCACGCAAATCAGCGAAATCCTGTACACACCCGGCGTCGCGCTCGTCGCATCGCTGCCGGCGCCGTTCGAGCTTTCGACGATCTACTCGGCTGCCGTGTCGTCGCGTCCTTCGTCGCCCGCGAACGCTCGCGCATTCTGCGCGCGACTCAGCGACCATGCGACGCGCGAATTGCGCCGTGCCGGCGGCTTTCTCGAGCGGGGCTGATGGCTCGCCGGCGTCGCCTCGTTCGCCGACTCGCGCTCGGTGTCGCCTTCGCCGCGCTCGCCGTGGGCGGATGCGCGCAACTCGCGCACGAGGAGCGCGAGCTCACGTTTCGCGTCGTGCCGGGCGACGCGAGCTGGTATGGCGGGTTGCCGGACGGCGTGCGTGAGATGGAGATTCCTGTCGTGTCGGGCGATCGCACGCAACACCTCCATGCATGGTGGTGGCCGGCTGCGAACGCCGATGCGCCCGCCGTCCTCTACTTCCATGGCTCGCGCTGGAACCTGACCGGACAGCTCTACCGCATCCGAGAGTTGCACGACTTCGGCTTCTCGGTGCTCGCGATCGACTATCGCGGCTTCGGCAAGAGCGACGCCGGCGAGCCGTCGGAAGATTCGGTCTACGAGGACGCGCGCGCGGCGTGGTCGCGCTTCGTCGAACTCGTTCCGGATGCCAGGCGCCGCGTGATCTACGGCCATTCGCTCGGTGGCGCGGTCGCGGTCGATCTGGCGGCGCGCCTCGATCGCGAAGCGGCGGCGCGGCATGCGCCGGAGCCCGCGCGCGGTCTCGTCGTCGAATCGTCGTTCACGACGCTCGCCGACATCGCGAAATCGCTGACCTACGCATGGTTACCGATGCAATGGATCCTGAGCGAGAAGTTCGACTCGATCGGCAAGATCGGCGACGTGCGGATGCCGGTGCTGTTCGTGCATGGCGCAGCCGACCGCTTCGTGCCCGCGCGCTTCAGCCAGGCGCTCTACGATGCGGCGCGTTCGCGCAAGCGGCTTCTGCTCGTCGACGGCGCGACGCACAACAACAGCATGCGAATCGCGAGCGACGAATACCGCGATGCGCTGTATTCGCTTTTCAGGCTGGCCGCCGCCGCGCGACGCGTCCTGACGGCACCCTCTCCCGCGAGCAGGAGAGGGCGGGGGTGAGGGTAACCGGCTTTACCGCGGCAGCGTCTGCCCCGTCAGCGCCTTGCGGATCTCGCGCAGCTTCGCCTTGGCGTGTGATTCGTTGACGGGTCCCATGCGGATCATCATCTTCTGGCCGGCCGACAGCGACTCGAGCGAGGGGTCGGCGAACTCGTAGAGCACCTTGGGCTGCGACAGCGCGACAGGCGCCGGCACGTCGGGTGCGGCGAGCAGGTGATCGATCACCTCGACCAGCCGATCGTTGAAATAGCCATTCGGATAGCCGAGGTCGCGATATGCCTTCTGGAACAGCGGGTAGAAGTGGACGTACGTCTGCACGAGCTTTTGCGTGTCGACCTGCTCGAGCAGCCGCATGTAGCTGTCGTAGCGCTCGGCGTTGTCGGCGCGCAGGAGAATCTTGCCGTCGGCCTGCGTCGTTTCCATGCTGCCGCCGATCGGCTTCACCGACATCTTCGATTGCGCGACCGTTTGCCGAGGCAGGTTGTCGATCGTCGCGACGAAGCGCGGGACGATCTGCTGCAGGTTGAACACGCGATCGAGGGGCGCGGCGCCGAAAAGCGATGCCAATGCATCGTGCAGCACCGAGTCGCTGTCGGCGACGTCGGGCAGCGCGGGCGTCGTTGCTTCGGCCGCGACAGGCGACGACTCTATCGGATACTTCGGACCGGTTTGCGCGGGAGCGGCGGACGCCGGCGCCGCGGCCTGGGGCGCGGGCGTTTCGACCTTCGGCGCTTCCTGCGGGGCGTGCATCGTGCGCCATGCGAGCACGATCGCGACGATGATCGCGACAATGACGATGATCGCGACGATCGGCCATGCGAGGCTGCGCCGCGCGGCACGCCGCCGCGGATCGACCGGGCGCGTGAAATCGGATTCGGGGTTCAATTCGACTTGTTCCATGCGAAATCTCCGTGCTGCGGCGGTGCGCGATTGCGGCTACGCGTGCGCGAGCAGCTCGCCGTGCTCGCGCGTCGCGTGAAAGCCGACGGTGGGCCACCGCTCGATCGTCACCTGCAGATTGTACTTGTTCGTCGCGAGGAAAACCGCGTTGCCGTCGACGTCGGTCGCGAGCGCCGCCGCCTGTTCGCGCTCGAAGTCGCGTCGCGTCGCGTCGTCGGGGAACGTGAGCCAGCGCGCGGTCGCGATCCCCGCGGTCTCGTAGATCGCGTCGACGTTGTATTCGCTCGCGAGCCGCGCGGCGACGATCTCGAATTGCAGCGGACCGACCGCGCCTAGCAAAACGCTGTTCGACTGCGCGAGCGTGAATACCTGGATCGCGCCTTCCTCGCCGAGCTCCTGCAGGCCCTTCGCGAGCGGCTTCGCCTTGAAAGGATCGCGCGGACGCGCGACGCGGAAGAGCTCCGGCGCGAAATACGGAATGCCGCGAAATGCGAGCGCCTCGCCTTCCGAGAGGGTGTCGCCGATCTGCAGTTGCCCGTGGTTGTGGATGCCGATGATGTCGCCGGCGACGGCGTCGTCGCTCGACACGCGCTCGTTCGCCATGAACGTGAGCGCATTGGCGAGCTTGATCTCGCGGCCGCTGCGCAGGTGCCGCACCTTCATCGCAGGCTTGTAGCGGCCGGAGCAGATGCGAAAGAACGCGATGCGGTCGCGATGGCGCGGGTCCATGTTCGCCTGGATCTTGAACACGAAGCCGGTGAACGGCCGCTCGGTCGGCTCGACCGCGCGCGACGTCGCGTCGCGCGGCTTTGGCGAGGGCGCCCAGCCGACGAGCGCCCGCAGCACCTCCTGCACGCCGAAATTGTTGATCGCCGAGCCGAAGAACACCGGCGTTTGCGTTCCCGCGAGGAAGCGTTCGATGTCGAACGGATGGCTCGCCGTACGGATCAGCTCGACGTCGTTGCGCAGCGCCGCGGTTTCGTCGGGATAGAGGGCGTCGAGCCGCGGATTGTCGAGTCCGGCGACGATCTCGGTGTCGCTCGCCACGCGCTCCTCACCGGGCGCGAAGCGCAGCAGCCGCTCGTTTTGGAGGTCGAACACGCCACGAAAGCGCTTGCCCATGCCGAGCGGCCAGGTGATCGGCGCGCAATCGATCGAAAGCACCGACTCGATCTCTTCGAGCAGCGCAAGCGGCTCGCGCACTTCGCGATCGAGCTTGTTGACGAATGTGATGATCGGCGTGGCGCGAAGCCTGCACACTTCGAGCAGCTTGATCGTCTGCGCCTCGACTCCCTTCGCCGCGTCGACCACCATCACGGCGGCGTCGACGGCGGTCAGCACGCGGTAGGTGTCTTCGGAGAAATCCTGGTGGCCGGGCGTGTCGAGCAGGTTGATCGTGTGATCGGCGTACTCGAATTGCATCACCGAGCTCGTCACCGAGATGCCGCGCTGCTTCTCGACTTCCATCCAGTCTGATGTGGCGTGCCGCGCGCTCTTGCGCGCCTTCACCGTGCCGGCGAGCTGAATCGCACCGCCGAATAGCAGCAGCTTTTCGGTGAGCGTCGTCTTGCCCGCGTCAGGGTGCGAGATGATCGCGAACGTGCGCCTTCGCGCGACGTCGCGCGCGAGATCGGCGGCAGGAACGGCGGTGTCCATGGCAATGCCGCGAAAGATGCGAACATGCGGCCGAAACGGGCCAAAACAAAAGCCGCCGGTAAAAGCGGCGGCATCAAGCGGATTATACCGATCAGTTGGGCGCAGACGCGGATTGCCGCGACGGCGGTGCCTCGTGGATATGCAGCACGCATGCTCGCGGGAGTCGAACCGTGAACACGCTGCCGCGGTTCAACGTGCTTTCGGCGTCGATGCGGCCTCCGAGCAAATGGGCCAAGCGACGGCAGATCGCAAGCCCGAGCCCCCAGCTCGAGCTGCGCATGGTGGTGCTCGAAAGCAGCCCGTATTCGTCGAACAGGTGCTCGAGCCTTTCGGGCGCGATGCCGATGCCCGTGTCCGCGACCGAAATCAGGACCCCGCCGCCATCGATGCCGACGGACACTCGGACGCCTCCGGCATCCGTGTACTTGATCGCGTTCGTCACGAGGTTCGAGAGAATGCGACCAAGCTTTGCGCGATCCGTGCAGAGGAACGGCTGGGCGGCCGGCGCGTCGACGTCGACGCGAAGTCCCTTCGACTGCGCAAGCGGCCGCACGTCGTCGCACTTCTCGGCGACGAGGTCGGCGAGCGCGAAGACGGTGTCGCGGCGCTCGATGCGTCCCGAGTCCAAGGAGGCGACGTCCAGCAAATCGGATACGGCTTCGAGCAGCGACGATGTGCTTCGCTGCAGGCGCTCGATCATCGGCGGCATCTCGCCGCCGAACCGCGGGTCGCTCGCCGTGAGCCTCATGGCGTTTGCCGTCAGCTTGATCGCGTTCAATGGCGTGCGAATGTCATGCGAGACCGAGGCGAGAAGACGCGTCTTGCGCCCGCTCGCCTCCTCGGCTTCCCGGCGGCGCAACTCGAGCTCGGCGCTTTGCCGCGCGATCTTCGCCTCGCGCACGACGAGCTCGGCATTCGCGACCTCGAGCTTGCGGTTCTGCTCGTCGAGAAGACGCATCTGCGCGTCGCGTACCTCGACCGATCGTATCCAGACGTGCAAAAGCGCTGCCATCAACAGCATCGCGGCAACGTCGAGCGTGCGGTTGACGAAGTAGGGCTCGCGCAGCGTAAAGGCGCTTGGCGAAATTTGCAGCGCGTAGACCAGAAAGGTCGATACCGCGAGCACTGCCGTGAGGAGCCAAAGCAGGCGGCGGCTGCGTGAAGCCGCCGCCAGCACGAGCGGGATGCTGTAGATCGCGGCGATATCGAGCTCGATCCACGTCGCGAAGTCGGCAGCCGCAAGGCAGATCGCAGCCGAAATTGCCGTCGCATGAAGGACGCGGCGTTCGTGGCGAAAGTAAGACCACGCAATGCATGCCATGCGGCTCGCGCTTTCCGGCCACATGCGCCGCGCGAGGCGAGAAACCGCCGAGCCGAACATGCGGCTGCCTTTATCCAAACGGCCGCACACCGATCAACGGCCCGTGCAGGAAGAGCGCGAAGACGATGGCGAGCGCGACACCAATGACGACGGCGATCGCATTATGCGCGATATCGCCGGCCGGATACACGACGTGCGCCTCGCGATCGCGGCGGCGTCGCGTGACGAATGTCACGATCGACCAGACGAGGAACGCGCCGAAGAGGATCACGTCGGCAACCCTGCCGTTCGTGAGCAGGTGGCCGAACGCCCAGACGCCGACGCCGAGGGTCATCGGATGGCCGAGCACGTGCCGGATGTGGTTTCGCGGGACATACGCCGACGCGATGAGGACGAACGCGAGGACCGAAAGTGCGGCGGTCGCATGGCGCATCGATTCGCCGCCGGCCCACAGCACGACGGGGATCGTTCGCGCCATGCCATAACCCCAGATCAGGAGCGCGAGACCGACGATCGACGCGAGCGTGTACGCCCCCTTGTAAGGTCCGATCCCAATGCGTGCGATCTGCCGCTCGCGAAATCGGGGCGCGAGCACGCCGATCCAATGGGTACCGAGGAAAACGACGAGACCGATGACGAGCGCGATCATTCCGCTACGCAGGAGCCACGCAATCGGCGAGCGCGCACGGCGGTCGATCGGCATAATCGACGATCGAGACCATCGCGGCGATTCTTCCGCATACCGGCTCCGCTTTGGGCGCTGCGGCCAGGAAGTCGTTGAGCGCGTCACATTCGTCGGCCTCGAAATGGGAGAGCGCGACATAGCGAACCCGATCAACCGGCAACACGCGAGCGATGCCTTCGCGGACGAGCGGAAAGAGCCGCCTCGGCCCGGTATGGAACAGCAGCGGCTCGTCGTCATCCATCAAATACTGGTTGAAGCTGAACGCCGAGCCGTCGGGCAGATCGGTGGCGGTTGCGAGTCGATAGATGCGATCGGCGATCTCGTCGACGCGCGTCGCGTGTCGTGCGTTGAAACCATCGCTTTGCCTCTCGTTTCGTAACGCCATGATTGTGCGCCTCTGCGACCGGCGCGGGAAACGCGTCCATCGCGGCTTGAAGAAACGAACGGACGCATCCACCTGCCCATGATGCGCAACACCGTTCCGACGGGCGATCTCTTCGCGGCCCCTCCGCTTCCGGCCGGGCTCGAATACCATGCCGACTTCGTGACGCGTGACGAGGAGGCTGCGGTGATCGAGGCGATCGAGAAACTTCCGCTTCGCGAAGCGGAATACCGCCAGTACACCGCGCGAAGGCGCGTGGCGCGCTTCGGACACAATGGCTATCCGGCATGCGGCGATTCGAGCGAGGACGCGGACGTGCTGCCCGCCTGGCTCGATGACGTGCGCGATCGGGCGGCGGCGCTGGCGGACGTCGATAAGGACGCGTTCGTCCACGCGCTCGTCACCGAGTACCGGCCCGGGACGCCGATCGGCTGGCATCGAGACAGCCCGGAGTACGGGACGGTCGTCGGCATTTCGCTCGCGAGCGCATGCAGCATGCGCTTTCGCCCGTACGACGATCGGAAGAATCGCGCCGCGACGATCGCGCTCGACCTCGCGCCGCGCTCGGCTTACGTGCTGCGCGGCGACATCCGCTGGCGCTGGCAGCATCACATTCCGCCGGTTGCATCGCTTCGCTATTCGATCACGTTCCGAACGCTCGCGTGGCCTCGGCGCACGCGATTCGATAACGAAGCAGCCCCTGCCTCTTGACGCAGGCTTCGCCCTACCCGCACCTCACCGCGCCGCTCGATCTCGGCTTCGTCGTGCTGCGAAACCGGGTAGTGATGGGGTCAATGCATACAGGTCTCGAAGAGGCGCGAAACGGCTTCGCGAAGCTCGCCGCGTTCTACGTCGCACGCGCCCGCGGCGGCGCCGGGCTCATCGTCACCGGGGGCATCGCACCGAACTTCGCCGGGCGGCTCGAGCCGCGCGCGACGCAATTGTCCTTCGGCTGGCAGGTCGCGAAGCACCGCGTCGTCACCGACGCGGTTCACGACGCCGGCGGTCACATCGCGCTGCAGATCCTGCACGCGGGCCGCTACGCGCATCACCCGCTGTCGGTGGCGCCGTCGGCGCTTCGCTCGCCGATCACGCCGTTCACGCCATGCGCTCTTGGTAAACGGGGCATCGAGCGAACGCTTCGTGCGTACATGCGCTGCGCGAAGCTCGCGAAGCGCGCGGGCTACGACGGCGTCGAGATCATGGGCTCGGAAGGGTATCTGATCAACGAGTTCGTCGCGCCGCGGACGAACCGCCGCAGCGATCGCTACGGCGGCGCATTCCAGAACCGGATGCGTTTCGCCGTCGAAACCGTGCGCCGCACGCGCGACGCGCTCGGGTCCGATTTCATCATCGTCTATCGGCTGTCGATGCTCGACCTTGTCGAAGGCGGGAGCACGTTCGACGAGGTCGTCGAGCTCGCGCGTGCGATCGAGGCCGCCGGTGCCACGCTGATCAACACGGGCATCGGATGGCACGAAACGCGGATCCCGACGATCGCCGCGATGGTGCCGCGCGCCGCGTTCACGTGGGTAACGGCGCGATTGCGACCCTTCGTCCGCGTGCCGGTGATCGCGACCAATCGCATCAACGATCCCGCCGTCGCCGAAGCGATCCTCGCCCGCGGCGACGCCGACATGGTGTCGATGGCGCGGCCGTTTCTCGCCGACCCGGAATTCGTCAACAAGGCGGCACGGGGTCGCGCCGCCGACATCAACACGTGCATCGCGTGCAACCAGGCGTGCCTCGATCACATCTTCGAGCGCGAGGTTGCAACCTGTCTCGTGAATCCGTTCGCGTGCCGCGAGACGGAGCTCGTCATTTCACGAACAGATTCGCCAAAGCGGATCGCGGTCGTCGGCGCCGGTCCGGCGGGCCTCGCCTGCGCGAGCGTCGCAGCCGAGCGCGGGCATCACGTGACGCTGTTCGAGCGCGGCGAAGCGATCGGCGGGCAGTTCAATCTCGCGCGGCGGATTCCGGGCAAGGAGGAGTTCGGCGAGACGCTTCGCTATTTCGATTGGAGGCTCGCGGCGCTTCGCGTCGACGTGCGGCTTGGCTCGCAACCACTCGTCGACGAGCTTCGCGTTTTCGATCGCGTGATCATCGCAACGGGCGTCGTGCCGCGCGAGCCGGCGATCCCGGGCATCGACCACGGAAGCGTCGCGAGCTACGTCGACATCATCGAGGCACGCAAGGCGGCCGGCGATCGCGTGGCGATCATCGGTGCCGGCGGAATCGGATTCGACGTAGCCGAATTGCTCACGCACGCGAACGGTGATGCTGCGCATGCCGACGACGCTTTTCGCGACGAATGGGGCATCGACGCCACGTTCGCCTGCGCGGGCGCCGTGAAGCATCCGAGCGAAAGTGCGTCGACGCGCGAAGTGTTCCTGCTTCAGCGCAAGACGACGAAGGTCGGCGCCGATCTCGCGAAGACGACCGGCTGGATCAGGCGAACCCTTCTTCGTCGCCGCGCCGTTGCCATGCACGCCAATGTCGTCTACGAACGCATCGACGACGCGGGCCTTCACGTACGGATCGATGGCGCGCCCCGCGTGCTCGCGGTCGACACGATCGTGATCTGCGCCGGCCAGGAGCCGCGACGCGATTTCGCGCACGAGCTCGATCGGGCGC
Organism: Casimicrobiaceae bacterium; assembly: GCA_035308425.1. Classification (GTDB taxonomy): domain Bacteria; phylum Pseudomonadota; class Gammaproteobacteria; order Burkholderiales; family Casimicrobiaceae; genus VBCG01. Next base: position 134,645 of record DATGGP010000027.1, on the reverse strand, counting down.
GCATCGCGTACACACTCATCGGCGGCGCGGATGTGGCGCGCGAGCTCGATGCGAAACGCGCGATCGACCAGGGAACGCGCGTCGCGCTCGCGCTGTAGCCGTGGTACGGATCGCGCGACGAATCTCGTCCGTTCGGTATGAGCCTCGTTACACTCACGACGATGAAGACCGCGATCTCCGTTTCCGGAAGAAGTTTTTCGCGCGGCCGATCGCCTGACGGTATTGGCGGTCGTCGTGACGACGAAAGTCAGGCCTGGAGACGCGCCTGGGAATGTTCGTCTGCCGTCGAAAGCCGGTGAGCTGGCAAAGCCCTCGGTGGTGAACGTATCGCAGATCATCACCGTCCACAAGGCGAGCTTTTCAGGAACTACGCTTCGTCGCCAACTTCGCCGCGCGCTTCAGATCGGCGAGCAGCGTCTTGCGCAACGCAGCGCGTGCGTCATGATCCGGCGCGCGCAGCACCGCCGACGGATGGTACGTCGCGACGATCGGCGTGCCCTGCGGGCTCGCGAGCTTGCGGCTTTTCGCCTGCGTGATCGAGGTCTTCGCACCGTAGACGGCGGCGAGCGCCGTTGCCCCGAGCGTCACGATCACCGCCGGACGCTCGCGCGCGAGCTCGCCTTCGAGCCAGACGTGACAAGCGGCAATGTGCCGCTGCATCGGCGTCTTGTGGATGCGCCGCTTGCCGCGCGGCTCGTAGTAGAAGTGCTTGACCGCGTTCGTCATGTACACCTGCGACGGCGCAATGCCCGCTTCCTCGAGCAGCGCGCGAAGCAGCCGGCCTGCAGGGCCGACGAACGGGCGTCCCTCGATGTCCTCCTCGTCGCCCGGTTGCTCACCGACGAGCATCAGCCGCGCACCCGGCGTTCCTTCGCCCGGCACGCCCTGCGTCGCGCGTTCCCACAATTCGCAGCGGCGGCATTCGTCGAGCGCTTCCTTCGACGGCGCCCCGTCGATTTCGTCCGATGCTTCGATGGGCTTGCGCGCTCCTCGACGCGACCGCTCGTCGCTCATCGCCGCGGTGGCGCGAGCGGACCGATGAGTCGCCGGCGAAGCGTGCTGCGAATGCTGCGGTCGATCTTCGCCTGCAATGTCGGCGTTACCGGTGAAGTCGTGACCGTGCGCGTGCGATACACCGACTTCGCGGCTTGCGCGCCGAGCGAGCGGAAGTCCGACGCGAAGATGTCGGTACGGTTGTTCGGATCGGCGTTCGTTTGCGCATAGAAACCGACGAACTCGCCCGCGGCACTCGCGAGGGCCTGATAGTCACCGACGAACAAGCCGCCCTCGGCGATCGGCGCGCGATCGAAATCGAACGGTCCCGCGACGTGGCGCTCGGTCCATGTCACACCGTCGGTCGACGTGACAAGCCAGACATCGACGAGCAGCGTCGACGGATCGGGCGTGTCGTTGCGCATGTCGTAGTAGAGGACGCCGATCGTGCCATCAGGGCGGATCGACACCGCGGGCAGGAACGCCTGCACCGACGGCACCGCGTTTACCTGTGAAGGCGCGCTCCACGTGAGGCCGCCGTCCAGCGAGCGCGAGAACGCGATGCCGTCATACGTGTCGCCGGCGAAGCGCGCGTCCTGCCAGACGGCGACGACGACGCCGTTCTGGCCGGTCGCGAACGAGCCGAGATTCGTCGCGTCGCGCAGCGTGTTCGCCGGGTTCTGCGGATCGTAGGCGCCGATCGAGCGAATGTCCGACACGACGATCGGCGCGCTCCACGAGATGCCGCGATCCGGCGAGCGGACCAGCACGAGCTTGTCAGTGAAGAGGCCGTTCTGGCCTGCGTCGATCACGGTGAACATGTCGAGCAGCGTCGCCTCGCCGCTCGCGGATATCGACACGACGATCTGGTTGTTGATTGTCTGGTTGATTCCGCCGGGGTCGTAGATCGGGCGCGCCGCTTCCCACGACATGCCGCCATCGGTCGTGCGCGCGAAATAGCTCGGGCCGTGATTGGTCGGATCGAGCCGGTCCCACGTCGCATAAGCGGTGCCGGGCGCGATCGGATCGGCGGTGATCGAGTCCTTGTCGTTGAAGAACGCGCTGCCGTCCATGATTAGCGAGTTCGCCGTATCCCAGTTGCGGCCGCCGTCTGCCGATCGGCTGACGACGATGGCGCTCGACGAGCCGGCCGCGAACGTATCGCCGTTGAAAGCGATCGCGCTCTGGTACGCGATGCCGTCCGGGCCGATCGTGATCCAGGGATCGCTTGCGCGGGCGAAGTCGGCACCCATCATCCCGAAGCCGGCAATGCCACCGGTGCAGCGCGAAAGCGGCGCCTGCGTCAGCGTCCACGTGAGTCCGCCGTCGAACGAATAGCCGGTGCGATTGCCGCGTGCACCGCCGTCCGACCAGCGATCCTGCTGCCACACGCCAATCAGATGCGAGGGATCGCGCGGATCGATCGCGATCTGTGGCTCGACCTCGGCATTAACGAAGAGAGTGGCTGTGGGCGGTGTGCGGTCGCAGCCAGCTATGAACGGCGAAAGCCCCGTGACGCGCACCTGCGAATCGCCGATCGCCGCGCGCGTCGTGCACATCGCGACGCCTTGCGGCCCGTACCCCTCGGCAATGTAGCCGCGCGCGAGCATCGCGTCGCGGACTCCGGCATCGGGCGTGTAGCGATGATTGGAGTCCGCGCGACCATTCCATAGCCGATACACAGGCGACGTTCCGGATGGGCACGCGCCGCTCGCGGTATCGGGCAGCGCGATGTAGAACTCGGCCGGCGTCTCCTCGATGTATCCGCCGAAATTCGGATCCACGGGAATCTTCGCGAGCACCGCTGCGCATTCGGCGGGCGAGGCGGAGAGGAAATGCGAATCGCCGTGCGCGGGCGGAATGTAGAAACGGCAGACCGGCGAGAGACCCGGGCCGGGCGACGCGGCGCCGTCGAACGTGTAGCCGGTGCGCATCCAGCCGACGATGGTCCCGTTGTCGAGCGCGGCGATCTCGTTCGCGAGCGGCGTGATGAAGTAGTGGTCGAGCGTCGCGTTGTAGTACTCGACGACGGTTTCGGCGCGCGCCGTCGCGCCGAGCGCAAGCGCGAGCAGCGCGCCCGCGACGATCGATACCGTGCGCATCTCGTCTTCCGCGTTTTCGACGCGTTAGTTTAACGGCGGCGTGAAGCCGGCGGCGCACCGGTGCTGCCGCGCCTGACGAGCTCGAACGGAAGCTCCTGCGCAAGCTCGCAGGGCTCGCCTTCGAGCCGCGCGAAGAGTTGCAGCGCGGCCGCCCGCCCGATCTCGACGATCGGCGTGCGAATGCTGGTGAGTCCCGGCGTTTGCGTCGCACCGAGGTCGGTGTCGTCGACGCCGGTGATCGACACGTCATCGGGTATGCGCACGCCGGCCTCGCGACATGCGAGCATCGCGCCGACCGCGAAGACATCGTTGGTTGCCACGACGGCCGTCGGCCGCGGCCGCATCGCAAGCAATTCGCGCATCGCTATCGTCCCCGAATCGAGGGCGATCGGTCCGTAGCGCACGTAGCGATCGGCAAGTGACAAGCCCGCCGCACCGAGCGCTGCGCGTACGCCGGCGCCGCGCTCGCGCGAGCGATCGTTGCCTGTGGTCGGCGCGCTGATCAGCGCGAAGCGCCGATGCCCAAGGTCGAGCAGATGGCGGGTCATCGCGTACGTCGCCGCACGATTGTCGAAGCCGATGCTCGGATGCAGCCGCGAGGGGTCGACGCCCCAGGTAAGCACGTAGGGTCGACCGTAGCGATCGAGGAGCGAATACAGCTCGGGATCGTGGTCGAGCCCGACGAACACGAACGCGTCGACGCCATGCTGCACGAGCTCGCGTGTGACGCGAAGCTCCGTCGACAGATCGTAGTGGTGCGTCGCGAGCACGAGCGCGTAGCCACGCGCGTCGGCCTCGCGTTGAAGCGCGCTCGTCGTGCGCGCATAGAGCGCATAGTCGAACGACGGGACGACGGCGCCCAGCATGTCGCTCTTCTGGCTGCGCAGTGCACGGGCGGCGCCGTGCGGCACGTAGCGAAGCTTGTCGATCGCCGCGCGAACGCGCGAAAGCGTTCCGGGATCGACGCTCGCCGGGAGATTGAGCGCACGCGACACCGTCGCGGTCGACACGCCGGCCAGGCGCGCGACGTCGCGCGCGCTCGAACGTTCGGCGACCGTTGCCGGAGTGTCCTTGACCATCAGGCGTCTTTCGCGCGTTAGCATACCGTCCGCGGTATCGATTTCAAAGCTCAGGTCCTCCTGCGCCAGTGTTGACAGCGCGGCCGGCGATTCGCCATCATATGTAAACGAATACATTCAATGGCGAAGAAGGCGCGATGCGAAGCACCAGGAATTGGAGATGAGAACGGCGCGAACGCCGATACGGCACATCATCCTCGTCATCTTCGATACGCTTCGCCGCGATGCGGTCGGCTGCTATGGAAACGCTCCGGCGTGGACGCTTGCAGGCGCAACGAAGGCCCGTGGACCGGTCGCGCTCGCCCAGCCGATCGCGACGCCGCATCTCGACGCATTCGCGCGCGAATCCGTGCGCTTCACGCGCGCGTATCCGGAAGCTCTGCCCACGCTCTGCGCACGGCGGACGATTTATACGGGGCGGCGCACCTATCCGTTCCACAACGGAGACTTCCGCCACGTCAGGGGCGATTTCGTCGGCATCGCGCCCGGCTGGGGACCGATTCCCGAGTCGCAAACGACGCTCGCCGAGATGTACGAGCAGAGCGGCTTTCGCACCGGCCTCATCTCCGATCTCTATCACGAGTTCAAGCCGTCGAAGAATTTCTGGCGGGGTTTTCACCAGTGGACGTTCATTCGCGGACAGGAGGCGGATGCCGCGCGAAGCGGGCCGTTTCCGTCGCAGCAGGAGATCGATTACTGGGTGCCGCGCGAGTTGCAGGAGCTTCGCGGCAAGGCAACCGGCCTCGAGCAGCCGGGCTTCGGCGCCCATTGGTTCTCGAGCCGCATCCTCTTGAACATGCGGGATCGCGTGCGTGAAGAGCAATGGTTCAACGCGCAGGTGATGCAGGAATCGGCGCGCTGGGTCGAGCAGAACCTCGATGCCGATCGCCTGTTCCTGACCGTCGAGTCGTTCGATCCGCACGAGCCGTGGTTCGTGCCGCTGCATTACCGGCGTCGCTACGACGACGGCGATTCGGGCGAGCAGGTGATTTCGCCGTACGCGGAGATGCCGTGGCTCGCGTCCGAACTCGTCACGCGGACGCGTGCGAATTACGCGGGGCTGGTCGAGATGTGCGATCGCTGGTTCGGGCATCTCATCGAAACGCTTCGCGTCACCGGCGTGCTCGACCAGGCGCTCGTCATCGTCACGTCGGATCACGGGCACAGCCTGTGGGAACGACGCGGCTACATCGGCAAGCGCGGCTATCCGTCCGATCCCGAGAGCTTCGAGGTGCCGCTTTTCGTTCGCCATCCCGGGAAGCTTCGCGCCGGCACGACGTGCGACGCATTCGTGCAGCACCACGACATTGCGGCGACCGCGCTCGACGCAACCGGCGTTTCGCCACCGCAGGCGATCGACGGCAAGTCGTTCCTCGACACGGCGTTCGGAAACGGCGCACCGATTCGCGATCACGTGACCGTCGGCTGGGGTGGCGCGATGACGGTGATCGACGACGCGTGGTGGTTCAATTGCAAGATCAACGGGCGCGGCCCGTTCCTGTACGACTCGCCGCGTCCCGCCCCCGATGCGGCGAACCTGGCCGACCGGCATCCCGATCAGGTCGAGCGCCTGTTCGCCTTGGGCAAGGCCGATGCGGCCGGCGGATTTCCCGAGTACCTGTTGCGACAAGCCGAGAGCGCGGAGGATGCGCCCGGGTGCAGTCCGTTCGCGGCAATACGTTGAGAGGAAAATCGGTGACCGTCACCAAGGAGGAAAGACGATGACAACACGCACGAGGGGCACATCGCCCGCACGGCGCCGCATGCTCAAGCGGACGGCGGCGCTCGGCGTCACCGCGCTCGCCGCGCCGTACGTGCTTCGCGGCGCGCATGCACAGGCGAACGCCGACGTCGCGCCGTACACGCAGGCGAAGATCAACTGGCGACAGGCCGAAGGCGCCGAGATCGCGGTCGCCGTGATCCCCGCGAGCTATTTCGACAACCTGATCGCGGTCGCGCCGACGTTCGAGGCACTGACCGGTGTCAAAGTGCGCTTCGAAAAGGTGCCGCCGGGACAGATTCGCCAGAAGGCGATGCTCGATCTTTCGTCGAAGACCGGCACGTACGCGACGTCCGCGACCGATCCGATGTACTACCCGCTCTACGTTTCGAACAAGTGGATCGACCCGATCGATCACTACCTGAACGACAGCGCGCTGACCGATGCGAAGTGGTTCGACAACGGCGACATCATCAAGGCGTGGCGCGACGCGAATTCCTACGAGGGCAAGCCATACGCGGTACCGTATGACGGCGAAGTGACCGTGCAGGTCTATCGCAAGGATCTCTACGACGCGAAGGGACTGAAGGCCGCCGACACGCTCGACGAGTTCCTGAAGAACGCCGCCGCGCTCACCGATCCGGCGAACCGCCTCTATGGCATGGCGCTTCGCGGCTTCGCCGGCGCCGGCCAGAACATGTACATCTATCCGTCGATCTTCATCGAGTTCGGCGGCAACTGGTTCCGCGGCAAGAAGGTCGTCGTCGATTCGCCGGAAGCGGTGCGCGCGCTCGACTGGTACGTGAACGCCGAGACGAAGTACGCGCCGCCCGCGGTGCGCAACTGGAACTGGCCCGATCTCGCCGACGCGTTCTCGCAAGGGATGATCGCGTGCTACATCGACGCGCACTCGTCGGCCTCCGTGCTGATGAATCCGGAGAAGTCGAAGGTGATCGGCAAGATGGCATTTGCGCGCTGGCCGAAGGGACCGACCGGAAAACGCTGCACGTCGATCTGGAACTGGGGCTTCCCGATCAACGCGGCGCTCTCGGAAAAGCAGAAGAAGGCGACGTGGCTCTTCGTTACGTGGGCGGCGTCGGCGGAGACGCAGGCGCGCACGTCGTGGAAGTACGCGGGCCCGGCGAAGCGCACGGGGCTCAATCGCATATCGCTGTGGAAATCGCCCGAGTTCCTGGCGATGACGAAGGACTTCGGGCCGAACTTCGTCGAGGCCGCATTGACGTCGCTCGAAAAGGACGCGGACGTCGATTGGCGCCCGCGCGTTCCGCAATGGCCGGCGATCGGCGACACGATGGCGACCGCCATTCAGGCGGCGCTCGTCGGGCAGAAGAAGTCGAAGCAGGCGCTCGACGAAGCGCAGGCGCGGATCGATCAGATCCTCAAGGGTTGAGCGCCACGCGCGTTGCAACGTTCGCGCGGCAGGAGCGGCGCTTCGCACTCGCGCTGTTCCTCCCCGCGCTCGTCGTGCTCCTCGTCACGACGACCGCGCCGCTCGTCTACCTCGCGTGGAACAGCGCGATGCGCATCGACCTGTCGATGCCGTGGCTCTCCGGCTTCGCGGGCGCGAGCAACTACGTCAATATGGGGGGCGACCCGCGCTTCTGGAATTCGCTGCGGCTGACGCTCGTTTACACCGTCAGCACGGTCGTGCTGCAGGTGACGCTGGGCCTGGCGCTCGCGCTTCTCGTGCTGCGCATTCCGCACGGGCAGGCGGCGTTGCGCGTTGCCGCGATCCTGCCGATCGTGCTCGCGCCGGTCGTCGTCGGCTTGTTCTGGCGCACGCTGGTGCTCTCGCCCGACGTGGGGCTTGTCGACGTTGTCACGCGCGCGCTCGGGCTCGGCAGCCACAACTGGCTCGGCGATCCGCAACTCGCGTTGATCTCGGTGATCGCGATTCATACGTGGCAGTGGACGCCGTTCGCGTTCCTCGTGATGCTCGCGAGCCTCTCGTCCCTGCCACCCGACGTGTTCGAGGCAGCGCGGATCGATCGCGCGAATGCATGGCAGCGTTTCATTCATATCACGCTGCCGCTCATTCGTCCGGCGATCGTCATCGTCGTCATCATGCGCACGATGATCGCGCTCTCCGCGTTCGCGGCGATCTTCGCGGCCACAGGCGGCGGACCCGGCACGGCGACGGAGATTCTCAATCTCTATGCGTACCGGACGTCGTTCTCGGAGTTCAACCTGGGCTACGGTGCGGCGCTCGCGATGGTGCTGCTCGCGATCACGCTTGGGGTGTCGTTCGCGATGTTCCGAGTTCGGAGAGGCCGATGAAAAGGGGCCAGGCTCGATTTTCGCGATCGGGGCGCGCGGAAAAAGGGGCCAGGCTCGATTTTCGCGTTCGCAAGATGATCGGCGAAAATCGAGCCTGGCCCGTTTTTACCAAGGAGGGTACCGCGCGCATCCGCACCCTCCTTCTCGTCGCCATCGCCGCCGTGCTCCTCGCCGTCTGGGCGTTCCCGATCCTCTGGGCGCTGCTGACCTCGTTCAAGACCGAGCGCGACGTGCTCGCGTATCCGCCGACGGTCATCTTCACGCCCACGCTTTCGAATTACCGCGACGTCATATTCGGCTCGGCGAGCCTGCTGCCGAACCTCGTGTCGAGCGTGATCATCGCCGGCGTTTCCACGGCGCTTACGCTGCTCTTCTCGATTCCGGCGGCGTACGCGCTCGCCCGCCTCGATCTTCCCGCGAAACGCGCGAGCGGCTTCTACGTGCTCGCGACGCAGATGCTGCCGCCGGTCGGACTCATCATCCCGTATTACCTCGTGCTGCAGAAGGTCGGCGGCCTCGACACGTATTCGGGTCTGATTCTGATCTATCTGACGTTCTCGCTGCCGTTCGCGATCTGGCTGATGGTGTCCTACTTCGAGGACATTCCGCGCGAGATGGAAGAGGCCGCGCTGCTCGATCGCGCCGGAAGACTGCGCGCGCTCTGGTACGTGATCCTGCCGCAGGTGCGCGGGGGCATCGCGGTGACGACGATCTTCGTGTTTCTCAACGCGTGGAACGAATTCCTGTTCGCCGTCGTGCTCGGCGGCAACCGCGTGCGGCCGGTGACCGTCGCAATGTTCAACTTCATCTCGGTCGAGCAGACGTTGTGGGCAAAGCTCGCGGCCGGCGCGATGCTCGCGATGGCGCCCGTGATCCTGCTCGGGCTTCTCGCGCAGCGGCACATCGTGAAGGGTCTGACGGTCGGCGCGGTCAAGGGCGGCGGCCGCACATGACAACGGCGAGCAGCGGACGAGTCAGCATGCGCGGCATCGTCAAGCGCCACGGCACGTTCACCGCGCTCTCCGGCATCGATCTCGACATCGAGCCGGGCGAGTTCTTCGCGCTGCTTGGTCCCTCCGGATCGGGAAAGACGACGACGCTGCGCATTCTCGCGGGCCTCGAGCCCCTCGACGAAGGACGCGTGCTGCTCGATGGCGAGGACGTCACGGCGCGCGAGCCCGGCGCACGCGACGTCGCCATGGTGTTTCAAAGCTACGCGCTCTATCCGCACATGAGCGTGTTCGACAACATCGCGTTTCCGCTGCGGATGATCGCGACGCCCAAGGACGAGGTCGAGCGCGCGGTGCGCGACGCCGCCGCGAAGGTCCACATCGATCACCTGTTTTCGCGTCGGCCCGGCCAGTTGTCCGGCGGCCAGCAACAGCGCTGCGCGCTCGCGCGCGCGATCGTGCGCAAGCCGAAGCTCTTCCTTCTCGACGAGCCGCTTTCGAATCTCGACGCGAAGCTTCGCCTCGAGACGCGCGTCGAGCTGCGCAAGCTGCAGCGCGCGCTCGGCGTGACGACCGTTTATGTGACGCACGACCAGGAAGAGGCGATGACGATCGCCGATCGCCTCGCCGTGTTCATGGAAGGCAAGATCGTGCAGACCGGGGCGCCGCAGGACATCTTCTCGCGGCCGGCATCGACCGTCGTTGCCGGCTTCATCGGCAGCCCGCCGATGAATCTCATGCCTGCCGAGGTGCGCGAAGGCGTGCTGCGCGTTGCCGGCGTCGATCTACCTGTCCACCGGCGGCTCGGTGCGCAGGGCGCGGTGACGTTGGGCGTGCGGCCTGCGGCGCTTCGCATTGCGCCGAGCGGACTGCCGGCGCGCGTCTACCTGATCGAGAACCTCGGCGACACGGCGATCGTCGACCTCGACGTCGGCGGCCAGGTGATCAAGCTTCGTACCGAGCAGGCACGCGAGTTGCGCGAAGGCGATGCGGTCCATCTGACGTTCGCGCCCGAGTCGATGCACGTGTTCGACCGCGACGATGGATTGCGCCGCGAGATCTGATCGCGGGACCACCGCGGCTCCCCAAGCCGCGCGGCGGCGCCGGTCGGCGAAACGCGCGCTCGTCGCGTTTAATGCAGGCACGAATCGCGCCTGTCCCAAGCCTGGAAAAGACCGCCTTCGCTTGGCCTCCGCCCGCTCGATTTACAATCTCTCGCCATGGACCCCCTCGTCCTGACCGTCGACATGGCCGGCCTGCCGCAGGCTTGGGTCGCGCTCGAGGAAGCGATCACTTACCACGCGAAGCTGATGGTGGCGTGGTCGCTGGGGGCGGTCGTGCGCGAGTTCCGCGGCGGATATCAGCGCGACGGCTCGCGCTCGCGCATCGCGACGAAGTCGATCCTCGCGATCAAGGGCAGCGCCGGGCGTCCCATCGCGCACACACCGAGCCTCACGAACCCGATGCTGTTCGCGCGCGACCGGCAGGTGTGCGCGTATTGCGGCGGGCGTTATCTGTATCGCGAGCTTTCGCGCGACCACATCATTCCGGCATCGCGAGGCGGCCGCGACACGTGGATGAATTCGGTGACCGCGTGCCGAAGTTGCAACACGCGCAAGGGCAATCGCGCGCCCGAGCAGGCGAACATGCCGCTTCTCTACGTGCCGTACGTTCCCAACCGGCACGAGCATTTCATCCTCCGGAACCGGCGGATCCTCGCCGACCAGATGGAATACCTGCTGGCCGGCGTGCCGCGCAGCTCGCGTCTGCACGGACGCCCAGGCACGCTCGACGCGTGATCGCGTAGCGCGGTTTCGGGCGTCGAAGAGCATCGTCAGCGCGTCCAGGACGCGAACGCGTCGCGCGCGTGTTCGCGCACGAACTCTCGCCATGCAACGCTTTCCAATCGGTGCGATTCGCGACCCGACTGCAAATTTTCGCGCGAACACGCGATTGCAGTCGGTCGCGCGTCGCCTCTCGGCAAAACGCCCGAGCGGTTCGGGCCGATCTTTGGCAATCTATCTTCAAGGAGAAACGCATGGCGAACGAAAATCCATCGCGCGAAAACCCATCGCGTCAACAAAGTGCCGAGCGGTCGCAGACCGGCTCCTCGCAGCAGGGCACCGGCGCGCAGCAAGGCAGCGCGTACGGCGGCCAGGAACAAGGGAGCCAGGGACAAGCCGGCCGTGCGCAGTCGGGTGCGTCGCAGGGACGCCACGAAGAACGCGGCCAGCGTAGCGGCACCGGGCGCGCGGACGTCGGCGCGTCGACATGGCAGGACGGCAGGCAGTCGGACCGGCCGCTTTCGACGCGCGGCGGCTCTTCGCTGTCGCCCCTTTATGAAAGCTCGGGATACGGCGGCGGTCCGTTCTCGGTGATGCGGCGCATCAGCGACGAGATGGATCGGTTGTTCGAAAACTTTGGCTTCGGCCGCGGTTTTTCCCAGGGCGAGCCTGGACAGGGTGGCGCGTGGGACGTCGGCAACTACCAGGGCGCGCCGTCGATGTGGTCGCCGCACATCGAAGTATCCGAGCGCGACGGCAAGCTTTTGATCCAGGCCGATCTGCCGGGGATGAAGCGCGACGACATTAACGTGCGTGTCGAGGACGACGAGGTGATCATCCAGGGCGAACGCCGCCAGGAGCAGACGAGCAACCAGCGCGGCTACTATCGCAGCGAGCGAAGCTATGGCAGCTTCTATCGGACGATCCCGCTACCCGAGGGGACGAGCGCGGATTCGGCGAACGCGACGTTCAAGGACGGCGTGCTCGAAATCCGGCTGGATGCGCCCCGGCCGACACAACGCGGGCGCACGCTGCAGATCCAGGAAGGCTCGCCGCATTCCGGAAGCCACTCCGGAACCGGAAGCGGCACGACGTATGGCGCGGGCACGACGGGAACGCAGCACGGATCGAGCGGCACGATATACAGCGGCTCGGGCGATCCATCGGTCGGGGCAGCCGGCATGGGCAGCGAGAGCGGATCCGGAAAGAGCTCCTCGGATCGCTAAGACGCAATCAGTCACAACGCGCGGGCGGGACTTCGGTCCCGCTCGCGCGTTTTTGGCCGACGTGCCGCGGCGCGCGTCCCGGCACCGAATACTACGGCGCGTCTGTCGACGGTCAGCTGACCTTCTGACTCGCGATGACTGGCATGTCCTTTGCGCCGGATGCAATCGAAGGGGTATATTGGAATGTTCAACGGACTTCCGGCTATATGAGCGGCATCGAACTGCCGACGCCAACGAGGCACATCAGGCTCACGTCGCACCATCCATGCGACGGGGCGGCCGGTGCGGCGGCGATCCACTGGGGCGCGCCGGATGCGATTGCGCGCGGCCCCATCGTCGGCACGACGGCCGAGCGCAGTCGGCGCAACGTCATCGGCACCCATAGCGGAAGCTATGGGATCTACCGGGCGCTTGCGGTCGCGGCACGCTCGCTCACGCGCGCGCATCGTCCCGATCTCACGAACACGTCGCCGACGACCGCGATCGGTCCGTACCCGCAGTGGTCGAAGCCCGATTGCATCGTCTCGCTCGATCCGTGGGGCGCACTGGTCGCTGACGTCTACAAGGCGTATCTCGACGAAGGTTACGACATTCGGCCGACGATCGCCGTCACCCGCGCGCACATCGAGTTGCCCGAAGTGCACGACGCGATTACCGCCGGGCGGCTCGTTCCGGACGGCAGCGTGCTCCTTGCGAACGGCGCGGCGGCCGTCACGAAGGCGGCGATCGAGCCCGTCTGGTGGTTGCCCGGAATTGCACGCCGGTTCAACGTCGCCGAGTCCGATCTGCGTCGCGCGCTCTTCGAGGAAACGGGCGGCATGTATCCGGAGCTCGTGACGCGAGGCGACCTCGAAGTGCTGCTGCCGCCGGTGGGCGGCCAGACGGTCTACGTCTTCGGCAATCCGCGTGATCTTGCCGATCCGAACGTCACGCTCACCGCGCGCGTGCACGACGAATGCAACGGCTCCGACGTGTTCGGCTCCGACATCTGCACGTGCCGGCCGTATCTGACGCACGCGATCGAGGAATGCATCCGCGGCGCGCAAGCGGGTGGCGTCGGCCTGGTCGTCTATTGCCGCAAGGAAGGCCGGGCGCTCGGCGAGGTGACGAAGTTTCTCGTCTACAACGCGCGCAAACGCCAGCAGGGCGGCGACAGCGCGAGCAACTATTTCCTGCGTACCGAATGCGTCGCCGGCGTGCAGGACATGCGCTTCCAGCAGTTGATGCCCGACGTTTTGCACTGGCTCGGCGTGCGCCGCATCCACCGCCTCGTGTCGATGAGCAACATCAAGTACGACGCGATCGTCGGCGCAGGCATCGACGTTGGCGAGCGGATACGCATTCCCGACGAACTCGTCCCGGCCGACGCACGCGTCGAGATCGACGCCAAAGTCGCGGCCGGCTACTTCTGTGCAGGCGATTCGCGCGATGCGCTTGCGCTCGCGAGCACGAAGGGGAGATCCTTCTGATGCTCGCCGTGTCGATGCCAGGGACCACCGAGCTTCTTTCGCCGGCCGCGATTCGCGAACGCTGCGGCAACATCACGCGCGCCGTCGAAGCAGGTCAGTCGAATCATTTCCGCGTCGATCGAACGAAGATCGACATCGCGGCACGACTCGTCGCGGACGTTACACGCAGGCGCTATCGCAATCTCGACGTTCCCTATCACAGCCGCTGGCGCCATTTCGATGCCGGCGGACGAAGCCGCGTGAGCGAGCTCGATCGCCACCTCGCGTGCTACGCGCCCGCCGATCGCCTGCGCGCGCAGATCGATCTCACCGTCGCGAGCGTCCTGCTCGACGCCGGCGCCGGCTCGGCATGGCGCTATCGCGAGCCCGGGACGATCGACGACTACACGCGCTCCGAAGGCGTCGCGGTCGCGAGCTTCCATGCATTCATGGGCGGCGCATGGTCGGCCTCGCCCGGCGAGCCGCTTCGCGTCGACGCGGCGGCGTTGACCGGCATCGACACGGCGACGTTCGCGCAATGGTTCCAGGTGACGCCGCGCAATCCGCTCGTCGCGCTCGACGGCCGCGCCGCACTCCTGCGCCGGCTTGGCGACATCCTGGAAACGCGTCCGGATCGCTTCGGGCTGACGGCGCGGCCGTCGGCGCTCTTCCACCGGATGCAGGGAAACAGGACGATCGCCGCACCGGCGATCCTGCGTGCGGTGCTCGACGGCTTCGGACCCATCTGGCGCGCACGCGCCGCGAACGACGAGATCGATCGCATCGAAGGCGACGTCTGGCGCCATCCCCATGCGGGTGGCGCCGGCGTGACCGAAGGCTACGTGCCGTTCCACAAGCTCTCGCAATGGCTCGCCTACTCGCTGTTCGAGCCGTTCGAATGGGCGGGCATCGACGTGACCGACCGCGACGCGTTGACCGCGTTGCCCGAGTATCGCAATGGCGGCCTTCTGATCGACACGGGCGTCCTCGTGCTTTTGAATGCCGCGGATCGCGACGTCGAATGGACGCCCGCGAGCGAGATCGTCGTCGAGTGGCGCGCCCTGACCGTCACGCTGATCGACGATCTCGCACAAGCCGTACGCGCGCTCCTCGACCGGCCGCAGTTGCCGCTTGCGTGCATTCTCGAGGGAGGCACGTGGGCAGCCGGACGCGAGCTCGCCGTGAAGCTTCGCCGCGGTGAGCCACCGCTTACTGTCCGATCGGACGGGACGGTGTTTTAGTGCCGGCCCAGGTCCACGTCCTCGATCATCCGCTGATCCAGCACAAGCTCACGCTTCTGCGCCGCAGGGAAACGAGCACGACGAGCTTTCGTCGTCTCCTGCGCGAGATCGGCGCGCTGATGGCATACGAAGTGACGCGCGACGCGCCGATGAACGAGGTCGAGATCGAAACGCCGCTCGAGCCGATGCGCTCGCGGCTGATCGACGGCAAGAAGCTCGTGTTCGTGCCGATCCTTCGCGCCGGCACCGGTTTGCTCGACGGTTTCCTCGACGTCGTGCCGGGTGCGCGCGTCGGCCACGTTGGCCTCTATCGCGATCCGAAAACGCTGGTCGCGGTCGAGTACTACTTCAAGATGCCGGGCGGCATGCACGAGCGCGACGCGATCGTGCTCGATCCGATGCTCGCGACAGGTCATTCCGCGGTTGCCGCCGTCGAGCGGCTCGAGGAAACGCGGCCGCGATCGATCCGCATCGCCTGTCTGGTTTCGTGCCCCGAGGGAATCGCGACATTCCAGCAATCACATCCCGACGTGCCGATCTACACGGCGGCGATCGACCGCCGGCTCGACGAGCACGGGTACATCGTGCCGGGCCTCGGCGACGCCGGCGATCGCATCTTCGGCACGAAGTAGCGGCCCCATTCGAGCAAAGCCGCACCTCGCGTGCGCGGTGGTATCGTGTCGATCGGAAGTGGCCGGTGGGCGCCGCGCTTTGCGCACTGAACTTGCCGCCGGTCGCTCCGTCGTAAGGATCGGGCGCGCACGCCACACCAATCGGCGTTCGTCCACACATCCAAGGAGGCCGCCATGCGGTTTTCGCTCTTGATGCTCGGTCTTTTCGCGCTTGGCGCCCGGGCCGCCGTCCCCGATTACACCGGTCCGCAGCCGACGGCTGCGACGCAGGGAGAAGCCACCGCGGTCTTCGCCGGCGGATGCTTCTGGGGCGTCGATGCGGTCTTCAAGCACGTGAAGGGTGTGACCCGTGTGCTCTCCGGCTATTCGGGCGGCGGCGCGGCGACCGCGAAATACATGATCGTCAGCACCGGCACGACCGGCCACGCCGAATCGGTCCAGGTGACCTACGATCCGTCGAAGGTGAGCTACGCCGAGCTTCTGAAGGTGTTCTTCTCGGTGGCGCACGACCCGACAGAGCTCAACCGCCAGGGCCCCGACGTCGGCACGCAATACCGCTCGGCGATCTTCTACGCGAATCCGCAGCAGAAAGAGATCGCGCAGCACTACATCGCGCAGATCGACGCGGCGAAGGTGTTCGGCAAGCCGATCGTCACGCAGGTCGTGCCGCTCGACAAGTTCTATCCCGCCGAGGATTACCATCAGAACTACCTGGCGCTGCATCCCGATCAACCGTACATCATGTACAACGATCTGCCGAAGCTCGCCGAGCTCAAGAAGGAATTTCCAACGTACTACAAGCCTTAGAAGGAGGTGGCATGGCGCTCGATCTCGGAGGATTGCTTTCCCGCTATCTCAACGTGACGCCCGGGCAGGCCGCGCCCGACGCCGAGCAGCATTTCGATCAGGTCGCGCAACATGCGTCGCCGCAAGTGCTGGGTCAGGGTATCTCCGATGCGTTGCGCTCCGACGCGACACCGGCGCTCGGACAGATGGTGAGCCAGGTGTTCGCGAACGCCGACCCCAACCAGCGCGCCGGCATGCTGAATCAGATCCTCGCGTCGCTGCCCCCCGGCACGCTGTCGTCGATCGATGGCGGCGCGCTCGGCGGTTTGCTCGGTCAATTGACGTCGGGCTCGGGCACGCCGCAGGTGACGCCGCAGCAGGCGTCGCAGGTATCGCCTTCGCAGGTGCAGGATCTCGCGAATCATGCGGAGCAGCACAGCGACAGCGTGTTCGACAAGCTCGGGCAGTTCTACGCGCGGAATCCGCAGCTCGTCAAAACGCTCGGGACGGCTGCGCTGACGCTCGCGATGGCGAACATAGCCGGCCGGATGCGAAGTTAGCGTCGATCCGATCACTTGCCTGGCGCGCATCGCCAGGCACCCCTCTTCCGCCGCCGATGGCCAACCGAACGTTGAACCTCGACGACGCGCTCTACGCGTACGTCGTTTCGCATTCGCTGCGCGAGCATCCGGCGCAGACCGCGTTGCGCGAGGCGACGAAGTCGCATAAGCACGCGATGATGCAGATCGGCCCCGAGCAGGGCCAATTCATGGCGCTGCTCGTGAAGCTGATCGGCGCGCGGCGCGCGATCGAGATCGGCGTTTTCACCGGCTACAGCGCATTGACGGTCGCGCTTGCGTTGCCCGACGACGGTTATCTGCTCGCGTGCGACGTGAGCGATGCGTACACGGCGATCGGCAAGCCGTACTGGGAGTCGGCGGGCGTGTCGCGCAAGATCGACCTGCGCATCGCGCCGGCGCGTACGACACTCGATGCGCGGCTCGCGGCGGGCGAGGGCGGCTCGTACGACTTCGCCTTCATCGACGCCGACAAGCCCGGTTACGACGATTACTACGAGCGGTGCCTGCGGCTATTGCGCAAGGGTGGATTGATCGCGATCGACAACGTCCTTTGGAGCGGCGCCGTCGCGCGGCGCGCGAAGGACGACGACACGAGGGCGCTGCAGGCGCTGAACGACAAGCTGCATCGCGACGAGCGCATCGATCTCGCGCTTTTGCCGATCGGCGACGGCGTGACGCTCGCGCGCAAGCGCTGACGCTTCCTTTCCGTTTCCGCGTCGCCCGGTGCAAACCGGGCCATTGGCCGATAATTCGCGAATGAAGATCGCGACCTGGAACGTCAACGGCATTCGCGCGCGCGAGGCGCAGCTATGCGACTGGATCGAGCGTGACCGGCCCGACATCGTCTGCCTGCAGGAGCTCAAGGCCGAGCCCGCTCAGATTCCCGATCGCTGCAAGCACGTCGACTACCACGTCTATTGGCACGGCATGCGCGCCTACTCGGGCGTGTCGCTGCACGTCGCGAGGCAGATGCATGGCGAGACGCCGGCTTTCTCGCACCCCGACTTCGACATGGAATCGCGGATCGTCGCGGTCGCGCTCGGCGATCTCGTTCTCGCCTCCGTATACGTGCCGAACGGCGGCAAGGACTATCCGGCGAAACTCTCGTTCCTGTCGAAGCTCGCCGACTGGGTCGCACGGATGCATGCCGAAGGCCGCGAGATCGTGCTGTGCGGCGATCTCAACGTCGCGCACGCCGACATCGACGTGCATCCGCGCGAGCGCAAGGCGGGCGTGATCGGACAGCGACCCGAAGAACGCGAGCTTTTCGACCGCCTGCTCGGCACGCATTGCGTCGACGTCGCGCGCGCGCTTCATCCGACGAACGTCGCGCTGTTCTCGTGGTGGCCGCCGTGGCGCAACATGCGCGAGCGCAACATCGGCTGGCGCATCGACTACATCCTCGCGTCGAAATCGATCGCCGATCGCGTCGTCGAGTGCACCGTGCTCGCCGACGTGGGAACGAGCGATCACGCGCCGGTGATGATGACGCTGCGTTAGGCGGCACGCTTCTCGCTAAGTTCTCCTGCATTGCGCGCGCGAATCCTCGCAAGGGCCGTTTCGCAGCCGCGCACGTCGGCAAACTGACAACGCCTCAGGAATTAATTGCCGACCTGCCGATGAAGCGCCCATGGCGCTCGAATTCGAAGAGGAGATCGACATGGAACGAATCGACCAGTCCGCCCGTGTAAGCGGCGAAGATTCGCAGCCGGACGTCGTCCGGCGTCCGCGTTATCCGGCCGAGGGCAGCCATCGCTTTTCCGCTTCGCTCGCGACAGCGAGCGCCACGGGCCTTGCCCAACGTCTCGGATGGTTGAGCCTGTCGCTCGGGTTCGCGGAGATCGTTGCCCCTCGCCTCGTGTTGCGATTGCTCGGAGGCAACGGCCGATACGCGAACCTCGTTCGCCTCTACGGCGTGCGCGAGCTTCTGAGCGGCGCGCTGATGTTCGCGCAAGGTACGCGCCCCGCCACCGCGATGTGGTCGCGCGTCGCCGGCGATGCGCTCGACATCGCGACGCTCGCCGCTGCCGGTGCATCGCCACGCACCAACAAGGGCGGTGTCGCATTGGCCACAGCGGGCGTGCTCGGCGTCGCCGCGCTCGATGTCCATTGCGCGCGCGAGCTTCGACGCGAGCATCGCGAATCGCAGGAGATTCGCATGACGCGAAGCATCGTCGTCAATCGCCCGCCGCACGAGCTCTACGCGTTCTGGCGCGCGTTCGAGAATTTTCCACGCTTCATGTACCACATGCGTTCGGTCACGCCGACCGGCCCGGCATGTCGCATTGGGTGGTGACCGGCCCTGCCGGAACGAGCGTCGAATGGGATTCGCGGATTACCGCCGACACGCCGAACGAGCTGATCGCATGGCAATCGCTCGAAGGTGCCGCCGTCGACAACAGCGGCGTCGTGCGCTTCGAGCCGCGGCCTCGCAATCGCGGGACGATCGTGCGCGTCGATCTCGCGTATCGGTCCCGTGGCGGCACGGCGGGAAGGATCGCGGCGATGCTTTTCAACGAATCGCCCGAGCAGCAGATCTACGACGATCTCCATCGCTTCAAGCAGATCGTCGAGACCGGCGAGATCATGCGCTCGGAAGGCAGTCCGCACGGGATGGGCGACGTCGTGCAGAAACGCGGACGTCCGAACGAGGACGAGGCGACGCGCTGGTCGGCCGATTGACGAAGCAATCGATGGCGAGGCAACGATGAAGGCGACATGCTGGCACGGCAAGCGCGACATGCGCGTTGACAAGGTGCCCGATCCGAAGATCATGAATCGCCGCGACGCGATCGTGCGCGTCACGTCGACGGCGATCTGCGGCTCCGATCTGCACCTCTACAACGGCTGCGTGCCCACGATGAGAAAAGGCGACATCATGGGGCACGAGTTCATGGGCGAGGTCGTCGAGGTGGGTCCCGATGTCGCGAACCTCAAGGCCGGCGATCGCGTTGTCGTGCCCTTTCCGATCGCCTGCGGCAATTGCGGCGCGTGTGCCGCGCGCGCCTATTCGTTGTGCGAGAACTCCAATCCCAACGCATGGATGGCGGAGAAGCTGCTCGGCCATTCGCCGGGCGGCATTTTCGGTTATTCGCACATGCTCGGCGGCTTCGCGGGCGGGCAGGCCGAATACGCTCGTGTGCCGTTCGCCGATGTCGGCCCGCTCAAGGTTCCGCCGGGAATCTCCGACGAGCAGGCGCTGTTTCTTTCCGACGTGCTGCCAACGGGTTACATGGCTGCGGAGATGTGCGATATCGAAGCAGGCGACACGATCGCCGTATGGGGCTGCGGTCCCGTGGGCCAATTCGCGATCGCGAGTGCGAAGCTCCTCGGCGCAGAGCAGATCGTCGCGATCGATCGCGTTCCCGAACGCCTTGCGATGGCAACGAACAGGGCGGGCGCGACGGACGCGATCGACTACGAGAAGCAGGACGTTCTCGATATGCTGAAGGACTTGACCGGCGGTGCGGGCCCCGACGCATGCATCGACGCGGTCGGGATGGAGTCGCATGCGCCGGGCCTCATGTATGCGTACGATCGATTCAAGCAGGCGCTGATGCTCGAGACCGACCGTCCGATCGCGCTGCGCGAGGCCATCATGGCGTGCCGAAACGGCGGCACCGTTTCGGTGATCGGCGTATATGGCGGCTTCATCGACAAGTTTCCGATGGGCTCGTTCATGAACCGGTCGCTGGCCATGAAGACCGGCCAGTGCCACGTGCAGCGCTACATGAAGCCGTTGCTTGCGCGCATCGAGAACGGCGACATCGATCCGAGCTTCATCATCACGCACCGGATGCGCCTCGACGACGCTCCGGACGGCTACGAATTGTTCGCCAAAAAGCAGGACGATTGCGTGAAGGTCGTGCTGACGCCGTAGCTGCCCCGAAATCGGTGCCAGAGATGTATTTCGCGGCGCCCCGGTGGCAGCTCGTCGCGCTCGTTCGGGAATACATCTCTGGCACCGGTTTCGAAATGCACGCACTCGAGGCCTCGGCGGACGATGGCGATGCGACTGAATGCGCTACACTCGCCGGCCGGCGCGGGGATTCGCCCCGCCATCCCGATCGGGAGGAAGCATGCGGATGTCGTCGTGGCTGCGGGCCTTCGTGCCCGCGTTTTTGTTCGCGCTGCCGCTCGCCGCGGCCGCGCAAGGCGAGCTCGTCGTCTACTGCACCGTGCAGGAAGAATGGTGCCGGCCGATGGTCGCCGCCTTCGAGAAGAAGTTCGGCATCCACGTACTCATGACGCGCAAGAGCGCGGGCGAATTCTACGCGCAGATCAAGGCCGAGGCGGCGAACCCGCGCGGCGACATCTGGTGGGGCGGCACCGGCGATCCGCATCTGCAGGCGGCGGAAGAAGGCCTGACCGAGCCGTACAAGTCGCCGATGCTCTCGCAGTTGCATGACTGGGCCGTGCGGCAGGCCGAGGAATCGAAGTACCGCACCGTCGGCGTCTATGCGGGCGCGCTGGGCTACACGTACAACACGGAGCTCCTGAAGAAGAAAAACATTACCGAGCCCAAGTGCTGGGCGGATCTCGTCAAGCCCGAGTTCAAGGACGAGGTCCAGGTCGCCAATCCCAACTCGTCCGGCACGTCGTACAACATGCTCGCGACGCTCGTGCAGATCATGGGCGAGGACAAGGCATTCGACTACCTGAAGGCGCTCAACAAAAACATCAACCAGTACACGAAGTCCGGCGCCGCCCCCGCGCGGGCCGCGGCGACCGGCGAGACGATGGTCGGCATCGTGTTTCAGCACGACGCGCTCTATCAGATCCTCGGCGGCGCGCCGCTCAAGATCGTGTCGCCGTGCGAAGGCACCGGCTACGAGATCGGCAGCATGAGCATCATCAAGGGCGCGAAGAACATGGCGAACGCGAGGAAGTGGTACGACTGGGCGCTGACGCCCGAGGCGCAGGCAATCGGCCTCGACGCGAAGGTGAGCTACCAGCTTCCGTCGAACAAGAACGCCAAGGTATCGCCGCTCGCGCCGAAGTTCTCCGAGATCAAGCTCATCAATTACGACTTCGCCAAATACGGTTCGACGGCAGAACGGACGCGGCTTTTGAAGCGCTGGGACAAGGAGATCGGGACGCTGACCAAGTAGCGTCTCGTGGCCACGCCGATCGCGGCGCCGCTGCCGCTTCCGCGCGGTCTCGGAGCGGCGCGCGATCTCGCGACGCCGATCTGCGCGGGCGTGGCGATCGTCGCGCTCGCGCTCTTGCCTTGGGGATTGGACGGCGGCGTGAGCGCGCTTGCGGCAGTTGCAGGCGCCGCCGCGGCGAAATGGCCGCATTACGCGGCCGCACCGTCGCTCGCTCCCGTCCTGCTCGCGACACTCGCCACGCTTGCGTTCGCGTGGGTTCGACGGGCGCCGATGACGGCGCTCTTCGCGGTCTTCGCCGTCGCATGGACGTTCGGCCAGGGTTTTCTGACGGGGAAAAGCGGACCTTCGTTCGGTATCGGCGCGGCCGTCGCGCTCGTCGCGCTCACCGTGTGCGCGGCGCGCGCGTTCGCGCACATGGGGCTCTTCGTCGGCAACGCCACGATCGCGACGATCGTCGTGACGATTTCGGTGCTGCTCGTCCTGTTCATCTTCTATCCGATCGGCACGGCGTTCGTCGCCGCCGTTCAGGATTCGCATGGCAATTTCGCACCCGCACTCGTCGGCGACCGGCTGTTCACCGAGGACATCTGGGGCCTGGGCTGCTTCGGCCGCGGCACGCGCTGCGGCGTCGCGATCAACTCGGCGCTTCTCGCCAGCATCGTCGGCGTCGCGTCGACGCTGCTGGGCCTGGCGCTTGCGCTCGTCGTCCAGCGCGGTGGCGGCCGTTATGCAGGCGTGCTGAAGTTGATGTCGGTCCTGCCGGTGATCACGCCGCCGTTCGTCGTCGCGCTCGCGCTCGTCGTGCTGTTCGGGCGAACGGGACTCGTCACGACCTGGCTCCAGGCGATCGGCATTCCACGATCGCGCTGGATCTACGGGCTGCCCGGCGTCGCGATCGCGCAGCTTCTCACGTTCACGCCGATCTCCTTCATGCTGCTGCACGGCGCGCTGGCGGCGATCAGCCCGGCGCTCGAGGAAGCGGCGCAGACGCTTCGGGGCACGCCCGCGCGCGTGTTTCGCACGGTGACGTGGCCGCTGCTTCGTCCGGCGCTCGCGAACGCGTTTTTGCTCGCGTTCGTCGAAAGCCTGGCCGACTTCGGCAATCCGATCGTGCTCGCCGGCAATTTCGAGGTGCTCTCGACGAAGATCTTCTTCGCGATCGCGGGTGCGCAATACGACGCCGGTCGCGCCGCGGTGCTCGCGGTGGTGCTTCTCGCGCTGACGCTCGGTGCGTTCGTGCTGCAGCAGCGCTGGGTCGGCCGCGCGTCGTACGTGACCGTGACGGGAAAGGGCGACGGCGGCGCGCCCGCGGCGTTGCCCCGGCAACTCGGGCTGGCGTGCTTCTGGATCGCCGCCGCGTTCATCGTGTTCACGCTCGCGTGCTACGCGGTGATCCTGACGGGCGGTTTCGTGCGCGACATCGGGCGCGGCGACATGACACCGTCGTTCCATCATTTTCTCGACGGCTTCCGCATCGAATGGGCCGCGCGCGGCATCTTCTTCGATGGGTCCGCCTGGGATAGCTTGTTTACGACGATCGAGGTGGCACTCGTGTCGGCGCCGCTCACCGCGCTCGTCGGATTGCTGTCGGCATACGTGATCACGCGCCACCGCTTCGCCGGCCGGCGCGCGTTCGAGTTCCTGACGCTCGTGAGCTTCGCCGTGCCGGGGACGGTGATCGGCGTGTCCTATATCGTCGCCTTCAATGTCGCGCCGCTCGAGTTGACCGGCGGCATGGCGATCCTCGTGCTCTGCTTCGTGTTCCGCAACATGCCGGTTGGCGTGCGCTCGGGCGTCGCGTCGCTCGTGCAGATCGACCGCACGCTCGACGAGGCGTCGGCGACGCTTCGCGCATCGACGCTTCGGACATTGATGCGCATCATCATGCCGCTTCTGCGCTCGGCGATCCTCGTGACGCTCGTGTTCAGCTTCACGCGCGCGATGACGGCGGTGTCTGCGGTGATCTTCCTCGCGACCGCGAAGTACAACCTGTCGACGGTCTATATCATCAATCGCGTCGAAGCCGGAGAATATCCGCTCGCCATCGTCTATTCGACGGTATTGATGCTGTTCATGCTCATGGTGCTGCTCGGCATGCAGAGATTCGTCGGGGAAGCGCGGCTGGGGCGGCGCCCGACGGCGCTTGTCGCGGGGGCGCAATGAATCGGGTTGGTGCAACCGGCGGCGTCGTCTTCGAGCACGTGACGAAACGCTACGGCGAGGTCGCCGCCGTCGACGACGTCTCGTTCGAGGTGCGACCGGGGCAGCTCGTCACCCTGCTCGGCCCCTCGGGCTGCGGCAAGACGACGACGCTGCGGATGGTCGCCGGCCTCGAGGCGGTGACGAACGGGCGGATCATGATCGGCGGCAGCGACGTGACAAGGCGCGCGGCGAACGAGCGCGACGTCAGCATGGTGTTCCAGTCGTACGCGCTGTTTCCACACATGAACGTGCTCGACAACGTCTGCTACGGACCGTTGTCGAGTGGCACGAGCAAGGCGAAAGCGCGCGAGCTCGCGCATGCGAAGCTTTCGATGCTCGGACTCGCGGGACTCGAGAAGCGGTTGCCGTCCGAGCTTTCCGGCGGACAGCAGCAGCGCGTCGCGGTCGCGCGCTCGCTCGTGCTCGAGCCTGCGGTGCTGCTCTTCGACGAGCCACTGTCGAACCTCGACGCGAAGCTTCGCCGACGCGTGCGCCAGGAGATTCGCGAGCTGCAGCAGACGCTCGATCTCACGGTGATCTACGTGACGCACGACCAGGAAGAGGCGCTCGCGGTGTCCGACCAGGTGATCGTCATGGACGGCGGGCGCATCGCGCAGCAGGGAACGCCCGGCGAGCTCTACGAGGCGCCGGCGAGCCCGTTCCTGGCCGACTTCATCGGCGATGCGAACCTCGTCGCCGGCGAGCTCGTGCGCGGCGCGGAGGGTGCGTCGTTTCGCGCGAACGACGTCAGCGCGCCCGTGCACGCGAACGGCACGGCCGATGGGGCAGCGACGCTCGCGATTCGCCCCCATCGCCTGCGCTTGACGCCCCCGGGCGAGGGCATCCTCGTCGCCGAATGTCGTCGCGCCGCGTACCTCGGCAGCCGGATGGAGTACGTGTTCGCGACGCCGTGGGGCGACCTGCTGCTATTCGATTCGCGCGTCCGCGCGCCGCTTGCCCGGGGTGCGAGCGCGGGCATCGCGTTTTCACCCGAGGATGCGATCGTGCTGCCGCGTTAAGATCGGAGACGTCTTTCCCGAGCGTGGACGTGAAAATGGTGCCAGAGATGTAATCCCCGAACGAGCGACACGTTTCGCGACGGCAGCGTCGGGAAATGCATCTCTGGCACCATTTTCATTGCCCTTGGTCTTCTGCAAAGGTTACAACGATGCAACGACTCAAAGCCAGCGACTTCCCCCGCGAAGTCCTGAACATCTTCGACTATTACGTCCATGGCGAGATCGGCCGGCGCGAGTTCATCGATCGCGCCGCGAAATTCACGATCGGCGGCATGTCGGCCGCGGCGATGCTCGAAAGCCTGCGACCGAATTACGCCCTTGCGCAGCAGGTCCCGAAGGACGATCGACGCGTCCGCGCGGAATACCTCACGTACCCGTCGCCGAAGGGCTCGGGCACGATGCGTGGCTATTTCGTGCAGCCGGCACATCGATCGGGCAAGCTGCCCGGGATCGTGGTGATCCACGAGAACCGCGGGCTCAACCCTTACATCGAGGACGTCGCGCGTCGCCTTGCCGTCGAGAACTATCTCGCGTTCGCACCCGATGCACTCACGCCGCTCGGCGGCTACCCGGGCGACGACGAGAAGGCGGCGCAGCTTTTCCAGAAGCTCGATCCCGCGAAGCGCACCGAGGACCTGATGGCCGCGGTCCCGTTTCTCGAATCACGCCCCGAATGCAACGGCCGCGTCGGTGCCGTCGGCTTCTGCTTCGGCGGCGGCATCGTCAACATGATGGCCGTGCGCTTTCCCGAGCTCGCCGCCGCGACGCCGTTCTACGGCGTTCAGCCGAGCGCCGCCGATACGGCAAAGATCAAGGCGCCGCTTCTGATCCACTACGCGGGCATCGACGAGCGCATCGATGCCGGCTGGCCCGCGTGGAGGGAGGCGCTCGACAAGAACCATGTTCGCTACCAGGAATACACGTATCCCGGCGTCGAGCACGGATTCCACAACGATACGACGCCGCGCTACGACGAGGCCGCCGCGAAGCTCGCCTGGTCGCGCACGCTCGCGTTCTTCAATCAGTACGTGCGCGGCGCGTGATCGGCAACGCCAGCGCCTCGCATAACGCGTCGGCGATCGCCGCGCGATCCGCCGCCGGCAGCGCATTGCCGGCGACGCGCTCCTGGTTCACCTCGAGCTCGAGGCCGATGTAGTGACGATCGCCGAAGCGCCGGCGCAGGTACGAGGTGAGGCCGTCGCTTCGACCGAGGTAGGGGTAATTGCGCCGAACGATCCAGCCGGGCCGTCGCGCGCGAAGCGAACGTTGCCACCGCTCGCATAGCGAACGCTCGCTACGACGTCGCGGATCGTAGAGGAGTCCCACGTCGGCACGGCGAACATTTCCGCCGAGGACGGGCGTGAACGTGTGCGACGAAACGTGAATCACGCAAATGCCCGCGTCGCGCGAACGCTGCACGAACGCCTCGACCTCGCGCCGGTAAGGGTCATAGTAGCGGTGGCAGATCGCGTCGCGCACCTCGGGGGCCGCATCGCGCATCACCGGTGACGATCGGAACCGCCTCCCCGGGGAGCGATTGAGCTCGACGAGCAGCCGGCTTACCGTCGATGCGATGAGCGGCGCGCGAAGCGCGCGTGCAAGGTCGCGCGCCGTCGCGAGCGCACCGCGATCGTAGCCTCGATGCGAATCGAGAAGGCGTCTACGGTCGCGAAACAGTCGTGCAAATTCGCGCGGGATTTCGTTGCCGCCGTGCTCGCACGTGACGAGACCGGCAACACGCGTTACTCGAACATCCACCCGCGCTCGAGGCAATGGCAAAGCGTGCGATAGACGCTTTGCAATCGTTTCTCGTCGAAACCGTTGCCGAGCGCGCGCAGGATGCGCCGCGCCAGCGGTCCCTCGCGCAGGATCACGTCGATTGCCGGCTGCCACCAGGCATCGCCCTCCGCGACGTCAGCGAGCAGCGAGCGCCAGATGTCGCCGGCCGTGCCATTCGACATCGGCATCCCGAGCGCGTGCAGGTATTGCGCGTCGTCGATGGTCGCGAAGTCGGCATCGCGAATCGTCGCGGCGAGCACGCACGAAAGAACGTCGGTCGGGATCGCCTGCTGCTCGTCGAGCGGCGCATAGCGCTCGTCGAACAGCGCTTTGACGACCGCGCACGTCGCACCGGCGATCGCGAGGTCGGCGCGCGGACATTCCTGGACGTCGATGACGCGAATCTCGATCGCGTTGCGGTCGAAGCGAGGGATCGCGCCGCGCGAGTTCAGCCACTCGTGCGCGAGCACGCCTTGCGGATCGTGGTACGCGATTTCGTCGTACATCGGCCGCAGCACCTTCGCCTCGTACTCGGCGCGCGTGTCGATCGTGTCCGGAACGATCGCGCCCGACACGCTCGGCGTGATCGCGCAAATGCGGCAATAAGCATCGAGCCGATAGTCGCAAAGCCCGGTCGACGCGCCTTCGGCGATCGGGGAGCTCGCCGCGAGCGCCGGCAGAAGCGGCAGGACGAGCCGTACCGCCGCGTGCAGCCGCGTGAATTCGGCGTCGTCGGCGAACGGCAGGTTGACGTGCATGCTCTGCAGGTTCGCCCAGCCGTGGCCGCGGCAATCGTAGATGCGATCGTAGGTGCGATAGATCTCGTCGTCCCATAAATGTGTCTCGGTCCGCGGGTCCATCCACGGATGCATTGCGGTCGGCATGAGACGCGCGTTGGCGTGCGCGAGCAGCCGGTTCGCCGCGTCGAGCTCGCGCTGGAACTGTGCCGGCAGCGACGCGAGATTGGGCGTCGGTTGCGTGTTCTTGATCTCGACGACGTGCTGCACGAGCTCGTTCGACCAGCCGAACGGTGGCAAATCGGATGCGCCCGCGTCGCCGGCCGCAGCGAGAAGCGTTTGCGCCATCGGACGCACCGCGAGGCTTTCGCGGTCGACGATCATGTACTCGAGCTCGATGCCGTACGCGGCGAATGCTCGGAGGGCCCCAAGCTGCGGCGGAGCGACGCTCAGGAGCTCGTCCGCCGGCGTTCGCGAATGCGTCGCATGAAAACGCCCATCACCTCCCGGTACAAGGCGTCCTTCAACACGCCATCCTCGCCGTTCGCGTCGAGGTTCGGATTGTCGTTGACCTCCATCACGTAGCATTGGCCGTCATCCTCTTTGAGGTCGACGCCGTAGAGGCCGTCGCCGATCAGGTTGGCCGCGCGCACCGCTGTGCGCACGACGATCTCGGGCGCCTCGCCGACGGCGAGCGCCTTGGTTGCGCCTTCGAGCGTACGGCCGGGCTCGCGCTTGACGACCTGCCAGTGCCCGGGCGCCATGAAGTATTTGCAGACATAGAGGGGACGATGATCATAGACGCCGACCCGCCAATCGAACGGCGTCGGCAGCCATTGTTGCGCGATCAGGAGGTCGGACTTCTCGAACGATCGCGCGAGCGCTTCGGGCAGCGCGCGCTCGTCTTCGATCTTTGCGACGCCGAGCGAGAATGCGCTGTCCGGCTGCTTCAGAATGCACGGCAAGCCGAGCAGCGGCACGATGTCGTCGACGTTGTCGCGATGGACCATCAACGTTTTCGGCATGGGCACGCGATGGCGCGCCAGAAGCTCGTTGAGGTACACCTTGTTCGTGCACTTCAGGATCGAGTCGGGGTCGTCGACGACGACGAGGCCCTCGGCCGCGGCGCGGCGCGCGAACTGGTACGTGTAGTGGTTGACGTTCGTCGTGTCGCGGATGAAGAGCCCGTCGAACTGCGACAAGCGCTCGATGTCGTCGCGGCCGATGATCGATGCATTCATGCCGACCGCTTTCGCCGCGTCGCAGAGCTTCTCGATCGCCTTCGGGTTCGAGGGCGGCTGCGGCGCGTCCTCGTCGTAGAGGATCGCCACCGACGCGGTGCCACTCGCGGTCACCTTCGGCCGCGACCGATTCGTTCGCGCGAGGTATTCGCGCGCAGCCCCATCGATCAGCGGCCGATCATCGGGTGCGACATCGGCAACGCCGAGGATGCGAAGTTCGCGCAGGCGCCAGCGGTCGGCCGCGTGTTCGAACTGCACGCGAAGAAGCGGTATGCGAAGCGCGGCGAAGAGCTGCTGCGCGATTGCATCGTGCTGGCGCCGCGGATCGCGCCCGAAGAACGCGTCGAGCGCGAACGTCGATGCGCCGTTCGTGGCGAGCGCACGCTGGAACTGCTCGATGACATTCGCGGACAGGAGCCGCTCGGGCGCCTCGGTCGATTGAAGATCGCCAAGCGTCTTCACTTCGGGCAGCGGGCGGTGCCCGCGCGCTTCGGCAAGCAGCGAGACGTAGTAGCCGCGGCCTTGATAACGATCGCCGCGGCAGACGTTCAGCACGCGCGCGGACGCGCTTTCGCTGTACGCGGGATCGGTCAGGTAGTCGCGCGCCGTCACGATGCGCGTTCCCGGGACGTCGAACGGCCAGTCGCGCGGATGATTGACGACGACGAGAACCATCATGGTGTTCCCTCTCCCCGCGCGGGGAGAGGGTTGGGGTGAGGGGACGGATACACGACGAGCAGGTTCGCGTCGTGCGTGACGATGCCGAGCAGAATCGCCGCGACAACGCGATCGACGCCGATCCAGTATTCGTGCGACGGACCCCACGGATTGGGTTGATACGGGTCGACGACCATCACGCGCCGGCGTCGATCGTCCCAGCCGGCGATCACGACGAAGTGCCCGACCGGGTGGCCGCGCACGTCGTCGGGCGTACCATCCGGGCGCTCGCGCTCGGAGCGATAGAGATACGTCGACGACAATCCGGTGAGGATCGGCAGCCGGCAGCGCAGGACGCGTCGAATCAGATGCTCCGAGAGGTTCGCGAAGCGAAGACGGCCGCCGCGCGCGAGGAACTCGAGATAGCCGTCGACCACGTGCCGCGCGCGCCGCTCGT
This sequence comes from Casimicrobiaceae bacterium, assembly GCA_035308425.1. Taxonomy (GTDB): domain Bacteria; phylum Pseudomonadota; class Gammaproteobacteria; order Burkholderiales; family Casimicrobiaceae; genus VBCG01. The sequence continues at coordinate 104,602 of DATGGP010000027.1, read as the reverse complement.
CCTTCACCTCGCGCTGCATCACCAGGCGCGCGCCGACGTCGGTGTGTCGATCGGCGAACCACGTCGGGTCGAACACGGTGAGGTTGTACGTGTAGATGCGCGCCTCGTAGCCGTTTCGCAGTGCGTCGCAGCCCAGGTAAACCGCGTAGGTGCCGCCGTGCTCGAGCCGCCACATACGGTCGATGACGGACGAAAGCGGCTCGTCGTCGCCGAAGTACGTGTAGATCGCCTGCAGGCACGTCGGGCCGCAGGTGGTCTCGTCGGGTTGCGGAAGCGTCGTGACCGGCAGGCGAAACGAACGTCCGCTTACGGCCGGCTCGGGTCGCGCGGACGTGCGCGTCTGTGCGCCCGCGGCCGCCGCCGCTGCGCTCGCCCGCTCTACGACATGGGGAGGTTGCAAATACAGCGAGGCCCGGTGCATCAACGAGAAGCGATAGCGCAGGGCGACCTTGCAAGGAAGATCACCCGCACACTATCCGCGCGTTCCGCGGGGGAGCGAAACCGGCGCACGCTGAAAAGCTTGTACGCGTCGGTCCGACGTTTCCGCGCAGCGACAGGTCCGGGCGCGCCACGTTCGGCGTCGCGGCCGATACAATTTCGCGCCTCATCCCGGTCCCCGACTTTCACATTCAATTTCCGTGGCTCCCGTCCATCTCGTCGATCTTCGCCGCCATGCGATCGCGCGAAGTCTCGTGCCATCCGACGATCTCCAGGCGGCCATCGATCGATGGGGCTTCCTCCAGGCCGATCCGATTCGTGCGCCGGCGCGGGCGCAGGATCTCGCGCTTCGTCATCGCGTCACCGACTACCGCGCAGGCGATCTCGAACGCGCCTATCCGACGCTTGCCATCGAGGAAGACTTCTTCGTCAATTACGGCTTCGTCTCGCGCACGCTGCACGCGTTGATGCACCCCCGGATCGTGCGGCCGGCATGGAGCCGATCGCGGCGTGCGCGGGCGCAGGCCGTGCTCGAATTCGTTCGCGAACGTGGCTACGCGCATCCGCGCGACGTCGACGCGCACTTCGCACACGGGGCGGTCGTCAACGCATGGGGCGGCTCGTCGAACGCGACGACGCACCTGCTCGATGCGATGCACTACCGCGGCCTGCTTCGCGTGCTGCGACGCGAGGGCGGAATTCGCGTCTACGGGTTGCGGGCCGCGAGCGCTGCCGCGCATGCGCTTTTGCCGCGTGCGCGCCTCGATGCACTCGTCGACGTCGCGGTTCGCAAGTACGCGCCGCTGCCGGCGCGAAGCCTCGCGATCCTCGTTCGGCGCCTGCGCTACGCGACGCCGCAACTCGCGCGTGGCATCGACGATGCGCTGGCACGTGCGAAGCGCCGGCTCGCCCATGCGCGCGTCGACGGCGTCGACTGGCATTGGCCGGTCGATGAATCGCCGCAAGCGACGGCCGATGCGCTCGACGACGAGGTGCGCCTGCTCTCGCCGTTCGATCCCATCGTCTGGGACCGCCAGCGTTTCGAGCGCTTCTTCGGCTGGCCCTATCGCTTCGAGGCGTACACGCCGGTCGCGAAGCGCAAGCTCGGTTACTACGCGCTGCCGCTTCTCTACCGCGATGCAGTGATCGGCTGGGCGAACCTCACCGCGACGAACGGAACGCTGGCGAGCGAATTCGGCTACGTCGACGGCAAGCCGCGTGGGCGCGACTTCGACCGCGCAGTCGAGCGCGAGGTCACGCGGATGCGGAGGTTCCTGCGACCGGCCCCCGTCGCGCGCGCAGGACCGCACGCAGATAGCGAACCAGCGGATACACGAGCGCGAGCGCCGTCAGCACCATCACCGTCCCGCTGATCGGACGCCTGAAGAAGATCGTCCAGTCGTTCTGGTAGGCGATCATGCTCGTCATGAACGAGGTCTCGGCGATCGGACCGAGGATGCACCCGAGCACCATCGGCGCGATCGGAAAGCGCAACCGCTCGAAGAGATAGCCGACGATGCCGAAGATCACGATCATCCAAAGGTCGGTGAGGCTGTTGCGAGCGCTGTACGCGCCGACGAAGCAGAACAGCGCGACGAACGCGGAAGTTACGGCTTCCGGCAGTTGCAGCACGCGGATCAGCGGCTTGATCGCGAAGTAGCCGAGCAGGCACATGCCGATGACCGCGGCGAACATCGACGCGAAGATCGTGTAGACCATTGCCGCCTCGGTCTGGAATATCTGCGGCCCCGGCTGCACGCCGTGCAGAAGGAACGCGCCGAGGATCACCGCGGTCGCGCCGCTGCCGGGAATGCCGAGCGCGAGAAGCGGCACCATGTGCCCGCCGACCGTCGCCGTCGAAGCGACCTGCGGCGCGAGGATGCCCTCCGGAATGCCGCTGCCGAGATCGGCGCGCCGCTTGCCGTACTGACCTTCGATGCCGTACGCGACGAACGAGCCGACGGTCGCGCCCGCGCCAGGCACGATGCCGCATACGATGCCGACGAACGAGCTCCGCGCGATCGTCGGACGAAGCGCCCAGATCTCGCTCCAGCGCGGAAGCCGCGTCCTGACCTTGCGTCCGCCTTCCATCGGCGGCGACACGAAGCCCTGCTCCATCCGCGTCAGCACTTCGCCGAGGCCATAGGCGCCGACCATCACCGTCAGGTACTCGATGCCGTCCTTGAGAATCGGCACGTTGAACGTGAAGCGATCAACGCCGTACGTGTCGTCGACGCCGACGGTCGCGAGCATCAGTCCGATGCAAAGGCTGATCAGCGCGTTCGCCATCGACGCGCCGCCGAGAGCGACGACGCCCGACAGTCCGAGCATGACGACCGCGAAATATTCCGGCGTGTCGAAGCGCAGCGCGAAATGCGCGAACGGCACCGCGAGCGCGACCGCGGACACGCAAGTGACGAGCCCGCCCCACAACGCGGCGATCAACGTCCATCCGAGCGCCTGCGCGGGTCGTCCCTGGCGCGCCATCGGATAGCCGTCCCACAAAAGTGGCACGTCGAGCGGCTCGCCCGGAATGCGAAACAGGATCGACGTGAACGCGCCGCCGTAGGTACCCGACAGATACATCGCCGTCAGCAGGATGATCGACGACGTAACGCCCATGCCGTAGGTGAACGGCAGCGCGAGCACGACGCCCATCACGAGCGTCAGCCCCGGCAGCACCGCGACCAGCATGCCGACGATCAGGCCGATGACGAGCGATGCGCCGTTGGCAACGGTCAGCAGATGGAAGAAGCCAAGCGCGAGTTGATGCAGCGTTTCATGCATCGTGCAGCGAACCGGGAATGTTCGAGCCGATCGTCAACGCACGCCGATCAGCGCGAGGATCCACACCGAGAGCGCCTTGAACGGCCCGACGCCGAGCGGCAACGATACGTACACGACCTTCATGAAGACGAACACGAACGCGAGGCTGCCGAGCACGGCCGAGGGAACGATGACGCGGCCGCGCAAGTAACGGCCGATCACCATGAAAAGCGCGAGGTAGACCGCCGTCGCGACGAAAAAGCCGAGCGTGTCAAGCGCGAGAACGTACGCGATCGTGAGCGCGATGCCGATGGCGAGCCGCAACCGAAAGCGCTCGGCCTCCGGCGCCGCGTCGACTTCCAACGGCGGTGCTTCGGGGGCAATGGGCGCTGCAACGCGCGGAGACAGTGCGCGGCGCACGATCGCGCAGACGCAGACGATCATCAGGATCCCGAGCACCGCGCGCGGCCACACGTCGGGCCCGAGCTCCCCGGGTCGCGCGGCCGACGCGAAGGCGCCCGCGGCGCGGTACAGATACGCCGCTGCGCCAAGCAGCAGCCCGTACGGGGCGAGCGCCCTGAGGCGGTCGAGCATTGGGCGCGCTACTTCTTCGCGATCGTCGCCTTCATGTCGTCGACCTGTGCCTCCAGGTACGCTTTCGCCTTGTCGGCGGGAATGTAGCTGTCTTTCGCCGAGAAGTTCTCCTCGAGAAACTTCTGGAACTCGGGATTGGCCGCCACCTTCGCCATCGCGTCGCTCAGGATCTTGACACGATCCGGCGGCGTGCCGGACTTGAGGACATACGAACGGAACTGCGGCAGCGCGATCTTGTAGCCGAGCTCGTACGAGCACGGTACGTCCTTGAACGCGGGCAGGCGCTCTTTGCCGAAGATGATGATCGGGCGGATCTGCTTGTTCAGGATGAACTGACGCACGTCGCCTGCCTGTTCGTAGAGCGCGTCGACGTGGCCGCCAATCACGGAGACGTAGCGCTCGGAAGGCTTCGCATACGGAACTTCGACGACGGTGATGCCCTTCGAGGCAAGGTATTGCAGCGTCATGTCGTCGACGCTGCCGAACCCGAGCGTGGCGACCTTGAGCGTCTTCGGCTTCGCCCGCGCCTCCTTCTCGAACTGCGCCCAGTCCTTGATCGGGCTGTTCTCGGCGACGAACAGGAACGACGGCACCTGCATCATCACCGCGATCGGCGTGATATCGGAGAGCTTCCAGCGCGGATTCGGGCCGGCGAGAAGCGCATTGGAATCGGCGATGTAGACCGCCATCGAGTAGCCGTCGGCCTGGTCGGTCAGCAGCTTCGCCATGCCGGTCGCGCCGGTGGCCCCCGGCGTATTGATCACCGGGAACGACGTGTGGAGCATCGGCTCGGCGAGCTTCGCGGTAAGCCGCGCAAGCTGATCGGCGCCACCGCCCGGCCCCCAGGGCACGATGATCTCGATCGGCCGCGACGGATACTTTTCCTGCGCGGCGGCCATCGGTGCGAATTGCACGCCCGCGAACGCGAGCGCGCAGACCCATGCTGCCTTGACAGCCTTCATTGCGACTCCTCCTTTCGATGGCATCCGAGCCGTGTCGTTTTGGCGTTAGCCGGCGCGCGGACCGCCGCAGTGTCCCATAGCCAAAGGGGACATGGCAACGCGAAAGACGTCCACTCGGCTACGTGCCACTGCGCTGCGCCCCGATGCGGCATACTGAACGTGTCAGGTCGCGCAGACGCACGGAAGGTAAGTCGCGCCCGCGACGCGGCCTGCGCTCGCGTCGTTCATTCGAGGGGCCCTCGATGGATCTTCCCGTCAATCGCTTCAAGCGTGCCATCGCAGCCGGCCAATCGCAGATCGGTCTCTGGTGCAGCCTGTCGAGTCACTACGCGCTCGAGGTCGTCGCGGGCGCGGGCTTCGATTGGCTGTTGCTCGACACCGAGCACTCGCCGAACGATCTCGAGTCGCTGCTCACGCAGTTGCAGGCCGCGGCGGCGTATCCGCCGACGCCGATCGTGCGCGTGCCGTGGAACGACATGGTGACGATCAAGCGCGTGCTCGACATCGGCGCGCAGACGCTCCTGATCCCGTACGTGCAGAATCCCGACGAGGCGCGCGCGGCCGTCGCGGCCATGCGCTATCCGCCCGCGGGCGTGCGCGGCGTCGCGGGAACCACGCGGGCGACGCGCTTCGGGCGCGTCAAGGATTACGCGAAGCGCGCGCACGAGGAGCTCTGCCTGCTCGTGCAGCTCGAGACGCGCGAGGCGCTCGCGCACGTCGAGACGATCGCGTCGATCGACGGCATCGACGGCATCTTCATCGGCCCCGCCGACCTGCATGCATCGATGGGCTACACGGGCGAGGTCGCGAATCCGGCGGTCCTTCCGACGATCGAGGACGCGCTGCGTCGCATTCGACGATGCGGCAAGGCGCCGGGGATTCTCGTCGGCGACCAGGACCTCGCCAGGCGATGGATCGAAGCGGGCTCGCTTTTCACCGCCGTAGGCGTCGACACGGCGCTCCTCGCCCGCGGCGCCGAACGTCTCGCCGGGCAGCACGGCCGCGGCGCGTAGCGGTCGGCTTTCACCCGTTCGTTGTTTCTGGTACACTGGACGTACCAGTTGATTCGCACACCCCGAAACCAGATGAAGGCAGCAGCCCGAAAACGCGCCGCGATCGATCCCGCCAGCCGCGAGGCCCGAAGCAGGCTCGCGGCAATGGTCATCGCGTTGCTTTTGCACTGGAAGCTTTCGAGCGCCGAGCAGGCGCAGGTGCTCGGCCTGTCGAAGGGGAGCCGAAGCACGCTCGGACGCTACCGCAGCGGCGAGCCGCTCGCCGACAACCGCGACCTGCTCGATCGTGCGGGGCACCTGCTCGGGATTCACAAGTCGCTTCGCATCCTCTTTCCGCACGACCGCGATCTCGCGTATCGCTGGATGACGCAGCCGAATGCGCGGCTCGGGTCGCGCCCGGTCGACGTGATCCTCGAGCATGGCTTCGAGGGCTTGCTCGCGCTGCGCCGCTACCTCGACTTCCAGCGCGGCGCGTAGCGGATTTGCAGTCAGAACTCGTTTCGGCGAGCGTCGATTTCCACGCGGACCTCGTGCGCAACATCCCGGGCGTGCGCGAGTCGCAGCATCTGTTCGACGATCTGTCGAGCAAACCGGCCGACTGGGACATCGCCATCGCCGCCGAAGCGAGCGGACGCATTCCAACGAACGCGGCCGTGATCACGCGTCCGTTCGACTACGGCACCGTGATCAGCTATACCTTCGACTCGGCGCATTGGCAGGCGACGCGCTTTTCCGACGGCACGCGCTATGGCGTCTGGTACGGTTCGATGAACGTCGAGACGACTGTCTACGAAACGGCGTGGCACTGGTATCGGTTCGCGCGCGACAGCTTCCCCGCGCACGATGCGAGCATCGTCACCGAGCGCCGCGTCTTCGACGTTCGCTGCGATGCGCTGCTCGTCGATCTGCGCGGGAAAGAGACAGGATTTCCGCAACTCGTCGACCGCGCGAGCTATGCCTTTACGCAGTCGCTCGGCGCGTATCTGCACCACCAGGATCAGAACGGCTTGCTCGTGCGCTCGGCGCGCTGCGACGGGACGAACGCCGCGATCTTCAAGGCGCAGCGGCGTTCCAACGTGCGCGACAAGGCGTTTTTGACCTATCGCCTCAATGTCGCGCGCAACACGTTCGTGGCCGAGCGAACGCGCGGAAGGAAGTGGCTCGCGTTCGCGCCGGAGTCGCTGGGATGAGGGCCGGGGCGACGCGCAAGGGCGACGCTGATCATGAGGTGTCCCCCAGCAGCGCCTCGATCAGTGGTGAAGGCGCCTGTGAAAAGGGATTGGCTACCGTCACTCCGCCCCACGTGAAGCCGTCCTGCATATCCTCGGACAGGAGGAGGCGGCATCCTGCGTTCGAGGCGGTTGCGAGGATGACCGAGTCCCAGATGCCGAGTTGACGGTGGGTTGCGAGATCGGCGGCCAGCAGCAGGGCGGCGGGCGAGGTCTCGACAGTTGCGAAGGCGTCGCGCCATGCGAGCAAGGAATCGCGCGCCGCGCCTCTTTTCCTTCCGGCCTTTCGAACGAGCACGTTGAATAACTCGCCCAAAGCCTGAACGGGGATGACGCCGGCATCCTGTGGAATGCGGGCGATCAGCGCCAGCGCCTGTTCATGCCGCGCCTTTCCGCCGATGCCTTCGGCATAGGCCAGAATGTTGGTATCGAGCGCGAGCCTCAACCTTATGCCTCGTCATAGAGGTCGTCGCGCGACCAGCGACCGACGTTCTTCACCGGCTGCCGTGCAAGACGCTTTAGCAGTAGATCGCGGGCTCGCGAGGCGATCGCTTCATGCCGCCCGGCGGGAACGATTCGCGCCACCGGCTTGCCATGGCTGGTGACGACATAGCTTCCGCCCTCCCGCACCGCGCGTAACACCATCGAGAAGTTGCGGTTCGCGTCCGCTGCCGAAATCGACTCTTCCATGGAATTGACTAATTTAGTTAATAACACTACTTTACCCGAGATGATTCCTTCCGGCAAATACTGGACGCCTCAGTCTTTCAAATGACGCCCATCATCCGCGTCTCCAAGCTCTCCAAGACCTACGCGTCGGGATTCACTGCGCTGCGAAACGTCGACCTCGACATCCGCCGCGGCGAAATCTTCGCGCTGCTCGGTCCGAACGGCGCCGGCAAGACGACGCTCATCAGCATCATCTGCGGGATCGTCAACGCAACCGAAGGCAGCGTCGAGGTCGACGGCAAGGACATCCGCCACGACTATCGCGCGACCCGCGCCATGATCGGCCTCGTGCCGCAGGAGCTGACGACCGACGCCTTCGAAACGCCCTGGGGTGCGCTCGCGTTCAGCCGCGGGCTCTTCGGCAAGCCGCCCAATCCCGCGCACATCGAGAAGGTGCTGCGTGAGCTGTCGCTCTGGAATCGCAAGGACAGCCGGATCATGACGCTGTCGGGCGGCATGAAACGGCGTCTTCTGATCGCGAAAGCGCTGTCGCACGAGCCCTCGATCCTGTTTCTCGACGAGCCGACCGCGGGCGTCGACGTCGAGCTTCGGCGCGACATGTGGGCGCTCGTTCGCTCGCTTCGCGAAGGCGGCGTCACGATCATTCTCACGACGCACTACATCGAGGAAGCCGAGGAGATGGCCGACCGGGTGGGCGTCATCCGCAAGGGCGAGATCATCCTCGTCGAGGAGAAGGCGGAGCTCATGCGCAAGCTCGGCAGCAAGCAGCTCACGCTGCATCTTACGCATCCGCTCGCGCACGTTCCCGAAGCACTTGCCGGATACGACGTCGCGTTGTCGAGCGGCGGGACGGATCTGACGTACACGTACGATTCGCACGCCGATCGCGGCGGGATCGCGTCGCTGCTCGACGCGCTCGATCGCGAGCGTATCCGTGTCAAGGATCTGCAGACCAGTGAAACCTCGCTCGAGGACATCTTCGTGCGGCTCGTGACGGAAGATAAATGAACATCCAGGCTATTCGCGCGATCTATCGCTTCGAGATGGCGCGCACGCGCCGCACGCTGCTCCAAAGCATCGTCTCGCCGGTGATCTCGACGTCGCTCTACTTCGTCGTGTTCGGCGCGGCGATCGGCTCGCGCATCCAGCAGGTCGGAGGCGTGAGCTACGGGTCGTTCATCGTTCCGGGGCTCGTCATGCTGTCGCTTCTGACGCAAAGCATCTCCAACGCGTCGTTCGGCATCTACTTTCCGCGCTTCACCGGCACGGTTTACGAGCTGCTTTCGGCGCCCGTCTCGTATCTCGAAATCGTCGTGAGCTACGTCGGCGCCGCCGCGACCAAGTCGGTTGTCCTCGGACTCATCATTCTCGCGACTGCGGCGATCTTCGTGCCGCTGCACATCGCACATCCGGCGTGGATGGTGCTGTTCCTGCTTCTGACCGGGGTGACGTTCAGCCTGCTCGGCTTCATCATCGGCATCTGGGCGGATGGCTTCGAGAAGCTCACGCTCGTGCCGCTTCTGATTGTGACGCCGCTCACGTTCCTTGGCGGAAGCTTCTACTCGATCGACATGCTGCCGCCGTTGTGGCAAAAGGTGACGCTCGCGAACCCGGTCGTCTACCTCGTCAGCGGCTTCCGCTGGAGCTTCTACGGGATTGCCGACGTCAATGTCGCTGTTAGCCTCGGCATGACCTTCGCCTTTCTCGCGATATTCCTGGTCGTCGTTGCATGGATATTCAAGACCGGGTACCGGCTGAAGAGCTGACTTTTCAGGCGGACGCGAACAGGCCTAGAATTCATCTCGACATGAAGCTTTTCCGAATTCTCCTGCCACTGGCGCTCGCCGGGCCGCTTGCCCTGCCGACGGCGCACGCCGACATGTACACGTGGACCGACACGTCGGGCCGCGTGAACGTAAGCAACATCGCGCCGCCCGAGGGCGTACATGTGACGCGCGTCGATCGCGATCCGGCGCCGAAGCCCGCGATCGATCCGGCCGTGCGCGAGGCGGCCAGGGATGCCGTGAAGGACGCGCTGCGCGACGCACAGGTGCAGGCGCTGAACGAGCGCGTCTCGCAACTCAAGGAGGAGGTCGAGCGTGCGAAGAACGAGGTTGCTGCGCCACCCGTAGTCGTACCCGCGGCGGCTCCCGCGCCCATCGTCCAGTACGTCGTCACGTCGCCCGCGGCGCCGGCTCAATATCAGCCGGCCTACCCGTCGTATGCCGCATGCGATCCGACCGTGTTCGGTTGCCCGTTCGGATACCCGGGGTTCGGGTATCCGTTCAACGTCGTTGTCGTGAGCGTCCCGCATTTTCATCGCTTCGACGGGAAGCGCGATATGCGTCATCCGTTCGTCGCCCGTCCGTTTCAGCCGGCCGGCGACTTCCGGCGCCGTTGACGTCCTTTCGTTTCGCCACCACGCGCCGCTTTTTGCGGCGCGCGCGTTTCGATCGCGAGTAGCGCAGCATCCCGGTTTTCGAGCGCGAGGCCGCGCGTGATCTCCTCGGCGCGCCGCTCGTCCTTCGTCGATATTGCCTGCACCAGTCGACGCCAGCTCGCAAGCGATCGCGCGCGACGCTCTCGCGACGCGAGGCCGAGCCGCGTATAGCGGCCGATGCGCTGCGCGAAACCGGCGATCATCTGCGCGAGCTCGGCGTTCCGCGAAAGGCGCGCGAGACCAGCGACCATGGCCGCACTGGCGCGAACGTACGCGCCCACGTCGTCGCGTCCGCGCGCGAGCGAGGCGATGCCCGCAGCGAGCGCCGCGTCATCGGCCGGCGTGTAGCGCCGCGCGGCATCGCGTGCCGCGAGTCCGAGCAGCACCGCGCGAATCTCGAACAGGTTCTCGAGCTCGTCGCGAGCGAGCAGCGTCACCAGCGCACCGCGCTGCGGAAGGATCGTGACGAGCGCGCGGCTGCCGAGAAGGCGCAGCGCCTCGCGCACGCTCGTGCGGCTCACGCCAAACGCGCGCGCGAGATCGACTTCCTTCAGTCGCTCACCCGGCGCGAAACGCTCCTCGACGATCGCTGCGCCGATGCGCTCGGCGATCTGCAGCGGCAGCGTCGGCGTGAGCGCGGCGGGACTGAACGCGTCGTTTCCCGCCTCTGACTGGTCGGGGGCCGGTTGAGGCGCAGGTTGCCCGAATGTCGACATTTGGACTAGTATGCCGGCATTCGCCCCGCGCTGGAAGCCGCACTTGAACCCCCCGAACGACTCCGCCCCGCAGCCGCTCGCCGGCTATCGCGTGCTCGAGCTCGGCTCGACCGTCGCCGGCCCGTTCTGCGGACGTCTTCTCGCAGATTTCGGCGCGGAGGTGATCAAGGTCGAGCCGCCCGAGGGCGATCCGGTGCGCACGATGGGCAAGCAGTATCGAGGCAAGTCGCTCTACGCGGCGAGCATCTTTCGCAACAAGTCGCTGATGTGCGTCGATCTGCGCACGGACGAAGGCCGCGACGTCGTGCGCGACATCGCTTCCCGTTGCGATGCGATCATCGAGAACTTCCGGCCGGGCGCGCTCGAGAAGTGGGGGCTGGGCTACGAGACGCTATCCGCCCTGAATCCGAAGCTCGTGATGGTGCGCATCAGCGGCTTCGGGCAATCGGGGCCCTACAGCCAGCGCGCAGGCTATGGCGTCATCGGCGAGGCGGTGAGCGGCCTTCGGCACATCACCGGCGACCCCGACCGGCCGCCGGCGCGCGTCGCCGTATCGATGACCGATTACATCACCGGCCTCTACGCGGCGTTCGGCGCCCTGATGGCGCTTCTCGCGCGCGAGCGCACCGGGCGCGGGCAATGCATCGACGCCGCGCTCTACGAGTGCGCGTTCAGCTTAATGGAACCGTGGATTCCCGCGTACGAAAAGCTTGGCCATGTCGCGACGAGAACCGGCTCGCGGCTGCCGGAAAGCACGCCGAACAATCTGTATCCGACCGCGGACGGCGACAACATCCACATCACTGCGATGAGCGACGCAATCTTTCGCCGCCTCGCGCAGGCGATGGACGAGCCTGCGCTCGCGTCCGATCCGCGCTTCGCGACGGCCATTGCGCGCTCGCAGAGTCACGAAGCGCTCGACGCCGCGATCGCTCGGTGGACGTCGAGCCTTTCGCTCGAAGCGGTCGAGCGCGCGCTTGAACGCCATGACGTGCCGGCGACGCGCATCTTCACGATGGCCGACATCTTTCGCGATCCGCACTATCGCGCACGCGGCTCGATCGTCGACGCGCCCGACGACGACCTCGGCTCGGTGGCGATGGCCGCGGTGGTCCCAAGGCTTACGGCAACGCCGGGCAAAGTCAGGCACGCCGGACACCGCGTCGGCCAGGACACGAGCCGGATTCTCGCGAGCGTGCTCGATTACCCGCAGGCGCGTATCGATGCGCTCGAAGCCTGCGGCGCCATCGCTTGCAGTCGATGACCTCGACGCGCTCGCCGCACACGGTTTCGGTTGACACGGCGCTCGCCGAGTACGAGACGCGGCGTCGCCGTGCGCTCGCGATGGGCGATGCGGCGAAGCTCGCCCGACGCAGCGAGGCCGGGATTCTGAACGCGCGCGAGCGGATCGCGTATCTCTGCGACGACGGCAGCTTCGTCGAGTCGGGCTTGTTCGGGACGTCGGCATCCAATCCCGACGACCGCGACAAAACGCCGGCCGACGGCAAGATCGCGGGCTTCGGACGAATCGACGGCCGCGACCTCGCGATCGCCGCGAACGATTTCACCGTGATGGGCGCGTCGTCGAGCGCGACGAACGGACGCAAGCTCGGACACCTGAAGCGCGTTGCGACCGCGCGCGGATTGCCGATGGTCTTCCTCGGCGAATCGTCGGGTGCGCGCATGCCTGATCACATGGGCGCGCGCGGCATGGCGACGCTGCTCGGCAACGACCCCACTCAGTATCAGCGGATGCGCGAAACGCCGTGGGCGTCGGCGACGCTCGGCATGAGCTTCGGCTCGTCGACATGGTACGCGGTGCTCTCCGATTTCAACGTGATGCGCAAGGGTGCGGTGCTTGCCGTGTCGAGCCCGCTGCTCGCGTCGCTCGCGATTCGCGAGGATGTGGATGCCGAGCAACTCGGCGGCGCAAGCCTCCATGGCGAAGTCACCGGATTCGCCGATCTCGTCGTCGACACCGACGAGCAGGCGCTCGATGCGATCAGGCGCTTCCTCGACTACCTTCCGAGCCATTGCATGGAAGCGCCGCCGCGGCGTCTCGCGCCCGCGGGCTCGGGAGACGACATGGCGAGCATTGCAAGCCTGCTGCCCGCGAGCCGCACGCAGGTCTACGACGTGCGCAGGATCGTGCGTGCGATCGTCGATCGCGACAGCCTGTTCGAGCTGAAGGCGAGGTTCGGCAAGGCGATCGTGACGGCGCTCGCGCGCCTGGATGGCCGAACTGTAGGCATCATCGCCAGCAATCCGCTCGTGAAGGGGGGCGCGATCGATGCCGACGCATGCGACAAGGTGACGAGCTTCATCGTGCTGTGCGATTCGTTCAACGTGCCGCTCGTCATGCTCGTCGACACGCCGGGGTTTGCGATCGGCACCGACGCCGAGCGCAAGCGCGTGCCGGGCAAGATCATGAACTGGATGAACGCGCTCCAGCTCGTCACCGTGCCGAAGATCTCGATCATCCTGCGCAAGACGTACGGGCAGGCGTATCTCAACATGGGCGGCGGCCGGAATTCGGACGAGGTGGCCGCGTGGCCGACGGCCGAGATCAGCTTCATGGATCCGCAATTCGGCGTGCGCGTCGTGCACGGCAAGACGCCGAATGACGAAGGCTTCGACGAGCTCTTCGCGCGGATGGATCGCGACAGCGCCGTCTGGGACGCCGCATCCGCCTACGCAGTGCAGTCGGTGATCCGCCCGCAGGACACGCGTGACTATTTGATCCGTACGCTCGACGTGCATCGAATGCGGATGACCAATGGCATCGGGCAGCATCTGCTGCGCGCGTGGCCCACGAGCTATTAGGAAACGAAAAAGAATGGCGACCTGCGAAGTGAAAGCGGACGTGACCGGTTCGGTGTGGAAGATCGTGACGGCAATCGGCCAGAAGGTCGACGCCGGCGACACGATCATGATCGTCGAGTCGATGAAGATGGAGATCCCGGTGATCGCGGAGGAAGGCGGAACAATTCGCGAGTTCCGGATCGCCGAAGGCGACAGCGTCGCCGAAGGTCAGACGGTCGCGATCCTCGAGACGTGAGTGCGCGAGTGCGAACGGTGAAAACGCCGCCATCCTCGCCGTCGGCGACCGACGACTGGTCCGCCGAAGTCGACGAATTGCGCCGGCGTCGCGCGTGGGCCGAACGGCTTGGCGGCGACGACGCGATCGCGAAGCATCATGCGGAGCGCCGGCTCACGATTCGCGAGCGCATCGCGTCGCTCGTCGACGAAGGCTCGTTCCAGGAAGTCGGCAAGCTCACCGGCTCCGGCCATTACGACAAGGAGGGCCGGGTCACCGGCGTCACGCCCGCGCCGTACGTCATGGGCCTCGCGCGCATCGACGGGCGTTCGGTTGCGCTCGGCGGCGAGGATTTCACCGTTCGCGGCGGCACGAGCTGGAGCGGCGATCGCAAGAAGGGCGGGCAGGGCGGCTTCGTCGAGGATCTTGCGTGCCAATATCGGATTCCGCTCGTCAATCTTATCGACGGCGCAGGCGGCAGCGTGACGTCGATCACGAGACGCGGACACGCGGTGTTTCCCGGCGTGCACGGATTCGAGCGATCGGTCGAGCTGATGGGCAGCGTTCCCGTCGTCTCGGCGGTGCTCGGCACGGCAGCGGGCGGGCCCGCGGGACGCGCGATCCTGTCGCATTTCACCGTGATGGTTCGCGGCAACGCGCACGTGTTCGCGGCGGGACCGCCGGTCGTCGAGCGCTCGCTCGGGCAGAAGATCACGAAGGAGGATCTCGGCGGCGCGCATCTCGCGGTCGACACGGCGGGCACGATCGACAACGCGGTAGCCGACGAGCGCGAATGCTTCGCTACGATTCGCCGGTTCTTAAGCTACATGCCGCAGAACGTGTGGGAGCTGCCGCCGAAGATCGCAAGCGACGATGCCGCTGATCGTTGCGAGGAGGCGCTTCTGCGCATCGTGCCGCGCTCGCGGCGCAAGCCGTACGACATGCGGCGGCTCGTCGAGCTCGTCGTCGACCGCGGCTCGGTCTTCGAGATCCAGCCGAGCTTCGGCAGAGCCGTGATCACCGCGCTCGCGCGGCTTTCGGGCCACGTGGTCGGCGTCGTCGCGAACAACCCGCTGGTCTACGGCGGCGCGATCGACGTGAAGGCCGCGCGCAAGCAGACGCATTTCATCGACCTTTGCGACACGTTTCACATTCCGATCGTCTTTTTCGTCGACGTGCCCGGGTTCATGGTGGGGCGCGACGCGGAGGTCGCCGCGACCTTGCGTGAAGGGATGCGCGGCGTCTACGCGGCGTTGCAGGCGTCGGTGCCGATGTACACGGTCGTGATCCGCAAGTGCTACGGCATGGCAGGCATGGGGACGACGGACAAGAACGGACTCGACTTCAAGGTCGCATGGCCGTCGGCGGAATGGGGATCGCTACCGATCGAAGGCGGCGTCGCCGCAGCGTTTCGCCGCGAGATCGCACAGCACGCCGATCCGAAGCGACGCGAGGCCGAGATCGAGGCGGAGCTTCGCGCGTTCGCGTCGCCGTTTCTCACGGCGGAGGCGTTCGGCGTCGAGGACATCGTTGATCCGCGCGAGACGCGGCCTTACCTGTGTCGCTTCGTCGACGCTGCGCAAGCGAAGCTTCGCACGTCGCTCGGTCCGAAATTCAAATGCGGCGTGCGCCCGTGAGCGCGAAGGGCCGCCCCGAGCGCGAATCAGCCTCGAAGCGCGAAGCGCGGAGAGTAGCCCCATGAGGCCTTGCGCCGACACAACGGGAGGATGAAAGACCATGTGGAATCGATATGCCGGAATGCGCGTCGCGATCGTCTTGCTCGTCCTTGCGACCACGCCGGCGCGCGCGGAAACCGACGAGGTCAAGCTCGCGACGCAATACGGCATCGGCTATCTTGCACTGACGATCATGAAGCACGACAAGCTCGTCGAGAAGCAGCTCGCGCAAGGCGGCCTGCCCGACACGAAGGTTGTCTGGGTCAAGCTTGCGGCGGGCGCCGCCGCCAACGACGCGCTGCTTTCCGGAACGCTCGACTTCGCGTCGGGCGGCACCGGACCTGCTTTCATCCTTTGGGACAAGACGCGCGACAACGTCGACGTCCGAGGCGTCGCTGCGCTCGCATCGATGCCGAACCTGCTCGTCACGCGCGATCCGAACGTCAGGACGATCGGCGACTTCAGCGACAAGGACAAGATCGCGATGGCGGGCGCGGGATCGTCGGTGCAGACGATCTATCTCGAAATGGCGGCGGCGAAGATCTGGGGTCAAGACAACTACCGCAAGCTCAACAAGCTGATGGTGAACCTGCCGCATCCGGAGGGCCTCGCAGCGCTCCTGTCGGGCGCGTCCGAGATCACCGCGCAGTTCACCTCGCCGCCGTTCCAGTATTACGCGCTCGAGAAGCCCGGCATCCATACGGTGCTCAATTCCTACGACGTGATGGGCGGGCCGAACACGTTCCTGATGGTCTGGGCGACGGACAAGTTCCGAAGCGCGAATCCGAAGACGTACAAGGCCGTGCTCGCGGCGCTCGGGGAAGCAACCGATTCGATCAATGCGAACAAGCGCCGCGCGGCCGAGGTATACGTGCAGGAGGGCGGCAACAAGGACGACGCCGACAAGATCCTCAGGATGATGCAGGACCCGCAGACTTCATACACGCTGACGCCCGAGCGCGTGCTGCCTTACTCGCAGTTCATGTACGACGTCGGCGTGCTGAAGCATCGCCCGAAGGCGTGGACCGATCTCTTCTTCCCGGAGATTCACGATCTGCCGGGAAGCTGAGGTTTGCTCATCCGATCACGCGGAGGAGCGCGCATTCCGGTATCAGCTCGACGCGCGCGCCTGATGCGATCGCCGAAGTGATGTCGCGATCGAATCCGGCGAGCATCGTGAGATCGGCGAGCGCCATACCCTGCGCCATGATGGGATTCGCGGCGTTGAACACGAGCGCGAGCGGCGCCATCCCGCGCGCCTTCATCTCGTGCAGCATCCACGCAGTGGCGACCCCGCCCTTCGCCGCGTCGAGCACGAGGATGCGGTCGCGGTACGACTGTCCGGCGAGCTTGTGCGAGGGCCGCGAGAACACGCCGTTGATGCGGTCGAGATCGTAGCGCGCCGAAAACCCGTCCTTGGCGACGAGCGCAACGCCCGAAACGCGCGGGCCCATCGCGTGGCGCGCGACGAATTCGCGTCGTTCGTCGAGTTGCGAACCGTCGCTCATCTCGCGATCACGCCAACCGGCCCGAGCACGCCGCATCGACGCACGCTTCCATCGACGCGAGCATCGGCTGGTAGCCGTAGCCGCCGAGAATGTTCACCATCTTCGCGCTGTTGGTGACGAGCCGCTTCCAGCCGTTCGCTTCCGCGATCTCGCGCGCATAGGACTGGTAGAAGCACATCCCGGCGAGCACGGTGCCGCCGGCGTTTTCGATTCGCGACGTCAGGCCCATTCGATCCGCATCGGGCTTGATCTGCGGGCTCGTCACCGCGAGCAGCGGCACGACGAAGCGGCGACCGTCGCACAAGTCGGCGAGCATCGAAAGCTCGAGCAGGCTCAGTTGCGGGCCGGAGAAGACGACGATGTCGATCGCATCGTCGACGCGATACGACGATCGCAATGCGTCGACATCGCTGCTACCCACGCGCAATTCGGGAAGACGTGCGCTTTCGGAAACCACGTCGCGAAGACGTGGCGCTTCCGGCGTCACGCCGACGATGTGGAAGAGCGCGACCGAACCGAAGCTCGCCATCGCGGCGCCGAAGTGCTTGAGTGCGTCGGAGCTCGGCGCTGTTTCGATGCCTTCGATCGCTGGCACCGCCCAGTAGTGGCCGGCAAGGCGCCCGATTACGCCGCCGAGCGCACCCCATTCGTCGAGTCGCTCCGGCGTCCATTCGACGCGCACGCGAAGCGTCGCCTGTCGATGCGTATCGAGGTGATAACCGTAGCTCGGCGTGCGGCCCGTCAGCCCCGCGGAGAGTGCCGAGGGACCGCCCTCGAAATTCGACAGAGCGCCGCACACCGAATTCGAGTAGATGACGACCCCCGTGTCGCCGAACGCGACGTGCTCGCCGCGCGTCGGCGCCTGCACCGTCTGGTAGTTGATGCACGTGTCGGTCAAAAGCACACCGAGCTTGACGAACGCGTCGATCGTGCGCTTTTCGAGCGTGAGCATCCAGGCTGCCTGCTTCAACGTTTCGGCATGCGCGAAATCGGTGCCGCGCGGATCGGTGATCGTCGGGATGCGCACGCGCCGCTCGGCGGGCGAATGGCTCGCGAGCATCTCGAGCCAGGCCACGCCCGCATCGCCCAGGCTTTCGGTGTCGGCCATCACATGTGCCTGCGACACCGGCACGAAATCCTTCGCGCCGAAGAACTCGCCGACCTTGATCTGGTGCGCGATCGCGAGCTTTCGCACCGGCCCCATGTCGCCGGCGAGCATCGCCTGCTCGACGTCGTTCAGATGCATGATCGTCGGACCACGACGTTCTAGGGCCTGTTGACAGGCCCTAGTCGATCGATGCGCCCGAATCGTGGACTGCCTTACCCCACTTCGCGATCTCCTGCTGCTGGAACTTCGCGAATTCCTCCGGCGTGTCGCCCATCACGGTGACGCCTTGCGGCACGAGAAGATCCAGGAAGCTTTTCGACGCGATCACTGCATTGATCTCGGTGTCGAGGCGCTTCACGATGCCGGGCGGAAGCTTCGCCGGCGCGAAGATGCCCCACCATGCGGTCGTCTCGAAATCCTTGACGCCCGCCTCGGCAAACGTCGGCACGTTCGGCGCGGCCTGCGAGCGTGTCTTGCTGCTCACCGCGAGCAGCTTCAGGCGCCCCGCGCGCACCTGCGGCAGCACCGATTGCAGAGGATCGAACATGAGCTGCGTTTGCCCGCCGAGCAGGTCCGCGACCGCAGGCGCGCTGCCCTTGTACGGAACGTGTCCGAGCTTGACGCCGGTTGCCGCGCAAAACATCTCGCCCGTCAGATGACCCGGCGTGCCGTTGCCCGCGCTTCCGAAATTGAGCGAGCCGGGCTTGGACTTCGCGAGCGCGATCACGTCGGCAACGGAGCTCACGGGCACTTTCGGGTTGGCCACGAGCGCGACGGGCGCCGCGGCGACAAGCGAGATCGGCGTGAAGTCCTTGACCGGATCGTACGCGAGATGCTTGTAGAGCGACTTGTTGATCGCATGCGTGCCGACGGTGGCCATGATCAGCGTGTAACCGTCCGCGGGCGCCTTCGCGACGAGCTCGGCGCCGATGCTTCCGCCCGCGCCGCCCCGATTGTCGACGATGACCTGTTGCTTCAGACGCTCGCCTAAAAACTGCGCGAGCGGTCGCGCCACCATGTCGGTGGGCCCGCCGGGTGGGAACGGCACGATCAGCCGAATCGGCTTGTCAGGGTAATCCGCGCTCGCGGCGGGCGTCGCGACGGCGATCGCGCACGAAGCGACAACGAGCAAATGGCCGAGCAGGCGGCGCCGGCTTGGATTCATGCTTCCTCCAGTTTCCTCAATCGTTGGTGGCGGGCACCGTTGCACCGACCGCGGGCGCCGGCTCGCTTCGCATGGGCCGGCGCTTGCGTCGTGCCGCGCGGACCGCGAAGAACATCTGCAGCACGACGAGCAGGATGCACAGAACCATGAACGCGAGGCTGATCGGCCGCTGAAAGAACACACCGAGATTGCCACGCGAAAGCAGGAGCGCGCGGCGAAAGTTCTCCTCGACGAGCGGGCCGAGCACGTAGCCGAGGAGGATCGGCGCGAGCGGAAAGTCGAGCGCCATCAGGATCGCGCCGACGATCCCGAACACGAGCACCTCGTTCACCTCGAACAGGCTGTTGTTCGTGCTGTAGACGCCGACCGCGATGAAGAACATCGCGCACGGAAACATCATACGATACGGGACGCGCAGCACCTTGAGCCAGACCCCGATCAGCGGAACGTTGAGGATCACGAGCAGAATGTTGCCGATCCAGAAGCTCGCGATCAGTCCCCAGAAGAGATCGGCGTGATCGGTGATGAGCTGTGGTCCCGGCGCGATGCCCTGGATCATCAGCGCGCCGAGCAGAAGCGCCATCACCGCGTCACCCGGAATGCCGAGGCTCATCGTCGGGATGAAGTCGACCTGCGTCTTCGAGTGCGACGCTGCTTCGGGGCTCGCGACGCCTTCGAGCGCGCCATGGCCGAAGCGCTGCGGCGTCTTCGAGACGCGCCGCTCCAGCGCGTACGCGATGAACGTCGTGATCGTCGGTCCGGTGCCGGGCATGGCGCCGAACAGCGTTCCCACGAGCGTGCCCCGCAGCATCGGAAAGAACGACTGCTTGAGCTCGGCCATGCTTGGACGCATGTCGCGAAGCCGCACGTGCGTCTCGGTGCCGATGAACTCGAGGCGATTCACGCTGCGCAGGAAGTCCGCCGCGCCGAACAGGCCGAGCGCGAGCGCCACGAGCTCGACGCGGTCGGACAACTCGGGGAAGCCGAACGCGAAGCGGATCGTGCCGCTGTTGACGTCGGTGCCGACGACGCCGATCAGAAGTCCGACCACCGTCATGGCGACGCCCTTGATCGGCGAGCCGCGCGCCATCGTGCCGCCGGCCAAAAGGCCGAGGAGCATGATCGAGAAGATCTCGGTGGGCCCGAACTTGAGCGCTGCCTTCACGAGCAGCGGCGAGGCGAAAATCATCACCATGATGCCGAACGACGCGGCGAAGAACGACGCGATCATCGTGATGCCGAGCGCCGTCCCGCCCTTGCCCTGTCGTGTCATCGGATAGCCGTCGAGACAGGTCACCGCGTGTGGCGGATGCGATGGAAGGTTGAGCAGGATCGCGCCGATTGCGCCGCCGTACATCGAGCCGTAGAAGATGCCCGCGAGCATCAGGAATGCGGGCACCGCGTGCATCGTGTACGTGAGCGGCAGCAGGATCGAGATCGCCGAGAGCGCCCCCATTCCCGGCAGAACGCCGATCAGGTTCCCGACGAGCACGCCGAAGAACGACCACATCAGGTTGTGCGGCTGCAGCGCGACGCCGAAGCCGTAGTAGAGGTCGACGAGCGCCTGGTGCACGGTCAGCCGCGTCCTGTCCGGTGAAGGCGTTCGCCACCGACCCGCGGCAACGCGCGAGGCGCGCGCGCGTGGGTCACGCTAGCCCCATTGAAAGAGCGGGAACTGTAGCTGCAGCGCCCAGCGGAACACGACGAGCGCCACGATCGCGCATGCGATCGCGAGCAGCGCCGCGGTCAATACGTTGTTCTCGCGATCGCCGAGCGCCGAAATGAACACGATCGCGAACGTCGCCGGTAGCAGGCCTCCGTACTTGCCGAGCACGACGAACGCGACGATGCTTGCGCAGATGCAGATCCAGCCGCGCCATTCGGGTGCGAGCTGCTCGATCTCGCCTTCGTAGCGCGTGAAGCGCGCGGTGATCGCGATCGCGAGTCCGGCGAGCGCGAGGATGACGCCGAGCGATGTGGGAAAGAAGCCCGGCCCCATTCGGCTCAGCGTGCCCATTCGATACGACCACCCGCCGATCGCCGCCGCGAGTCCGACCGCGATCATCAGGATGCCGCCGAGATAGTCGCGGGAACGCTTGCTCGGAATAAGGCGCATGTCGAAAGTCGAGGGTCGTCCGCGCGCCATGCGGGTGGCAAGATGGAGCGATAACGTGCAGCAGGAGCTCCCCCAGCTCCCGCGCGGGACGCCTCGAAGATTACAGCAGGATGGTTGCGTTCGGGAGCCCGGATGCGATGGGGACCCCGCCGAGCCGACGTCGACGTCCCGGCTCGCGCCTCTTCATCGCCGACGGTAGTTGCGGACGCTGCGTCAGCTTCCGGGAAGCTTGTAGAGATTGTCCCAGAAGTAGTCCTTCCAGCTCTGCGGCTTGTGCGAAAGGAGCTTGTCCTTGTACATGTAGTCGGCGAGCAAAAGTGCGCGGCTCGGGGCAGGGCTGTAGTAGTTGATCGGTCTGCCCTTGTCGTCCTTTTGCACGAGCCACTTGGCGACCTTGTCGGCTGCGAGCTTCGAGCTCGTATGCTCGACGTAGACCTTCGCGGCGTCCGCCGGATTCTTCTCGATGAACGCCATCGCGTCGGCGAGCGCCCTCATCGTCGCGGCGTACGCTTTTGGATTCTCCGTCTTCCACCTGCGCGTCGTGTACGCGACGATCAGCGTCTGGCGTCCGCCGACTGGGGAACCGGCGGCTTCAAGGCGACGCCCGGGTCGGGATGGGTCTTCGCGCATACGATCGCCAACGACGCTCCGCATCCCCTCAATGCGGCGTTCTCGCTCGAACGATTCGCGACCGGGCACCTGATCGACGAGCATGGCGCGGCGCCCGCGGCGCTCGCGCCGCTCTGGATCGTTTCGCAAACGTCGCGCAAGACGAAACAGTTCGTCGGTCTGCAGAACGATGTGACCGCGGCCGACATCGCGCTCGCGGCCCGCGAGGGCTACCGCTCGATCGAGCACGTCAAGCGCTACACCGCGCTCGGCTTTGGCACCGATCAGGGGAAGCTCCGCAACCTCAACGGGATGGCCATCCTCGCGCAGACGCTCGCGCAGGACATCGCCGCGACGGGCACCACGACGATTCGCCCCAACTACACGCCGGTGAATTCGGAGCGATCGCAGGCCGCGATGTCGGCGCGCTTTTCGATCTGATTCGCACGACGCCGCTACACGCGTGGCACGAAGCGCACGGCGCCGTGTTCGAGGATGTCGGGCAATGGAAGCGTCCCCGGTACTACCCGCGCTTGGACGAGACGATGCGCGATGCGGTCGATCGCGAATGCCGGGCCGCGAGAGACGGCGTTGCGATGCAGGACGTGTCGACGCTCGGCAAGATCGACGTCCGCGGTCCCGATGCGCTGACGCTGCTCGAACGCGTGTACACGAACGACTGGAAGACGCTCGTTGTCGGGCGCTGTCGCTACGGCCTCATGCTCGATGAGAACGGCATGGGGATGGATGACCGCGTGACGACGCACCTCGGCGACGACCACTACCTGATGACGACGACGACGGGCGGCGCCGCGCGGGTGATGGCGTGGCTCGAGCGCTGGCTGCAAACC
Organism: Casimicrobiaceae bacterium; assembly: GCA_035308425.1. Classification (GTDB taxonomy): domain Bacteria; phylum Pseudomonadota; class Gammaproteobacteria; order Burkholderiales; family Casimicrobiaceae; genus VBCG01. Next base: position 81,684 of record DATGGP010000027.1, on the reverse strand, counting down.
GAGTGGCGCGATCTGCGCGTGCACTTGACTTCCGTCAACGATCATTGGGCGAGCACAGCCGTGGTCGGTCCGTAGAGCAGGCGCGTGCTGGGGAGCGTGTGCAATGGCGTCGATCTCGCGCCGAGCGCCTTTCCCTACCTCGCGTCGCGCGAGGGTCGACTCGCCGGCGTTCCGGTGCGGATCGCACGCGTGAGCTTCTCGGGCGAGCTCGCTTACGAGGTCTATGCATGCGCGAACGAGGCGCACCATGTATGGGACGCGCTGATCGATGCCGGCCAATCGCTTGGCATCACCCCCTACGGAACCGAGGCGATGCACGTACTGCGCGCGGAAAAGGGCTACGTCATCGTCGGCCAGGACACCGATGGATCGGTGACGCCGCACGATCTCGGCATGGACTGGATCGTGTCGAAGAAGAAGGATTTCATCGGCCGCCGCTCGTTGATGCGAAGCGACACGGCGCGCGACGATCGAAAGCAGCTCGTGGGTCTGCTCGCCGACGATCCGAACGAGGTGCTTCCCGAAGGCGCGCAGATCGTTGCCGACGCGTCGCTCAAAGCCCCTGTTCCCATGCTCGGCAACGTAACGTCGAGCTACTACAGCGCGTGCCTGCGACGAAGCATCGCGCTCGCGCTCGTGCGCCGCGGCCGCAATCGCATCGGCGAGCGCGTGCAGGTATTCGACGTCGATCGCGGCGTCATGCCCGCGACGATCGCAAATCCGGTATTCCACGATCCCGAAGGTTCGCGACAAAATGCCTGATGCCCTTGCGAGCGAGAGTCCGCTCGCGCGCTTCGCGCGGATGAAGCACTCGTCGCCGCAGCTCACCTACGGGCTTTCGGTTTACGAGCGCCCGCTGCTCGGGTATCTCAACCTGCGCGGCGACTTGTCGGATGCCGGATTCGCCCATGCCGTCGCCGGCGTGCTCGGCATGCCGCCATCCATCGCCAACACGTTCACGCTAGCGGAAGGCGCCACGATCCGCTGGCTCGGTCCCGACGAATGGCTCGTGGTGATGCCAGGGGAACGAGCTGTCGATGCCGTGCGCGCGCTGCAACATGAGTTCGTCGGATCGTTCGCGTCCGTGACGGACGTGAGCGGCGGCCAAACATCGATCGTGCTCCGCGGTCGAGGTGCGCGCGAGGTGCTCGAGAAGGGCTGTCCGCTCGACTTCGACCCGCGCGCGTTCGGCGCGAATCGCTGCGCGCAAAGTCACGTCGCGAAAGCGCCGGTGCTGATCCGCCCGGCCGGCGATGGACCGGCGTTCGAGATCGTGGTGCGCCGCAGCCTCGCGGAGTACCTATGGACCTGGCTCTCGACGCAGCGGCCGAGTTCCGGCGGACCGCCCGAAAGAGCGCATGAAACCGGTACGATCGCGCGGCATATATTGACGACGATGCGCCCTTTGCGCATCGTGCCCGGTCTCGCGGCGAAGCACGCGAGACCCGACGCTTCTTCCCTTTGGAGACACCATGAAATTCACCTGGCTCGCCTTGTCGGTTGCGCTTTTCACCACCGCGGCGTTTGCGCAAACATCGGTGCCCGTCATCCGCTTCGATTCGATTGCCGATCCGCTGAAACTGCCGGACAACATCTACTTTGGCGAAGTCACCGGCGTGGCGGTGAATTCGAAAGGTCACGTCTTCGTTCTGTCGCGCGGCAACTCGACGGGTCCCGCCTATGCCGCGGCCGCGGCGCAGCTCCTCGAGTTTGATCAGAACGGCAAGTACCTGCGGGAAATCGGCCACAACCTCTACGCGTGGTCGTTCGGCCATTCGGTGCGTGTCGATCCTCACGACGACATCTGGGTCACCGACAAGGGCTCGGACATGGTGATCGAGTTCAATCCCCGAGGGCGGGTCGTCATGGTATTTGGACGCAAGCAGGAAGCGTCCGACGAAGATACGGGCCCGCTCAAGCATCCGAAGCCGCCGCTGCCCCCCGAGCCGGGACGTTTTCGGCAAGTCACCGACGTGACATGGGATCCGGCGGGCAACATCTACATCAGCGACGGCTACATCAATTCGCGGGTCGCCAAGGCGGACAGGAACGGCAAGTGGCTCAAATCGTTCGGGGAACCGGGCAACAAGCCGGGACAGTTCAACACGCCGCACAACATCGCCGCGGACGCTCAGGGCAACCTCTACGTTGCTGATCGCGGCAATCGCCGCATCCAGGTGTTCGACGGGGACGGCAAATTCCTGCGCGAAATCCACATCGACGTGCCCGTGCCGCCGGACGCAGCGCCTGCGATCGGCGCAATGCCCGACGTCGCGAAGCTCGAAGCCGCAGGCTCGCCGCTGACGATGGCGCCCGGCGCACCGTGGACGGTGTGCATCACGCCGGGACCGCACCAGGTCTTGTATACGTCGGACGCGTATCCCGGCCGCATCTACAAGCTCTCGCTCGACGGCAAGGTGCTTGGCGTGCTCGGCGAATCGGGCAAGCAGCTCAAGCAATTCGGATGGGTGCACGAGATCGCGTGCCCATCCGAGAACGTGCTCTACGTCGGCGAGCTATTGAACTGGCGGGTGCAGAAGCTGATCCTGCATCCTTAACTTCTCCGCCGGCTCACACTTCGTCGGTCCAGTAATCGACGTGATGCTCGGGACGCGTCATGTGCCGCATACCTTCGGCGAATGCCCCGATCTTCTTCGAATCGGGGTATTCGCAGATTTCAGCGGGCATCATCGTGCTGATCGACAAGTAAGCGAGTTCCGCGTCGGAGTCATTGACGATCTGATGCGCCATTTCGGGACCTCCGGTCGGGCAGCAGATGACATCGCCGGCCCGAATCTTCCGCGTCCTTTCGCCGTAGCGCAGCGTGCCCGTGCCGCGCACGATGAAGAACATCTCTTCCTCGCCGCGATGGCTGTGGAACGGACACGCACGCCTGCCCGGCGGAACGATGTCGTAGGAGTAACCGAGGTCCTTCGCACCTATCAGCGGGCCGATGCGAGCGGTGCGGCAGGCGAACTTGTCGCCCTTTTCGAAGTGCTCGAGCTTCAAATCGTCGAGGTTGATCACGCGTTCGTCGATGAGCGCCATGCGACCCTCCCTTTTTCGGCAATCCTGACGGGATAATGCAGGAGTCGGTGCAGAACCTGAAGCAGGTGCTCGAAACGGAGCGTTGAGTTCAGCTGCTCGAGCTGCCGTCTGTCGCCTTTGCCACCCGGATCGTTCAGCGAACGCCGAGGTCGGTCGCGGAAGCGTCACTTGTCTCGTCCGGCCGCATCGAATGCGCGAACGCGGGCGTTGGCTTCATCGGCATCGCGTCGATTTCCTGCTTCAGAATATCGAGCGCGCCCTGCGGGGTATCGGCGAACCGGAACAGCTTCAGGTCCTCCCGCGCAATGACGCCGTGGCGTGCGAGCGCCTCGAAATTCACGATCTCGTTCCAGAATTCGCTTCCGTAGAGGAGGACCGGCACGCGGCGCGCGAGCTTGCGCGTCTGGGCGAGCGTCAGGATCTCCATGATCTCGTCGAGCGTGCCGAATCCGCCCGGAAAGGCGACCAGCGCCGCAGCGAGGTGCGCGAACCACAGCTTGCGCATGAAGAAGTAGTGAAACTCGAGCGCGAGCCCGTGCGTGATGTATCGGTTCGGTCGCTGCTCGCGCGGCAGCGCGATGTTGAGGCCGATCGTCCTGCCGCCGGCGTCGGACGCGCCGCGATTGGCCGCCTCCATGATCCCGGAACCGCCGCCGGTGCACACGACGTAGCGATGCGCATGCGACGGCAACGCCTTCGACCATTCGGTGACGAGTCGAGCGAGCACGCGCGCGTCGTCGTAATAGCGGCCGAGCGCGCCCTCCGCGGTGATGCGGGCCGATCCGTAGAAGACGATCGTGTCGTGAACGCGCAACTCGCGAAAGCGTTTCATCGGCCCGAGATACTCGGCGAGAATTCGCAAAGGACGCGCATCGTCGCTTTCGAGGAAGCGCTCGTCTTCGTACGCGACGTGTAGATGCGGCAACGTCATTTCGCGCACGCCAGAAAGGCGAAGTCGATGAAGCCCCGCTGCACGTCGATGCCGACCAGCTTGACGGCCACGCGGTCGCCGACGTCGAGATGCTCGAAACCGCGCACGATCCTGCCCTCGGCCATCGGATGCTGGATACGTACCCACGTACCCTTGTCCGTTGCGCCGGTCACGATGCCATCGAAATGCTCGCCGATGTGCGGCGCGAGCAGCAGCGCGGCCGCCGATTTCTGGACCTGGCGTTCGACCTTCGCAGCGTTGTCCTCCTGCAGCGTGCAGTGCTGCGCGAGCGCGGCGAGCTCGTCGTCGCCGTAAGGCGCGTGACTGTTCGAGAGCGCGGCCTTCAGCAGGCGCTGCGTGACGAGGTCGGGGAAGCGGCGGTTCGGCGCCGTGGAATGCGCATAGTCGCGCACCGCAAGGCCGAAGTGGGATTGCGTCGCGCGACCGGGGAAGTCCGCGACGTATTCGCCGCGACCGAGCAGCTTCACGACGGTGAGGGACAGATCGGGAAAGCGCAGCGTATCGGCCTTGCGACGCCTCTCGAGGAACGCGTTGAGCGCGGCCGCGTCCGGTGCGGCTGGAAGCCGCTCTCCACATTGCGCCGCGACCTCGACGATCCGATCCCATCGCCTGGGCGCACGCAGCACGCGACGAAGCGACGCGAATCCCTTGTGCGACAGGAATCGCGCGGTGACGCCGTTCGCGGCGATCATGAGATCCTCGATCAACTGCTTCGCTCGATTCTGCACGTCGGGATGCAGGTCGGTGATCGTTTCGCCGTCGAACACCGCCCGCGCCTGCGGAGTTTCGAGCCCGAGCGCGCCATGCTCGTGTCGCACGCGACGCAGCGTTTGCGCAACGCGATCCTGTACGCGCAACTGGGCGTCCAAGCCCGCGACGGCGGCGACCGGCGCGGGCGCGGGCGCCGCGCCGTCGAGCCATGCCGCGACGCCGTCGTACGCGAGCTTCGCCTTGTTGCGCACGACAGCGCGGTAGATCTGCGATTCGACGATGCCACCGTCGGCGTCGATCGCCATGTCGACGACCACGGCGAGCCGGTCGCGGTCCGGATTGAGCGACGTGAGGTCGGTCGAGAATTTCTCGGGCAGCATCGGGAAGATCTGCCCCGCCGTATAAACGGACGTCGTGTTGATCCGTGCGTGCGCATCGATCGCCGAGTTCTCGGCGATCAGCGCATCGACGTCGGCAATGGCGATCAGGATGCGCGTCGCGCCGTCGATCGCGCCCGCGGATACGGAGAGCTGATCGAGGTCGCGCGAATCGTCGTTGTCGATCGACGCCCAGAGCAGGTTTCCCAGGTCGCGCACGGCACGGTCTGAAGCAGCAGCGGCGTTCGTGATGGCGGCCGCTTCGCGTATCACATCGGCGGAGAAGTCGGGCTGCAACCCGCGTTCGAGCATCGCGCGGCGAGCGATGGTCCGCAGGTTGTCCTTGTTGCTCGCAATGGATCGCGGCATGTGCGAAATGATACGGCAGCATCGGGGAACCTCCGCATGCCTGGAACGCCCAACGCATGAATTGGCTCGCCTGCCCGCCAATACCACTCGGAGCATTCAATGACTGTCGACCTTACAACCGCGGAACGTGACCTGCTCAAGAAGATCCTCGACTCCTACCTGTCCGAACTGAGACACGACATCGCAGCGACCAAGCGCGACACGGACACCCTTCATGCCGAAGAGCGCGTGATCAACGCGTTGCAGAAGAAGCTCGCTGAGACGAGGTAGGGGACCACCGTTCGCCAGGTTTTCCGCAGCGCGAATCCTGAGGCAGGAACGACGGCGGCGATGCGTCGCAAAGCTTCGCAAGGTGTAGGAACGCATGCCCGACGCGCAGGCATCGGAGCGCGATCGGCTTCGCGTTATCGAGAATCCGGCGACGACGGACTGTATCCGAAGGCCGTTCTTCGTCGGTGTCGACCTTCCGCAGGCCGCGCGTCGGCACGTGCCTGCGTTCCAGCGTGACGAAGCGCTGTTATCCGCACGTTCCCGTATACCCGCAATCCGTACAGAAGTCGCATCCGTCCTTGCGGATCATCGCCCGGTTCCCGCAGTCGGGACATTTCTTCCCGGGCAGCGTCCTGTAGGCACGGCGGGCCTGCTCGGCTTCCGGCACGTCGAGGATGCCTGCAGCCGCAACCGGATATCCTTCCTCGGTCAGGATGCCGAGCATCGCGTAACGGTGGATCATCAATTGCGCGAGATACGCAATCGTCGACGGATACGTCTGCGCCTTGCTCGAGCCGGGAATGCGCGCCATGAACTCGCCGTTCGGCTCGCCGTAGTTCAGCAGCTTGCGAAGCTTCATGCCGATCCATGCCGGATCGTAGACGCGCATGTCGAGCGACAGCGCCTTGCATAGCCCGTCCAGCACCCGCGGATATTCGCCCGACAGCCACATCGAATAGGGGCGCCGCTGGCCGTTCGGCATGATCAGCTCCTTGAGGAAGAGCACGAAGTCGTCGCCGGTCGTGTGATTCAGCACGTCGACCGTCCACGACAACGTTCCGTCGGGTCCCGCCTTGGGCTCCTTGATCGCCATCAATGCATCGATGACCGGCGTCTTGCCGCCTGACTGCCCCGAGAACGCGCCGAGCTCGTTCACCCGGTAGCGGATGAGGCGCGCAAATCCGGATACGAGGCTCGGTACGCGCACCTTGTGTCCGTCGGGCGGCATCGCCATGTCGAATGCGTCGTCGCCAACCGCCTTCTGCAGCGCAGAAAGCTTCATGTCGAGCCATGCGCGATCGTCGGTGCGCATATCCATCGACAGCGTCTTCGCGATTGCGCCCAAGCCCCGCGGCTGCTCGGCGCCGTTGATCCATACCTCGAACGGATATGCGCCGCCGTTCTCGATGTGGCCGATGAACACTGCGAAGTCGCCCAGGGGATGACGCACGACGTAGGTCCAGCACGGATTGCCGTTCGGCAACTCGGGGCGCCCCGGCCAGCGCAGGCTCGCGAGCGGTGGATCGATGGTGCGGTCCAGCCGGATGCGCCGATCGGGATCGGCGACGTCGAGATCCTCCCGTGGGGAGGCGGTGGACGACGCGACCTCGAGCACCGCGCCGAGCACGTCGTTGGGACGATAGGTCGCGATGCACTTGAGGCCCGCCTTCCATGCTTCGAGGTACAGGTCCTCGAACGCCTCGAATGGATAGTCGGCCGGGACGTTGACCGTCTTGCTGATCGCCGAATCGATGAACGGCTGCACCACGGCGTTCATGCGCATGTGATCCTGCGCGCTCATGTCCAGCGCGCTGACGAATGCCGGCGACAGCATCGCGCGACGCATGCCGTCGGCGTCAATCCAAGGTTCCCCGGGTGCAGGTCCCTTCGATGCATCGAAGTCGACGATCTCCACATCCTCGTCGAGGCCGTGCAAATGACGGAATACGCGATACGCGTGATCCTCGACGACGAACTCCTTCATCGAGTCGTCGGGCATTCGCTTGCGCCGCGTGTAGCGCCAGCTATATGCGGGCTCGATGCCGTTCGATGCGTTGTCGGCAAAGGCAAGCGAGATCGTTCCCGTCGGTGCGATCGACAGCAGATGGCTGTTGCGTATGCCGTGCTCGCGAATCGCGCGCTTGATGTCATCGGGCAGGCGGGATGCAAAACGTGGCGCGGCCAGATACTTTTCGACGTCGAGCAGCGGGAACGCACCCTTTTCCCGGGCGATGCCCACCGACGCCATGTACGCGGCGTCGCGCATCTTCTCGGCAATGCGCGCGGCCGTCGCGCGTCCGTCGTCGCTGTCGTAGCGCAGTCCGAGCTCGATCAGCGCATCGCCGAGACCCGTGAAGCCCAACCCGATGCGCCGCTTCGCCATCGCCTCGTCGCGTTGCGCGGGCAGCGGCCATACGGTGACGTCGAGCACGTTGTCGAGCATCCGCACGGCGACGCCGACGGTTTCGCCGAATGCATCGAAATCGAATCCGACGCGCGCGGTGAACGGCTCGCGCACGAAGCACGTAAGGTCGATGCTGCCCAGGTCGCAGCAGCCGTAAGGAGGCAGCGCCTGCTCCGAGCACGGATTCGTCGATTCGATCGTCTCGCAATACGAGAGGTTGTTGTCGCGATTGATGGCGTCGATGAACACGACGCCCGGCTCGGCGTGGTCGTACGTCGAGCGCATGATCGTGTCCCACAACGTGCGCGCCTTGACGATGCGATAGACCCACTGTCGGTCGGCGCGTTGATGCGCGCCTGACGCAATGACATCGGCAGCGGGCGGCGCCTTGTGCACGAGCGCCCAGTCGCCATCGTTTCGCACTGCACTAACGAACGCGTCGGTGACCGCGACGGAAATGTTGAAATTCGTCAGGCTGCCGTCGTCCTTGGCGTGGATGAACGATTCGATGTCGGGGTGATCGCAGCGCAGGATGCCCATCTGCGCTCCGCGGCGCGAGCCGGCCGATTCGACCGTCTCGCAGCTCTGGTCGAACACGCGCATATAGGAAAGCGGTCCGCTCGCGCGGCTGTCGGTGCCGCGCACGTAAGCGCCGCGTGGGCGAATGTGCGAGAAATCGTAGCCGACGCCGCCACCGCGGCGCATCGTCTCGGCCGCTTCGTTCAGCGCGACATAGATCCCCGGACCGCCGTCGTCGCCGGAGATGCTGTCGCCGACCGGCTGGACGAAGCAGTTGATGAGCGTCGCCTTGAGCTCGGTCCCCGCAGCGGAATTGATGCGACCGCCGAGGATGAAGCCGTTCTCCTGCACGCGGTAGAACGTATCCTCCCACTGCGTGCGCTTCTCCGGCGCCTCGGCCGCGGCTAGCGCCCGTGCGACGCGGCGCCGAACGTCCTCGATCGTGCGCTCGTTCCCCTTGGCGTATTTCTCGAGGAGCACGCCCTCGGAGATCGCCTGGGGCGGCAACGCGACTGGGATCGTCGCGCGAAGATGTTTGGGGTCGTCGGATTTCATGGTCGCCCCCCTAAATGCAAGCGCGAGCACCGAAACAAAAGGGCCGACGCGCATTGCCGGCCCTCGATTTCATGGTGGAGACGAGGAGGATCGAACTCCCGACCTTCGCATTGCGAACGCGACGCTCTCCCAGCTGAGCTACGTCCCCACGGAAATCGATTATAGCTTACGTCGGTGACGTTTCGACCGGGCCAGCGCCCGCTCCGCTCGGCGGATGCCTTCGCCGGCCGCCATTCGGTCGTAGCCTCTGGCTGCGCGGCAGGGTAAACTCCATGTCCCATCGTGATGTGGGGGCCTGTCGGCGACAGCATGGACTCGCCCGCGCCATATTCGCCGCCATGCGAAGGAAAAACTTCCCCGACGTCCGAGGAGCTGTTCCGGTCGCTGTACGCGGAACTGCATGCGCTGGCGCAGCGCCAGCTTCGCCGTAACGTCGGTGTTTCGCTCAGCGCGACGACGCTGCTGCACGAAGCGTTTCTCGAGCTTTCGCCGCGCGATCCGTCACGGTACCCCGATCGTGGGCGATTCATGGCATACGCGGCGCGGGCCATGCGCGGGCTTATCATCGACTACGCGCGCAATCGCCGCACGCTCAAGCGAGGTGGTGCATTCCACCTGACCACGATCGACACGGAGGCCGGTGACGAAGCGACCGACGACAGGGATCTCTCGAAGATCGGAGATGCGGTCGACGAGCTCGCACATGTCGAGCCGGCGCTCGCCGAGCTTGTCGATATGCGATTCTTCGTCGGTCTCTCCAGCGCCGAAATCGCCGCGATCCGCGGCGTATCGGAGCGCACCGTTCAACGCGATTGGCTGAAGGCGCGGGTCTATCTGCGCCGCTCGCTGGGCGAAGAAGAAACGACCTGATCCGGCGCAATGGATCGCGATCGTTGGCTCGTCGTGAGTCCGCTGCTCGACCACGCGCTCGCGCTATCCGCCGAAGAGCGCACCGCGTGGCTCCTTTCGCGGCCCCATCGCGATCCGACGATCGTTGCGGAGCTCCAAACGCTGCTCGCCGAAGCCGACGTGCTCGATCGTGCCGGCTACCTCGAGCAGAGCGCCGGGCACCTCGTCGACGGACACGGCTCGCTCGAAGGTCAGACGTTCGGGCCTTACACAATCGAGCGCTTGCTCGGACATGGCGGAATGGGCAGTGTCTGGCTAGCCCGGCGAAGCGACGGCCGTTACGACGGTCGCGTTGCGATCAAGCTCCTCAATGCCGCGTGGGTGGGTCGAGCCGCGGAGAGGCGGTTTCGCCGCGAGGGTGACGTTCTCGCCCGGCTTTCGCACCGGAACATCACGCGCCTGATCGACGCCGGCATCGCGCCCACCGGCCAGCCATATCTCGTGCTCGAGTGGGTCGAGGGCGAGCGGATCGACGCGTATTGTGATGCGCAGCGCACCGATGTCGAGGGTCGGCTGCGGATGTTTCTCGACATTCTCGAAGCGGTCGCGCACGCGCATGCGCATCTCATCGTGCATCGCGACATCAAGCCGTCGAACGTGCTCGTCGACCGTAACGGCTTCGTCAAGCTTCTCGACTTCGGCATCGCCAAGCTGCTCGAGGACGACGACGGCGCACAGACGACGCAGCTCACGCGCGAGGCGGGGCGCGTGCTGACACCCGAGTTCGCGGCACCCGAGCAACTCACCGGTCAGCCGGTGACGACGGCGACCGACGTCTACGCGCTCGGCGTGCTGCTTCACGTCCTGCTGGTCGGACAGCACCCGTTCGGGGCTTCGACGCGAACGCCCGCGACGCTAATTCGCGCGATCGTCGATGCGGCGCCGACAACGCCTTCGGACGCGGCCGCTTCGTTGCGCAGGATGCCGCGCGAAGCCTTGACGACGAACGCCGAACTTCGCGGCTCGACGCCCGATCACCTGCGGCGCCGGCTGCGCGGCGATCTCGACAACATCGTCGCCAAGGCGCTCGACAAGAATCCACAGAAGCGCTACGCGTCGGTCAGCGCCTTCGGCGATGACGTAAGGCGCCATCTCGCCGACCAGCCGATCATTGCCAGGGCGGATTCGATCGGCTATCGAGCGATCAAGTTCGTGCGGCGAAACCGGATGCCAGTGCTGCTTGCCTCGCTTGCCGCGATCGCCACGCTTGCCGGACTCGTCGGGACGACGGTGCAGGCTATGCGCGCAGCCGAGCAGCGCGATTTCGCACTGCGCCAGGTCTCGCGCGTCGAAGCGGTCAACGATCTCACCGCGTTTCTGCTCTACAACGCGGGGCCGTCCGGCAAATTCTTCACCGCGAACGACCTGCTCGGGCGCGGCGAACGAATCGTCGAGCGATCCGCACCGGCGACGGTGAACACCGATCTTCTCCTGGCGATCGGCAAGGGTTACCAGAGTCTCGACGAACAGGGAAACGAACGTCGCGTGCTCGGCCACGCGTTCGAGTTGTCACGAAACGACCCCGATCCGGCGGCACGTGCGCGCGCGGCGTGCGCGTGGGGCAGGGCGCTCGCGACACACGGCGACCGCGCGGAATCCGAGCGCGTGTTCGCGGACGCCTTCGCGGGTTTGCCGGACAAGCCTCAATACGTATACGACCGTATCGGCTGCCTGCTCGCTTCGAGCCTCGCTTCACGCGTCCTCGGCGATGCGGCGACCGGTGTCGCCCGCGCGGAGGCTGCGCAGCGGCTGATCGGACGGCTCGATATCCCGTCAGAGGTACTGGCATTCGACGGCGCGGACAGCCTCGCGGAGGCTTATCGGGAGGCGGGGGATTTTGCGAAGGCCGACGCGATGTTCGAAGTGGCGTTCGCGAAGCTTCAGGCATTGGGCCGGGAGAGCACGCAACAAGCCGGGACGCTGTACAACAACTGGGGCATCGCGCTTTATCAGCAGGGACAGCCGCTGCGTGCCGAGCCGCTGCTGCGGCATGCGATCGAAATCAGCGAAAGCGATGCGGCGCGGAGCGGCGTGTCCCCGATGTTGCTCGCCAATTACGCGAACGTGCTCAATGCGCTCGCTCGTTACGAAGAGGCGCGCAGCTATATCGAGAACGCAGCTTCGCAGGCGCGCGGGGCGGGAGACGAGGTCGCGCTCAACGTCGCGCTGATGATGCAGTTCGGCATCGATCTCGACCGCAACGATCTCGCGCGCGCGCAGCGCGCGCTCGACGAAGTCGAGCCACGTCTTCGCAGGATGCTTGCGCCGGGCCATTACGCGTTTGCGTCGCTCGCATCGGATCGTTCCCTGCTCGCGCAGGCGCGGCATCAATATCCCGCCGCGCTGGTCGCCGCCGATCAGGCGATCGAGATCGCTCGAGCGAACCCCACCGGTGCATATGCGGTCCCGGTGTTGCTTGTGCGCCGGGGCGCGCTCGAGCTCGAGATGGACCGTGCCATCGATGCCGAGCGCGATGCGATGCAGGCGCTGGCGCTCGAGCGGCCCGAGGACGCTTCACCCAACCGCTCGACGTTCTACGGCGCCGCTTATCTGGCGCTGGGGCGCGCATTGGCTGCGCAGGGAAAGGCTGATGCTGCGCGGGCAGCATTTCGGTCGGCCGCCTTGCAGTACTCGGCGAGCGTCGGACCCGAGCATCCGAAAACGCTCGCGGCCTCGAATCTCGCGACGCAGGTCTCTTCCGCGCCTGAGCGTGGCCATTAGGCCAATTTCCAGTCCGTTCATGAGCGAAGCGCGGCGCTAGCCGCCCTCCGCTTGCAGCGCGTCGCATTCACGCGGCGACCGCTCGTCGCCTTCGTTGTCGTCTTTCCACGGCGCTTTTCGATTTATCGGCGATGTCGCGAACGGGAGTGCGACCGTTGTCGCGGCTCGCCCGAGCGCGTCGACCGCTTGTCACGCGCATGTCGCTTTCGATCGTCGCATTGCGATTCATCAACCGAGCGGGTAGATCGAGGCCGGCGCAAGGGAAGGCGGAATGTCCGCAATCTTCAATCACGATCGTCGGGTGCGTCGGATGGTCGCGTTTGCGTTGTTCGGCGCAATCGCGCTTGCCTTCGCCGTGTTGAGTGTGTTCGTTGCGGGGAGCTACTGATGAAGGAGAAGATCGTGCCCAGCCAGCGAGCAAGAGAAGTGTTGCACCGGACGTTGTTGATCGCATGGACCGCCCTCGTCGCCGCCACTTGCGTCGCGCAGCCGCCACGCGCGGCGGACGCGCTGCTCGCGATCGATCAGCAGCGGGCGAGCGTCGTCGAGCGCATCGTCGAGCAGTGGGGTCCGCCGCTCGCCAAATCGAGCGCATCGATCGGCATCGACGATCTGCGCAACCACTTGATGGCGCTTCGCGCCGACCAGTTGCTGGCGGCAAGTCTGACCGGGACATTGGATGGACTTCGTTCGGTGCTCGGCGTCGATGCCATGCCGACGCCGGCGTCGGTGGAACTCAAGTCATTGCCGGCGGGAAGCGAGGCCGTTTATACGTCCGTCACGCCGTGCCGGCTGGTGGAAACGCGCGGCACCTTCGCCGCGGTGTATCAGGGCGATGGCACCGCTTCGCACAATCCGGTGCCGTTCGCGCCGAACGAGATTCGCAGCTACAAGGTGCAGGGCGGCAACGGCGTGTGCCTGACGCAGTTGCCGGCGGGACTCAATCCGAGCGCGGTGCAGTTGCAGGTGTTCGGCATACCGACGACGAGCGCATCCGGGGACATCGAAGTCCTGCCGCAGGGGGCGACGTTCGGCAGCACCGCGACGATGGTGTACGTGGGCAGCATTGCCTTCAACACGGTATCGACGGCGGCGCGCATCAATCTTGCCAACGACGAGATCAGCGTGCAGGTGCGCGGAGGTGGCGCGAACGTGGCGATCGACGTCGTCGGCTATTTCGCGGCCCCGACGGCCGACGGCGAATACTTCCTGCAGGGCGGCAACGCGTTCGGGACGACGGCGCTGCTCGGCACTAAGGACAATCAGCCGGTGTCGATCGCGTTGAACAACGCGCCGGTGCTTCGCCTCGCGCCGGTCGTGGATGCCAGCGGCAACAGCGGCATCAACGTGGTCAACGGCTTCGCAGCCAATGCCATCGACCCGGGCGTGATCGGCGCGACGATCGCCGGCGGCGGCTTCAAGTTGAGCGGAGGCACGAGCTTCGTCAATCACATCGAGCAGAGCTTCGGGACCATCGGCGGCGGGAACGATAACCTCGTCACCAACGCCGACGGAACGATCGCGGGTGGCGAGCAGAACACCGCGGGGCAGTTCGGCACGGTGGGCGGTGGCATCCAGAACACGGCATCCGGGTCAAACGCGACAGTCGCGGGAGGGCGGCAGAACACCGCGAGCGGCAACTCGTCGACGGTCCTCGGCGGATTCAGCAACACCGCGAGCGGCGTGAACGCCATCGCAGGCGGCGTGCTCGCGAGCGCGGATCAGGACGGCTGCGTGCTCTTCGTGTACTGGGCGGAAGGCCTCGGCGCGAATTGCCTCGGAACACCGCATCAGTTCCGCATGCTGGGCACGCACGGGCTGTCGATCGACTACAACACCAGGCTCGCGACGTCCGACGGCAACGGTTCCCGCTGGGCAGTCATCGGAGACACCGTTCCCGGCGCGACGATCGCCACCTGGACCGGCGCCTTCCTGTCCGACGGCGGCGCGTGGACGAACGCGTCGGATCGCGCACTGAAGACCGGCTTCCTCGCTGCGGATCCCGGGCAGGTCCTGGCGAAGGTCGACGCAATGCCGATCATGGAGTGGCGCTACAAGAGTCAGCCCGGCGAGCTTCATCTCGGCCCGGTCGCGCAGGACTTCTACGCGGCGTTCGGGCTCGGCGGCGACGACAAGCACATCACCACCGTCGACGAAGGGGGTGTGGCGCTCGCGGCAATCCAGGGATTGAGCAGGCTGCTTCGCGACAAGGATGCGCGCATCGGCGCGCAGCAGCGGGAGATTTCCGTGCTGCGCGATCGAATCGACAAGATCGAGGCGACGCTGGAACGCATGCGCACAGGCAGATGACAGCGCTCGCGGGCGTGTAGCGGACCCGCCGAAGTACGGAGCGCAACGAGCGCTCGAAGACGGTCCCGACCACGCCCGAGACCGGCCTTGGCGAGCGGCTGGCGCTTCGAAAAACCCGCCGGGTCTAGCGAGTTAGGTCCTCGATTTGCCGTTCGTCCGATGCTGCGTCGGCCTTTCGCTTCCGATTTCGATCTAGTCGGTGAGGGGCAATCGTCGGCGGGGGATCGCTCCGGCTGCGACCGTTCGCGACCATTCGACGCGGGATGCTGGCGAGCATTCAAGAGGCCGGGACGTTCGCACGCTCCGAGCCCGATGGGGGGATAGCAAGATGACCATGAACTTGAAGAAGCCCGCGTATCGCTCATTGCCGGTCGGTGCAGCGCTGTTGCCTACAGCGCTCGGCGAAGTCTTCCGCATTTTCGCCCTCGCCTTTGTCGTCATCGTCGCTACGTCGCTCGCGCGTGATGTCACCGCGGCGACCATCCATGTCACCTACCTGAAAGAGAAAGTTGCGGGACAGGGCACCGGAGGCTGCTCGCTCCAGGAGGCGATCGATTCATCGGTGCTCCATAACACGATCGACGGGGTCCACGGGCTCGCGATCGATGCAACCGATCCCGATCACGTCATTACGACGGACTGCGAGGTCGGCGATGGCACCGACACGATCGTGTTGCCGACAAAGGCGGTGCTGACGATGAACCAGGACCTTTCCTGGGATGCGCACAATCCCTACGGACCGACGGCCACGCGGCTCGTTTCGTCGAACGTTACGATCGAGGGCAACGGCACCACCATCAAGTGGAAATGGGGAGGTGTCGACAATCCGAATACCCGCCTGTTCGCAGTCGGGCCCGCGACGATCACGATCGATCAGCCTGCCGACGGCATCGGCTTCACCGTCTCGGGCACCGGCAGCCTCACGCTTCGCGATGTCCGCATCACGAGCTTCCACGCCAAGGGCGGCGACGGCAGAAGCGGAGGCGGCGGAGGCCTCGGCGCGGGCGGAGCGATCTTCTTGCAGTTCGGAACGCTCACCGTGCTGAACAGCACCTTCGACAACAACGGCGCAGCGGGCGGCAACGGCGGGTCCGGTAATTTCGGCGGTGGCGGAGGCATTGGCGGCAACGGGGGGCACGCCGGCCCCGGCGCGACCAACGGCGGAGGCGGCGGCGCCCGGGGTAACGGCGGCAATGGATCGGGCAACACCTGCCCGCTGGACTCGGAGTGCGGGGTGGGCGGAGGCGGCGGTGGAACCGTGTTTGACGGCGGTACGGACACGTTCCTCCCCGGTAGTTCGATATCTGGCGGTTATCTGTGCGGCGGTGCCGGCGGCGATCCGCAGGGGAGCGTGCTGCCTCACTCCGAGGATGGGCACGACGCCACCTGCCCCGGTGGCGGCGGGGGAGGTGCGGCGCTCAATGAACTTCAACCGCAGCAGCCGGACGGTGATGGCGCGGCCGGCGCCTACGGAGGTGGCGGCGGCGGCGGGACCGCGAACGGCGGCCCGGGCGGTTTCGGCGGTGGCGGCGGTTACGGTGACGCCTGCTTGATCGGTCCGTGCGGAGGCGGGGGTGGATTCGGCGGCGGCGGCGGCGCCCAGGCCGGACGAGGCGGCCATTTCGGCGGAAACGCCGACCCGAACGACGACTATGGCGGCGGCGGCGGCGCGCTCGGCGGCGCGATCTTCAACGACAGCGGCACAGTCGTCGCTCGCAACAGCACGTTCTATGACAACTACGTTTCGCGCGGGGCCGCCGGCGGAGGTCGCGCCGATAACGGCGGCGACGGCGGCGGCGCGATCTTTTCGCGCAATGGCTCGACCACGATCATCAATTCGACCATTGCCTACAACCAGAGTACCGGTTCCGGGGCCGGCGTTCTCGTCTACGGCGAGAACTCGGCCACTTTCGTGCTCGACGACACGATCGTTTCCAACAGCTCGCCCGGATCGAACGAATGTATGTGGACCGGCAATGTGAGCCATAGCGGCGTGGGCAACCTGATCATGAACAACGGATCGGGCAAGCAGCCGTTCGGCGCCTGCGATGGCGTGGCGACGACCACTGATCCGCAACTCGGTCCGCTGCAGGACAACGGCGGCCCCACGTACACGATGGCGATTCCGCTGTTCAGCTCCGCGATGAGCGCCGCCGTCGCCGATCTGGTCGATGTCGATCAACGCTATGCAGATCGGCCGCAAGCGGGCGGCTTCGACATCGGTGCCTACGAGATCTGCCGCGTTCGGCTCGGTACGCTCATTCAACCCTTCTTTTGCAGCGAGACGCATGCGCCGCCGCCGCCTACGACCCTCACGCTCACGATGCAGGTTTCCCCTGCCGGCGCTGGAATCACGAGCCCGGGGCTTGGCGTGACCGACGTGTCAGTGGGCTCGGTGCAGCCCGTCGTGGCCACGGCCAGTCCGGGTTATCGGTTCAGCGGTTGGAGCTCGAATGTCACGGATCCGTCTGCGTCGACGTCGACGATCGTCATGGGTTCGAGCCAAACGGTGACCGCGAACTTCGCCTCGTGCGGTTGCGCCGCCGATGTAACGAACGTGTTCGCCGTGACGCCGGGCGGCCTGACGCTGAACCCGGTGACCCGACGCTACGCGCAGACGGTGACGTTGACCAACAACTCGGCCAATACGATCACCGGCCCGATCTCGCTGGTGCTCGACAACCTGAGCAGCAACGCCACGCTGTTCAATCTGACCGGGGCGACCGATGCGCTCGAACCGCCGGCCGGCAGCCCGTACGTCAACGTCACCGGCGGCAATCTGGCGCCGGGCGGAAGCGTCTCGTTCGCACTGCAATTCACCGATCCGACGCATGCTGCCATCACGTACACCACGCGCGTGCTGGCCGGTCCGGGATCGCGTTGATGGGACATCCTGAAAACCGAGGAGCGGAGATGCGAATGAAGCTGACAACTCGATTCACGCTTTTGGTGATGCTGGCGCTGACTTGCGGCGGTGCAAACGCAGATCAGTTCGACATCAGCCTCGATACATCATCCCTGACAGGAACGCAGATACTCGGATTTGAATTGACCGATGACGGTGACGGTACCGGGAACAATACCGCGATTCTCTCCAACTTTGCCTTTGGCGGCGGCAGCGCCTTAGCCGGCACCGAGGATTGCACTCTGGGTGGTCTGCTCGGCGGTACGGGCTGCAGCGGCAACCTGAGCAGCGGTGTGACGCTGACCGATACGCTCGATGCCTTCTTCACCCAGCAGGTCACCGTCGGATCATCGCTTTCCTTTACGCTGGCCACGACGAACAACTTCACCGGGTTCGGCTCTCCGGACCAGTTCGCCATGTTCGTCTGCGATACCGGATTGAATTGTTATTCGAACGACACGGCTACCGAGGCGATGCTCACCTTGGATCTGACCGGCACTCCGTTGACGCCGACTTCTCCTCCTTTCGTGCTGAACGCCGCGAGCGCGCAAAAGCTGCCGGCGCCGCAGGTCATGCCCGCATCGAGTGTTCCGGAGCCGTCAAGCCCGCTGCTGCTGGGGACGGGGCTGGCAGCCGCGGCCGCGCGGATGCGGCGTAAGAGGCGATAGCTGATCAGACGGACCGTGGAAATACGCGAATGGCAACGACCAATTTCGTGCGTTTGTGGCGGGACGGAGAGCGCCTTTTTGTGGACGTGAATGGCGCCACGATCGAGGCGTGCTCGCTGAAGTTCGATGGGCGCGTCGTGACGCTCGAGTTCCAGGGGATCGTCGCATCGCTCTGCGGCGAACAACGGTTGTTGCTGTCAACGCCACCTCGGCTCGCCGCTTGACCTGATCGCTTTCCTGCGCACGCTCTAGCCTTCGCGGCGCCTGTCGTTGCCCTGCTAAACTCCGGCGAGGGCAGCGACAGGAGCACGCACATGATGAAGCAGGCCGTTCAGAGCGCCGACGCGCCAGCCGCGATCGGTCCGTACTCGCAGGCGATTCGCGCCGGCGACACGCTCTACATGTCGGGGCAGATTCCGCTCGATCCGAAGACGATGCAGATCGTCGACGGCGGCATCGAGGCGCAGGCGAATCAGGTGTTTCGCAATTTGCGGGCAGTCGCCGCTGCGTCGGGGGCGAAGCTCGACGACATCGTCAAGCTGTCGATATTGCTCGCGGACCTGGGCGAATTCGCCAAGGTCAACGACATCATGTCGTCGTACTTCCATGCACCGTATCCGGCGCGCGCGACGTATCAGGTGGCAGCGTTGCCGCGGGGCGCGCAAATCGAGGTGGAGGCGATTCTCGTCGTTCCCGGTGGTTGACGACGATTGCCGCGCGACAAGTGGATGACGCGCGGACGGAAATGACCGATCCACCGGGCGCAGTCGCGCGCGCGAAGCGGACGGCGTCGCGACCGGATTCGCCGTCGAAAAGCAACGCCATCGCCGACAAGCTCGCGCGCATCGGCGTATCGCGCGACGAAGACCTCGTGCTGCACTTGCCGCTGCGCTACGAGGACCACACGCGGATCGTCCCGCTGCGCGACGTCCGTGTCGGCAAAACCGTCCAGAGCGAAGGGATCGTTGCGAAGGCGGAGATCCAGTACCGGCCCCGGCGCCAATTCGTCTGCGCGATCCGCGATCCCGAAAGTGGCGCATCGCTCATCCTGCGCTTCTTCTCGTTCTATCCGAGCTACCAGAAATCGCTTGCGCGCGGTGCGCGCGTGCGCGTGTTCGGCGACGTCCGCGAAGGCTATTACGGACCCGAGATCGTGCATCCGCAATTCAAGGTCGTGACCGACGATACGCCGCTGCCCGATCGGCTGACGCCCGTCTATCCGACGACAGCCGGACTCTCGCAGGAAACGCTCCGCAAGCTCACCTCGCGTGCGCTGACCACCGATCCATCGCGACTCGCCGATACGCTTCCCGACGAAATCGTGAAAGCGCGCCGACTGTGGAAGTTCGGCGATGCGGTACGTTTCCTGCATGCGCCGCCGACTCGGCTATCGGGACCGGCGCAACGGGCGCTCGACGAGCGGACGCATCCCGCGTGGACGCGGCTCAAATTCGACGAGCTCCTTGCGCAGCAGCTTTCGCTCAAGGCGCATCGAAAGGCGCGTGCAAGCCGACGCGCGCCCATTCTTCGCGGCAGCGGCGAGCTCGCGCGTACGCTTCTCTCGCGCGTGCCGTTCAAGCTGACCGCCGCGCAGCAACGTGTCTGGCGCGAGATCGCGCGCGACCTCGCGCGCGCGACGCCGATGCAGCGGCTGCTGCAGGGCGACGTCGGTTCGGGCAAGACGATCGTCGCGGCGCTCGCCGCGCTGCATGCGATCGAAAGCGGCCGGCAGGTGGCGTTCATGGCGCCGACCGAAATTCTCGCCGAGCAACATTTTCGCAAATTGCAAGCATGGCTTTCAGGCGTCGGCGTCGAGGTCGCGTGGCTTTCGGGATCGCTGCCTGCCAAAAAGCGTCGCAAGGCGATCGAAGCGCTCGAAAGCGGCGCGGCGCCGTTCGCGGTCGGCACGCACGCGCTCTTTCAGGAAGGCGTCGCGATGCCGCGGCTCGCGCTGGCGATTGTCGACGAGCAGCATCGCTTCGGCGTCGCCCAGCGCCTCGCGCTGCGCGACAAGGGGCTTGTCGATGCGCACCAGCTCATGATGAGCGCGACACCCATACCGCGCACGCTCGCGATGACGTTCTACGCGGACCTCGATGTGTCGGTGCTCGACGAGATGCCGCCGGGCCGCACTCCGGTCGCGACGCGCCTCGTAAGCGAGAGGCGCCGCGGCGAGATCATCCGCTGGGTCGGAAAGATGTGCGCCGAGGGGCGGCAGGCTTATTGGGTCTGTCCGCTGATCGAGGAATCCGAGAAGCTCGAATTGCAGACGGCCGTTGCGCTTCATGCCGAGTTGAGGCAGGCGCTCACGCCATCGGGCATCATCGTGAGCTTGCTGCACGGGCGCATGAAGCCCGACGAGAAGGCGGCGACGATGGACGCGTTCGTGCGCGGCGAAGTGCATGTGCTCGTCGCGACGACCGTCATCGAAGTGGGCGTGGACGTGCCGAACGCGTCGATCATGGCGATCGAGCACGCGGAGCGTTTCGGGCTTGCCCAACTGCATCAATTGCGCGGCCGCATCGGGCGTGGCGCGGCCGAGAGCACCTGCGTGCTGCTGTTCGAAGAGCCGCTCTCCGATACGGCGAAGCACCGGCTCAAGGTGATCTACGAGACGACCGACGGCTTCGAGATCGCGCGCCAGGATCTTCTGATTCGCGGACCGGGCGAGTTTCTCGGCGCGCGCCAATCCGGAGTGCCGCTCCTGCGCTTCGCCGATCTCGAGCGCGACGTCGCGCTGATCGAGCAGGCGCGCGACGCGGCCGATGCGCTTTTGCGAACCGATCCTGCGGCCGCGGCGCGGCATCTCGATCGCTGGCTCGGCGGCAAGCAGGCGTTCATCAAGGCTTGACTCCGATCGATCATCCGCGGAAATCAACGGATTGCACCGCGTCCATCAGCGCGGCTGCGATAAAATGCGCGGCGAACCCACAGGCGACGAGCGGGGCGCAACTTGCGAGCGCCTCGCACGGTCGCACGCTTCGATGATGTCGCTCTATACGCTCGGCCTCAATCACACGACGGCGCCAGTCGGCGTGCGCGAGCGCGTCGCTTTCGCGCCCGACCAACTCTCGGTCGCGCTGCGCGAGCTCACGTCGACGCGGATGGTCAAGGAGGCGGCGATCCTGTCGACCTGCAACCGCACGGAAGTCTACTTCCACGGCGGCGAGCCGACGCCTGTCGCGCGCTGGCTCGAGAGCGCCCACGCGCTCGCGCCGGCGACGCTTGCGCCCTATGTCTACATGTTGAACGCCGATCGCGCGGTGTCGCATGCGTTTCGCGTCGCGAGCGGTCTGGATTCGCAGGTGCTTGGCGAGCCGCAGATCCTTGGGCAGATGAAACAAGCGGTGCGACAGGCCGAAGCGGCGGGCTCGCTCGGGCTCGTGCTGAATCGTCTCTTCCAGCGCACGTTCGCCGTCGCCAAGGATGTGCGCACGCATACCGACATTGGCAGCGCGTCGATCTCGATGGCGGCGGCCGCGGTCAAGCTCGCCGAGCGCATCTTCCCCTCGCTTTCGGAGCAGCGGCTGTTGCTGGTTGGCGCCGGCGAGATGATCGAACTGGCCGCGACGCATTTCGCCGCGCGCAAGCCGCGCTCGATCACGGTCGCGAATCGAACGCTCGAACGCGGGCACAAACTCGCGCATCGCTTCGGCGCGCAAGCGATGACGCTGACCGAGATGAACGAGCGCCTCGCGCAATTCGACGCGATCGTCACGTGCACGGCGAGCACGCTGCCGATCATCGGCAAGGGAACGCTCGAGCGCGTCGTCAAGGCGCGCAAGCACGCGCCGATCCTGATCGTCGATCTCGGCGTGCCGCGCGACGTCGAGGCCGAAGCGGCCGCGCTCGACGATGTGTTCCTCTACAGCGTCGACGATCTTGCGGAGATCGTGAAGGACAACCTGTCGATCCGCCGCGAGGCGGTCGTCCAGGCCGAGCAAATGATCGCCGAGCAGACCACGCACTTCCTGCGCTGGCTTTCGGGCCGAAGCGTCGTGCCGACGATCTCGACGCTATCGATTCATCACGAAGCACTGCGTGAGCGCGAGCTCGAGCGCGCGCGTCGCATGCTCGCTTCGGGCGTGCCCGCCGCCGACGTTCTCGAATCGCTCGCTCGCTCGCTGACCAGCAAGTTCCTGCATCCGCCGCTTGCCGCGCTCAACGAAGCCGGCGAAGCAGAACGCGCCGAGCTGATCTCGCTCCTCTCGCGCGTCTACGGCTGCGCCGAGCCGCCGACCGAAGAAGGGTAGCTGCCCTTCTCGCACGCCGCGCATCGCGCGGCTTGATATTGCCCGCGATGCGGGCACCCGCGGCGTACGACGTTCACGACTTCGAGCCCGATCTCGCTTTCATGTAATGAAACCTTCGCTCCGCACCCGGCTCGACCAATTGAGCGCACGGCTCGCCGAGATCGACGCACTGCTCGCCTCGGAGGACGCGACGCGCGATCTCGAGCGCTTTCGCAATCTCTCGCGCGAGCGCGCCGAAATCGATCCGATCGTCGGGCGCTTTTCGCAATTCGCGCGCGCCGAAGCCGACTTAGCGACGGCAATCGAGCTTTCGCATGATCCGCAGATGCGCGATTACGCGCAGGAGGAGCGTGACACCGCGCAGGCACGGCTCGCATCGCTCGAAGGCGAGCTCTCGGCGATGCTGCTGCCGAAGGATCCGAACGACGAGCGCAACGTCTTCATCGAGATCCGCGCAGGCACCGGCGGCGACGAGTCGGCGCTCTTCGCCGCGGATCTCTTCCGCATGTACGCACGCTATGCGGAGCGACAGGGCTTTCGCGTCGAGATCGTGTCCGAATCGCCATCCGATCTGGGCGGCTATCGCGAGATCGTCGCGCGCATCGTCGGCGAAGGCGCGTACGCGAAGCTCAAGTTCGAATCCGGCGGACACCGTGTGCAACGCGTACCGGAGACCGAGGCGCAGGGCCGCATCCATACGTCGGCCTGCACCGTGGCCCTGCTTGCCGAAGCCGATCCGGTCGCCGACATCGAAATCAATCCGGCCGATCTTCGGATCGACACGTTTCGCGCTTCGGGCGCCGGTGGACAACACGTCAACAAGACCGATTCGGCGGTGCGGATCACGCACCTTCCCACCGGCATCGTCGTCGAATGCCAGGACGATCGCTCGCAGCATCGCAATCGCGCGCAGGCGATGTCGGTGCTCGCGTCACGCCTCGTCGACAAGGAACGGCGCGAGCGCGAGCAGAAGGAAGCCGCGCATCGCAAGAGCCTCATCGGATCGGGCGATCGGAGCGAACGCATCCGCACGTACAACTTTCCACAAGGGCGCGTCACCGACCACCGGATCAACCTGACGCTCTACCGGATCGACGCGATCATGCAGGGCGACCTCGACGAGCTCATCGCCACGCTCGCGCGCGAATTCAAGGCGGAGCAGCTCGCCGAGCTTTCGAATCTGTGATGAGTGCGGCGACGCAAAACGTAAACCTGATGCCGCGGCGGTTCGCGGACGATGAATGGGTCGATGCGCCGCCGTGGTGCGTGACGAAGCGCCTCGCATTTTCGGAAATCGCCGAGCGCCACGCGAACGAGCTTCACGAGCTCGACTCCGACCCGCGCGTGATGCAGTACATCGGCAGCGGGCGCGTCTCGACGCGCGAGCAGATCGGCGATGCGGTTCGCCGCATCCCGCGCGCGTATGCGGTGTATCCGGGACTCGGCACGTGGCGCGCGACGCGGCTCGACAACGGCGACTTCGTCGGATGGTTCGCGCTCAAGTACATCCCCGGCACCATCGAGATCGAGGTCGGCTATCGATTGCGGCACGCCGAATGGGGGCGCGGCTATGCGACCGAAGGCACGCGGGCGCTGCTGCGGCATGGTCTCGATGACCTCGGTCTTTATCGGATCATCGGAATTACGCATCCCGACAACTCGGCGTCGCAGCGCGTCCTGGTGAAGTCGGGACTCGTCGACGCCGGCTGGGGTCACTACTATGGGCGCCCGGTGCGCGTCTTCGAATGCGTTCGTGCTGCCGCGTGGCGCCCGGTATGGGAATGAGCGGTGGCCGCCGCCTTCACTCGGTCGGCGCCGCGCGCCTCGCACCCTCTCCCGCCACGCGGGAGAGGGCAGGGTGAGGGTGCCGACCCTGACCATCCGCCACGCGCTCGCACAAGCGGGCCTTGCGCCCATTGACGCGCAGGTGCTGCTCGCGCACGTCCTGCGCACCGATCGGGCGTGGCTCGCGGCACACTCGACCGATCCGCTGTCGCATGACGACGCCGACGCGTTCTTCGCGCTCGCGAGGCGGCGGCGCGGCGGCGAGCCCGTTGCCTACCTCACGGGACGGCGCGAATTCCACGGCCTCTCGTTCGACGTCGGTCCTTCTGTGCTGATTCCGCGCCCCGAAACCGAGACGCTGGTCGAGCATGCGCTTCGCGCGCTTTCTCGCGACCGCCCGGTACGCGTGCTCGACCTCGGCACGGGTTGCGGCGCCATCGCCCTCGCGATCGCCCACGCGCGTCCGATGGCGGAGGTCATCGCGACCGATGCATCGCCATCGGCGCTCGGTGTTACACGCGGAAACATCGAGCGCATGAAACTTGCAAACGTCCGCCTGCTCCAATCGGACTGGTACGACGAGCTTCGGCACGACGCGCAGCGCTTCGACCTGATCGCCAGCAACCCGCCGTACGTCGCCGACAATGATCCGCACCTCGCCGAAGGCGACGTGCGATTCGAGCCGCGGGCGGCGCTTCGCGCAGGGCCTGCCGGGCTCGATGCGCTTCGCATCGTCATCGGCGGCGCGGCCGGGCGGCTCGTCGCCGGCGGCACACTGGCCGTCGAGCACGGGTACGACCAGGCGGAAGCGGTGCACGCCATGCTGCACGAGGCCGGGTTCGTCGGCATCGCATCGTTTCGCGACCTGTCGGGCATCCGGCGAGCCGCGGTCGGAAAAACACGCGCATCACCATGAGGATTCCGCGCATTCACGAGCGCACGTTTCCGTCCCCGCGCGACATGCTCCGCGACCCGGCCCTTTGGGCATGGATCGCGGTCGCGTTGCTCGCGATCATTCCCGCGCGAAGCGTCATCGCCGGCGGCTGACGAGCACCGATCGTCCGGGAACGCGCTTCGTCGATTCGTATCGCGTCTTATCCGATCGTGCGGGGATTATGACCGCGCTTCGATACACTTGCGTGCTTCCGCGCACCGCGAACGCGGCGCCGCGCACCGACAGGAGGCCGCTCGTGCCGAACCGTTACCTATCGCTGATTCTCGCGCTGCTTCTCTGCGCCGGGACGAGCGCCTTCGCCCAGTCGAAGCCGCGGATCACCAAGGCGGCCGACCTGCCGCGTTTCACCTATGCGATCGAGGGCCGCGTCGACGAGGTCATTACCGACGATGCAAAATTCCGCCATTTTGCCGACGCGGTGCGTCACGATGCCGAGTCGGTCCTCGCGGGCTACGAGATCGACGATCACGCGACGGTGCGCCAGCTCGAAGGCGAGCTTGCGCAGCTCGATTATCTCGAAGGCGACGACGACAGCGCGCTGCGGCGCGCCGATCGCGTCCGCGAGTTGCAGGACAAGCCCGCCGACAAGCTGATGTCCGGGCTGCAGCTCCGCGCGATGATCGGCGCCGAGCGCAAGGTCGGCAATCGCACGTCGGACGCGTACAAAAGCGAGACCGACCGCCTGATCGCCCAGGCGCTCGCAGCGATGCCGTACGAAGTCGTGCAAAACGAGGTACGCGAAGCGAAGGCATCCGCCGAGATCATGAGCGAGGCGTTGACGCTCGGCTATGTGCGCAATGTCATTCAGCCCACGGTCGACAAGGCCGGGTCGGTGAGCTCCGAGCTTGCGCCGGCGATCATCAACGCGAAATACCGGCTCGCCGCGACGCTGCCGCTCAAGTCGACTCTCGTCGACACGTACTCGACCTACCTCGCAGCGCACAAGGTCGAAAAGCCGGACATCTGGGCTTCGCGCGAAGTCGTGCTGCCACCGGGCAAGCCTTACGCGACGGTGAACGTCGCGATCTGGGACAGCGGCGTCGATACGAGGCTTTTCGATCATCGCGTCGTCGAGGACAACGGCAAGCCCGCGCTGATGGCGTTCGACCGTTATGCGGAACCGGCGAGGGGCACGCTGCAGCCGATTCCGGCAAACCTCGAGGATCGCATTCCGCAGATGAAATCGCGGCTCAAGGGCTTCTCCGACCTGCAGTCGAACATCGACAGCCCCGAGGCGAGCGAGGTGAAGAAGTGGCTGTCGACGCTGAAGCCCGATGAATACAAATCAGCAGTCGAGGAACTCGAGCTGGCCGGCAACTGGATGCACGGCACGCACGTCGCGGGGATAACGATGGCCGGCAATCCGTACGTCCGACTCGTCGTCGGGCGCATCGAGTTCGACTGGCATCTTCTGCCCGATCCGTGCCCGACGAAGGAGCTCGCATTGCGCGACGCGAAGAACCAGCAGGCTTACGTCGACTTCTTCAAGCGCCACCATGTGCGCGTGGTCAATATGAGCTGGGGCGGCAGCGTCAAGGGCGAGGAGGAGCAGCTCGAGCTCTGCAACATCGGCAAGACGCCCGATGAGCGCAAGAAGATCGCGCGCGACTATTTCGACATTCAGAAGGACGCGCTGACGAAGGCGTTCGCGAGCGCGCCGGGCATTCTTTTCGTGACCGCGGCGGGCAACAGCAACGAGAATGCGTCGTTCATCGAGGACATTCCGGCCGGCATCTCGGCGCCCAACCTGATCACCGTCGGCGCCGTCGACGAGGCGGGCGACGAAGCGTCGTTCACGAGCTACGGTCCGACCGTCGTCGTCGATGCGAATGGATACCAGGTCGAGAGCGTCATCCCAGGCGGCGAGAAGCTCGCCGAATCGGGAACGTCGATGGCGTCGCCGCAGGTCGCCAATCTCGCGGCAAAGATGCTCGCGGTGAACCCGAAGCTCACGCCGGCGCAAGTGATCGCGATCATTCGCGACACGTCGACGAAGACGCCCGACGGACGCCGGAACCTCATCGATCCGAAGAAGGCGGTGCAGTCGGCGGAGGAGAAGCAGTCGTCGTGACGGACTATAGCGGCGTCACGCCAAGCTTCACCGCCCACTCCGCAAGCGCCGGCATGATCTCCGGATAGAGCACGACACCGTTCGCAAGCTGATCGCGATAAAGACGAAGCGCCCGCTCGCCGGGGAGTCGCACGGACTCGCCTCCGGGGCGCGGTGTCGCGCTGTGGCACGCATCCACGAGCCAACCCATCTGGCGGCGAAAGGCATCGAGACCGCCGAACGCCATTGGATCGAGCACCTGCACGAAGACGCTCGCGCCCCATCCTTCGGCGGGATCGACGCGACCGTGACCCGCCAATCCGGCGGTGATCGCCTCGATCAGGAGCGCGAGCGCGTAGCCTTTGTGGCCGGCCTCGAGTCCGCCGAGCGGAAGTAACGTCCCCTTCGGCTCGGTGAACAACACGGCCGGATCGCGCGTCGGATTGCCGTCGGCATCCTGAAGCCACGGATGCGCGAGCGTTTCGCCGCGCTTGTGAAGCCGCATCGTCATGCCGTTCGTCGTATAGCTCGCCGAGATGTCGAGGATGATTGGATCGCCTGACGTCGGAATGCCGGCCGCGAGCGGGTTCGGCGTGAACACCGACGTGATTGCCCCGAACGGGGCGACGCTGTGCGTTGCCGGATCGATGCAGCAGACGATCGCCATCACGCCGCGCTCGGCCGCGCGCTTCGCATATGAGGCGAGACAGCCGATGTGATGCGAGCGGCGGATCGCAACCGTCCCGCTTCCCTGGGTGCGCGCCATTGCGCATGCATGGTCGAGCGCGCGCAGCGTGAGCCACGGCCCGGGCAAACGCCGTCCGTCCCATGTCGCCGTCGCCGGCGTCGAATGCAGCGTTGACGGTTCGCCTTGCTTGCGCATCGAGCCATCGACGAGCGCGTGCAGATAGCCGGGCAGCAACGCGAGGCCGTGCGTCGTATGACCCATCAAGTCGCCGTCGAGCAACACGATGGCGACGTCGCGCGCCATCTCGTCCCGCGTGCCGGCCGCGCGCAGCAGGGCTTCGGCATGGCGCAAAAGCGCGTCGGCCGGGTAGCGCGCGCCCTCGTGTTGCGCGAGCGCGATTGTGTCCTGCGTCCGATGCGTGCTCATCCCCCTTCCCGACGAATGGCGGCGAGTCGAGACTGTATGCTGTGCCGGTCGCGAACGCCATCCAAAAAGCGCCCGTGCTGCCTTCGTCGCTGCAGATCAGCATCGTCACCTACCAGCCCGATTTGCCGCTTCTGACGCGCACGCTCGACACGCTTGCGATCGCGATCGAGGGTGCGCAGGAAGCCGAGGTGCTGAAGACCGTTCATCTCGCGCTGATCGACAACAGTGCCGACCGCGGCACCGCCGAGCGCGTAATCGAGCTCACCCGCGCGCGTTTCGAGGACACGACGGTGCATTGCATGTACGTGCACGGCCACGCGAACATCGGCTTCGGCGCTGCGCACAATCTCGTGCTGCACGGCACGGGCGCCGACTATCACCTCGTGCTGAATCCCGACGCCGAGCTCGCGCCCGACGCGCTCGTCAATGCGATCCGCTGGCTCGACGCGCATCCGGAGGCTGGCGCGCTCGCACCGTCGATCAGCGATGGCAACGGCAACCGGCAATATTCGTGCAGGCGCTATCCGGCGGTATTCGACTTGTGGCTGCGCGGTTTCGCGCCGCGCGCGGTGCAGCGAATGTTCGAGCGGAGGCTCGCGCGTTACGAGATGCGCGACGTCGCCGAAGCCGATCCACCGCGCGAGGAAGTCGGCGTCGACGTCATGTCGGGCGCGTTCCTGCTCGCGCGGCGCGACGCGATCGATCGCACCGGCGGTTTCGACCCGCGCTTTTTCCTGTACTTCGAGGACTACGACTGGAGCGTCCGGCTCGGTGCGGTCACGAAGAATGCGTTCGTTCCGAGCGTCAACATCGTGCACCACGGCGGCGGCGCCGCGCGAAAGGGCTTTCGGCACGTCGGCTGGTTCGTGGCAAGCGGCGTTCGCTTCTACTCGAAGCACGGCTGGAAGTGGTTCTAGAGAAAAAGCTCGTCGCCGTCACCGGCGCGAACGGCTTCATCGGCAGTGCATACTGCCGACGCATCGAGGAGCGAGGCGGCGACGTGCGAAGGCTGGTGCGCGATCGCCCATCACAGCGCGGCGATGTCGTTGCGCTCGATCTCGCGCGCGCACCGAGCGGGGAGCTCGAGCGCGCACTCGAAGGCGTACATGCGCTCGTCCATCTCGCGGGGCGCGCGCATGCGATGAGTGGAACGGAACGAGATGCCGACGCGACGTACAGAGCCGCGAACGTCGATATCACCGAGCGCATCGCGCTTGCGGCGATCGCATCCGGCGTGCGTCGATTCGTGCTCGCGAGCACGATCAAGGTAAATGGCGAAGCGACGCTTCGCGGAAAGCCGTTCAAGTGTGGCGATGAGCCGGCGCCGCAGGATGCGTATGCGCGAAGCAAGCTCGCCGCCGAGCGTACGCTCGCGCAAGTCGCGGGCGGCACGTCGATGATCGCGACGAGCCTGCGCCTGCCGCTCGTTTACGGACCCAATGCACGCGGCAACTTCCGCCGCCTGGTCGATGCCGTCGCAGCGCAACGACCGTTGCCGCTCGGCGCGATCGAGAACCGGCGCTCGCTTCTTTCGCTCGACAATCTGATGGACGCTTTCGATGCCGCGATCGATGCGCCGCACGCGCCCATCGGCACCTATCTCGTCGCCGACGCGGACAGCGTATCGACGCCGACGCTCGTCCGCGCGATCGCGTCGGCGCTCGGCGTCGCGCCGCGGCTTCTCGCCGTTCCAGTGCCCCTATTGCGCATGGCCGGCGCCCTGTGCAGAAAGGGCGATGCGATTGCGCGCCTGACGCGATCGCTCGAAGTCGACACCTCGTCGTTTTCGCGCGCCACCGGATGGCGACCGCGACCGTTCGCCATTGACCCCGCGTACGTCGCCGGCGCGGCGCGCGACCTATAATTGACGATGGCCCCCATTGCCGCCGACGCCATCGAAACGACGCCACAGCATCGTGTCCGAGCCAATGGCCGGCGGTTCGACGAGCTGCGCCCGGTTCGCATCGCACGCAAGTTCACGCGCCATGCGGAAGGCTCGGTGCTGATCGAGATGGGCGACACGCGCGTGCTTTGCACGGCAAGCGTCGAGGAAGGCGTGCCCGCTTTTCTCAAGGGCAAAGGGCAGGCGTGGCTCACCGCGGAATACGGGATGCTGCCGCGGGCGACGAACACCCGCGTTCGGCGGGAGGCATCCGAGGGCCGGCAGTCGGGTCGCACCCAGGAGATCCAGCGACTGATCGGCCGCTCGCTTCGCGCAGTCGTCGATCTTGCGCCCCTCGGCGAACGCACGATCCGCATCGATTGCGATGTGCTGCAGGCCGATGGCGGAACGCGCTGCGCGTCGATCACCGGCGCATACGTCGCGCTTGTCGATGCGATCGCGTGGTGCAAGGCGCGACGGCTCGTCGCCAGCGAAGTGTTGCACGAGCAGGTCGCCGCGGTATCGGTCGGCATCGTCGATGGCGCGATGCTTCTCGACCTCGATTACGCCGAGGATTCGTCCTGCGACACCGATATGAACGTCGTGATGACCGGCGCGGGCGGCTTCGTCGAAGTGCAGGGCACTGCCGAGGGCGCGCCGTTCTCCCGCGCGCAGTTCGATGCCCTGCTCGCGCTTGCGCAGCGAGGCATCGAGCAACTGCATCGCGCGCAGCGCGAGGCGTTTCGCGGATGATGGAACGGCTGGTGCTGGCTTCCGGAAATGTCGGGAAGCTTCGCGAATTCCGGCGATTGCTCGATCCGCTGGGACTCGACGTCGTGCCGCAGTCGGAGCTCGGGATTGATCCTGCCGAAGAGCCGCATGCGACGTTCATCGAGAACGCGTTCGCGAAGGCGCGGCATGCCAGCGCGCATAGCGGGCTCGCCGCGCTGGCTGACGACTCCGGCGTCTGCGTCGACGCGCTTGGCGGCGCGCCGGGGGTCAGGAGCGCGCGTTTCGCGGGCGAACCTCTGTCCGACGTACGGAACAACGAGGCGCTCGTCGCTGCGCTGCGCGGCGTCGACAATCGGCGCGCGCATTACTACTGCGTGCTCGTCTTGCTGCGCCATGCCGAGGATCCCGAACCGATCGTCGCCGAAGGCATCTGGCGCGGGACGATCGTCGATACGCCACGCGGCAGCGGCGGCTTCGGATATGACCCGCACTTTCAGGACGATCTCACCGGCTTGACGGGCGCCGAGTTGCCGCTTGCGCGGAAGAACGCGCTTTCCCATCGCGGCAAGGCGATGCGCAGGCTGATTGCGCGGCTGGCGGCGGCACGCAGCGAATGAACGGTGAATCGCGATCGGAAGTGACGAGCATCGACGCAGCCATGCTCTCGGCGCTGCGCTTCGCGGCACTGCCGCCGCTGTCGCTGTACGTGCACATGCCATGGTGCGTGCGCAAATGTCCATACTGCGATTTCAATTCGCATGAATGGCGTCCGTCGCGCGGGCGCGATGCGGCGATCGATCGCGAGACCGACGGCTTGCCGGAGGAGGCCTACGTCGACGCGCTCATCGCCGACGTCGAAGCCGCACTTCCGTCGATCTGGGGACGCAAGGTCACGAGCGTGTTCATCGGCGGGGGCACGCCAAGCCTGTTTTCGGCGGCGTCGATCGACCGGCTGCTGTCCGCGCTTCGTGCACGGCTTCCATTTCAGCCGGATTGCGAAATCACGATCGAAGCCAATCCCGGCACGTTCGAGCGCGAGAAGTTCGCGGGATTCTTCGCCGCGGGTGTGAATCGCCTGTCGCTCGGTATCCAGAGCTTCGACGACGCGATGCTTCGCGCGCTCGGACGCATTCACGACGCTGGCGAAGCGCGGAGCGCGATCGAGTCGGCGTTGATGATCTTCGGCAACGTCAACCTCGACCTGATGTTCGCGTTGCCGGGGCAGACGATCGACGCCGCACGGCGCGACGCGGCGACCGCGCTTTCGTTCGCGCCGCCGCATCTCTCGTTCTATCAAATGACGCTCGAGCCGAACACGCTCTTTTGCAAGCATCCACCGTCGCTCCCCGACGAGGACGAGGCGGCGGACATCGAGGAGGCGGTGCTCGGGATGCTCGCGCAGGCAGGCTACGAGCATTACGAAACGTCGGCGCACGCGAAGCCGGGCTACGCATGCCGGCACAACGTCAACTACTGGCGCTTCGGCGATTACCTCGGCATTGGCGCCGGCGCGCATTCGAAGATCTCGTTTCCCGATCGCGTCGTTCGCGAAATGCGGTGGAAGCAGCCGAAGCAGTATCTCGCGCAGGCCGTCCAGGGACGCGCGATCCAGGAGACGACGACCGTTGCGCCACGCGATCTTCCGTTCGAGTTCATGCTGAACGCGTTACGCTTGACCGACGGCGTCCCGACATCGCTATTCGCCGAACGCACGGGACTTCCGCTCGCGGTCGTTGCCGAGGCGATCGCGGAAGCGACCCATCGCGGGTTGCTCGATAGCGATCCGATGGTCCTCAAACCGACGTCGCTCGGGCGCAGGTTCCTGAATGATCTGCAGGCGATGTTCCTCGCGAAGCCTTCTTTAAAAGCGGGTCGCGCGATCTCGCGACAAGGTGCGATCGAGCATCGGTCAGCGCGACCATGAAGCGCGCGAAGCAGCACGCGTTGCCGAAGCCGCGCAATCCGGTCGCGCGCTCGCCGCTCCTGCGCAAGGGCGGGCCGCACGGCAAATCGCGCCGCGCGCTTCGGCGCGAGGCGAATGTCGAGATGAAAAAGCTCGCACGCGATCCGGGCGCGCTCGACGAATCGTGAGGGGACCGTGATGCTTTCGCGCCGCGACCTCGAGGAAGGCCGGATGCGCGAGGTCTACGTCGAGGCACTCGCCGAAGGTCATGCGTTGACCGACGGGGAGATGTCCGCATCGCTTGCGCAGACTTTGCGAACGAAGCCAAAGGGCGCGGGCTGGTGGGTGTTCGCGTACGGGTCGTTGCTTTGGAACCCGCTTTTCCCGTTCGCCGAAGCGCGTCGCGCGTCGGTGCACGGGCTGCATCGCCGCTTCTGCCTGTG
Organism: Casimicrobiaceae bacterium; assembly: GCA_035308425.1. Taxonomy (GTDB): domain Bacteria; phylum Pseudomonadota; class Gammaproteobacteria; order Burkholderiales; family Casimicrobiaceae; genus VBCG01. The sequence continues at coordinate 48,128 of DATGGP010000027.1, read as the reverse complement.
GTCGCTCGCATCGCGCGGCACGCCGAACGCGCCAGGCCTCGTGCTCGGCCTCGACCGCGGCGGATCGTGCCGCGGCGTCGTCTATCGGTTGCCGCCGCCGTGCGCGCTGGAAGAATTGCGGCTGCTGTGGCGTCGCGAGATGGTGACGGGCGCCTACGCGCCACGGTGGCTCCACGTCGAATGCGAGGGACGGCGGATCATCGCGCTCGGCTTCGTCGTCAAACGCGCGCATGCGCAGTACGCCGGTCACCTGACGATCCAGGCGCAGGCCAACGTGATCGCGCATGCGTGCGGCGCGTTCGGCTCGTCGGCCGACTATCTCGAGCGCACGCGCGTTTCGCTCGCGACGCACGGCGTCATCGACATCTACCTCGAACGGCTCGCCGCGCGCGTCGGCGCGAAGGTCGGCGCGCGCGCGGCCGATTGACGCGGGTTGTCGATTTCAGCAACCAGGGCCTGTGAACAGGCCCTAAAGCGCGACGTGGCGACCGCCATCGACATTGATCGTCTCGCCGGTGACGTAGGGTGCATGGGCGAGAAGGAATTCGACCGCTTTCGCGACGTCGTCGGGTGCGCCCTCGCGACGAAGCGGCGTGTGCGAAATGATGCGCTGGCGCGCGAGTTCGTCGAACACTTCCTCGTCGGGCCACATGATCGGTCCCGGCGCAACCGCGTTGACGCGCACGTCGGGGGCAAGCTCGCGCGCGAGCGAGCGCGTGAGTCCCACGAGTCCGGCTTTTGCCACCGAGTAGACGACGTAGCTCTTGAGCGGTCGCTCCGCGTGGATGTCGGTGATGTTGACGATCGCACCCTGCGCCTTGCGCAGCGCCGGCGCCGCGGCTTGCGACAGGAACAGCGGCGCCTGCAGATTGGTGCCGATCAGGTTCGTCCAATCGTCGATGCCGATCTCGCCGACGGCCGTCTGGTAGAACGTCGAGGCGTTGTTGACGAGCGCATCGAGCCGCCCGAACGTCTGCACGGTCTGATCGACGAGCGAAGGCAGTTTCGCGACGTCGAGAAGATCCGCCTGGATCAGCGCGACCGATTTGGGTCTTATGTGGTTGAGCTCGGCCTGCAACAGGCGCGCTTCGCCGGCCGATGCGCGATAGTGCAGCATGATCGACGCGCCCGCCTTGTGCAGGCGCCGGCAGATCGTCGCGCCGACCCGCTTCGCACCGCCGGTGACCAGTACGATCCTGCCTTCCAAGCAAAGCCCTGGCGGTTCTTTGAACCGCGGCAATCTAGCACAGACGAAGGCAGACGCGAATGTCATTCACGCCGTGACTCCGATGATCGACGCGTCGCTGCCGACCCCCGACAAGGATGCGCGCGCGCACAGCGCACGCGTCGCCGAACGCGTGCGCGACGAGATCGAGCGCATGCACGGGTTCATTTCGTTCACGCGCTACATGGAGATCGTGCTGTACGCCCCGGCGCTCGGCTACTACGTTGCCGGCACGAAGAAGTTCGGCGAGGCGGGCGACTTTGTCACGGGTCCGGAACTGACGCCGCTCTACGGCGCGGCAATCGCGCGCCAGCTCGCGCCGATTCTCGCGACCACGCACGAGCGCACGATCGTTGAGCTCGGGGCGGGCAGTGGCGCGCTTGCCGCATCGGTTCTCGAAGCGCTCGGCGCATCGGACGCTGCACCGCTTCGCTACACGATTATCGAAGTGAGTCCGCAGCTTCGCGACGTGCAGCGCGCGACGATCGCCGCGCGCGCGCCTTCGCACCTCGATCGGGTCGCATGGATCGACGTCCTGCCCGACGCGATCGACGGCGTGGTCGTGATGAACGAAGTGCTCGACGCGATACCTCCGCGCATCGTGTCGCACCAGGCGGGAACCTGGTTCGAGCGCGGCGTCACCGTCGCGAACAGCGCGCTTGCCTGGGCCGAGCGTCCGCTCGACGATCCGCGCATCGAGGCACTCGCGCGCGAACGGTTTCCGGCCGGCGTCGATTACACGAGCGAGGTGAACCCCGCAGCCGAGGCGCTCGTGACGACGATCGGCCGACGCCTCGCGCGCGGCGCGCTTCTCGTCGTCGACTACGGTTTCGCGCGTCGCGAGTACTACCATCCGCAGCGAAATGCGGGAACGCTCGTCGGACACTACCGGCATCGCGCGCACGATGACCCGTTTCTCTGGCCGGGACTCTCCGACCTGACGACGCACGTCGATTTCTCGGCAATCGCGGAAGCGGGCGAGCGGGCGGGACTTCGCGTCGCGGGATTCGCGACGCAGGCGTCGTTCCTGCTCGGTTGCCGCATCCTCGACCTGCTGCAAAACGTCGGCGCGCCGGAGAGCGCCGCCTATCTTCGCGCAGCGAGCGCCGTTCAGACGCTCTTGTCGCCCGCCGAGATGGGCGAGCTCTTCAAGGTGCTGCTATTGACGCGCGGCGATCCGCAGTGGCGCTTCCTTGCGCTCTCGGATCGGGGCGATCGGCTTTAGCCACTACTCGACGACGAGCTCGCCCTTCATGATAGGGTGCAGCGTGCAGATGTACTGGAAGCTGCCCTTCTTCCTGACGGTGACGCGATAGTTGCCGTTGGCGGGTATGTCGCCCGAACCGAGGCCGGCGTCCTTCGACGTGACGGTGTGCGGCAGTGGATCGGCGTTGTGCCACACGATCGTGTCGCCTTGCTTCACCGTCAGCGTCGACGGCTTGAACGCGAAGCCATCGATCTGAACGGTGTGAACGGTCGCGCCGGCGACTTCGCTCGCCACCGCAAGGAGCGCAACGCCTGCGGCGACGAGGCGCACGAAAGCGCGCATGCGATGCGCCGGCGCGACCTGCATGCTACTTCCCGTGTTCGCCCTGCAGCGCCTTCGCCTTGTCGAGATGCGCGACGAACGCCGGCCGCACCTTTTCGAGCAACGCCTTGAGCTCGGGGTTCTGCGCGCTCGGGATCAGCGTCTTGTCCATCGCGTCGATGACCTGCTGGTGGTACACGACCTCGTGATCGATGTACGCCTTGTCGAAGGCGCTCCCTTTCAGCGTCTTCAGGTGCGCGACGTTCTCCTGGCCGCCCTTCTTGAGGCTCTCGGCCGTCGGATTGTCCTCGGGCTTGACGTGCAGCTTGGTGACGAGCGCCTTCGCCTGCTTGTTGACGCCCGTATGGTCGGTCACCATCATCTTGCCGAAGTCGCGGACGTCCTTCTCCCTGGCCTTTTGTTCCGCGAGCCTGCCGGCGTCGATGTCGACCTGGTTCGCCGTCACGACGATCGCGGCGATCTGCGCGTCATTCGGGGCTTGGGCATACGCGACGAACGTGGCGGAGAAGAGGGCGGCCGCCACCGCCATGGGGATGCGTTTCATTCGTTGACTCCTTTCTTTGGGTGGGTACAACAGTCAAATACGCGCGATTCACGTCCTTGGATGCGCAGGATCGTCGATCCGCGCGAGGACCGTGCGGACGATCCGGTCGCAACGCTCGCCGTCGAAGCCGAACGCTTCCTGCGTCACCGTGTCGAGCTCCTCGGCCAGCGCTTCACGCAGCCGCGCCTTGGCGCGGAAGAGGCGGCTTCGGACCGTCGCCGGCGGAATGTCGAGGGCGCTCGCGACGTCCTCGACGGTCATGTCCTCGACCTCGCGCAGCATGAACACGGTTCGGTAGGCTGCGGGCAGCGCGTCGATCTTGCTTTCGATCAGGCGGCGCATCTCGGCGCGCAACATCGTCTTCTCCGGCGATCCGGGCGTGAGTGATTCGGCGATCGCATCGTCCGGATTGCGTTCGTCGGGCGGCTCGTCGAACAGGACGACAACCTGCTCGCGGCGGCTCTTCCGCAGCGCCTGCAGCGCCTGGTTCACGACGATGCGGGTGAGCCACGTGGCGACCTGCGCATCGCCCCGGAAGTCGCCGGCGTGCCGGTAGGCCGCGATGTAGCCTTCCTGCACCGCGTCTTCGGCTGCGGCGTCGTCCTTCAGGATGGCGCGCGCCGTTCGGTAGAAGCGACGGTTGTAGCGGCGCATCAGCACGGCGAATGCGTTCGTGTCAGCGCGCTGGATGCGCGACATCAGACCGGCGTCGTCGAGGGCTTCGAGTGGTTTGGCGAGGGCGGTCATCGCTTCGTCCTGGTCAAGGCGCGCATTGGATGCAGCGGGGAGGGGCCGCGTTCCCGGCGGTGCGTCAGCGGCTGGCGTTCGCCGAATCGACACGTACGCTTTGCAACCGGCTCGGTGCCGGCGATGGCTACACGTGGACCGCGATCGACCCGGACACGAGGCTCAGCCCCTGCTGGCTCGGAAGTCGGCGCCATTCATGGCTGCACGTTGTTTCATCGGATCTCGCTCCGCTCCCTGCGAGCCGCGTGCAGCTCACAACGGACACAAGCTCCGAGCGACTGACGAGTGGATTTTCGAAATACCCAGAGAATCCTATGGGGCGATCAGACTGAACTTCATCGCCGAGATAACCACGGCCCAAATGTCGCACCAGTCCTACAAGGCGCTGCGCTCCGTCCTACAGCTAAGGCGTCGGCGGCCGGTGCATCATCCCGCATCCTCGCCTTTCGCTGGCATGTCCCGGCCGAGCGCCGCGATCCTACACCCTCGGAGGCGAGCCGCTTCGCTTTTGATGTCGAATAGCGGTCCGGGCATCCATTACGATTGACCGTAGCGTCTGTCGGACTCTTGCGAGATGCGATGTCTTCCTTGGCAGATCACCTCTCCGCCGTCCCGCGTAGGAACATGAAGAAGTTGCTGCGTGCCGACGATGAGTTCCTGGCCGGTGGCGGAGAGATGGGCGCTCGCATGCGTGCGCTCGACTGGACGAAAACGCCCCTCGGTCCGCCTCGGGAATGGCCGCAGTCGCTCAAAACGATCGTGCGAGTGATGCTCGACTCGCGCTATGCGATGTGGATGCTGTGGGGTCCCGAGCTCACTTTTTTCTGCAACGACGCCTATGCGCCGACCCTGGGCGTCAAGCGCGATTGGGCACTCGGTGCGCGCTCCGACAAGGTTTGGGAAGAAATCTGGTCCGACATCGGGCCGCGCATTACGCAGGTGCTCAAGGAGGGCCGCGCGACATGGGACGAAGCGCTGCTGCTTTTTCTCGAGCGCAGCGGCTTCACCGAGGAGACATACCATACGTTCTCGTACAGTCCTGTTTACGACGATGCCAGCCGCATTGCAGGCATGCTGTGCGTTGTCACGGAGGTAACCGAGCGGGTTGTCGGAGAGCGGCGGCTGCGCATTTTGAAGGACCTGGCGGCACGAGCCGTCGGTACTTCGAGCGTCGAGGAGTGTTGTCGCGGGGCGTGCGAGGTGCTGGCGCAGTATCCGAACAGCATCCCATTTGCTTCCATCTATCTGCTCGAGTCGCACGTCGCGCATCGCGTCGCGAAGACCGGCGACGTTTCGGATCGCGTGGTGCCGCCCATCGTGGACGAATCGACACGTGCCTGGCCGTTCGCAAGGCTGATGGAGAGCGAATCGGTGCAGCACGTGCCGGACCTTCCTCGAGCCGGTATCGAGGTGGCCGCCGGTCCCTGGCCGGACTTGGTGCGTCAGGCTCTCATGCTTCCGCTGAAAGGCCCCGGCAACGATCGGCTCGCGGGGATGCTCATTGCCGGTCTGAGCCCGCGACAGTACGTCAGCGAGGGGTACCGATCCTTCTTCGGTCTCGTAGCAGGACAGATCGCCGCGGCCATCACCGACGCGCAGGCGGCCGAAGCAAATCTTCGCAGGACCGCGGCGCTCGCGGAGATCGATCGGGCCAAGACGACTTTCTTTTCGAACGTGAGCCATGAGTTCCGCACGCCACTGACACTCATGCTTGCGCCGCTCGAACAGGCTGCCGCGCATCCCGACACGCCGGCACAGGTGCGCACGCAGCTCGAACTCGCGCAGCGCAATAGCATGCGGCTGCTCAAGCTGGTGAACAGCCTGCTCGACTTTTCGCGCATTGAGGCCGGTCGCGTGCAAGCCTCGTATGAGCCTACCGATCTCGCCGCGTTGACGAAGGATCTGGCGAGTACCTTCCGCTCGACGATGGAGCGAGCGGGTCTCGATTTCAGGGTCGAGTGCGAGTTGTCGGAGCTCGCGTATGTCGATCGGGAGATGTGGGAGAAGATCGTTCTCAATCTTCTTTCCAACGCGTTCAAGTTCACGTTGCACGGCAGTGTCACGGTCAGGCTGAGCCGGGATTCTGACAACGCGGTGCTCGAAGTCCTCGATACCGGTGTCGGTATTCCGCGGCACGAGCTAGCGCGGGTCTTCGAGCGATTCCATCGGGTCGAAGGTACGACAGGTCGCACCCAGGAAGGCTCCGGTATCGGACTCGCGCTCGTGCAGGAGCTAATAAAGCTGCACGGCGGGACGATTGTGGCCGAAAGCGAGCTCGGCAGCGGCACGACATTTCGGGTCAGCCTACCGCTTGGCAAGGCCCACCTGCCTTCCGAGAGGATTCAGGCGATGCGCACGCTTGCCTCCACCGCGACGGGCGCCCAGGCGTTCGTGCAGGAGGCGCTTCGCTGGGTTCCCTCGGACCGGGTCGACGAATCGTTGCGGCTTCGTACGCTCACGGACCAATCGGTGCCCGATACCCATGTCAAGCTCGCCGGTGCCCGCATTCTGCTTGCCGATGACAACGCGGACATGCGTGCATACGTTCGTGACTTGCTATCGCCGACATTCCAGGTGGAGGCGGTCGCCGACGGCGAGCAGGCGCTGGAGGCAGCACGTCGCGAGCGGCCGGACCTCGTCCTCTCGGACATCATGATGCCGCGTCTAGACGGCTTGGGCCTTTTGAAGCACTTGCGCAGCGACGAGTCGCTGCGGGATGTCCCGATCATCCTGTTGTCTGCGCGCGCGGGCGAAGAAGCGCGCGTCGAAGGGCTCGACGCCGGCGCCGACGACTACCTCGTCAAGCCGTTCTCCGCTCGGGAGCTCGTGGCCCGCGTCGGCGCCCGGCTCGAACTCGCGCGCATTCGCCGGGAGAGCGATGAGCGGTTTCATACCTTCGTCAGCGCGACGTCCGAAGTCATTTATCGGATGGGCCCCGACTGGTGCGAGATGCTTCACCTGCAGGGACGCAACTTCATCCTCGATACGACGAGCCCAAGCAACACTTGGCTCGACACGTACGTTGACCCCGACGATCAGTCGCGTGTGATGGCGGCCGTTGAGCGGGCGATTCGCACGAAGAGCACCTTCCAGCTCGAGCATCGCGTGCGGCGCCTGGATGGAACGCTCGGATGGGTTTTCTCGCGTGCGGTTCCGCTGAAGAATGAGCAAGGCGACATCATCGAGTGGTTCGGTGCCGCCAGCGACGTAACCGAGCGAAAACTGACCGAGGAGGCCCTTCGGGAGCGGGAAGAGCAGTTACGGCTTGCGACTGACGCAGCTGACGTAGGACTTTGGGACGTCGACATGGTCGCAGACCGGTTGTTCTGGCCCTCGCGGGTAAAGGCGATGTTCGGCATTTCGCCCGACGTGCCGGTATCGATGGCCGATTTCTATTCTGGGCTCCACCCCGAAGATCGGGAGCGCGTGAGCGATGCCTTCGCCGCTGCGCTCGACCCGGAGAGGCGCGCGCTCTATGACGTCGAGTATCGGACCGTCGGCAAGGAGGACGCAGTGGTCCGCTGGGTGGCGGCGAAGGGACGTGCAATTTTCGATGATGGCGGAAGATGCGTGCGCGTGATCGGAACGGCGATCGATATCACCGCGCGCAAGCGGGCGGAGGAGCAGCTTCGCGAGGAGACACGGGTACAGGACCTTCTAGGGAAAGTGAGCCATGCATTGGTCGCCGCACAGCTCGATCTCGACCGTGTCGTACAAGTCGTAACCGACACGGCGAGAGAAGTTTCCGGGGCGGCGTTGGGCGCCTTTTTCTACAACATGCAGGATCAAAAAGGCGAGTGGTACTCGCTCTATACCCTGTCCGGCGCACCACGCGAAGCCTTCGCTCGCTTTCCCCAGCCACGCAATACCGACGTTTTCGCACCGACCTTTCGCGGCGAGGCCGTCGTACGCAGCAGCGACATCACGGCGGATCCACGTTACGGCCGCAGCCCGCCCTACTATGGCCTGCCCGAGGGGCATCTACCGGTGCGCAGCTATCTTGCCGTGCCGGTGAAGACGGCCTCCGGCGAGGTTCTGGGCGGCTTGTTCTTCGGCCATCCGGAGCCGGGTATATTCGACGAGCGATCCGAGCGGCTCGTGCTGGCGATAGCCGCTCAGGCTGCCGTGGCATTCGACAACGCACGATTGCATCAGGCTTCCAAGCGCGAGATCGAACAGCGCAGGCAAGCCGAAGAGGCGTTGAGCGATGCCCACAAGCGCAAGGACGAATTCCTCGCGATGCTCGCGCACGAGCTGCGCAATCCGCTCGCGCCCATCACCACCGCAAGTGAGCTCTTGGCGCGCACGGCGATTGACCGCGACAGCCGTTCGAGGATCGCCGTCGAGATGATCCAGCGCCAGACCAGGCAGCTCACGCGACTCACGGATGACTTGCTCGACGTGTCGCGGATCACTCAGGGAACGATCGCGCTGCGTCGCGACGTGATCGATGTCGCCGGCATCATCACTCAGGCGGTCGAAACCGTCGAGCCGCAGCTGCGAGTGAAGCGGCTCAAGCTGTCCACGCTTGCCGAAACGTATGAGCCGTTGTTCGTCAATGGTGATCACGCGCGCCTCGTCCAATGCGTCGCCAATGTGCTGACGAACTCAGTCAAGTACACCGACGTCGATGGTGAGATCCGTGTCCAGACGCGCGCTGTGGGTGACACAGTGGTCATCGAGGTCACCGACACGGGAGCCGGGATCGCTGCCGAGTTGCTGCCGAAAGTCTTCGACCTGTTCGTCCAGAGTGATCGCACGATCGACCGCGCGCAGGGAGGTCTGGGTATCGGCTTGGCTGTAGTCAAGCGCCTGATCGAGATGCACGGTGGCCGAGTGGCCGCTCGCAGCCCGGGACTTGGAGCAGGCGCCACGTTCGAAATGCAACTGCCGCGCGCCACCAGGCCACAAGCCTCGGGAGACGACGCGGCGCCGATCGACATTCCGCCGCGACGCGTGCTCATCATCGACGACAACGCAGATGCCGCCAACTCGATTGCGGCACTTCTCACTCACCAGGGTCACGAGACGCATGTCGCATTCGACGGAAGGCAGGCGCTCGAGGAAATCGAGGCGTTCCGACCGGACGTGGCGCTGCTCGATCTGGGGCTTCCGGAAATGGATGGCTACGAGGTCGCCAGGAAATTACGCGCTATCCCCCGCTTGAAGGATGTCTGGTTGGTCGCGCTCACCGGCTATGGACAAGTAGAAGATCGTCAGCGAACCCAAGCCGCCGGCTTTGACGAGCACATCGTCAAACCGGTTGATCTCGCGACGCTCGAGCGCCTCTTGGCTACGTGTCCGTCATGCGCCGCCTCCACCACACGACAAGCGTGATTGTGTTCATCGTCGCGCGAGCTGCAACGATACGTGTCGTCTACTGCGGAGTTTGCTGGGCTCGACCGCTGGCCTCGTCCGCGATCGCCGTGCGCCGCTGAAAACCCGTCTGCCGCGACAACCGAAGCAAAGTATCGACAGCACGAAGCATGAAACCGCCGAAGATCGAGCCGCGCTGGCGCTCGTCGAGAGGCGCATGGTCAGCGCCGCGGTATGCGCGAGGCGCAAACGATTCACTGGAAAGGCGGCCACGACTCGCAGCTCGGCAATGAGCCTGAGTCGACGGCCTCGGGAATTGCGCTCAGTGGATTTGCAAGCGCGACTGACCGGGGCAAGACGACGCCCGGGACTCGACGCGATCTTCGTGAGTCGGCCCGTCACTCGCGTCGGCGCATTGCCGTAGACCCTCGATCCCTCTTCGCGACTGCGCCTTCATGATGCAGGCGGTTGCCCGAGCCGTTGCGCGGACCGAGAATTCGCGTGCGCTGGGGGCATGCACTGACAGCGCAAATATGGCGCCGCGTCGCAGTCGCTTCGTCGGAGGAAACATCGAGCAAGTGCCGCTCGAGTTTTCAATCGATTCAAATACGCGTTGGACCAAAGGCTCGAAAAGATGAACGACTTGCATTGGCGCTTTTGCTGTGCGCCGATGATGGACTGGACCGACCGCCACTGCCGGTACTTCTTCCGGCTCATTTCGCGACGCGCCCGCCTCTACACCGAAATGATCACCGCGCCTGCGCTCGTGCACGGCGATGTCGCGCGGCACCTGGACTTCGATCCGGCCGAGCATCCGGTCGCGCTGCAACTTGGCGGCAGCGACCGAAGCGAGCTCGCGCACGCGGCGCGGCTCGGCGAGCGCTACGGCTACGACGAGATCAACCTGAACTGCGGCTGCCCGTCGCAGCGGGTGCAGACGGGAAGCTTCGGCGCGTGCCTGATGACGGAGCCTTCGCTCGTCGCCGATTGCGTGCGCGCGATGCGCGATGCGGTCGCGATTCCGGTCACCGTCAAGCATCGGATCGGCCTCGACGCCTGCGACGAATACTCGTTCGTCCGCGATTTCGTCGGCACCGTGGCCGCCGCGGGCTGCGACGTCTTCATCGTGCACGCGCGCAACGCGGTGCTGAAGGGGCTCTCGCCGAAGGAGAACCGCGAGATTCCGCCGCTGCGCTACGAATTTGTCCATCGCCTCAAGCACGACTTTCCGCAACTGGCGTTCGTCTTGAACGGTGGGCTCACCGACTGGCCGAAGATCGAGCGCGAGCTTTCGCACGTCGACGGGGTGATGATCGGGCGCGCCGCGTATCACGATCCGTGGATCCTCGCTGGCGTCGATGCGCGCCTTTTCGGCGAGGCATGCGATGTGAAATCGCGCGCGCACGTGATCGAAGCGTTGATTCCGTACGCGGAGCGCGCGATCGCACAAGGCGCTACGCTTCGCGGGATTGCACGCCATGTGCTCGGTCTCTACCACGGCGAAGGCGGCGGACGTCTCTTTCGTCGGATTCTCTCCGACGCCGTTCGCCTGCAGCGCGCCGACACGTCGCTCTTCACCGAAGCGCTTCGAACCGTCGCTTCCTGAACCCGCGACGCACACCGCGCCGCACGCTCCGGTGCATCGCGCGTTGTAACTCTTGCAACGTTCGCGCCGCAGTGAACTGTCGGCTATCGACTGCATCCAACCTGCACGCCGACGAACGGGTTTGGAGCGAGCCACAATGAGCAAGACGGTCAGCGATTTCCTCCTCGAGCGCCTCTCCGAATGGGGCATCAAGCGGATCTACGGATTTCCCGGCGACGGCATCAACGGCATCCTCGGTGCACTCAACCGCGCCAGCGAAAGCTTCGAATTCATCCAGGTCCGCCACGAGGAAATGGCGGCGTTCATGGCGTGCGGGCACGCCAAGTTCACGGGCCAGGTTGGCGTTTGTCTTGCAACTTCCGGACCGGGTGCGATCCACCTTTTGAACGGCCTCTACGACGCGAAGCTCGACCACCAGCCGGTGGTCGCGATCGTCGGGCAGTCGTCGCGTTCGGCAATGGGAGGCAGTTACCAGCAGGAGGTCGACCTGACGACGCTCTTCAAGGACGTGGCGAGCGAATACGTCGAGGTCGTGATGTCGCCGGAGGCGATCCGCCATGTCATCGATCGCGCCATCCGCATCGCGCGGGCGCAGCGCGCGCCGACGTGCGTGATCGTTCCGAACGACCTGCAGGAGTTGCCGTACGAGAAACCGCAGCGTGCGCATAACACGATTCATTCGGGTGTCGGTTACGCGATCCCGCGACCGATTCCCGAAGATCGTGAATTGCAGCGCGCGGCCGATGCGCTCAATGCCGGCGAGAAGGTCGCGATGCTCGTTGGCGCCGGCGCGCTGCTCGCCGGCGCCGAGGTGCTCGAAGTGGCCGACGTGCTCGGTGCCGGCATCGCTAAGGCGCTGCTCGGCAAGGCGGCCGTGCCCGATACGCTGCCGTTCGTTACCGGCTCGATCGGGCTGCTCGGCACGAGGCCGTCGTACCGGATGATGATGGACTGCGACACGCTCTTGATGGTCGGCTCGGATTTTCCGTATTCGGAGTTCCTGCCAAAAGAGGGGCAGGCGCGCGGCGTGCAGATCGACATCGACGCGCGGATGGTTTCGATCCGCTACCCGATGGAGGTGAATCTCGTCGGTGACAGCGCGACCACGCTTTCGCTGCTGAAACCGCTTCTGAAGCGCAAGCAGGATCGTCGCTGGCGGGCGAGGATCGAAAAGGACGTCGCCGACTGGTGGAAGACGCTCGAGGATCGCGCGATGACCGACGCGCACCCGATCAATCCGCAGCGCGTCTTCTGGGAATTGTCGCCGCGTCTTCCCGATCGCGTGATCCTCACCTGCGATTCAGGCTCGTCGGCGAACTGGTACGCGCGCGATCTCAAGATTCGCCAAGGCATGTTGGCGTCGCTATCGGGCGGGCTCGCGACGATGGGTCCCGGCGTGCCCTACGCGATCGCCGCGAAGTTCGCGCATCCCGACCGTCCCGTCATCGCGATGGTCGGCGACGGCGCGTTCCAGATGAACGGGATGAACGAGGTGCTGACGATCGGCAAGTACTGGAAGCGCTGGTCCGATCCCAGGCTCGTCATCATGGTGCTGAACAACCGCGACCTGAACCAGGTGACGTGGGAGCAGCGCGTGATGGACGGCGACCCCAAGTACGAAGCGTCGCAGGACATTCCCGATTACCCGTACGTGCGCTACGCCGAAGGCGCGGGCCTTCGCGGGATCCGCGTGGACCGTCCCGAGGACATCGGCCGCGCGTGGGACGATGCGCTCGCAAGCGATCGTCCGACGCTGCTCGACATCTACACCGACCCCGACGTGCCGCCGTTGCCGCCGCACGTGACATTCAAGGAGGCGCGCCGTTTCGCAGAGTCGCTGCTCAAGGGCGATCCGGACCGGGCGGGCGTAATCCGCGCATCGGTCAAAGAGATGTTCGCGTAGACGTTCGCGTTCATTGCGCCATCCTCATATGAACGCCGAACGCGTGCCGATCGAGCGCATCGGCGTCTCGGCCTACACGATCCCGACCGAAGCGCCTGAATCGGACGGCACGCTCGAGTGGCATCAGACCACGCTCGTGCTCGTCGAGGCAACCGCGGGCGGGAAGACCGGCATCGGTTTCAGCTACGCGAATCGAGCGACGGCGGTCCTTGTCGAGGACACGCTTGCCGATGTTGCGCGGGGACGCGATGCGCTCGACATCGCCGGCGCATGGGATGCGATGGTCGCGGCCATTCGCAACCTCGGTCGTCCGGGCGTCTCGTCGATGGCGATTGCCGCCGTCGACAACGCGCTGTGGGACTTGAAGTCGCGCATTTTCGATGTGCCGCTCGTGCGCCTGCTCGGCGCGGCGCGCAACGCGATTCCCATTTATGGCAGCGGCGGCTTCACGTCGTACACGATGGCGCGGCTCGCCGAGCAGCTCGGAGGCTGGGCGCGCTCAGGCATTCGGATGGTGAAGATGAAGATCGGACGCGATCCGTCCGCCGACATCTCGCGCGTGCGCGAGGCGCGCAAGGCGATCGGCCCTGACACGGCGCTCTTCGTCGACGCGAATGGCGCCTACAGCCGCAAGCAGGCGCTCGCGTTCGCGCAGGCATTCACCGAGCTCGCCGTCACGTGGTTCGAGGAGCCCGTCGTGAGCGACGATCTCGAGGGCCTGCGATTGATTCGTGACAGCGCACCGCCGGGCATGGACATCACGGCCGGCGAATACGGGTACGACCTCGTCTACTTTCGCCGAATGTGCGAGGCCGGCGCGGTCGACGTGCTGCAGGCCGACGCGACGCGTTGTGCAGGCGTCACCGGATTCCTGCGCGCGGCGACCGCGGCAAAATCGTTCCATCTGCCGCTTTCGAGCCACTGCGCGCCGTCGATCCATGCGCATCCGTGCTGCGCGGTGGGCGCACGTCACCTCGAATACTTTCACGATCACGTGCGCATCGAGCGTCTGCTGTTCGACGGCGCGCTCGAGCCCGTGGACGGCGCGCTTCATCCGGCGCCCGACCGGCCCGGATTCGGCCTCGCGTTCAAGGCGGCGGATGCGCGGCGGTATGCCGTATGAACTTCGATGGCTGATTCCACCGTCGCCGACGTCGCTGCCCTCGAGCGCGATCTCGTTTCCACCGTCGACGGCGAAGTCCGCTTCGACATCGGCAGCCGCGCGCTCTATGCGACCGATGGCTCGAATTATCGGCAGGTGCCGATCGGCGTCGTGATTCCGCGCACGGCCGACGCGGTGATCGCGACCGTCGCCGCGTGTCGCCGCCACAATGCGCCGGTTCTTCCGCGCGGGGGCGGCACGAGTCTCTGCGGCCAATGCTGCAACGTCGCAGTCGTCATCGACTTCTCGAAATACCTGAACCGGATCGTCGATCTCGATCCGCAGAGCCAGACGGCGTCTGTCGAACCGGGATGCGTCCTCGACACACTGCGCGATGCGGCGGAGAAGCACCACCTGACCTTTGCGCCCGATCCGTCGACACACAGCCACAACACGCTTGGCGGAATGATCGGCAACGATTCGTGTGGCGTGCATTCGGTCATGGGCGGCAAGACGGTCGACAACGTCTTCGAGCTCGACGTGCTGACTTACGATGGCGTCCGCTTCACGGCGAAGCGGCTCGATGACGACGCGCGAAAGCAAATACTCGCGGGAGACGGTCCGGTGTCGGAGATTCATCGCAAGCTCGAAGCGCTTCGCGATCGCTACGCCGACGAAATCCGTGCGCGCTTTCCTGACATTCCGCGCTGCGTCTCGGGGTACGGGCTCACGCACCTCCTGCCCGAGAACGGGTTCGACGTGGCGCGCGCGCTCGTCGGCACCGAAGGCACGTGCGTCGTCGTGCTCGGCGCGAAGCTTCGTCTCGTTCCGAGCCCGCCCGGGCGCTCGCTCCTGGTGCTCGGCTATCCCGATGTCTTCTCCGCCGGCGATCACGTCCCCGACATCCTGAAGTTCGGTCCGATCGGTCTCGAAGGCATCGACGACAAGCTCGTCTCCGACATGAAGGCGGTCGGCCTTCATCCCGAAGACGTGCAACTGCTGCCGAAGGGCGGCGGCTGGCTGCTCGTCGAATTCGGCGGTGCCGATCGACGCGAATCGGATGCGAAGGCGCGTGCATGCATGGATGCGCTCGGCAAGCGCGACGACAAGCCGACGATGAAGCTCTTCGACGATCCCGCGCACGAGAAGATGATCTGGACGGTGCGCGAGGCGGGACTCGGCGCGACCGCCCATGTGCCGAACAAGACGATCACCTGGGAAGGCTGGGAGGATTCGGCGGTCTCGCCGGCGCGCCTCGGCGATTATTTGCGCGACTTCCGCAAGCTGCTCGATCGTTACCAGTATGCGGGCGACCTCTACGGCCATTTCGGCCAGGGCTGCGTGCACACGCGCATCGACTTCGATCTCGAAACGCACGCGGGCATCGAGAAATTCCACCGCTTCCTGGACGACGCATCGAGCCTCGTCGTGAGCTACGGCGGGTCGCTGTCGGGCGAGCATGGCGACGGCCAGTCGAAGGCCGAATTCCTCCCGAAGATGTTCGGCGAGAAGCTCGTGCAGGCATTCGGCGAGTTCAAGGCGATCTTCGATCCGAATGCGAAGATGAATCCGGGCAAGGTCGTCGATCCCTACCTGCCGACGCAGAACCTGCGCCTCGGCGAGCGTTACGCGCCCGCGCAGCCGATGACGTACTTCAGGTATCCAAAGGACCAGGGCGTATTCACGCGCGCGGCATTGCGCTGCGTCGGCGTCGGCAATTGCCGCCAGCATCATCACCAGACGATGTGCCCGAGCTACCGCGTGACGATGGAGGAGAAGCACAGCACGCGTGGACGGTCGCGGCTCCTCTTCGAGATGCTGCGCGGCGATGCGCTGACCGGCGGCTTTCGCGACGAGCACGTCAAGGAATCGCTCGATCTGTGCTTGGCCTGCAAGGGCTGCAGGGGCGATTGCCCGGTGCACGTCGACATGGCGACGTACAAGTCCGAATTCCTCGCGCACTATTACGCGGGGCGGCTGCGCCCGCGCTCCGCGTACGCGTTCGGATTGATCGATCGCTGGGCGAGGCTTGCGGCGAACGCGCCGAGGCTCGTCAACGCGTTCACGCATGCACAGTGGTCGGGCGCGCTCGCGAAGCGGATGGCGGGCGTTGCGCAAAGCCGCAGCATTCCGCGCTTCGCGCGCCAGACGTTTCAGCGCCGATTCGCGAATCGCACGCGGCCTGCCGGCGCAAGCGGCAGGTCGGTGCTGCTCTGGCCCGACACGTTCAACAACTACTTCCATCCGGAGACGGCGCTTGCAGCGACCGAGGTGTTGGAAGCGGCGGGTTTCACCGTCAGCGTGCCGATGTCCGCCGTCTGCTGCGGTCGGCCGCTCTACGACTGGGGAATGCTGAAGACGGCGCAGCGCTATCTTCGGCGGATCCTCGCGCGCTTCGCCTCGGAGATCGACGCCGGCACGCCGTTCGTCGTGCTCGAGCCCGCGTGCGCGGCGGTGTTTCGCGACGAGATGATGAATCTCTTTCCCGGCGACGAAACGGCGAAGCGGCTTTCGCGACAGACATATCTGCTTGGCGAGTTTCTCGCGAAGCACGCGCCGCAGTTCGCGCCGCCGAAGCTTTCGTCGCGCGCGATCGTGCACGGCCACTGCCATCAGAAAGCGATCATGGGCATGAGCGCGGACGAGGCGCTGCTGCGCAAGCTCGGCGTGCGCTACGAGCTGCTCGATTCGGGCTGCTGCGGCATGGCGGGCTCGTTCGGCTTCGAGCGCGAGAAAGTCGACGTGTCGGTGGCGATCGGCGAGCTCGTGCTGCTTCCCGCGGTGCGCGCTGCGGACGCCGATTGCCTCGTGATCGCCGATGGCTACAGTTGCCGCGAGCAGATCGCCCAATGCACGGGCCGGCGCACGATGCATCTCGCCGAAGTGTGCGCGATGGCGCTGGCGGACCGGACGCGCGATGCGAAGCGTTCGGCCCCTGCATCGGAGCAGGCGACGACCGTTCAGCATTGAAGAGACCAGGCATGCGCGCGAAGTCGATCGAAGGCGAAGGCGAGCGGACGTGGGTCGTCGTGCTTTCCACGGGCGACGAAGTGACCGCGTCGTTGCTCGCGTTCGCGAAGAATCAGCAATTGACGGCCGCGCGCTTCACGGCGATCGGCGCCTTTTCGGAAGCGACGCTCGGCTACTTCGACTGGTCGTCGAAGACGTACGAAAGGATTCCGCTGCGCGAGCAGGTCGAGGTGCTATCGCTCGTCGGGGACATCGCGCTCGAGCGCGTCGAGCCGAAGATCCATGCGCACGTCGTCGTCGGCAAGCGCGACGGAAGCGCGCACGGCGGCCATCTTCTCGAAGCGCGCGTGCGCCCGACGCTCGAGGTGATGCTCGTCGAGTCGCCCGCGCTCCTTCGCCGAGTGTTCGATCCGGCGTCGGGACTTGCGCTGATCCATATCGGTGGAACGGAATGAACAACAACGAAAACCAAGTCAGGGTCAGAGACGAAACTCGCGAACGGTCGCCGCAACGGTCTGCGCCCCGATCGCGAGTGTCGTCTCCGACCGTTGCGGAGGTCGTCGTCGTCACCGGCGCATGCGCAGGCGTCGGTCGCGCGGCGGCGCGCGCATTCGCACGCCGCGGCGCCCGCATCGGCCTGATCGCGCGCGATGCGGAGGGCTTGCAGGCAACGTGTCGCGACGTCGAAGCGCTCGGCGGCGAGGGGCTGGTCTGCGTCGCCGACGTTGCGCACGCGGCCGAGGTCGAAAGCGTCGCCTCGATGATCGAGGATCGGCTCGGACCGATCGACATCTGGGTCAACAACGCGATGGTGACGGTCGTCTCGCCGGTTGCCGATCTTGCGCCCGACGAAGTGAAGCGCGTCACCGAAGTCACGTATCTCGGGACGGTGAACGGGACGCTTGCCGCGCTTCGCAGGATGCGTCCACGCAATCGCGGTGCGATCGTGCAGGTCGGTTCGGCGCTCTCCTATCGCGCGATCCCGTTGCAGGCGCCGTACTGCGGCGCGAAGTTCGCGATTCGCGGCTTCACCGACGCGCTTCGCAGCGAGCTCCTCCACGACAAGAGCCGCATCCACGTCACGATGGTGCAGATGCCCGCGCTCAATACGCCGCAATTCGACTGGTGCAGGACGCACATGGAGAAAAGCCCGCGGCCCGTGCCGCCGGTGTACGAGCCGGAGGTTGCCGCCCAGGCGATCGTGTGGGCCGCACATCATCGGCGGCGTGAGCTTCTCGTCGGCGAATCGACGGTGAAGGCGGTGTGGGCGAACAAGTTCTTCCCGGGCCTGCTCGATCGCTATCTCGCGGACTTCGGCTATTCGTCGCAAGGTTCGGCGCGACCGGTCGCGCCTGATCGCCGCGACAACCTGTATGAGCCGGTGCAAGGCGATTTCGGCGCGCGGGGACGCTTCGACGACGAGTCGCGCACGTCGAGCCTCCAATTGCTGTGGACGACGCATCGCACGCTGGCGCTCGTCGCACTTGCCGCTGTCGGTGGTGCTGCCCTGTGGCTCGCGAACGCGCGACCATCGCAGCCGACCTCGCTCGCACATACGGTCTCTCGCCCCGCGCGTCGCTTTTTCGCATAGCGCGTCGCGATTCCGCGACGCGACCCGGTCGCGAACACATCCGCGCGCGGGGCGGATGCTAATATGGCCGCCCGCGCCGTGATCCCGGTTCGATGCTCCTCTCATGACGGCCCATCTCGCGCCGCGTCGTATCACGATCGCGACGCGCGAATCGACGCTCGCGATCTGGCAGGCCGAGCACGTCCGATCGCGGGTCTCCGCGCGCTACCCGGGCATTGCCGTCGATCTCGTCGGCGTCACGACGCAAGGCGATCGCGTCATCGACCGGCCGCTCGCCACGATGGGCGGCAAGGGCCTGTTCGTCAAGGAGCTCGAAGGCGCGCTTCGCGACGGCCGCGCCGACATCGCCGTCCATTCGCTCAAAGACGTGCCGATGGAGCTTCCCGACGGCTTCGTGCTCGCGGCGATTTTCGCGCGCGAGGATCCGCGCGATGCCTTCGTGTCGAACCGCTACGACCGTCTGTCGGCATTGCCGAAGGGCGCGGTCGTCGGCACGTCGAGCGTTCGTCGCGAGGCGCAGTTGCGCGAGCGGGATCCGTCGCTGCGGATCGAATCGTTGCGTGGCAACGTGAACACGCGTCTCGCTCGCCTCGACGAAGGCCGCTACGACGCGATCATCCTCGCTGCCGCGGGACTCAAACGTCTCGGTCTCGGCACGCGCATTCGCGCGCTGATCGAACCCGACGAGAGCCTGCCCGCGCCCGGGCAGGGCGCGCTCGCCGTCGAATGTTCCGCGGATCGGACGGACATCCTGGCCGCGCTCGCACCGCTCGCCGATCGCGGCACGACGCTCGCGACGTCAGCGGAGCGTGCGTTCTCGCGCGGCCTCGGCGGCAGTTGCGTAACTCCGCTTGCCGCGTATGCCGAATGGCAGGAAGGCCGGCTTTGGTTGCGCGGCTTTCTTGCTTCGCGCGATGGCGGCGAAGTGCTGCGCGGGGAACGCGACGGCGATGTCGTCGACGTCGAAGACGCATCCGCTCTCGGCCTCGCGCTCGCCGACGATTTCCTGCGTCGCGGCGCGCATCGGCTCGCGGCGGCCTGAACATCCAACTCGCGTCCCGAGCACGAACCGCGAGCGCGACGAGGGTGCCGTGACCGTCGAGAGCGATACGCCTCACGCATCGCAACGCGACGCCGGACCGCTCGAGGGCGTAGGCGTCATCGTCACGCGACCCGCGCGCCAGGCGGCGGTGTTCGCGCAACGCATCGCCGCGCTCGGCGGCTCGCCGCTCATCTGGCCGGCGATCGTCATTCTGCCGCCGCAGGATCACTCGCAACTCGCCGAAGTCCATGCGCGCCTCGAGGACTACGACATCGCGATCTTCGTCTCCGCGAATGCCGTCGAATACGGCGCGCGCGCGACACCACCCTGGCCGGCGAAGCTTCGCACGTGCGCGCCCGGTCCCGGAACGGCGGAAGCGCTGGCGGCTGCCGGCATCATGGACACGCGGATCCCGGCGAAGTCCTGGGACAGCGAGGGCTTGCTCGAGCTTGCCGACCTGAACGATGTCGCGGGCAAGCGCATCGTGATCTTTCGTGGCGAAGGCGGTCGCGAGTTTCTCGGCAACTCGCTCCGCGTTCGTGGCGCGATCGTCGATCACATTCCCTGCTATCGGCGGGTTGCGCCGCAATCGGGTGCGGAAGGTCTCGTCGAGGCGATGCGCGAAGGCCGCGCGAATGCGTTGACGCTCACGTCGGCCGAGGGCGTCGACAACCTGATGACGGCGCTCGGATCGGAAGGGCGTGCGAGGATCGCGACGTTGCCGACCTTCGCCGCGCATCCGCGCATCGTCGAGCGCGCGCGCGAACACGGTCTTCTCGCCGTGCAAACGCCCGGAGGCGACGACGGACTCCTCTCCGGACTCCTCGAATGGTTCGCCCACGGAAAATCACGCGTGCAAGGCGGACGGAACTCATAATCGAACGACACGAAGCCAGGGGATACCGGTTCATGAACGACATCGACATTCTCGTTACCGCGGCGCTGCCGCGCTTTCTGCGCGAGCCGCTCGACGCCGATTACCGCACGCATGACTACGCCGCAGCGGACAACCGCGATGCGCTTGTTGCCCGCGTCGGCCCGCGCATTCGCGGCATCGTCCAGGGAGGCGGGACGGTAACGACGACCTCGCTGCTGGACGCGCTGCCCGCGCTCGAGATCATCTCGGTGTTCGGCGTCGGCTACGATGGCGTCCCGACGGCGTACTGTCGCGAGCGCGGCGTCAGGGTCACCAATACGCCCGACGTCCTGACCGACGACGTCGCCGACGTCGCGGTCGCGCTGATTCTCATGACGGGACGCGGCTTTGCGCGTGCCGATCGTTTCGTGCGCGAAGGCGAGTGGACGCGCCGTTCGTTGCCGCTGGCGACGAAGCTTGCCGGCAAGTCGGTCGGCATCCTGGGGCTCGGGCGCATCGGCAAGGCGATCGCGAAGCGCGTCGACGCGATGGGGATGCGCGTCTGCTACACCGGACGCACGCGGCAGGACGTTCCTTATCGCCACGTGCCGAGCCTGGAAGCGCTCGCGTCGGAGGTCGATTTCCTCGTCGTGGCGTGTCCCGGCGGACCTGCGACGCGTCATCTCGTCGACGCCCACGTGCTCGCCGCGCTCGGCGCCAAGGGAACGCTCGTCAACATCGCGCGCGGGTCGATCGTCGACGAAAACGCGCTCGTGCGCGCGCTCACCGAAGGCACGATCAGGGGCGCCGGTCTCGACGTGTTCGAGAACGAGCCCCACGTTCCTCCGGCGCTTTTTGCGCTGGACAACGTCGTGCTGCTGCCGCACGTCGGCAGCGCAACGCACGAGACGCGCAAGGCGATGGCCGATCTTTGCAAGGCGAACCTCGACGCGTGGTTCGCGGAGCGCAAGGTGCTGACGCTCGTCGCCGAGTTGCAATGACGATCACGCGTCGTGGGGCGTGCCGACTTCGGTCACCGTCCCGCGTGGCGTGAGCATCACGATGGCGAGCGCGGTGACGACGAGCGCGAGCGCGATCCATTCCTGCACCCCCGGCCGCTCGCCGAGCACGATCATGCCGGAGATCACGCCGACGACCGGAATCGGCAGCGACGAAAGCGACGACACCGCGACAGGCAGCGTGCGCGCGAGCATGAACCACGCGAGGTTCGCGAGCGTTCCGGCGAGGAAGACGTTGTAGCCGATCGCGAACCAGCCGCGCACCGAAAGATTCGCGAGCTCGGCCGTGAACGGTTGCGGATCGAAGAACGGCGCAGCGACCGCGAGCGGCGCCGTGCCGAGGAGAAGCATCCAACCCGACAACGCGTTCTGGGGCACCGGCGGTCGCCACTTGCGCAAAAGCACCGTGCCGCATGCCCACGAGATCGCGGCGATCAGGATCAGCAGCGCCCCGGACGGCGCCTTGCGCACGACGACGGCCTGCTCGCCGAGCAGAACCGCCATGCCCAGCGCGCCGAGTGCCAGCCCGGTGAGCTTGCGGCGCGAAATCGGTTCGTGCAGCACGAACGCGGCGATGGCCGTCGCCCACATCGGCATCGTGTACGCGAGGATTGCGCTTCGTCCGGCCGGGAGTTGCTGCACGCCGAACAGCAGGAATCCGTTCCAGCCGGTGATGTTGAAGAACGACAGCCCGCAGACCTTCGCGAAGCAGGCGCGCGGAATGCGGATCGATTCGCCGTGTGCGTGGGCGAACGCCAGCATGCCGAGCGCGGCCAGCGGAAGCGTGATGCAGCGGAACGTAAGCGGCGCGAGCTCGTCGACGCCCATCTTCAGAACGGGCCAATTGCAGCCCCAGACGAGCGCGAGCAGCAGAACGAGCAACGCCGCGCGCGTTGGCGCGATCGACGGATTGCGCATCAAGCGATGGCAAGCCGGGTCACGGATTCGTTCCGTATTTCGCGACGTGAAGCGTGCGCGCCTGCGTGACCCATCCGTCGCGCCGGATCCGACCGGGGAACTCGGCGAGCCGCGCTTCGATATCGTCGATCTCGCGATCGGATAGCTTCGCGATCTGCCGATACGTGGCGATGCCGAGCTGGTAGAGGATGCGCTCGATCACCGGACCGACGCCGACGATCAGCTTCAAATCATCCGGCGTTCCGGGCGCGTCGAGGAGCGGCGGCGGCGCATTTCGCTCGATGTCGATGACGATCTGCCGGTAACGCGCCGTCTCGGTTTTCGCGTCGGCGAGCTCGCGAAACAGTGCCGCGCGATCGTCGGCGAGCGCCGAAAGCAGGGCGCGCTCGGCGCGCGCTTCGTTGCGCGTCGCGGTCACGGCGTCGGGCGCCTTCGGTTGGGCGGGCGGGACGGCAACCGCTGTGGCAAACGGCGTACGTTCGCGGGCAGTGGCGCGACGCGCACGCAGCGCCCCGGCGCGATACGCGATGCCGATGCCGACGGCAAGCGCGATCAACGCGACGAACGTGAGACCGTTCAAGGGAAGCCTTTGGTCGGGGATGACGCGATAGCGGCGTCGGCGCCCGCGCATTGTATGCGAGCGCAAAACGAGGGGCCAGCCGAAAAAGCCACGACGCATCGGACTGCTAAAATCGCGCGCCAATATGTCGACCGTGACCGACCCCGACAAGAGCGCTCGCGACGATGTGCCGCCCCGCAGCGGCACTGCGAACGCGAATCGCGTTCTCTGGATGATCGTCATCCTCGCGATCATTGCCGGCGTCTATGCGTGGTACGACCAGCGGCGTGCACGCGAATCGCTTCGCGCCGAGGTCGCGCATCGATTGACCGTGGCCGATGCCGAGGACGCCCAGGCCCGCGCACGCGATTCCGACCTCGCCAACGAGCTGCGCGATGCGCAGGCGAAGATCGCGCTCCTCGACGCGCGCATCGGCGAATTCCAGTCGCAGCAGGCGGCGCTCGAAGCGCTCTATCGCGATCTCGCGCCGTCGCGCGACGAGCTCGCGCTCTCCGAGGTCGAGCAGATTCTCGTGCTCGCGAGCCAGCAGCTTTCGCTTGCCGGCAACGTGCAGGCAGCGCTCGCCGGCCTTCAGGTGGCGGACGCGAAGCTTGCGCGGCTCGACCGTCCGCAGCTTGGTCCGCTTCGTCGCGCGCTTGTCCATGACATCGAACGGCTGAAGGCGGTGCCATACGTCGACGTCGCCGGCATCTCGATCAAGCTCGACCAGATGATCGATGCAATCGACACGATGCCACTCGCCAAGGATGAACGCGTCGCGCCAACGGCGAAGACGACGGCGCCGGCAACCGAGTCGCCGTGGATCCGCTTCCTGCAAGGCATCTGGAACGATCTGCACAACGTGATCCGCATCGAAGTGACCAATCGGCCGCCGGCGCCGCTCGTCACGCCCGAGCAGTCGTTTTTCCTCCGCGAGAATGTGCGGCTGCGACTTCTGTCGGCGCGCCTCGCACTCATCGCGCGCGACGATGCGTCCTTCAAGGCGGATCTGTCGACCGCGCGCGAATGGCTGACGAAATACTTCGACCCGCAGAATCGCCAGGTGCAATCGACGCTCGCAACGCTTTCGCAACTCTCGTCCATCGCAATGCCGGGCGAGATGCCCGATCTGTCGGCGAGCCTCGACGCGGTGCGCAACCTCAAGGACGCGACCGAGCGCGCCGAGCGGTCTCAGTCGAACGCCAGGTGACGCGAAGGCGCACGTGAAGGCGCTGATTGCGTTCCTCATCATCGCGGCAGCGGCCGTCACGCTGGCGCTCGCGTTTCACGTCAATGCCGGCTACGTGCTGCTCGTCTCGTCGCCGTATCGGATCGAGATTTCGCAGAACGCGTTCATCATTCTGCTGATCCTCGCGTTCGCCGCCGTCTATGCGGTGATCCGCGCCGGCGTTCGACTCGCCAATCTGCCCGCCGAAGTGCGCGAGGGACGAAGGCGCCGTCAATTCGAGCGCTTTCGCAACAAGCAGGACGCAGCCGTGGTTGCATTGCTCGAAGGTCGCCACGGCAAAGCACGCGAGTTCGCGCGGGAAGCGCTCGCGATTCCGCAGTCGTCACCGGTGGCGGCGCTCGTCGGCGCGCGCGCGGCGCTCGAGACGCGCGATTTCGCCGGTGCATCGGCAATGCTCGATCGACCCGATGCGCGTGCGACAAATCTTGCGGTGCCTCGTTTGATGCTCGAGGCTGAGCTCGCGCTCGAGCGGGGACAGCCCGCCGAAGCGCTCGCGCGGCTTGCCGAGTTGCGCCGTGAAGCGGGCTTGCATACCGCGGCGCAACGACTCGAGCTTCGTGCACTGACTGCGGCTGGGTGTCCGGCCGAAATTCCCGCGCTCGTCGATCAGCTCGTCAAGCGCAAGGTGTACGACGCGAAGCAGGGCGAGCTCCTGCGTGCGAGTGCGCATGCCGATGCGCTTGCGGGATTCGCGCACGACGCGGCCGGTCTTCGTGCCTACTGGGCGCGTCTGCCGGAAGGCGACCGCCTGCAACCGAAGGTGGCGCGCGCCGCCGCGCGAAGCTTTCTTTCGCAGGGCAACGATCGCGAGGCGGCGGACCTCCTCGCGCGAAGCCTCGACCGGCATTGGGAGCCGAGCCTGCTTCTGATCTACGCGGAATGCCGGCCGCCGGATGCGACGCGACAACTCGAAACGGCGGAGCGATGGCTCGCGAACCACAATCAGGATGCGATGTTGCTCTATGCGCTCGGCCGCATCTGCGAGCGCCAGCAGCTATGGGGCAAGGCGCAGACGTATCTCGAGGCGAGCCTCGCGCTCGACAATCACTGGCGCGCGCATGTCGCGCTCGGAGAATTGCTCACGTCGCTCGGACGTAACGACGAGGCGAACGCGCATCTCGCCGCGGCGCTGAAGCTGGCCTTGGCGGAGTTGCAGCGCGGGTGAGCGACGCGCTTCTGTCGCGCGTGCGCGATCTGCTGGCGCGCGGCGCCCTCGACGAGGCGAACGTGCTTGCGAGCGACGCACTGGCGGCAGCGCCTCGCGATCCCGTTGCCTGGTACATGCGCGGCATCGTCGAGAATCGGCGAGGCGACTATCGCGCTGCAGTAAAGGCGCTGCGCATGGCGATCGATCTCGATCCTTCCGCCGGCCTCTCGTGGCTCTCGCTCGGCAATGCATTGGCTCGCCTGGACGATCTGCCGGGAGCGACTCGCGCGTACCAGGCAGTCGTGTCGCGCGAGCCCGGCTGGGCGGATGCTCGCTACAACCTCGGTGTTGTGCAAAGGCGCCAGGGCGATCTCGACGGTGCAGCCCGTGCGTTTCATGCGGCGTGGTCGCTCGATCCGATGATGTTCGACGCGGCGAGGCAATGCGTGTCGACGATTGGCGAGCTGGCCCGGCGGCCGGATGGTTTCGTTTCCAGTGCGTTCACGCGCGCCGCGGCCGCGCCGGATTACAGCTTCACCTTAGGCGTCTGCTCGATCGACGAGGCCAGGCTCGAGCGGACGACTGCGCGTTATCGAAGGTTGTTCGCCGGGACTCGCCAC
The DNA here is from genome assembly GCA_035308425.1 of Casimicrobiaceae bacterium. Lineage (GTDB taxonomy): Bacteria > Pseudomonadota > Gammaproteobacteria > Burkholderiales > Casimicrobiaceae > VBCG01. The sequence continues at coordinate 22,165 of DATGGP010000027.1, read as the reverse complement.
GAAATCGTTGCGGTTCGCAACCCCGCCTCTCTCGCTCTCGCGTACAACGACATCGTGCAAGGAAGCGATGCGGACATCGTCGTGGTGTCCCACGACGACATCGACGTGCTGGCCGACGATTTCGTGGCTCGGCTGTCGGATGCGCTCGACTCCTTCGATGGCGTGGGCGTCGTCGGCACGACGAAGTTGGCCGGTCCTGCGATTGGGTGGAGCGGTCACCCGAACCTGCGCGGATGGATCGTGCATCATGTGCCGGGGGAAGACGAGTGGAGCGCCGACGCGTTGCATCCTTCAGCAAGAGAAGGGATCATCGTGGCGCTCGATGGCGTGTTCCTCGCGGCGCATCGAAAGGTGTTCGTCGACGTGCCGTTCGAGGCGACTACGTTCGACGGCTTCCACCTGTACGACCTTGACTGGAGCTATCGCGCGTCCGATCGCGGATATCGGCTGGGCGTGGCCGGCGATCTGCTGCTCGTTCACGCGTCGCGCGGGAAGTACGGAAGCGAGTGGGAACGGTATGCGGAGCGGTTTTGGCGAAAGCACGGCCTGACGGAATGCGCGCCCAAGGCGTCGTCGTTTTTTGGGGCGAGGTTTGGTGCGGCAGAACAAGCAAGGCAGTTCTTTCTGCTGCTCGCGGGTCTTGGCCGTGAATTGGCGTTAAGCTAGCGCGGCAGCTTTGAATGCGCCGCGCGGATCGGTTTACGCCAAAGGCAATCCATGCAGTCATTGTCCACGCTCTCGGAGCATATCCGGGAGCTCGAAGTACGCCTCCTCCAGCCTGACGTGCGAAAGTCGCCCAATGAGCTCACGCGCCTTCTGGCTGACGAGTTCGTCGAATTCGCGAGCGACGGTCGTGCGTACGACAAGGCAGGCGTAATCGAGGCCCTGCAACACGAAACTTCATTTCGTCGCACGATCTCGGACTTCCGGATGATGCAGCTCGCCGACGACATGGCGGTGGCTACTTATGAACTCGCGCGGAAGAGCGACGCGGGGGAGGTCGTACTGTCGATGCGAAGCTCGATCTGGAGGTGCGATGCGGGAGATTGGCGGCTGATTTTTCACCAGGGGACAGTTCGAACGAAGAAGCATCCAACGGCCGTTGAAGTCACTTCGACCTTTTGGCGGCTCATGGGTACGAACGACTTTGCGTCGGTCTCGGCGGTGCTTGCCGACGATTTCATGCTCGATTGGCCGCAAACCAACGAACGCATTCGCGGCGCCGACCGATTCGCGCGCATGAATCGCGAATATCCCGCGCACGGCCCCTGGCGGTTCACGATCAACCGGGTCGTCGGTGGCGAATCGGAAGCGGTCACCGACGTGACGGTCACCGACGGCGTTCGCACTGATCGTGCGATCACGTTCTTCACCGTGCGTGAGGGCAAGATAACGCGCCTGGTCGAATTCTGGCCGGAACGCGCTGACGCGCCCGCCAACCGCGCGCATCTGTCGGAGCCGCTCGAATAGCCATCGACGACGGCGCGGAAGGATGCCTCCAAGCGTCGCCGATGATACGCACGGCGAGGACTTCGCGATTGAGGAAGTGCAGCGCGCTTTGCGCCTGGTTCTGTGTCGACGAGGCTACGTTCCGGTCGGCCGCGAGAATGGGTAAGGAAGCGGACGACATCGCGGTGATCGCGATCCGGCGGGTGGCGGTTGCCGTTATGGCAAATAAGTGTCGAATCCAGTCGACGTGCACGCCTGCTCGGTACGCAGGCTGTATTGCTTGCAGCGGATACTTTCGCAGACGAGGACAGAAGACGCGGGGTGGGCGGCGCCGCTTCGGGGGAAAGAAATAGGACGTCGTATCGTGCGGCACGTCGTCGATTCTGAAGCCGCCTTCGGCCTTCGCGAATCGGTCTTGTAGATGATTGACGGGTTTCTTGAGTCAGTTTCGATGGCTTGGAGGCGGTTCGCAATTTAGGGCGGGATATGAGCGGCGATTTTTGGGCGGCGAATCGAGCAGCGATTGTTATAGGCGGTCGACTTAACGTTGGGCGTCTTGACGAGGTGATCCGTGGATATGGAAATTAGCTCTGAGAAACTTGGCCTACTGGTATCTCCGGCTCAATGGCTTTCTTACCACGGCCAATTTCGTTGTTCACCCCGACCGTGGAAACGAGCAAGAGACCGATGTTGATATCCTCGGCGTGCGTTTCCCTTACCGTGCTGAGAATCCAACGCGTCCTATGAAAGACGACGAGCTCTTCGCCCGCGCGAAGGAGAAGACTTTTGTTGCCATAGCCGAGGTCAAGAGTGGCCGTTGTGGTCTCAACGGACCATGGACAAATCCTAGACGTGGAAACATGCTCCGCGTAGTCATGGCTGTCGGCGCATTTCCAAACAAGGAAGCAGAGCTCGTCGCAGCTGGACTTCACGACGACGGACGCTATCGGAATCAGCTTTATCACGTTTCATTGATGTGCTTCGGTCGCGACCGCAATCCGGAAGTTGAGGAGCAATATTCGCATGTTCCGCAAATTCTATGGCCGAATGTCCTCAGCTTCATATATCGGCGCTTTGGCGAAATATCCGCGAGAGAAGGCGTCTCATCCGCAGTGGGGTGCCGCGGGTCACGAGCTTTGGGCGACTTTTGAGGGTTCGCGCGATGAAGCAAAATTTCTGACCGCAGTCCGCGTGCGGTGAGAAAGACGCCCAACCCTACGGTCAACCGGACGCGCCGGCACATGCCTTGTCGTTCGCAAACGTCAGCGCGGCGGGCCGGTTACCTTCAACGTTGGGCGTCAAGATAGTGCGTCGTACGCTTTCGAACCACGGACTTTGACCCCGCTCATCGGCGACACCAACGGGCATTTGTTAGACTCGCCTCGTTTGCCATTCCGACACAAGTCCATGATCGGCAACAAGTGAGCGAAGTTAGCGAGCTGGACCCGTCCTCGCAGGCACAAACGAAGACAAGCCCGGTCGAGCCCGGGATGTCGCGACTGATCGCCAAGGTCAAGCGCCTGAGGGGCCCTATTGTCGCCATCGCCGCTGTGGGCGCAGTGTTAAGCGGCCTGGTCGGGTACTGGAACACCTACCGAACCGTTCGCGATGGCGTGGCGCCGGCCACGGTGACCAGCACTTTGCCAGTCGACGCGGGTCCGCTGTCGATCGTGGTGCTGCCCTTCACCAATCAGACCGGCGACCCGCAAAAGGCCTACATCGCCGACGGCCTGACCAGCAGCATCACGGCGGACCTTTCCCGCATCCGCGATGCGTTCATCGTGCCGGTCAGCAGCGCCGTCGCGTACCGTGACAAGGCTGCGCCGGTGAAGCAAATTGGGCTGGACTTGGGCGTGCGCTTCGTGCTGCAAGGCAGCGTGTTGGCCAACGGCAACAAGCTGCGCATCAACGCGCAGTTGGCCGACGCCCAATCCGGCGCACAGAAGTGGACGGAGACCTTCGAAGGCGATCTCGCCGACCTGTTCGCGCTGCAAGACCAGGTGACCGCCCGCATCGGCAACAGCATCGGCAACCAGATGGTGATTCTGTCGGCGCGCGAAAGCCAAACCCGCAAGAGTGGCGCCAAGGTGGCGGACTTGATTCTGCGCGCTGACGCGCTGGCCTTGAATCCACAGTCGCTGCAGAACTGGAAGGACGTCGAAGCGCTGTTGCGTCAGGCGTTGCTTGCCGATCCCGGCAACGCCACTGCGACCGTCAGGTTGGCTGCGACGCTGTTGCTTCAGGCATTTAATTTTGGTGGTGTCCTCAAAGACGACGTGCGTGAGAAACTCATTGCGGAAGGCGGCGCGCTGGCGCTCAAGGCCAAAACGATGGATCCGGACAACCCCGACGTCTACGGTGCGCTGGTAATGCATGCGTGGTTCCAAGGCGACACCTCAGCCGCGCTGCGCTACGGAGAGAAGAGCGTCGCGCTGGATCCCCGCAATCCAGGTGCCTACAACGATCTCGCAGTCCTCTACTACCATCTTGCCCAACCCGCCAAGGCGATCGAGCTGCTGAACAAGGCGCTTGCGTTGTACCCCAAGGGATTCGACACGATCTTTGTAAACCTCGGCGTGAGCTATTTCATGCTCGGGGACTACGGCTCCGCCGCTGCCTGGTCGCAAAAATCCATAGACACCAGCACAGGATTGGACGACGGCTACTCCCTTCTGGCGATAGCCTACGCTGAACAAGGCGACGAAGTCAGGGCAAGCGCAGCGGCGGCGGAAGCGCGGCGGAGATTTCCCGATCTGAAAGCGCGGGCGCTCTCGGCGCGGGAGTGCGTCTCCGAGACTTGGTGCCAATTTCTCCAGACCAAGTACCTCCCTGCTTGGCGAAAGGCCGGCTTGCCGTAGCCTTGGCCTGCGCGTCGAGTCGGCTTCCCCATCCTGTCGAGCAGGTCTACCATGCGCCGCCATGCGCGCGACGTAGTGCAGGCATCGCCGGAGTCTTTGTCTCGGTGCGGAATCCGGAGCTTGCGCGATTACCGACCCGCGTTGACCCGATTTCGGACCTTGAACATGCCGCGGAGACTGACGCCCAACCCTACGTTAGGCCCCACGTTCGAGTCAAAGCAAGCGCCCACGCCGTTTCTCGCTGCGACGTCACGAGTTTTTGGTCAACGCAGCTCATTTTGTGAGATTGCGTCATCCGTAAGCGTCCCGGCAATACCGTCTTGACGCCAAGTATGAACGCCGCTAATCGTCGGACGGCGGCCGGTTGATCTCGTCGGTGAATTGATCCGCATTCCAAGCGAGATCAATGGCAGTATCGAGGCGCTGGAGCAACTGCTGCAGTGTTTCCCTGGGCCTCCGCTGCAACATGGCCAGGGAGTTGTGGTCGTCATTGGCGATGGCCACACATGCGATCGGATGGAGCGCACCCAGCGTGATCTGTCCGCCGTTGTCGATCAGCGCGGCGATGTTCGCCAGCACAAGGCCGTCGCTGGCGCCGAGTTGGGAGACTACGCGGCCTGGCGCAGTTCCTCGGCGGCCGCGCTGGCGAGATTCCATGGCAGCAGTTCCTCGATCCGGTTGATCGGATGCTCGGCGATGCGCTCGATCACCGTGCGCAGATATGCCTCCGGGTCCAGGCCGTGCAGTTTTGCGGTCCCGATCAGACTGTAGAACGCAGCCGCACGCTCGCCGCCGATATCCGAACCGGCAAAGAGGTAATTCTTCCGGCCGAGCGCCACCGCGCGCAAGGCCCGCTCCGCGGCGTTATTGTCGATCTCGACGCGGCCATCGTCGCGATAACGAGTCAGGGCGGCCCAGCGCGTCAGCGCATAGCGAATCGCGATGGCCAATCCCGATTTCTGCGACACCATGCCCAGCGTTTGCTGCAGCCAGCCTTGCAAGTCAGCGAGGCGTGGTCCGGCACGCGCCTCGCGTGCGGATCGGCGTTGATCTGCTGGCCGACCGCGGATGTCGGTCTCGATATCGTAGAGCGCACCGATGCGGGTCAGCGCCTCGGCCGCGATCGGCGAGTCGGTGGCGACGTGGATGTCGTAGAACTTTCTGCGCACATGCGCCCAGCATGCCGCTTCGATAATGTCGCCGCGTTCATAAAGCCGGTCAAAGCCCGCGTAGCCATCGGCCTGCAGAACACCGGCGAAGGACTGCAGATGGGCGAGCGGCCATTCCCCCTTGCGGTCCGGCGAATATTGGAACCATACGGCCGGCGGCTCGGTGCTCCCTGCTGGCCGATCATCGCGCACGTACGTCCACAATCGGCCGGTCTTCGTTTCCCCGCGACCCGGTTCTAGCACTGGGACTGGGGTGTCGTCCGCGTGCAGCTTGTGCGCGGCCAGCACGTAGCGCCCGAGCGCGTCCACCAGTGGTTGTATCAGGAGCGCTACGCCGCCCAACCAGCCGGCCAAGGTGGAGCGTTCCAACTCGACACCCACCCGCGCATAAATCTGCGCCTGCCGGTAGAGCGGCAGCGAGTCGGCGAATTTGCTAACGGCGACGTGCGCCAGCAAGGCGGGGCCCGGCAGGCCGCGATCGATCGGCCGAATCGGCGCCGGCACTTGCACAATCCGTTGACAGCATGCACAGCTCAGCTTCGGACGGATATGGCGAATCACCTTGAACCGGGCCGGCACATACTCCAGCATTTCGGACACGTCCTCGCCGATCCGCTGCATGGCTGTGCCGCAGTCGGGGCAGGTCGCCTCCGGCGCGTGGATGACCGACTCGCGCGGCAGGTGCTGGGGCAAAGGCTTGCGGATCGGTTTGCGCGCTGGTGTCGACGCCGCCACCGGTCTCGGCTGCACCGCGCTGAGCTCGAGCTCGCCTACGAGCAACTCGAGTTGCTCGATGCGCTCCGAGAGCTGCTCCGAGGAGCGACCGAACTGCATGCGGCGCAAGCGCGCGAGTTCCAGCTTGAGCTTCTCGATCCAGGTCCGCAGATATACGAGCTCCTGCTGGCCCGCCTGCAGTTGCGCATCACGCGCGTGCAAGGCGTCGTCGCGGTTGCGCAGCTGCGCCTGGAGATCAATAACGAGCGTGCGTAGCGTAGCGACGTTGTTCGGAAGTGTTCTGCGTATCGCTTTGCGCATGCCTGCATAGTAGCGAATCGCCTGCGTGCTGTGAACGACTCGCACGCATCTTTCGCATACTATGTTGCATTCATGCAGCGCGTTCCGGTTGCCATGTTCGCACGGGTCGACGCCAATCAATGCCTTCGAGCAGCATCGACAACTGAGCGTTCGTGAGATGCACCGTTCCGCTCGTTGCTTGCGGCCATACGAAGCGACCCCGCTCGAGGCGCTTGCCATACAGGTTCATGCCATCGCCGCTCCACCACAGCAGCTTCAGCAGATCGCCGCGCTTGCCGCGGAACGCGAACACATCACCGGAGAACGGCCGCTCGCCCAATACCGATTGCACCAATGCGCCAAACCATCCATGCCTTTGCGCATGTCGGTCACGCCCGCTGCAATCCATACTCGCGTTCCCGCCGGCAGCGCGATCATCGCTGCGAGAGCACGTCGAGAACTGCACGCAGTGCGTGCGCATCCACGCTCCCTCGCAGATGAATGCGCACGCCATAGGCCTCGATCTCGATCGCCGCCGCGCCGGCACGTCTTCGGTTCGTCGTCGCCGTACTCGCGCCATGGTCACCGCCGGACGCCGGCGAAGCGCGCTGCACGCTTACTGGAAGCAATACCATGGGCGAGTTTGCAGCCGACTCGCGGTTGTGACGCACGATCCAGCGACGCAGGAGATTGGCATTGATCCGGTGCGCCAGTGCGACGCCCGCTACAGATACCCCCGGCTTTTGGCACTCCTCGACGACGCTGCGCTTGTACTCGGCGGTGTAGGTCCGCCGACCCGTTCGGTTCACCCGAACACCGGGCGTCGAACCGGATCTCGACGAGCTCGTCTTGGTGTCCACTATCTTCATGGTGGACACCATCTTCGTCTTAGTTCATCCGCGGCTCAAGACGGTATTCCCCGGACGCTTACCGTCATCCGGCAAGTAGGTTGGCTTTCTTTCTCATTGAAGCTGCCGGGGTTACGCTATTTGCACTCGGCGCATTGGCGAGCATAACCTTTCTTGCTGCGGAAACACCAGCTGAAGCGGCCCGTCGAGGTTTAGCGAAAATGCCGAGCGGATGCGAGGGCTGGCTTTTTCAACCACGGGTCTTGCACGTGTTGGTACACGATCAGCGACATCCGCTTCTTTTCGCGTCTTCCTGTCGGCATACTGGTGGCTGGTGCGGCGGCCCGGTTACCTCCAACGTCAGGCGTCGCACTTCGGTCCTCGACAAACCAAACCATGACCTCTCGAACCGCGTCATGCAGCTGTGGCCAACTTCAGGCTAAGGTGACTACCGAGCCACTCCGTGTTTCGGTATGCCACTGTCTTGCCTGCCAGCGAAGAACTGGGAGTGTCTTTGCCGCCCAAGCTCGGTTCCCTTTGAAAGACGTGACCATTTCAGGAAGAAGCACGGAGTTCCTCCGAGTTGGAGATGAAGGGACCAAGGCCACGTTTAGGTTCTGCCCGGAATGTGGCGCTACGGTTTACTACACGCCTGAGGCCTTCGAAGATGCGGTCGTCATCCCAGTCGGCGCGTTCGCTGATCCACAGTTTCCTGGCCCAACGGTCTCAGTCTACGAGGAGCGGATGCACTCGTGGGTAACCATGCCAGGAGACATCGAGCACATATTTTAGTGGCAGGCGACGCCTAACAATTCGAATTCGAGGCTCGCGCTACAGCGCGACTGCAGCGTTGATCCGACTTGGAGCTTGTCGCCTTAACGACACTCGAGGAACGAGCATGAACACAACACGCGAGCCTTCCCGCAAGGACCACTTGCCGTACGAAGCACGCCATGTCGACGACGCCACGTGGGAAACGATCCGCTGGCCGGGCGAAATCGGCAAGATGCTTTTCCATCCGCGACCCGAGCGTCCGACCGAGCCGAACGCTGGAATCCTTCGACTGGAACCCGGCGCGCATCATCCAGAGCACTATCACGGTTTTGCGCAAGTCTGGTACATCCTTTCCGGCGAATTCGTCATCGACGGGACAACTTACAAGCCGGGCACCATGCTTTTTCATCCCGACCCGCACTTCGAGGGCGAATTCAGGACCGAAACGGGCGGCGATATCCTGATCGTCCAGTATCCCGGACCGTCCACACACGAGAATCCGATCTACGCCGGCCGGTTCGACATGGCCGCGCGGAAAGAAGTGACGGAAGAACGAATCGATCTGTAGCGCGTGCTGATCGCAATCTCGCTTCGGGCTCCGCCCGAACGTGAAGCTGCCCGCGAAGAATTCTCAGTCGATCAATGTGAACGAGGAGCGACTGGCCATGAAGCACGTGCTCGCGGCGGTGGCGCTTGGTATGGGCTTGACGTTGTCGTTGCACGCCCTGCCCGCCGGGGCCAAGAGAACCGATCAGTCCGACCTGTGGTGGATCCGGGCCGAATCTGGTTGGGGTATCCATCGTCGAGCAGGAAACGACGGTTTTCGCGACGATGTTCGTATACGGCCCGAACGGCCAGCCGACGTGGTACATCGCAGCGATGGGGGGGCCCCGGGCTCGCTTATAGGGACGGGAACACTTTACGCGACGACGGGCCCCTGGTTCGGGACCGTCCGTTTCGATCCCGGTGCGGTCAGCGTGACGCCGGTCGGCACGATGACATTCGATGGGACGCTCATACCATCCGGGACGCTGACGTATTCGGTCAACGGCGTGCAGGTGACCAAGTTGATCGAACGCCAAACCTTGACGACCATCGATTTCGGCGCGACGTACTCGGTCGTGTTCAGTCAGCAGGGGTCCGGGCCTCCCTGCGCGCCGGCGGCGAACACGTCCGCGACACCTGCTACCTTCGAGATCTCGCAGAGCGGTTCTGCGATGACGATCACGGTCACGTCGCAAGCCGGTACCTGCACGTACGCGGGAGCCTTCAGCCAGGCCTGGCACTTCGGTCGCGTCGCGGGTAACTATACGTGCTCGGCTGGCGATACCGGCACGTTCAAGTTCTTCAGATGGCCGCGAGCTGGTTCGATTTCCGAGCGCGCACCTCGTTGACCAGTCAATCGGGATGCGTGCCGAACGGCTTCGCCAACGGATTGAAGCAGCCGCCTCCGCCGCAATAACGTCTCGGAGTCCGCGATCCCGGCGCTACTGCGCCTCCGCCTCTGCCCCGAACGTGAAGCTGTCGGCGAAGAATTCTTCCTCCGGCAGTTTGCGTAGCGTCGTGAAATCGCGCCTTGCCGCATCGATCATCGGCGGCGCGCCGCACGCATAGACCTGATATCCGGACAGGTCCTTGAAATCGTCCATCACGGCGAGATGGACCAAGCCCACGCGGCCGGGCCACGCATCTTCGTCGGTAGGCTCGGAGAGCACCGGAATGAACGTGAAGTTCGCGTTCTCCTGCTGCCACTTGCCCGGCACGTACGGCATGTAGAGATCGCGCATCGCGCGCGCGCCCCAGTAGAGCACGATCTCGCGCGGAATCCTGTGATGGAGCATGTGCTCGATGATCGCCTTGATCGGCGCGAATCCAGTGCCGCCGGCGACGAAGATCACCGGCTTCTCCGTCGTTTCGCGCAGATAGAACGTGCCGAGCGGCCCCTCGAAGCGCAGAATCTCGCGTCCCTTGTACGACGTGAACAGCGGGTCGGTGAAGAAGCCGCCCGGCGTGTGCCGGATGTGCAACTCCAGAAGCTCGTCGGCATGTGGCGGCGTCGCGATCGAGAAGCTTCGCCGATGAGCGTCCTTGAGCAGGAAGTCGATGTACTGGCCGGCGAGGTATTGCAACCGCTCGTTGACCGGCAGCTTCAGTTTCACGATCGCGACGTCGGGTGCCGGCTTATCGATCGATTCGACTCTGCACGGGAGCCGCCGGATCTGGATGTCGCCCGCGCGCCGCACTTCGCGCACCTCGATCACGAGATCGGTCAGCGGCTTCGCGACGCAGAAGAGCGCGAGACCCTTGCGTTTCTCGTCCTCGGTGAGCGTCGATGCCTGATACGCACCGTAATCGACTTCGCCTTCGAGGATGCGACCCTTGCACGTGCCGCAGGCGCCGTTGCGGCAGCCGTACGGGATCATCAGGTCGGCGCGCATCGCAGCCTGCAGCACGCTCTCGCCGGGGTCGCAGGCGAACGCGTGCCCGCTCGGTCGTATGCTAATCTGCTTGCTCATGGCGCAGCGGCTGTTGCTCGTGGGTTGCGGCGATGTCGCGCTGCGCGTCGCCGGCCTGTTGCGGCATCGCGTGCGCATCGTCGGCCTCACGCGCCATCGCGACGACGTGCGCAAGCTCAGAAGCCACGGAATCGTTCCGCTTGCAGGCGATCTCGACGATCGGCGCTCGCTTGCCCGGCTCGACCTCGGCGCCTTCAGCGTGCTGCACAGCGCGCCGCCGCCTCCCGAAGGCAAAGATGATCCGCGCACACGCAACCTGCTCGCTGCGCTTTCGGGCGCGCGGATTATACCGCGTCACGTCGTCTATCTTTCGACATCGGGCGTGTACGGCGACTGCGCGGGGGCGCGCGTTGCCGAAACGCGGCCGTTGCGCGCACAGACGCCTCGAGCGCGACGTCGCGTCGCCGCCGAACGACGCCTCCGCGCATGGGCCGCGCGAAACCGCGTCGCGCTGACGATCCTGCGCGTGCCGGGCATCTACGCGGCAACGCGCCTTCCGCTCGAGCGGCTTCGGCAGGGAACGCCGGCGCTTGCTGCCGATGAAGACGTCTATACGAACCACATCCACGCCGACGATCTGGCGCATGCGATCGTCGCCGCGCTCTTTCTCGGCCGTCCCAATCGCGCGTACAACGTCTGCGACGACAGCGAGATGAAGATGGGCCAGTGGTTCGACAGCGTCGCCGACGCGTTTCACCTTCCGCGGCCGCCGCGGGTCGGATGGGACGATGCGGAACGCCAGATCGCGCCGATTTTGCTTTCGTTCATGAGCGAATCGCGTCGGCTCACCAATGCGCGGATGAAGCGCGAGTTGCGCGTACGCCTTCGTCATCCAACGCCGCAGGCAATGCTCGCGCAGTGCGCGCCGCGCGAGCTCCGCCGTCAATTGGCGTTGCCCATCGGCTGATGGAGGCCACGCCGCTCACGCCGAGACGCAAGCTCACGCTGACCGAGCGGCTTGACGCCTACGAGCGTCTGATGCGGCTCGACAAGCCGATCGGCACGCTGCTTCTGTTGTGGCCGACGATGACGGCGCTCTGGCTCGCGGCGAGCGGCGCGCCACGAAGAAGCCTCGTGCTGATCTTCGTCGTCGGCACGCTGGTCACGCGATCCGCGGGATGCGCCATCAACGACTGGGCCGATCGCGACTTCGACGGGCGCGTCGCCCGGACCGCGAATCGCCCGCTCGCGCAAGGCATCATCGCGCCATGGGAGGCACTCGCTGTCGCGGCCGTCGGCATGGCGGTCGCGTTCGTGCTGGTGCTCTTCACCAATCGTGCGACGATGTTGTGGTCGATCCCCGCGCTCGCGATCGCGATCGTGTATCCGTTCACCAAGCGCTTCTTCGCGCTTCCGCAGGCGTTCCTTGGCATTGCGTTCTCGTTCGGCATCCCGATGGCCTACGCCGCCGTGCAAAATCGCGTGCCGGCGATCGCGTGGGCGCTCTTCGTCGTCAATCTCTTCTGGGTCGTCGCGTACGACACCGAGTACGCGATGGTCGATCGCACCGACGACGCAAAGATCGGCATCCGCACTTCCGCCCTGACCTTCGGCCGCGCCGACGTTCCGGTCGTCGCCATCTGTTACGCGCTCCACCTCGCCGGCATGGTCTGGATCGGCCGCACGTACGGGCTTGGCGTCGTCTACTACGCGGCGCTCGCCATCGCGTTCGTGCTCGCGGTTCAGCACTTATGGATCATTCGCGGCCGCGATGCGGCCGCCTGCTTTCGCGCCTTCCTCGGCAATCACTGGCTCGGCATGGTCGTGTTCGCAGGCGTCGCGATCGATTATGCGTATCGCGCGCATCGCTGGCCGCGCGCGTGGTAACGAAGGCGCACCGCCACGGCTTGCCGCCGATGATCGCGCCGGATGCGCGCGTTCTGATCCTTGGCAGCTTTCCGAGCGAAGCGTCGCTTGCTGTCCGGCAGTACTATGCGCATCCGCGCAATCATTTCTGGCCGATCCTCGGTGACGTGCTGCACGAGCCGCTCGTCACGCTGCCGTACCCCGAGCGTCTTTCGCGCGTGAAGGCGCATCGCGTCGCGATCTGGGACACGATCGTCGCGTGCGAGCGCACGGGAAGCCTCGATGCGGCGATCCGCAATGTGGAACGTGGCGAGATCCATCGCGTGCGGCGCATCGCATCCGCATTGCGCGCGGTCTGCTTCAACGGGCAGACCGCAGGACGCGCGCAGCCTGCGTGGGCCGATGCCGGTTATGCAACGATCACGATGCCTTCGACGAGCCCTGCGTACACGTTGCCGATGGAGCACAAGCTTGCGCAGTGGCAGCGTCTCGCGCGATTTCTGGAGGACGATTGAAGCGCCTTGTCGTTGCTGCGCTGCTTTGCAGCTTCGCGTTCCACGCGCACGCCCGGCGCATCGAGCTCGTCGCTTTTCCTTCGCTCGATCGCGATGCAAGCGGCGCGAGCGTCATTGTTCATGCGATCCTGCTGCTCCCGCCCGGGAATCCGCCAAAGGGCGGCCGGCCCGCGATCGTCGCGCTGCACGGTTGTGGCGGCATGTATTCGAGGCGCGAGGGTCACGAGCAGCAGCTCTCCTCGGGCTTCGCGCTGCGCGCAAACCCGCTGCTTCGCGACGGCTATGCGGTTCTCTTTGTTGACAGCTTCCGTTCGCGCGGGCTTTCGCAGATCTGCACGACCCGCTACCGCGAGCGCACGGTGAAGATCGGGCAGCGCAGGCTCGATGCGCTCGGCGCGCTCGCGTACCTGCAGCGTAGAGATGACATCGCGCCAAGTCGCATCGCGCTTGTCGGCTGGTCGCACGGCGGCAGCACCGCGCTGTGGACGATCGGGCGTGGCGCACCCAGCGGCCGCGATCCGTTCTTCCGCGCGGCGGTCGCATTCTATCCGGGGTGCGCGGGCGCGCTGAAGGCTGGCGACAAGTTCCGACCGGCGGCGCCGACGCGAATCTACATCGGCGAGCTGGACGACTGGACGCCCGCGTCGCCGTGCGTCGCGCTCGGCAATGAGATGGCCGCGCGCAACGAGGACCTGCTCGTGACGACGTATCCCGACAGCTATCACGCGTTCGATTCCTCGATCGGCCGGGTCGTGCTACGCAAGGACGTTCCGAACGGCGTGCATCCCGGGCAGGGCGTGCACGCAGGTCCGAATGCCACGGCGCGCGACGCCGCGATCGCGAGCATGCGCGCGTTCCTGCGGGAGCGAATGGCGTCGGAGACGGTCGACCGAAAGGCGCGTTAGCGCCGAGGCAAATAGGTGCGTGCCGCGGTCGCAGGTCGCGAACGCCGTCAGCCTCCGGGCTTCTTGCCGGCGATGTTCCCCATCGGCCGGTTCATCGAGTCTGATACGTCGGGCTTGCCCACTTCGATGTTTTCCGCACCGTAATCCCTGGTCGGAATGTTGCTGCCGGTGCGATAGATCTTCTCCGGATGCCAGCCGGCGTCCTTGTCGAGTGAAGGTGAAGCGCAGGCTGCGGCCAGCACGAATCCGGCCGCCATGATGGCGGTTCGGGGCGCGAATCCGGCCAATGGATCAATGAATGTGCGGCGAGAGCACACGTGCCGGTTCCGTTCGCCGCGCGGTCGTCGCTTGCTAGACTCGACGCGTTTTTCGTGCCGCTGACCAAAAGACCGCATGGCTTATCGCGATCTGCGCGAGTTCATGGCGCAACTCGAATCGACGGGCGACTTGAAGCGCGTCGCGGCGCCAGTCGATCCAAAGCTCGAGATGACCGCGCTTTGCGACCGCGCATTGCGCGCGCACGGCCCGGCACTTTTGTTCGAAAACCCGAAAGGTTCGTTCAAAGCCTCGACCGGCGCGACGATCCCGGTACTCGGGAACCTGTTCGGAACGCCGGAGCGTGTCGCGAAGGGGATGGGTGCTGCGCCATCGAACTGGCGACAGTCGCTGCGCGAGATCGGCGAGCTCATCGCGTTCCTGCGCGAGCCCGTGCCGCCAAAGAGTCTCTTCGATGCCTGGCGCACGACACGGCCGGTGCTGATGAAGGTGCTCGACATGGCGCCGAAGGCGCGAAGCAGCGGCGCATGTCAGGAAGTGACGTGGGAAGGCGACGACGTCGATCTGTCGCGGCTGCCGATCCAGACGTGCTGGCCGGGCGATGCCGGGCCGCTGATCACGTGGGGCCTCACCGTCACGCGCGGGCCGAACAAAAAGCGGCAGAACCTTGGCATCTATCGCCAACAGGTGATCGCGCGCGACAAGGTGATCATGCGGTGGCTCGCACACCGCGGCGGTGCGCTCGACTTTCGCGATCACGCGCTCACGTCGCCCGGTACGCCGTTTCCGATCGCCGTTGCGCTCGGCGCCGATCCCGCGACGATTCTCGGCGCCGTGACGCCGGTGCCGGATACGCTGTCCGAATATCAGTTCGCGGGACTGCTGCGCGGTTCGCGCACCGAGATCGTGAAATGCACCACGCACGATCTGCAGGTGCCGGCGAGCGCCGAGATCGTCATCGAAGGCTTCCTTCGGCCGGACCCAAACGACCCGAGCGGCTACGAGACCGCGCTCGAAGGCCCATTCGGCGATCACACCGGTTACTACAACGAGGTCGAGCGCTTCCCGGTGTTGACCATCGAGCGCATCACCATGCGCCGCGATCCGATCTATCACTCGACCTATACAGGCAAGCCGCCCGACGAGCCGGCGATGCTCGGCGTTGCGCTGAACGAGGTCTTCGTGCCGTTATTGCGGAAGCAATATCCGGAGATTGTCGACTTCCACCTGCCGCCGGAAGGTTGCAGCTATCGGCTCGCGGTCGTCGCGATGAAAAAGCAGTATCCCGGACATGCGAAGCGCGTGATGTTCGGGATCTGGAGCTTCCTGCGCCAGTTCATGTACACGAAGATGATTATCGTAACCGACGACGACGTGAACGTGCGCGACTGGAAGGACGTGATCTGGGCGCTGACGACGCGCGTCGACCCGGCGCGCGACACGCTGATCGTGCCCAACACCCCGATCGACTACCTCGATTTCGCGTCGCCGGAGGCCGGCCTGGGAAGCAAGATCGGCATCGACGCGACGAACAAGTGGCCGGCCGAGACGCTACGCACGTGGGGACGACCGATCGCGATGGACGCCGACGTCATCGCGCGCGTCGAAGCGATCTGGAAGACGATCGAGCAGTGATCCCTCTCCCGCGAGCGGGAGAGGGTGCCGCGAAGCGGGTGAGGGCAGCCGGCGGGTGAGGGCAGCGATTCTCAGCGCCGATTGATCAACAGCCCGATCGCGAATCCTGCCGCCGCCGCGATGCCGATCGCGTACCACGGATTGTCGTGAACGTAATCGTCGGTCGCGCGGGCGGCGATCCTGGCGCGGTCCACCGCTTCGCCTTCGAGCTCCTGCAATCGCAGCTTCGCCGCGAGAAGCTTCGCCTCGACTTGCGCGCGCAGGTCCTTCGCGCGCTCGCCCGTCTCGTTGCCGGCGCGGCGCAACAACTCCTCGGCCTCGGTCAGCATCGCGGAAAAGTCTTCGAGCAGGGATTCGCGGGACAGGTCCATCGTGGGCTCTCCTTTGGCGGCAGCGCCATCGGCGCGTTGGGCCGGCCATTATAGCTACGTCACGCGCTTCTCACTCGGCACACTGCGTCATCCGAAATCGCACACCTTGCGTCCGCGGCGCGGGCGTGCTGTCATCGCCATTTTTCCGAAGACCAGGGGCTCCGATGCGAACGGTACGCCTGCCCGCGCTCGATCCCGAGACCGCTCCCGAGCATCGCGGCTCCACATACCCCGAGCCATTCCGCTCGCGCATGGGCGACCGCATCAAGCATCGCTTGGGTGATGCATGCGGGCTTACGCGCTTCGGCGTCAATCTCGTAACGCTTCCGCCCGGCGGCCAATCGGCGTTGCGCCATTGGCACACGCTGCAGGACGAGTTCGTCTACGTGGTCGAAGGCGAGGTTGTGCTTGCCACGAACGACGGCGAGCAGACCCTTCGCGCTGGCGAATGCGCGGGCTACCCGGCGGGCAAGCGCGACGCGCATCACTTCGTGAATCGAAGCGCGGCGCCGGCGCGCTATCTCGAGATCGGCAACCGCGAGGGCGGCGACATCGCGTTCTATCCCGACGACGACTTGCGGATCATCGAGGGCGAGGACGGCAAGTACTACGCGCACAAGGACGGGACCGCCTATTGATCGTATGGCGGGCGCGCAGCGGAAAGTGGCGGCGACGCCGAATCCCGCCATGCCTTGATCCGCATCGAACAGTGCCCATTTAACGGTTCAACGTCCGAAGCGGACTTATCCTGCCCGCGCCGGGCCTTGGCTGGTCACGGCTAACCGGAGATCCCGATGGCTGAATATCCTGCTTCCACATCGACGTCGACATCCGAGTCGAGGCAACCGCCGGCTACCGGCACACTGGTTGCGTACATACTGTTCGGCATCGCGGCGCTCGTCGGCTTCGCCGGTCACGGCTTCCTGAGCCTTGTCGGCATCGTCGGCGTGATCATCGCCTACATCTCGCGCAGCGATTCGCGCGGAACGTGGGCCGAGTCGCACCTCACCTGGTTGATTCGCACGTTCTGGTGGTCGCTGCTCTGGGACGCGATCGGTGTGCTGCTCGTGATGTTCACGCTGTTCATCGCGTATCCGATCGCCTGGGTGATCTGGGTGGCGACAGCGATCTGGGTCATTTATCGCGTCGTTCGCGGCTTCCTGCTGTTCACGGAACGCAGGCCGATCCCCGCGGTATGACCAAAGCGCTTAGTGCCGCTGCTGCGACGGATCCCATGTGGCGCCGTTGCGATACACCCAGCGCAGCAGATAGTCGAACGCCGGCCACGCCTGTGCGGCGCGGCGATCGTTGACGATCGCGACGATGGTGAAGCGCTGTCCCGTCGCGTTGTTCACGTAGCCGGCGAGCGCGCGCACGCCTTCGAGCGAGCCCGTCTTCAATAGCGCCTGGCCGGCAACATCCTCGTCGTGGAAACGACGTTCCACGGTGCCGTCCGTGGCCGCGACGGCGAGCGAGCGTTCGAATTCCTCGCGCACGCTGCTTGCATCGGCGGCGAGCAGCAGGCGAGCGAGCGCGATCGGCGTCGCGCGCGCGCGTCGCGACAATCCCGAACCGTTCTCGAGGACGAGTCCCGGCATCGCGAGCTTTCGCTGCGCCAGCCAGCGCCGTACCGCATGGATGGCCTTCGCCGGTGTCGCCGGCGGGGCCTCTGAAGTCGTGGCAAGCGTCAGGAAGATCTGACGCGCCATCACGTTGTTCGACAGCTTGTTCACATCACGGACGATGTCCGAGAGCGGCGGCGATTCGAGCACGACGAACGGCTCGCCTCGCGGCGCCTTTCCTTCCTTCAGGCCTCCGTCGAAATGCCCGCCCGCGGCACGGAAGTACGTCGCGAACATCGCATGCACGTAATGCGGATGATCGAGCATCGCGACCCACCATTCGTGCTCGCCGCATGCGACCGGGTACGCGCCGGAGAACGCGACGCTCGCCAGATCGCCGTGATCGTCGATGGAAGGCGTCGCATACGCGCGCGCGGCGTCGCATGCGCCGTCCAGGACGGGCGGCGGCGGCCCGATCGTGACGACGTCGAGCGGCGGGTCGGCCTGCACCGATACACCGCTGCCCGCTGCATCGGGCGCGATCGTGAGCTTGACCGACTTGAAGTTGACGAGCAGCGCGTCCGGGCCGACGTTGTACGGCTTGAGCGGCTCGTGGTCGAACGCGCCCGGATCGTGGGGCGAGAGCGCAAACAGCGTCCGATCGAGCACGAGATTGCCGTCGACCTTGGCGAGCCCTTTCGCGCGCAACTCGCCGATGAACGCCTGCCACTGCTCGATGGTGATCTTCGGATCGCCCGAGCCCTCGAGAATGAGATCGCCGTGAAGCTCGCCGTCGACGAGCGGACCGCCGAGATAGGCTTTCGTTTTCCAGCGATAGTCGGGGCCGAGCAGTTCGAGCGCGGCGAACGTCGTGACGAGCTTCATCACCGACGCCGCGCTTCGGGCGCGAAATGCATCATAGGCGAAGAGCGGGCGAAGCTTCGCCGTGTCCTGCACGACGATGCCGACGTGGTTCAGCGGAATGCCGGCATCGAGGAACGCGCGGCCGACGTCGCGTGGCAGCACCGCGTATGCGCTCGTCGCGCAAAACGCCAGCACGAAGGCTTGAAAACAGAGCGCAGCGACGCTACGTCGCATCGATCGTCTCGATCGTCCGCTCGACGAGAAACGCGAACTCGTCGTCGGCGATCGTGTACGGCGGCATGAAATAGACGCTATTGCCGATCGGCCGCAACACGATCTCGCGGCGCAGCGCTTCCGTCGCGAAGCGCGACGTCCACCCTGCATCAGTGCCGTCGACCTCGAACGCAACGATCATCCCGCATTGGCGGAAGCCGTGAACGCGCGGATGCGCGGCGACCCTTCCCGCCATTTCGCGCCAGCGCGCGGCGCGCTCACGATTGGCCGCGATCACGTCGTCCTGCTCGAAGATGTCGAGCACCACGAGCGCCGCGCGGCATGCGAGCGCATTGCCCGTGTACGAATGCGAATGCAGAAAGCCGCGCGTAACGTCATCGTCGTAGAAGGCATCGAACACCTCGTCGGTGGCGAGCACGCAGGAAAGCGGCAGATAGCCGCCCGTGATGCCCTTCGACAGGCACATCAGGTCCGGCGCGATGTCGGCTTGCTCGCATGCAAACATCGTTCCGGTGCGGCCGAAGCCGGTCATGATCTCGTCCGCGATCAGGTGCACGTGATGGCGCTTCGTGAGTTCGCGCGCGGCGGCAAGATAGCGTGACGCGTACATCGCCATTCCGCGCGCGCCTTGGACGAGAGGCTCGATGATCAGCGCAGCGGTCGTATCGGCTTGCTCACCGAGGAAGCGCTCGAGCGCAACGATCGCCTCGTTCGTCGCCTGGGTTGCTGCGTGCGAATCGATTGCATCGTGCACGGCGGGCGACGCGAGCACCGGATGCTCGCGCAGCAGCGGCGCGTAAGCTTCGCGGAAGAGCGCGACATCGGTCACCGAAAGCGCGCCGACCGTCTCGCCGTGGTAGCCGCCTTCGAGTCGCAGGTACCGGTCCTTGTGCGATAAACCGCGCTGACGCCAGTAGTGGAAGCTCATTTTGAGCGCGATCTCTGTCGCCGACGCGCCATCCGAGCCGTAGAACGCATGCGAGAGCCCGCGCGGCGCGAGCGCCGCGAGCCGCTCGGAGAGCTCGACGACGCTCGCGTGCGTGAAGCCCGCGAGCATCACGTGCTCGAGATCGCAAAGCTGCGCGGCGAGCGCCGCGTTGATCCGCGGATTCGCATGGCCGAAAAGATTCACCCACCACGAGCCGACGGCATCGAGGTAGCGGCCTCCTTCGTAGTCGTAGAGCCAGGCGCCGAATGCGCGCGCGATCGCAAGCGGGGGCGTCCGCTCGTGATGCTTCATCTGCGTGCACGGGTGCCAGACCGCTTTGCGGCTTCGCGCCGCCCATTGCGCGTTGCGCGTCATCGCGTCCGGGACGCGCGAAGCGCTGTCTTTCATCGACACCGGGCCTGCATCCGCTGCACGGCGGCGACGAGCTCGCGCGTCGTTCCTGGCTCGCGCACCGAATGTCCGGCGTCGGGAACGATGATGCATTCCGCCTCGGGCCAGGCGCGCGAGAGCGAAAGCGCGGCGTCGGGCGGGCAGATGACATCGTAGCGTCCCTGCACGATCGTGCACGGCAGATGACGTATGCGCGACACGCCGTCGAGGACCTGATTCGGCGCGAGGAACGAGTCGTGCATGAAGTAGTGCGCTTCGATGCGCGCGATCGCGAGCGACGCCGAATCGGCATCGCTGCGCGCCGAAGGCGCCTTCGGCAGGAGCGTCGAGCACGCGCTCTCGTAGCGGTCCCAGGCGTACGCGGCAGGACCATGCACGCCCGGATCGGGATCGATCAGCCGGCGATGGTAGTGCGCGAGGACATCGCCTCGCTCGTGCGGTGGAAGAAAATGCGCGAAGTCGCGCCACGCCTCGGGGAAAAACCGGCGCATCCCGTTGACGAACCACTCGACCTCGGGCCGGCTCGCGAGAAAGATGCCGCGCAGCACGAGGCCGAGCACGCGATCGGGATGCGTTTGCGCATAAACGAGCGCGAGCGTCGATCCCCACGACCCGCCGAACAGCAGCCAGCGATCGATGCCGAGGTGACCGCGCAGGCGCTCGATGTCCTGCACGAGGTGCTGCGTCGTGTTGTCGACGACGTCGGCGAGCGGCGTCGAGCGTCCCGCGCCGCGCTGATCGTAAAGCACGATGCGCCAGAACGAAGGATCGTAGAAGCGCCGATGATGCGGAAGGCTGCCTCCGCCCGGACCGCCGTGGACGAAGAGCAGCGGCACGCCGTTCGCATCGCCGCATTCCTCCCAGTGCATCGTGTGGCGCGCATCGAGCGCCAGCATGCCGCTCGCGCGCGGCGTGCATTCGGGATGGAGCGATCCCTCCGGCGGATGGCTTCTGATCGAATCGATCATTCGGCGCGAAAAGACGGATCGAGCAAAAGGCGGCGTCGCGGGAAGTTGCCTCACTCCCGAGCTATGACCCGTATCATCGCATCCCATGACACGAGACATCCGCGCCTATCTCACTTCCAACGGCACGCTGCCGGCCGACCATCCTCGCGCGTTGCTGCTCGCGCGCGTGTGGATGCCTTCGGTCAAGGGACCGGTTCTCGTTGTGGTCGACGGCGACCGGCTGCTCGACTTGTCGGCAATCGCACCGATATCGAGCGAACTGCTCGATCGCCCCGATCTTGTACGCGAGATAGAAAGCGCGAACGCGTTGCCCACTGTCGCATCGCTTGCCGACGCGCTGGCGAACTCCGCCGACGAGGGCCGCGATTCCTCGCGTCCGTGGTTCCTCGCGCCGTGCGACCTGCAGGCGGTGAAGGCATCGGGCGTCACGTTCGTCGCGAGCATGCTCGAGCGCGTGATCGAGGAGCAGGCGCGCGGCGAGCCGTCGCGCGCGGACGCGGTGCGGCACAAGATCGCCGGCGTGATCGGCGACAACCTGCGAAGCGTTCGCCCCGGCTCCGTTGAAGCGTCGCGCGTCAAGGACGTGCTGCTTGCCGAAGGCCTTTGGTCGCAATACCTCGAGGTCGGCATCGGTCCGGACGCCGAGCTGTTCACGAAAGCGCAGCCGATGTCGTCGGTGGGCATGGGCGCGGACATCGGCATCCATCGGCAATCGACGTGGAACAATCCGGAGCCCGAGATCGTGCTCGCCGTAAATGCGCGCGGCGAAACGGTCGGCGCGACGCTCGGCAACGACGTCAACCTGCGCGACATGGAGGGCCGCAGCGCGCTCCTGCTCGGCATCGCCAAGGACAACAACGCCTCGTGCGCGCTGGGGCCGTTCATCCGCCTGTTCGACTCGACTTTCACGCTCGATGACGTGCGCCAGGCCAAGGTCGAACTCGAAGTCACGGGGCCCGACCAGTTCCGCCTGCGCGGCCAAAGCGATCTCTCCAAGATCAGCCGCGATCCGACCGATCTCGTCGCCCAGGCGATGAAGACGCATCAATACCCCGACGGCAT